>NZ_JYIY01000078.1 GCF_000956535.1 Microbacterium ginsengisoli | reverse complement strand
ACACCGAGCCCGCGACCCGCCCGCGACCCGCCCGTCCGCCCCTCCGCGGGCTGCGCGGGCACCGTCCGCCGGGAGAATCCCCGGAGTCGGGGCATCCTCTCGCCCCCATTCCCGCGGATGCATAGACTCGAATCGCACCCATGACCGCCTCGCGGCCGGTGCCGCGCGGGCGGCCCCCTCGGAAAGGACTTCGATGGCCAAGGAATCGATCTTCGGACGGATCTCGACCCTCGTGCGCGCGAACGTGAACGCGCTGCTCGATCAGGCGGAGCACCCGCAGAAGATGATCGACCAGCTCATCCGCGACTACACGAACAACATCCGCGAGGCCGAGTCGGCCATCGCGGAGACGATCGGCAACCTGCGCCTGCTCGAGCGCGACCACCAGGAGGACGTGCAGGCCGCGGCCGAATGGGGCAACAAGGCCCTCGCCGCCAGCCGCAAGGCCGACGAGTTCCGCGGGGTCGGCAACCTCGCCGACGCCGACAAGTTCGACAACCTCGCCAAGATCGCGATCCAGCGTCAGATCTCCGAGGAGTCCGAGGCCAAGGCCGCAGCCCCCCAGATCGCGGCGCAGACCGAGGTCGTCGAGAAGCTCAAGTCGGGCCTGAACGGCATGAAGGGCAAGCTGGAGGAGCTCAAGACCAAGCGGAACGAGCTCGTCGCGCGCGCCAAGGTCGCCGAGGCGCAGAACAAGGTGCACGACGCCGTCAAGAGCGTGAACCTGCTCGACCCGACCAGCGAGATCGGCCGCTTCGAGGAGAAGATCCGCCGCCAGGAGGCCCTCGCCGCCGGCAAGGCGGAGCTGGCCGCATCCAGCCTCGACGCCCAGTTCGAGTCGCTCGAGGACGTCGGCGAGCTCACCGAGGTCGAGGCGCGTCTCGCCGCCCTCAAGGCCGGGGCCGCGCCCGCCGCCCTGAACCCGGCGGCGACCCCCCAGCCGCAGGCACTCCCTCAGGCCGACGAGTACCGTCAGCAGCCCTGAGGTCACGAGAGGGCCGGATGCCGCGGCATCCGGCCCTCTCGCTTCCCCGCCCACCGTCGCAAGGAGTCCCGATGACCCGGTTCGTGGTCGTGCCGCAGTGGCAGGGGTCGCCCGCCGCGCGGGCCATGCAGCTCGTCGACGGTGCCGAGGCGATCGCCGGCGACCTGCCGCGATCGGCGTGCGTGCGGGTGGACGTGCCGCTCGAGGCGGGTGACGCGCTCGGCACCCGCGTGCACCGCCTGAGCACCCTGCAGCAGACCCGCGCCCGCATCGACGACCTCCTCGCCTCGGAGACCGACCGCATCGTGATCGTCGGCGGCGACTGCAGCGTCGCCCTCGGCGGCATCGCCCACGCCGCCGCCCGCAACGAGCGTCTCGGCCTCGTCTGGTTCGATGCGCACGGCGACCTGCACACCCCGGACTCCTCGGTGTCGGGCGCGTTCGCCGGCATGGCACTGCGCGCGGCGCTCGGCGACGGCGAGTCCTCACTCGCGGTCTCCCCCGGCATCGCGCCGTCCCGCACCGTGCTGGTCGGTGCCCGCGATCTGGATGTCGCCGAGTCGGCGTTCCTCGCCGACACCCCGCTCGCCCGGCTCGACGCCGTCGATCTCGCCGACACTGCGCTCGCAGACGCCGTGAGCCAGACGGATGCCGACGCGGTGTGGGTGCACCTCGACCTCGACGTGCTCGACCCCGCCGCCATCACGGGGCTGACCGCCGCGTCGCCGTTCGGCGCCGATCCGGCGCGCATCGTCGCCGCCCTCGCGGCGCTCCGCGCCCGGGTGCCGCTCGCGGGTGCGTCGATCACCGGCTTCGCGCCGGCCAGCGCCGCGGCCGCGGTCGATGACCTCGGCACGATCCTGCGACTCGTCGGCGCACTCGCGTGAGCCGCGGCATCCCGGCCGACTGGCGCGCCCGGGCCGACGCGGCCGTCGCCCGCGGACGACGGCTCGACCGGTTCATCCCGTCCGTGCTGCTCGACTCCCCGATCAGCCGTGTCGGCTTCTGGTACGGCTGCACCGTCGGCTGGACCTGGGGGTTCCTGTGGAGCCGGGGGCGGGTCGAGCGCCGCGGCGAGCTGTGGGTGTTCCGCGGCATGCCGTCATGGACCTTCGCCCGCGGCGGCGTCTGCGTCGGCAACTGCTTCCTCACGGGCGACGGCCGGCTCGACGACCGGGTGCTGCGTCACGAGGCGGTGCACGCCCGCCAGTGGCGCCGCTACGGGTTCCTCATGCCCGTGCTCTACACGCTCGCGGGGCGCGACGCCCTCCGCAACCGGTTCGAGATCGAGGCGGGCCTCGAGGACGGCAACTACGTGCCGCGCACCTCGGTGGCCTGAAGCCGCCGCACGATGCGACGGCCGAGCACGACGATCACCGCGAACGGCACGACGATCCACACCAGGTTCGGCAGCACGGCGACGCTGAGGAACCCCGCGATGTCGCCGCGTTCGAGCGACTGTCGGGTCATCTCGAGTCCGCTCGAGGCCTCGACGAGGAAGTAGAGCACGGTCTTCCAGAAGGTCGCGACGCTCACGATCAGGCCGAGCACGACGCCCGACCAGCGTCGCAGGTGCGTGAGCACCCAGATCAGCGCGATCACCTCGAGCAGGTTCGCCCAGCTCTGCGCGCTGCCGAACGCGTCGGCCTGGGCGTAGCGCTGGTCGAACGAGCTGTAGAACACGTGCCCCGGCCAGAACCAGGCGAGCGGTCCACCGGCGTGCGAGAGCGGGCCGAGCAGCTCGTAACAGGCGTCGTAGGTCTGGATGAGGGCTGTCACCACGAACCACACCGCGATCCAGCGCGGCACCAGGAGCGGGGGCTTCGCGGCGGTGCGCTCCGGCGACGTGCTCACGGGGCGATCACCAAGGCCGACCGCAGCGCGGCGAGCTCGTCGGCCGACACGCCCGCCTCCCGCAGGTAGGCACCGCCGTCGCCCCAGCGCTCGTGCAGGTGCGCGAGCACATGCCGCATCGCGCGGGCCGGTGAGTGCAGGTAGAGCTCTTCGAGGTGGCGGCTGCCCGGGTGTGCGCGCGCCAGCCACGCCCGGATCTGCCGGGCCCGCGAGGCCGGCAGGTTCTGCTCGGTGAGGGCGTAGTCGTCCACGATCGCCTCGTCGTCGACACCGGCGGCGGCGAGGGTCACCGCGACCGAGACTCCGGTGCGGTCCTTCCCGATCGCGCAGTGCACGAGAGTCGGATGCCCCGCCGCGATGCTGTGCGCCACGGTGGCGATGCGCTCCCCGGCGTTCTCGAGCAGGTCGAGGTAGGAGTCGTCGAGCGTGACGCCGCTGGCGAGGAATGACTCGAGCGATCCCACGAACATCGGCGCGCGCACGGTTTCGACGCCCAGTCCGTCCACCCGGCTGGGCTCGCGCGCCAGCTCGTCGTCGGATCGCAGGTCGACGATGCGCTCGACGCCGAGTTCGTGCAGGGTGCGTCGCCCGTCGTCGTCGAGACGAGACAGCGCCCCCGACCGGAACAGCACCCCGTGCCGGGTCGTGCCGGCCCCGGCCGGGAGGCCGCCGACGTCGCGGAAGTTGGTGACTCCCGAGACCAACTCGATGCTCGCACCGCTCATGAGCGCCACCCTCGGGTGCGGGCAGAAGACGGGCGTGCGGAGCGGGGGGCGGTCACGCTGTCAGCCTAACGACGCGGCGCCCGCCGCCGGCGGTGCGGTGCAGAATGTGCGGGTGACCGACGACGCTTTCGACGAGTTCTCCTTCCTCCCCGCCCAGGCCGCCGAACTGGGCGCCACCGGGCCGATCCCCGCCGCCGAGCGGTTGACCCTCGCGCTTCCCGACGGCCGCACCCTGAGCGCCCTGCGCTTCGGCGACGCGCCGCCTGCCGTCACATTCCTTCACGGAGCGGGTCTGAACGCCCACACGTTCGACACGACGATCCTGGCCCTCGGGCTGCCGGCGCTCTCGATCGACCTCGCCGGTCACGGCGACTCTTCGTGGCGATCGGATGCCGCGTACACGGCCGGTCCTCTCGCGGACGACGTCGTGCGGGCGCTCGAGGCCTGGACCACGTCGCCGCAGACGCTCGTCGGGCAGTCGCTCGGCGGGCTGACCGCGGCATCCGTCGCCGCACGGCGGCCCGACCTCGTCGCGAGCCTTGTGATCGTCGACATCACCCCCGGCGTGAACCCCGACGAGGGGCCCGCGCAGATCCGCGCCTTCTTCGCCGGCCCGACCTCGTGGGCGAGCCGCGACGAGCTGGTCGAGCGCGCGCTGTCCTTCGGGCTCGGCGGCAGCCGTGGCGCGGCGACCCGCGGCGTCTATCTGAACTCGCGGGTGCGCGAGGACGGCCGCGTCGAGTGGAAGCATCACTTCGCGCACCTCGCCGCCGCCGTCGCGAACGGCGACGCGGACGCCCCGACCTTGGACTCCGCGGTGCGCGATCTGCTGTCCGAGTCGGGGTGGCACGACCTCGCCGCCGTGACCGCACCGATCACCCTCATCCGCGGCGAGCGCGGGTTCGTCTCGGCGGGTGACGCCGATGATTTCTCGCGGCGCCTGCCCGCGGCATCCGTCGTCTCCGTGCCTGCGCGTCACAACGTGCAGGAGGACATCCCGGCCGAGCTGGCGGCCCTCGTGCGTGCGGCCTCCGGCCGCCGATCACCGGCCGTGTGACGTCGCGTGTCGCCGTGTGACGGCGGCCGGTCATCTGGGCCGCGGCCCGGTGCCCCCGACCTAGGCTGAGGGAAGCTCGCCGATCCGGCGCGCGCCCTTCCCCCGCACGGACGTTCCACAGCACGGACATCCCCGCACCGAGAGGATCCCGCATGTTCCGCCGCACCGCACTGGCCGGGGCCGCCATCCTGGCCGCCGCCGCCCTCGCACTCACCGCCTGCTCCGCCGGGGGCAGCAGCGCACCGACCGCTTCCGGCGACCCCAACGCCACGGTCAACATCCGACTGGCACTGGAGCCCACCAACCTCGACATCCGCCAGACCGCGGGGGTCGCCCTCGACCAGGTTCTGATCGACAACGTGTATCAGGGCCTCGTCTCGCGCACGCCCGACCAGAAGATCGTCGCCTCGCTCGCGAGCGCCTGGACGGTGTCCTCCGATGCGCTCACCTACACGTTCACGCTGCGCGACGGCGTCACCTTCGACGACGGTCAGGCGCTGACGCCCGACGACGTGGTGTGGTCGCTCACGCAGCACCGCGACGAGAGCACATGGGCCAACAGCTCCACGCTCTCGCACGTGTCGAACATCAGCGCGAGCGGCAACACCATCACGCTCACCCTCTCGTCGCCCGACTCCCAGCTGCTGTGGAACCTCACCGGGCGCGCCGGCATCATCCTGAAGAAGGGCGACACCGTCGACTACAAGACGAAGGCGAACGGCACCGGACCCTTCACGCTGAAGTCGTGGAACCAGGGCGCGAACATCACGCTCGCCCGCAACGACGCCTACTGGGGCGACAAGGCGAAGGTCGCCGAGGTCGTCTTCGACATCATCCCCGACAACCAGGCCGCGATCTCCGCCGCCCAGTCGGGCGAGGTCGATGTCATCACCGGCTTCGACGCCACTCTCAGCTCTCAGGTCGAGAAGGGCGGCGACTTCTCGGTCGTCAAAGGCAGCGCGACCGACAAGTTCGTGCTCGCCTTCAACAGCACGAAGGCGCCGCTGAACGACACCCGTGTACGCGAGGCGATCCGCCTCGCGATCGACCACAACGCGATCATCGCCGCTGTCGGCTCCGGCAAACCCCTCTACGGTCCGATCCCGCAGCCGGACCCCGGCTACCAGGACCTGTCGTCGACGATCAGCCACGACCCGGCCAAGGCCAAGCAGCTTCTCGCTGACGCGGGAGTGTCGAACCTGACGCTGACGCTCACCGTGCCCTCGTTCTACGGCACGACCATCCCGCAGCTGCTCACCTCGAACCTCGCCGACGCCGGTATCACCCTCAAGGTGAACAGCGTCGACTTCACGACGTGGCTCAACGACGTCTACACGAACAAGAACTACGACCTCAGCCTCGTCGACCACGCCGAGCCGCGAGACTTCGGCAACACCTGGGCGAACGGCAGCTACTACTTCACGTTCAACAACCCGCAGGTGCAGGCGCTCTACCAGCAGGCGATCGCCGCGACCAGCGACCAGCAGGTGGACGACCTGCTCGCGCAGGCTGCGAAGATCGTCGCTGACGACAACGCCGCCGACTGGCTGTACAACTGGGAGTCGGTCGTCGCCGTCGGCAAGGGCATCACCGGCTTCCCCGCCGACAACGTCAACTCTCGCATCAACCTCGCCACCCTGGAGAAGAGCAACGGGTGATCAGATTCACGCTGACACGGCTGGCCCTGCTGATCCTGGGCCTGTTCCTCGCCAGCGTGCTGATCTTCCTCACCCTGCACGTGCTGCCGGGTGACGTGGCCCAGCTGATCGCCGGAACCAACGCGACTGCCGAGCAGATCGCGCGGATCCGGGATCAGCTGGGCCTGACCCGTCCGCTGCCGCTGCAATACCTCGACTGGATCGGCGGAGCGCTGCGCGGCGACCTGGGCACCTCGCTCGTCACCGGAAGCTCGGTGAGCGACGAGCTGCGACAGAAGGCGCAGGTGACACTGCCGCTCGGCCTGCTGTCGCTGCTCATCGCCGTCGTCATCGCCCTGCCCCTCGGCGTCGTGGCCGCCGTGCAACGGCACCGCGCGGGAGGTGCGGCGTTGAGCATCGGCGCGCAGGCCGTGGCCGCGGTTCCGGTCGTCTGGGCGGGCATGATGCTCGTCATCGTCTTCGCCGTGACCCTCGGCTGGCTGCCCGCGCAAGGCTTCCCCCGCTCGGGCTGGTCGGATCCAGGGCTCGCGCTGCGCGCCCTCATCCTCCCGGCGCTGACCATCGGCGTCGTCGAGGGTGCGCTGCTCATGCGCTTCGTGCGCTCGGCGACACTGCAGGCCCTCGACCAGGACTACGTGACCGCCGCCGCCGCGAAGGGCCTCACCCGCACACGCGCACTCGTGCGCCACGGGCTGCCGAACGTGGGGCTCTCGATCATCAGCGTGCTCGGCCTGCAGATCGCGGCGATCATCGTGGGCGCCGTCGTCATCGAGCAGCTCTTCTCCCTGCCCGGCATCGGACGGATGCTGGTGGCCGACGTGCAGGCACGGGACATCCCGAAGGTGCAGGGCGAGCTGCTCGCGCTCACCGCCTTCGTGCTCATCGTCGGCTTCGCCGTCGACCTGGTGCACCGGCTCATCGACCCGAGACAGCGGGAGGCGTCATGAGCGACAGTGTGATCGCCCGGGTGTGGCGACTCCCCGCCGGCCGCATCGGGCTCGTCATCGCCGCCGCGGTGCTGGCGACCGCCGCCGTCGCCCTGGTCTGGACCCCGTTCGATCCGCAGCGCACCGACGTCGAGATCCGCTGGCAGCTGCCGAGCTGGCCGCACCTGCTCGGCACGGACGCGACGGGCCGCGACATCCTGAGCCTGCTCATGGCGGGCGCCCGCACCACGGTCGTCGTCGCGGTCGGCGCGGGGATCATCGCGACCGTGCTCGGTCTCGTGCTCGCCGCGCTCGGCGCCCTCACGCCGCGCCTCGTGCGCGAGAGCGTCGCGGTCGTCGTCGACGTGCTGATCGCGTTCCCCGTGCTGCTGATCGCCATGATGATCACCGCGGTCTGGGGCGGGTCGGTCTGGGTGGTCATCGTCGCGGTGGGCATCGGATTCGGGGTGAACATCGCCCGCGTCACGAGACCCGAGCTGCGTCGCGTGCTGCTGAGCGACGTCGTGCTCGCGGGGCGCGCGGCGGGCCTGACCCCCGCGCAGAACCTGTGGCGGCACCTGCTGCCGAACGTGCTGCCGGTGTTCATCGTGCAGCTGTCGTGGGGCATGGCGGTGGCGGTGCTCGCCGAGGCGGGGCTGTCGTACCTCGGGTTCGGGGCGCCGGTGACGGATGCCTCGTGGGGCCTCCTGCTCTCGCAGCTGCAGCAGTACATCAGCGTGTACCCGCTGTCGGTCGTCTGGCCGGGGCTTGCGATCTCGCTCACCGTGCTCGGGCTGAACCTGCTCGGTGACGCCCTGCGCGAGGCGACCGATCCCCTGCTGCGCGCGAGCGGCGGCAGCGCCCGCCGCGCCCGCACCCACGTGCCGGGGGTGGTCGCGTGAGCCTCGAGGTGACCGACCTCGTCGTCGAGATCGGCGGCGTGCGCGTCGTCGACGGCGTCACGTTCGCGGTGCCCGAGGGGGCGCGCGTCGGGCTGATCGGCGCGTCCGGCTCGGGCAAGTCGCTCACCGCGCGGGCGCTGCTGGGACTGCTGCCCGACGGCGCGGCAGTGTCGGGCAGCATCCGGTGGCAGGGGGTCGAACTCGTCGGGCTGCGCGACCGCGAGCTCGCCCGTCGTCGCGGGCGGGAACTCGCCATGGTGTTCCAGGACCCGCTGACGGCCCTCGACCCGGTGCGCACTGTCGGCCGCCAGATCTCCGAGGCGGCCGCGATCCACGGTGAGCGCTCCCGCACCGAGCGGCGCCGCCTCGCCGTCCAGGGCGCCCGCCGTGTGGCACTGCCCGACCCCGAACGCATCGTGGCGCGTTACCCGCACCAGCTCTCCGGCGGGCAGCGTCAACGCGTCGCGATCGCGATGGCCCTGGCCGCACGCCCCCGCCTGCTGGTCGCCGACGAGCCGACCACCGCACTCGACGTCACCGTGCAGGCCGGCATCCTCGAACTGCTGCGCCGACTCGCCGACGAGGACCGCATGTCGCTCGTGTTCATCACCCACGACCTCGCCGTGCTCGCCCAGGTCGCGACCGAAGCGGTCGTGCTCTCGGCCGGACGGGTGGTCGAGACCGGTCCCCTCACGACCCTTCTCACCGAGCCCGCCTCGCCCGTCACGCGGGGCCTGCTGCGCGACGCCGCGGCGACGCTGTGGCGCGGGGCCGCGACATCCGACCTGCCCGAGGAGTCCGCATGACCGCGCTCATCGAGGCCCGCGGGCTCACGCGGGTGCACCGCGGGCCGCGCCGCGCCCTGTTCGGCCCGCGCGAGACCACGACGGCGCTCGACGGTGTCGACCTCGACGTGACCGAGGGCTCGGCGCTGGGGGTCATCGGCGAGTCCGGGTCGGGCAAGTCCACGCTCGTGCGGCTGCTGCTCGCACTCGACGCGCCGACCACCGGCAGTGTGCGCATCGACGGCCGAGAGGTGGATGCCGCCTCCCCCGCCCGCGCCCTGCACTGGCTGCGGCGCGAGACCGGCATCGTCTTCCAGGATCCGTACGCCTCTCTCGATGCCCGCATGCGCGTCGGCCGCATCATCGCCGAGCCGCTGTGGGCGCTGGGCATCGACGGCGACCGTCGCGCGCGCGTCGCCGAAGTGCTCGCGGCCGTCGGTCTCGATGCGGATGCCGCGGCCCGCTACCCGCACGAATTCTCGGGCGGGCAGCGCCAGCGCATCGCGATCGCACGGGCCATCGTGCACCGGCCGCGCATCCTCGTGGGCGACGAGCCACTGTCGGCCCTCGATGTGTCGGTGCGGGCGCAGATCCTTGAGGTGCTGGCCGACCTGCGCCGCAGCGAGGGCCTGACCCTCGTGCTCGTCTCCCACGAGATCGGGGTCGTGCAGAGCATCTGCGACGAGGTCGTGGTCATGTCCTCCGGGCGCATCGTCGAGCGCGGGACGACCGCGCGGGTGCTCGCGCAGCCGCAGCATCCGTACACCCGTCAGCTGCTCGCCGCGATCCCGACGCTCCCCGGCATCTGAGACCGCGCCGCGTCAGTCGGCGTCGGCGTCGGCTCGGGTGTCGTCGGGGCTGTCTCGCAGCCGCCCGAACAGCCCGCGCTTCTTCGTCGGCTTCAGCGACTTCTGCAGGTACACCGTGCCGAGCCACCGGCCGAACTTGAAGCCGACGCGGCCCATCCGACCGACCTCGACGAAGCCGAGCTTCTCGTGCAGCACCAGGGAGCCCTCCGCGCCCTTGTCGCTGATGACGGCGACGATCTCGCGGATGCCGTTCGCCTCGCACGCGGCGATCAGCGCCTCGAGCAGGGCACGGCCGAGGCCCTTGCCCGACGACGCGTGACCGAGGTAGATCGAGTCCTCGACGGTGAAGCGGAACGCGGACTTGCCCGCCCACGGCTGCACGAGCGCGTACCCGAGCACCTGCCCGGTCGGCGACTCGGCGACGAGGAAGGGCATCTTCTGCTTCTGCAGGTAGGCGAACTTGTCACGCCACTTCGCGAGCGACCACTTCTTCTCGTCGAAGGTCACGACGGAGTTGGTGACGTAGTAGTTGTAGATCTCGCGGATGTCGGCGAGATCGCTCTCCTCTGCGGCACGGATCTCGTAGCTGAAGGGCCGCTCCGACAGTTCGGCGCGACGCTGCTGCTGCCGGAACAGGGTCCAGCGCGACGGGTTGTATTCCTCCTCCAGCATGCGCCCAGGATACGCGCACGACGGCCGCGCGACGCACGGCGCCGTCAGGCCGGGATGCGCCAGTCGACCGGGGCGACGCCGCGCTCTTCCAGCAGCGCGTTCGCGCGGGAGAACGGGCGCGACCCGAAGAAGCCGCGGTGCGCCGACAGCGGTGACGGATGCGGCGACTCGATGATCGGCGTCTCGCCCAGCAGCGGACGGAGGTTCGCGGCATCCCGACCCCACAGGATCGCCACGAGCGGAGCCGCCTCGCCCGTGGGCGTCTGCCGCGCGACGAGGGTGCGGATCGCGTGCTCGGTCACCTTCTCCCAGCCCCAGCCGCGGTGGGATGCGGGCTGACCCGGCGCGACGGTGAGCACGCGGTTGAGCAGCATGACGCCCTGATCGGCCCATGCCGACAGGTCGCCGTGCGGCGCCTTCGGCAGGTCGAGGTCGTCGGCGAGCTCGCGGTAGATGTTCTCCAGCGAGCGCGGCAGCGGCCGCACATGCGCGTCGACCGCGAACGAGAGTCCGATCGGATGCCCGGGTGTCGGATACGGGTCCTGCCCGACGATCAGCACCCGCACCTCGGCGAGCGGGCGGGCGAACGCCCGCAGCACCCGGTCGCCCGACGGCAGGTAGTGGCGACCCTCCGCGATCTCGGCGCGCAGACGATCGCCGAGCGCGGCGATGTCCGCGGCGACCGGCTCGAGCGCCCGCGCCCAGCCCTCGTCGACCAGCCCCGCGGCGGCGAGCTCGGTCAGACTCATCGCCATCCCGGTGCCTCTCAGGCGGATGCGGGCAGGCCGCCGTCCTCTTCGAGGACCGAGCCCTTCCACGACCACGGGAAGTTGATCCAGCGATCGGTGCGCTTCCAGGAGAAGTCCGGCTCGATGATGGTGGTCGGCTTCGTGTAGATCGTCACCGAGCGCACCTCGGCGCCCCGGTCGACCAGCAGCTTCACGGCGAGATCGAGCGTGCGGCCACTGTCGGCGACGTCGTCGACGAGCAGCACCTTCCGCCCCTCGAGGTAGGAGAGGTCGAGCGCCGGCGGCAGCACCTCGGGGGCGTCGAGCACGGTGCCGATGCCGGTGTAGAACTCGACGTTGATCGCGCCGCAGTTCTTGATGCCCAGCCCGTACGCGATGGCACCGGCCGGCAGCAGACCGCCACGGGCGATCGCCACGACGACCTCGGGCACGAACCCGGCCGCGAGGATGTCCCGCGACAGCGACCTCGACGCCTCGCCGAAGCCGTCCCAGGTCAGATGCTCGCGCTCCTCGTTCGCCTCGCCCACTCGACGCCGTCCTTCCCGCGCCGAGCGGCGCACCGCACCAGCCTAGGCGCTCAGCCCTCCCGCACGTGCAGCGGGCCGCGGGCGAGCACATGCTGCGCCGACTGAGCCACCGGACGCACGATGACGAGGTCGAGGTTCACGTGGCCGGGTGCCTCGACCGCGTACGCGATGAGGTCGGCGATGTCGTCGGCGACGAGCGGCGCCTCGACACCCTCGTACACCTTGTCGGCGGCACCCTGATCTCCGCCGAGTCGGTTGAGCGAGAACTCCTCGGTCTGCACCATGCCCGGCGCGATCTCGACGACGCGCAGCGGCTCACCGTTGAGCTCGAGGCGCAGCGCCTGGGCGAGAGCCGACTCCGCCGCCTTCGCCGCGTTGTACCCGCCGCCGCCCTGGTAGGCGACGCGCGCCGCGGTCGAGGTCACGATCACGATGTCGGCGACACCGTCGGCCTTGGCGGCCTCGCGCAGCAGGGGCAGAAGGGATGCCACGACCCGCTGCGTCGACAGGACGTTGACGTCGTACATCCACTGCCAGTCGTCGACATCCCCGGTGGCGACGTGATCGGTGCCGCGAGCACCACCCGCGACCTGGATCACGCTGTTCACCGATCCGGAGGCGGCGAGGAAATCGCGGAGCGCGGCGACGTCGGCGGCGACGGTGAGGTCGGCGGCGAACGGGACCACGCCGGTCTCGGCCGCGAGCGCCTCGAGACGGTCCGCGCGGCGGGCGACGGCCACCACGTCCCACCCGTCGGCACGGAGCTTGCGCGCCGTCGCCTCGCCGATCCCCGAACTTGCCCCCGTCACTACCGCACGCTTGGTCATACCGTCCACGCTAGCGGGCGCGGGCGGGTGCTCAGACACGGGCGGAGGGAGCGGCATCCGTCGTTGCTATGACGGGGCTGAACGTCGTGTTACGCGGCGAGTCGGCGCCCTTGTCGGCTCCCGGCACGCCCCCTACTGTCGTGGCAAGCCACCGACCACTTCACCACCCGCACCCCAGAGGAGCACCGATGACCTCTTCCGAGAACTGGCGTTTCGAGACCAAGCAGGTTCACACCGGCGCGCAGCCCGACCCTGTCACCAAGGCTCGTGCCACGCCGATCTACCAGACCACCTCCTACGTGTTCGACAACACGGACCACGCCGCGAACCTCTTCGCGCTGGCCGAGTTCGGCAACATCTACACCCGCATCCAGAACCCCACCCAGGATGTCGTCGAGCAGCGCCTCGCCGCGCTCGAGGGCGGCACCGGTTCGCTCCTCGTTGCGAGCGGCCAGGCGGCGGAGTCGTTCGCCGTGCTGAACATCGCGCAGGCCGGCGACCACATCGTCTCGTCGAGCTCGATCTACGGCGGCACCTACAACCTCTTCAAGTACACCCTCGCCAAGCTCGGCATCGAGACGACCTTCGTCGAGAACCAGGACGACCCCGAGGAGTGGCGCCGCGCGGTGCGCCCGAACACGAAGCTCTTCTTCGCCGAGACGATCGGCAACCCGAAGATCAACGTGCTCGACATCCGCACGGTCGCCGACATCGCGCACGAGAACCGCGTGCCGCTGATCGTCGACAACACGATCGCGACGCCGTACCTCATCCGTCCGTTCGAGCACGGCGCCGACATCGTGGTGCACTCGGCGACGAAGTTCATCGGCGGTCACGGCACCACCATCGGCGGCATCATCGTCGACGGCGGCACCTTCCCGTGGTCGCAGAACGTCGACAAGTTCCCCGGTCTCACCGAGCCCGACCCCTCGTACCACGGCGCCAGCTACACCGCGGCGGTCGGCGACGGTCTCGCGTACATCATCAAGGCCCGCGTGCAGCTGCTGCGCGACCTCGGCGCCGCCATCGCACCGCAGAGCGCCTGGCTGCTCATCCAGGGCCTCGAGACCCTGTCGCTGCGCATCGAGCGTCACGTGCAGAACGCGCAGGAGATAGCCGAGTGGCTGGAGAACCACGAGGACGTCGCGAGCGTGAACTACTCGGGCCTGCCCACCTCGCCCTGGTACGCCGCCGCCAACCGCTACGCCCCGAAGGGCGTCGGCGCGGTGCTCTCGTTCGAGCTCAAGGGCGGCGTCGAGGCCGGCCGTGCGTTCGTGAACGCGCTGACCCTGTTCAGCCACCTCGCGAACATCGGCGACGTGCGCTCGCTCGTCATCCACCCTGCCTCGACCACGCACTCGCAGCTGACCCCCGAGCAGCAGCTCACGACCGGTGTCACCCCCGGCCTCGTGCGCCTCTCGGTCGGCATCGAGAACATCGACGACCTCAAGGCCGACCTCGAGCAGGCGCTCGGCGCCGCCCGCACGGTCGCTGAGGCCGCGCGGGTCTGACCCTCCTCAGGCGATCGACGCCCCCGTCCGGATTCCGGGCGGGGGCGTCGTCGGTTGCGGCCCCGACACCGCCCTGCGACTGGCCACTCGACCGATCGTGAGGCAGGCTGGCGGCATCCGTCACATCGAGGGGGTGCGCATGGGCGACGCCGACGACGAGCGAGAGCTCGCCGCCTACTACGACGACTTCGGCCGGTATTGGGCGCACGGCACGTCGCCGTTGTACGAGGACTGGGCCTGCGCGATCGCCGAGGACGCCGAGGTGCTGCGACGCCTCACCGCACTGCCGCGCCGCCAGCAGCAGGCGAACCTGCTGTTCGCCGCCGCGCGTCGCGCCGGAGTGCCACTGCACCCGTACGCCGAGGTGCGAGAGGAGCTGCTCGACGCGTGGGATCGCATTTCCGAGATCTCGGCGACGCATTCCACCCAGACCAATGAACCCGGCCGCGCGGCGACATGGCTGCCGCCGCTGTCACGGCTCGACGGGCCGGTCGCCCTGCTCGAGGTGGGCGCCGCGGGCGGACTGTGCCTCTTCCCCGACCACTGCCGGGTGACGTACACGACTCCCGCAGGCGAGTTCCTGCACGAGCCGGCTGCCGCAGGCCCGACCATCGACCTCCGGTGCACCGTCGACGACGCTGCGGCGGTGCCGACCGGACCGGTGGATGTGGCCTGGCGCGCCGGGCTCGACCTTGCCCCCATCGACGTGCGCGACCCCGAAGCGCTGCGCTGGCTCGAGCTTCTGGTGTGGCCGGGCCCCGACCACGACGCGCGCATCGCACGACTTCGTCAGGCAGCGGATGCCGCGGCATCCGCCCCGCCCCGGATCGTCAGCGGCGACCTCGTCGACGACCTCGAGGCGCTCGCTGCGACAGCACCGGCGGACGCGCACCTCGTGGTGTTCCACAGCGCGGTGTTGATGTACCCGGATGCCGCGAAACGCGACACGTTCGTCGCGCTCGTGGGAGACCTCGGTCGACGGCTCGGCCGCCGGGTGACCTGGCTGTCCAATGAGAGCCGCGGCACCTTCCCGGCGCTCGACGATCGGCTCCCCGCCGACCTTCGAGCGCACCACCGATTCGTGCAGCGACGCAACGGCACCCCGATCGCCCTCGCCGGGCAGCACGGCGCGACCTACGAGATCACCCCGTTCGCGTAACAGTCCCCGGAGCAGCGCCACGGGCGGGGAGAATGGAGCGATGGACTGGCAGACTTCCGAGGACACGGTGCCGAGCGCGCCGGTTTCGGAAGCCGACGCCCGCCGCCTCGGCGGCCGCCCCCCGGCGACCGGGGCGTGGCGTGACGGCGATCCGGCCGGCGACCGACGGTTCGCCGCCTTCGGCGCGTTCACGACCGAGGGCGGGGCCACCCTCCCCGCCTACCGGCTCGCCTTCGAGACCTGGGGTGAGCTCTCCCCCGCCCGCGACAACGCCGTGCTCGTGCTGCACGCCCTCACGGGCGACTCGCACGTGCGCGGCGAGGGCGGGCCGGGGCATCCGACCGACGGCTGGTGGGGGGACATCGTCGGACCCGGCGCTCCGATCGACACCGACCGGTGGTTCGTCATCGCCCCCAACATGCTCGGCGGCTGCCAGGGATCGACGGGTGCAGCGAGCATCGGACCACGTGGCGCCGAGTGGGGTGCGCGTTTCCCGTATCTCACGATCCGCGACCAGGTCGAGGCGCAGCTGCGGCTGGTCGATGCGCTGGGCATCGAGCGGTTCGCGGGGGTGATCGGCGGATCCATGGGCGGTATGCACGCCCTCGAGTGGGCGATCTCGCATCCCGAGCGGGTCGCCCGGCTCGGCGTCCTCGCCGCTCCCCCGATCGTCACCGCCGACCAGGTCGCTCTGAACTCCGCCCAGCTCGCGGCCATCCGCCTCGACCCCGGGTTCGAGGGCGGCGACTACTACGACGCGGCCGCCGGTGAGGGACCGCACCGTGGGCTCGCGCTCGCGCGCCGCATGGCGCTGTTGAACTACCGCAGTCCCGAAGAGCTGAACCTGCGCTTCCAGCGGTCGTGGCAGTCGGATGTCTCGCCCCTCGGCCACGGCGGACGCTTCGCCGTGGAGTCCTACCTAGACTTCCACGGCAACAAGTTCACGCGCCGCTTCGACGCGAACGCCTACGTGACGCTCGTCGAGGCCATGAACTCGCACGACGTCGGCCGCGACCGGGGCGGCGTCGAGGAGGCGCTGCGACGGATCACCGCCACGACCCTCGTGCTGGGCATCGACAGCGACCGACTCTTCCCCGTCGACGGCCAGCACCGCATCGCGCGCAGCATCCGGCGCACGCTCGACGGCGACCGGGCGGTCGTCATCTCGAGCGACTTCGGCCACGACGGCTTCCTCATCGAGTCCGACGAGGTCGGCGGGCACCTGCGGCGGCTGCTCGACGCACCCGCCGGCTGACACGCGCGAAGCAGCCGTCCCGGTCAGTCCGGGAGCAGGCGTCAGTCCGCGGGACCGGCGATCGCCAGGCCCGCGCGGCGACGAGACCTGTCCTCGACGCGGAACGAGAGCCACGCGATGCCGAAGCCGATCAGCGCAAGACCGACACCGACCCACGCCGGCGCGACGAACCCCCAGCCCCACGCGATCACGACGCCGCCGAGGAATGCGCCGAGGCTGTTGCCGATGTTGAACGCCGAGTGGTTGAGGGCGGCCGCGATCGACTGGTTGTCCTCCGCGACATCCATGAGACGGGTCTGCGCGGTCGGATTCACCGACGACGACACCAGCCCCATGACGAACACGAGGGCCGCGAGCGGGACGATCCAGTGCGACACGAGCGCGAGGATCACCAGCACCAGCGCGATCGACAGCAGCCCGCCGAGGAGGGTGCGCCGTAGGTTGATGTCGGCGAGGTAGCCGCCGATGATGTTTCCGATCGTCATCCCGACGCCCATGAGCACGAGCACGATCGGCACGACCCACTCGGGCGCGTGGGCGACATCCGTGACCATCGGCGCGACGTAGCTGTAGAGCGCGAAGAACCCGCCGAAGCCGATCGCGCCGAGCGCGAGGGTGAACCACACCTGCGGGATACGGAACACCCGCAGCTCCGCGCGCATGGTGCGGCCCGGGTCGCCGGGGTGGGCCGGCACGAACAGGGCGATCATGATCGCCGTGACCACCCAGAGCACGGCGACCACGCCGTAGGCGGCGCGCCATCCGATCTGCTGCCCGAGGAACGTGCCGAGCGGCACGCCGACCACGTTCGCGACGGTGAGACCCGTGAGGATGAACGCGACACCCTTGGCCCGCTTGCCCGGACCCATCACGTCGGCGGCGACGAGGGCGCCGATGCCGAAGTAGGCGCCGTGCGGCAGTCCCGTCACGAGGCGCGCGACCGCGACCCACCCGAAGGTCGGCGCGAGCACGGTGAGCAGGTTGCCGACGGCGAGCACGATCGACAGCACGAGCATGACGCGGTGGCGCGGATAGCGTGCGACGAACCCGGCGATGGTGGGCGCGCCGATGACGACGCCGAGCGCGTACAGGCTGATGAGCCAGCCGGCCTGGGCGATCGCGTCGCCGGGGGCGGTGGCCCACGTCTGGGGCAGCAGGTCCTGCGCGACGTTCGGCAACAGGCCCATGACGACGAATTCGCCCATGCCGATCGCGAAGCTGCCGATGGCCAAGGAGAGAAGCGCCGCCGTTGCCGCCCCCTTCGATATCTGAGGGGAGGTCACAACAAAATGGTACGCCCGGGATCGACCCCTGTCGAATCGTTTCGGCGCCCACGCTCGCACCCGCCGCCATACACGTCCGCGCGCGCAGATCGGAGCGTGCACGCGAGGCCCTCGGGTCTACTCCTCAGAGTCGTCGATGGCCCGTTCGAGGCGCTCGATCTTCGCATCGAGCTCACCCGTGTAGCCCGGGCGGATGTCGGCCTTCAGCACGAGCGAGACGCGGGACCCGAACGGCAGCACCGCCTCCGTCGCACGCCGGACGACATCGAGGACGTCGTCCCAGTCGCCCTCGATCTCGGTGAACATGCTCGTCGTGCGGTGCGGCAGACCCGAGTCGCGCACGATGCGCACAGCGGCCGCCACCGCATCGTGCACCGAGCCGTCTTCACGACCCGTGCCGCTGGGAGCGACGGAGAACGCGACGAGCATGGTGACCTCCGGAAGATCAGTCGGCGGTGACGGGCGCGGGCGGCACGCGATGGTCGCGGCGGGCAGCGATCTGGGGGTGCACCGGCACGCGGACCAGCAGCACGATCGTCCAGACGAACAGCACCACGAGAAGGATGTTGCGGATGGTCAGCACCAGCAGCGGCCCGAGGTCCACGATGAGGATGTTGAAGTACACCAGCGGATACACGATCTGGGTCGCCAGGGCGATGAGGAGCGCGAGGGTCGCCGGCTTCCACCAGCGCCCGCGATCGAGCACCAGGCCGTAGACGAGGGGCGGCACGATCCAGGCGATGTACTGCGGCGAGCCGACCTTGTTCAGCACGATGAACGCGAGCACGAGGCCGAGGGACAGCGACGGGAGCAGCCCGCCGAAGGTCGCGCCGCGGTACTTCTTCCACGCACCCACGCCGGCGACTGCGAGAACACCCACTCCGAGGAGCGGCGTCATCACGCTGATGACCGGGTCGACACCGGGGCCGGTCACATAGAAGGTCAGCAGGTTGGGATCCCACCCGATGCCGGATGTCGGCACGCCCACGTAGTACATCCACAGGTAGATCGAGCTCACCGGCGACTCGATCTGCAGCGAGCGCGTGGTCTGGTCCCCCACGAACCCGAACACGTACTGCCCGCCTCCGGCCGCCGCGACCAGCACGACGACGAGCGCGGTGACGATCGCCGCGGATGCAGCCACGACCCATCGTCGGTGCAGCGCGATGAGCGCCGCGCCGACCAGCGCGGCCGGCCACACCTTGATCCAGGTCGCGACCGCCAGCAGTGCGGATCCGAGCCACGGTCGGCGCGCCAGCCACAGGATGCCCGCGACCGACAGCGCCACGGTGACCGCCTCGAGACGGTAGACGTAGACCGGGCCGAGCAGCGCGATGAACGCGAGCCAGAACCAGGCTCCCGCGTTGCGCCCGTTCGATCGGCCGCGGCCGATGAGCACGGCGAAAGCGGCGGCATCCAGCAGTGTGACCACGACGGCCCAGCCGATCGTGTACCCGCCGGCCCAGGCGAACAGCCAGGAGGCGAGCATCGGCAAGATCGCCAGCTGTGGGTAGACCCAGCCGGTGTCGATGCCGACGTAGCCGAAGTACGAATCGTGCACGATCCCGGAGTACGCGTCCCGCACGGGGAAGAGTCCGTCGTGGAAGAACGCGCCCGACCACGGTTCGTACACGTTGTACACGTCGCCCATGGGCTGATTCGGGTAGGTGAATCCCAGAATGGCGACACCGAGGTGCACGACCACGAATGCGATCCAGAGCACCGAACGTTTCGACATCGCGGACCAGTGTACGAGGGGCAACCGTGCCGCTCCCTGTAGAGGACGACGCCCCGCGGGAACCGTTACCGAACGGCAATCCCCCGCGCGAGCGCTTCCCCCACGGCCTCGGGCAGGGCGCGCGCGACGTCGAGCGCGGTGATGGGGCCCGGTCGACCGTTGCCCGCCCGGGATGCCGCGAGCTCGCCGGCGCGCGCGTGGAGCCAGGCGCCTGCGGCCGCCGCATCGAGGAGATCGACGGCGGTGTCTCCCGCGACGCGGCCTGCCACGACGGATGCCGCCACCGCCCCGATCGCGCCGGCGAGTACGTCCCCGGTGCCCGCCGTCGCGAGCCACGGCGTCCCCGCCGCGACGACTCGCACGCGCCCGTCGGGCGCCGCCAGGACGGTGCGCGCGCCCTTGAGCAGCACCACGGCGCCGAGCGCCCGCGCGGTCTCGGATGCCGCTGCCGCCCGGCCGTCATCGCCCTCGATGTCGGTGTGATCGAGACCCAGTTGCGCCCGCAGCCGCGCAAACTCCCGGGCGTGCGGCGTCACGATCACCGGTGCGTGTGCGGCGGGCGCGAGCTCGAGCGCCCCGGCATCGACGACGACCGGCACACTGCCCGCGAGCAGGCGAGTGAGCGTCTCGGTCTCGGCGAACGGCCGGGATGCGGCATCCGTGCCCGACCCCACCACCCACGTGTGGACACGCCCATCCGCGGTCACCGTCTCGGGTCGCGCGGCGAGAACGAGCTCACGCGCCGGACCGGTGTAGCGGACCATTCCGATTCCCGCCCGCCAGGCGCCCTCGACGCCCAGCACCGCGGCGCCCGGATACGCGAGCGAACCCGTACGCAATCCCACGACACCGCGGGAATACTTGTCATCGGCGTCGGTTGGCCCCCGCAGGACCCGCGCCACCGCGGCGGCGTCGACAACGGCCGGAGCGCTCATGGCGTCACCTTAGCCGGGCGGCGCGGCGGCCGGCAGCCACCGACTCGGAGGAGGACTCGATGAGCTCACTGTTCGCACCGCTGACCCTGCGCGGCACCACCCTGCGCAACCGGCTGTGGGTGGCGCCGATGTGCCAGTACTCCGCGGTCGAGGGCGTGCCGAACGACTGGCACCACGTGCATCTCGCGCAGTTCGCGACCGGCGGCGCCGGCCTCGTGATCGCCGAGGCCACCGCCGTCTCGCCCGAGGCGCGCATCTCCCCCGCCGACGTCGGCCTCTGGAACGACGCCCAGCAGCAGGCGTGGGCGCCGATCGTGGAGTCGGTGCACGCGCGCGGCGCGGCCGTCGGGGTGCAGCTCGCGCACGCCGGCCGGAAGGCGTCGACCTGGCCGCCGTTCGCCCCGCAGCGCGGCACCGTGCCGCCTGCCGACGGCGGCTGGGAGCCGGTCGCCCCCTCGTCGATCGCGTTCGAGGGGCTCGTCGATCCGCGCGAGCTGACGATCGCGGAGATCGACGGCATCGTCGACGACTTCGCGGCGGCGGCCGTCCGGGCCGTTGCGATCGGATTCGACGTGCTCGAGATCCACGCCGCGCACGGCTACCTGCTGCACGAGTTCCTCTCCCCGCTCGCGAACACCCGCACCGACGCCTACGGCGGCTCCCTCGAGAACCGTGCCCGCCTCGTGCTGCGGGTGGTCGAGGCGGTGCGCCGCGCCGCCCCCGACACCGTCGTCTTCGTGCGCTTCTCGGGCACCGACTGGGCACCGGGCGGGCTCGAGGTCGCCGAGGTCGTCGAGGTGGCGCGCTGGAGTGCCGAGCGCGGCGCGGATCTGTTCGACGTGTCCTCCGGCGGGCTCGTGGCCCACCAGCAGATCCCGGTCGGTCCCGGGTATCAGGTGCCGCTCGCCCGGGCGCTGCGCGACGCAGGGCTCCCCGCGGCGGCGGTCGGACTCATCACGAACGGGCCGCAGGCCGAGAGCATCCTCACCGCCGGCGACGCCGACGCGATCCTCGCCGCCCGCGAGTGGCTGCGCGACCCGCACTTCGGCCTGCGCGTGGCGACCGAGATCGGGGCGGATGTCCCGTGGCCGCCGCAGTACGAACGCGCCCGGCGCCGCACGCACTGAGGGGGCGGGCCTGCGGCCCGCCCCCTCAGTGGTCGTCATCCTCAGCGCGCGCGACGGGTGGCGTCCTCCACCTCACCGACGAGCTCCTCGATGATGTCCTCGAGGAACAGCACCGAGGTGATCTCCGCGTGCGCATCGCGCACGAGAGCCAGGTGGCGTCCGTTTCGCCGCATCGCAGCGAGGGCGTCCTCGAGCTCGGTCGTCTCACGCAGCGACACCATGCGGTGGATGCGCTTGGCCGGGATCGGGCGCGCGACCTTCTCGTCGTCCTCCCCTTCACCCGCGACCCGCAGCACGTCCTTGAGGTGCACGTACCCGGTGGGCTCGCCGGCGTCGTCCACGATCACGTACCGCGAGAAGCCGTGGGTCGCGACGGCCTTCTCGATCTCGGCCGGGGTGACCGAGGTCGGCAACGTCACGAGCTCACCGAGCGGCACCGCCACCTCGCCCGCGGTCTTGTCGGTGAACTCCACTGCGGCTGCCACCGTGCCGGCCGAGTCCTCCAGCACGCCTTCTCGGCGCGACTGGTCGACGATCGTGGCGACCTCGTCGAGCGTGAACGTCGAGGCGGCCTCGTCCTTGGGCTCGACGCGGAACAGGCGCACGATGTGGTTCGCGATCCAGTTGAGGGTGGCGATCACCGGATGGAAGATGCGCGACACCCACACGAGCGGCGTCGCGAGCATCAGCACGGCGCGGTCCGGCACCGAGAACGCGAGGTTCTTCGGCACCATCTCACCGAACACGACATGCAGGTACGAGACCACCAGCAGAGCGACGATGAACGCGATCACGTCGACGGCCGATTCCTCGAGACCCGTCAGGCCGAGCGGCACCGCCAGGAGGTGGTGGATCGCGGGCTCCGACACGTTCAGGATGAGCAGCGAGCAGATCGTGATGCCGAGCTGACTGGTCGCGAGCATGAGGGTCGCATGCTCCATCGCCCACAGCGCGGTCTTCGCGGAGCGCGAGCCGCGCTCCGCGAGAGGTTCGATCTGGGAGCGGCGCGCAGAGATGACGGCGAACTCAGCGCCGACGAAGAAGGCATTGCCGAGCAGCAGCACGACGAGCCAGGCAAGTCCCGCCCAATCGCTCATCGGGCACCCCCTTCCACGGCGGCCGACTCGTCGACGGCATCGGGTGCGGCATCCGGGGTGAAGGAGAGTCGGTCGACGCGTCGCCCGTCCATGCGGGTCACCGCGAGACTCCCGCCGTCGACCGCCACCGTGTCGCCTACGACCGGGATGCGCTCGAGACCGGCCATCACGAAGCCGGCGACCGTGTCGTAGACGTCGCTCTCGGGCACGACCACACCGGTGCGCTCGCGCAGCTCGTCGGGACGCAGCGACCCGGCGAACGAGACCGAGTCGCGCACGTGCACGATGTCGGCGCGGCGGCGATCATGCTCGTCGAGCACCTCGCCGACGATCTCCTCCACGAGGTCCTCGAGGGTGACGACCCCGGCGGTGCCGCCGTACTCGTCGACGACGACCGCCATCTGGTAGCCCCGGGCGCGCAACTCGGAGATCAGCTGATCGAGGTGCACCGTCTCGGGCACCCGCAGCGGCTCGGTCGCGAGCGCCGCGACCGGCACGTCCCGCCGACGCTCGCGCGGAACCGAGACCGCGGCCTTCAGATGCACGATGCCGGTGATGTCGTCGACCGACTCCTGAAAGACCGGGAAGCGAGAGTGTCCGGTCGCGCGGGCGAGTGCGACGACGTCGTCCGCCGTCGCGTCGACGGCGAGCGCGTGCACCCGCGGGCGGGGGGTCATCACGTCTCCCGCCGACAGGCGCGCGAAAGTCAGGGTGCGGTTCAGGAGCGTCGCCGTGTCGGCCTCCAGCACGCCCGCGCTCGCCGAGCGCCGCACGAGGCTCGAGAGCTCCTCCGCCGTGCGCGCGCCCGAGAGCTCCTCCTTCGGCTCGATCCCCATGGCGCGCAGCACCTTGTTCGCGCTGCCGTTGAGGAGGGCGATCGCGGGCCGGAACACGGTGGTGAACAGCGTCTGGAACGGGATGACGAGCTTGGCCGTCTGACGCGGCACGGCGAGCGCGAAGTTCTTCGGCACGAGCTCGCCCAGGATCATCGACATCACGGTCGCGAACACGATCGCGATGGTCGCCGCGGTCACGGTGACCACCCCGTCGGGAACCCCCCAGCCGGAGAGCACCGGCCGCAGCAGGTTCGAGATCGCCGGCTCCATCGTGTAACCGGTGAGCAACGTCGTCAGCGTGATGCCGAGCTGCGCACTCGACAGGTGCGTCGACGTGATCTTCAGCGCGCTGATCGTCAGCGCGAGCCGGGACTCACCGGCGGCCTGTCGCGCCTCGAGGTCGGCGCGGTCGAGGTTGACCAGCGCGAACTCGCTCGCGACGAACAGGCCGGTCCCGACTGTCAGCAGGAGCCCCACGCCCAACATGACGTAATCCATCACGCATCACCTCCTCGCGCGTCAGAGCGGTGGGAGGCGGGTCGGTGGGGCGATCGTCTGCAACTCGGGGGGTCGTCCATAGTGGTTGAAGTCTATGGGCGGCCTGGGACGGCGAGCCCGGCGGATTGCCAGTTTCCGGGGTGGGGCGGATGCCGCGGCATCCGCTCTCTCACCAGCTGACCGGCAGCGCCTTGCCCTCCTCGTACCCGGCGGCCGACTGCAGGCCGACGAGCGCGCGCTCGTGGAACAGCGGCACCGAGCCGGCGCCGGCGTAGGTGAACGAGGACCGCACGCCCGCGGTGATCATGTCGACGAGATCCTCGACGCCCGGGCGCAGCGGGTCGATGTAGATGCGCGATGACGAGATGCCCTCGGCGAACAGCTCCTTGCGGGCGCGCTCGTAGGCATCGAGGCGACCGAAGCGCTCCTGCACGGCCTTCGTCGAGGCCATCCCCCACGACTCCTTGTAGACGCGACCGGCAGCGTCGGTCTCGACGGTGCCGGGGGCTTCGAGCGTGCCCGCGAACCACGAGCCGATCATGACGGATGCCGCGCCCGCCGCCAGCGCCAGCGCGACGTCGCGCGGGTAGCGCACGCCACCGTCGGCCCAGACGTGGGCGCCGTGGGCGCGGGCCGCCTCGGCGGTCTCGAGCACGGCGGAGAACTGCGGGCGTCCGACGGCGGTCATCATGCGGGTGGTGCACATCGCGCCCGGGCCCACGCCGACCTTCAGGATCGTGGCGCCCGCCCCGACGAGGTCGCGCACCCCGTCGGCGCTCACGATGTTGCCGGCGACGATCGGCAGGCCGAGGCCCAGGCCCGACACGGTCTGAAGAGCGCGGAGCATCCCCTCCTGGTGCCCGTGCGCGGTGTCGAGCACGAGCACGTCCACGCCCGCCTCGGCGAGCGCGCGCGCCTTCGCGGCGACGTCGCCGTTGATGCCGACCGCGGCGGCCACGACGAGGCGACCGTCAGCATCGAGCGCAGGCCGGTAGAGCGTTCCGCGCAGGGCGCTGCGCGCGGTGACGGTGCCGACGAGTACGCCGTGGTGCAGCACGCAGATCGTCTCGGCGTCGAGCTCGGCGGCCAGGTCGAACGCGTGGCGGGCATCGGTCACGTCGTCGGCGTCGATCGCGACGGGCCGGCCGCGGGCGAGGTCCCCCAGCTGCGCGTCGGGCAGCGCCGTCGCGAGCCGCGTGGCCGGCACCACCCCCGCGATCTCGTCGATGGTCGGCGCGGGGCCCGCGGCATCCGCCACCACGATGCCGTGGCCGGCGACGGCGGGGAGCTCCCGAAGGGCGTCGGCCACGGTCGCCGACGGCGGCAGGATGCGCGGACTGTCCCACAGCACCGGCTGTGCCTTCACCCAGCGGATCGCATCGTCGACCCGCTGCAGGGCGAGGTCCTGCGGCAGCACGCCCAGACCCCCGCGGCGCGCGAGGGTGGCGGCGAGGCGCGGACCGGTCACCGAGTTCATGTTCGATGCGACCAGGGGGATGGTCGCCGATGTGCCGTCGTGCGGCGACAGATCGACGTCGAGACGGCTCGTGATCGCCGACCGGCGCGGCACGAGGAACACATCCGAATAGGTCAGATCGACGAGGGGACGCTCACCCGAGAACTCCATACCCCCAACGGTACTGAGCGCCGCGACAGGATCGGCCGAGTCTTCCTCATAGGAAATGAACAGAGATTCTTCCGCTCCAGCCGCGCGATCCCGGGGCAGGCGGCTCCGGACTGGGCTACGCTTGACACCCGTGCGCGCAGGCCACGATGGCCCGCGGAAAATTCGCAATCTCACGAAAGCGGGCGATCGAACGTGTCGAGCCAGGTGACCGGCGTCGGGCTGTCGAACGACGGAGAGTTCGGGGCCAACGAGTGGCTCGTCGAAGAGCTCTACGAGCAGTTCAAGGTCGACAAGAACTCCGTGGACAAGGCGTGGTGGCCCGTCCTCGAGACCTACCATTCGACGTTGACGACGTCGACGGGTGCCGCGCCCCCCGCCGCGCCCGCGGCCCCGCCGGCCGCCGCAGCGCCGGCCGAGCCGAAGCCCGTCACCGCGCCGATCCCGGTCGTGGGAGCCGCGCCCGTCGCGCGAACGACGACGAAGCCGGCGGCGCCGCAGCCGATCCCGGCTCAGGCGCCCGACGTGAAGACGCAGGCTCCGACCGAGTCGGCCGAGGAGGACAAGGTCACCGTCCTCAAGGGCATGACGAAGACCCTCGCGTCGAACATGGACGACTCGCTGTCCGTTCCGACCGCAACGAGCGTGCGCACCGTCCCGGCCAAGCTGATGATCGACAACCGCATCGTCATCAACAACCACATGGCCCGCACCCGCGGCGGCAAGGTGAGCTTCACCCATGTGATCGGCTGGGCCCTGATCCAGGCGCTCAAGGAGTTCCCGAGCCAGAACGTCTTCTACGCCGAGGTCGACGGCAAGCCCGCCGTCGTCGCTCCCGCGCACATCGGCCTCGGCATCGCGATCGACCTGCCCAAGCCCGACGGCACGCGAGCGCTCATGGTGCCGAGCATCAAGCGCGCCGACACCCTGAGCTTCAACGAGTACCTCGTCGCCTATGAGGACCTGGTCAAGCGCGCGCGCGACAACAAGCTGACCGCCGCCGACTTCCAGGGAACCACGATCTCGCTCACCAACCCGGGCGGCATCGGCACCGTGCACTCGGTGCCGCGCCTGATGAAGGGCCAGGGTGCGATCATCGGCGCCGGCGCCCTCGAGTACCCGGCGGAGTTCCAGGGCGCGAGCGAGAAGACGCTCTCTGAACTGGCGATCGGCAAGACGATCACGCTCACCAGCACCTACGACCACCGCGTCATCCAGGGCGCCGGGTCCGGCGAGTTCCTCAAGAAGGTGCACGAGCTGCTCATCGGGCAGCGCGGGTTCTACGAGAGCATCTTCGCGGCACTGCGCATCCCCTACAGCCCGATCCACTGGAACGCCGACATCAACGTCGACCTGTCCGAGCGCGTCGACAAGACGGCCCGCGTGCAGGAGCTCATCAACGCGTTCCGCGTGCGCGGACACCTCATGGCCGACATCGACCCGCTGGAGTACGTGCAGCGCACGCATCCCGACCTCGAGATCGAATCGCACGGGCTCTCCTTCTGGGATCTCGACCGCGAGTTCGTGACCGGCGGCTTCGGCGGGAAGCGCACGCTCAAGCTCCGGGACATCCTCGGGGTCCTCCGCGACTCGTACTGCCGCACCATCGGCATCGAGTACATGCACATCCAGGACCCGGCCCAGCGCAAGTGGTTCCAGGACAACTGCGAGGTCAAGTACCAGAAGCCCGGCCACGACGAGCAGCTGCGCATCCTCTCGAAGCTCAACGAGGCCGAAGCCTTCGAGACCTTCCTGCAGACCAAGTACGTCGGCCAGAAGCGCTTCAGCCTCGAGGGCGGCGAGTCGCTGATCCCGCTGCTCGACCGGGTGCTGCACGGTGCGGCCGCCGCCGGCCTCGAGGGCGCCGCGATCGGCATGGCCCACCGCGGCCGACTCAACGTGCTGACCAACATCGCCGGCAAGACCTATGGCCAGGTGTTCCGCGAGTTCGAGGGCACGTCGCTCCCCGGCAACAAGCTCGGCTCGGGCGACGTCAAGTACCACCTCGGCACGGAGGGCACCTTCGTCTCCGACGAGGGCCACGAGCTCCCCGTCTATCTGGCCGCGAACCCCTCGCACCTCGAGACCGTCGACGGCGTGCTCGAGGGCATCGTGCGCGCCAAGCAGGACCGCGGACCCATCGGCTCGTTCGCGTGGCTCCCGATCCTCGTGCACGGCGACGCGGCCTTCGCGGGCCAGGGCGTCGTCGTCGAGACGCTGCAGATGTCGCAGCTGCGCGGGTACCGCACGGGCGGCACGGTCCACGTGGTCGTCAACAACCAGGTCGGCTTCACCACGCTCCCCGTCGACGGACGCACCTCGGTGTACGCGACCGACGTCGCCAAGACCATCCAGGCCCCGATCCTCCACGTGAACGGCGACGACCCCGAGGCGGTCGTGCGCGTGGCCGAGCTGGCCGTCGAGTACCGCCAGACGTTCCACCGCGACATCGTCATCGACATCGTCTGCTACCGCCGACGCGGCCACAACGAGGGCGACGACCCCTCGATGACCCAGCCCCTCATGACGAACCTCATCGAGGCGAAGCGCTCGGTGCGTCGCCTCTACACGGAGGCACTCGTCGGCCGCGGCGACATCACCGAGGACGAGTACGAGCAGGCCAAGCGGGACTTCCAGGACCGCCTGGAGATCGCCTTCGCCGAGACGCACGCCGCCCAGACCGGCGCACAGGGCATCGTGTCGACCACCGCGCTCGTCGAGCCGGCCGTCGGCGAGCCCGACACCACGGGTGTCTCGGTCGACGTCGTGCAGGCCATCGGCAACGCGTTCGTGAACAAGCCCGACGGCTTCACCGTGCACGCCAAGCTCCAGCAGCTTCTCGACAAGCGCGCCGACATGAGCCGCAACGGCGGCATCGACTGGGCCTTCGGCGAGCTCCTCGCCTTCGGCTCGGTGCTCATGGAGGGCACCCCGGTGCGCCTCGCCGGCCAGGACTCGCGCCGCGGCACGTTCGTGCAGCGCCACGCGATGTTCCACGACCGCAGCAACGGCCAGGAGTGGTACCCCCTCGCCAACCTGTCGGAGAACCAGGGACGTCTCTGGATCTACGACTCGCTGCTCAGCGAGTACGCGGCGATGGGCTTCGAGTACGGCTACTCGGTCGAACGTCCCGACGCGCTCGTGCTCTGGGAGGCCCAGTTCGGCGATTTCGCGAACGGAGCGCAGTCGGTCATCGACGAGTACCTCTCGGCGGCCGACCAGAAGTGGGGCCAGCAGTCGAGCGTTGTGCTGCTGCTCCCCCACGGTTACGAGGGCGCCGGTCCCGACCACTCGTCGGCACGCATCGAACGCTTCCTGCAGCTGTGCGCACAGGACAACATGACGGTCGCCCGCCCCTCGACGCCTGCGTCGTACTTCCATCTGTTGCGTCGACAGGCCTACGCCCGTCCGCGTCGCCCCCTCGTCGTGTTCACCCCCAAGGCGATGCTGCGTCTGCGCGACGCGGTGAGCCCGGTGGCGGACTTCACATCGGGTCGGTTCGAGCCGGTGCTCGACGACGACCGCGCGATCGACAAGTCCGCCGTGAAGCGTGTGCTGCTGCACTCCGGCAAGGTGCACTGGGATCTGCGGTCGGAGCTCGAGAAGAACCCGAACCCGGAGATCGCGCTGGTGCGCGTCGAGCAGTTCTACCCGACGCCGGTGTCCGAGCTCAACGCGATCATCGACAGCTACCCGAACGCCCAGCTGGTGTGGGTGCAGGAGGAGCCGGAGAACCAGGGCGCCTGGCCGTTCATCGCCCTGGAGGTCGTGAAGCACCTGCACGGACGCACGATCCGCTCCGTCACCCGTGCCGCCGCGGCGTCCCCCGCTGCCGGATCCGCCAAGGTGCACGCGGTCGAGCAGGCCAAGCTCATCGAGAAGGCCCTGACTCTCTGAGAAGGCCGTCACGAACGACGAAGCCCGCGGACGCACCCTGAGGTGCAGCATCCGCGGGCTTCGTCGTTTGTCAGTGGTGTGTCGCCTGGGCCGCGCGCAGCTGCGTCAGCACGAGGTCGCGCAACTCCTCCGGGGCCGACTCGCGGCATGCGCGGGCGACGACGTCCGTCAGGGTGCGGGCCACCAGCGCCTCGTCGGAGCAGGCAGGGCAGTTCTCGAGGTGCTGCCGGATGTCGGCGTGCTCGGTGCTGCACACCTCGTTGCGGAGGTACTCCTCCAGGTCACGCCGCGCTTTGTCGCAGCCGCAATCGCTCATTTCCCCACTCCCGGTGCCGCGGAGCCGATGCCCCGCTCCTGTGCATAGTCGGCCAACAGGTCGCGCAGCATGCGCCTGCCACGATGCAGGCGGCTCATGACCGTGCCGATCGGCGTCTTCATGATGTCCGCGATCTCCTGATACGCGAACCCCTCCACATCGGCCAGATACACGGCCAGGCGGAAGTCCTCCGGGATCGACTGCAGCGCCTCTTTGACGACGGATGCCGGCATCCGGTCGATGGCCTCGGCCTCCGCCGAGCGGGAGCTCGTCGCGGTCGTCGACTCCGCGCCGCCGAGCTGCCAGTCCTCGAGTTCGTCGATCGTGCCCTGATAGGGCTCGCGCTGCTTCTTCCGGTACGTGTTGATGTAGCTGTTGGTCAGGATGCGGTAGAGCCACGCCTTGAGGTTGGTTCCCTGCGTGAACGTCGCCCACGAGGCGAACGCCTTCACGAAGGTCTCCTGCACGAGATCGGCCGCGTCCGCAGGGTTGCGCGTCATCCGCATCGCCGCCGCGTACAGCTGGTCCATGAACGGCAGCGCCTGCTCCTCGAATTGGGTGCGCGCTTCCTCGGTGGTCGTCGCCTGCTCGGTCATCAGCGCAAAGTCTACGTCGGCGGCTTCCGGCGCACCCGTCGTGCGCTCGAGCATCGCGAGCATGCATCCTCCTTGCGCCCCGGGACCGATGCGAGGCGTTCAGTAGGCTAGAAACCGATGAGCGCGCCCAGCTATTCCCCAGCGTCACCGCCGTGGCCTGCGCCCGCGGCCGGTCGGCCGGTGACGGCGACCGTGAGCGTGCCGGGTTCCAAATCGCTCACGAACCGCGAGCTCGTGCTGGCGGCGCTCGCTGACGGCCCCGCGCTCGTCACGGCGCCGCTCCCGTCCGACGACTCCGCGCGCATGATCGATGCGATCGCGGCGCTCGGCGTCGGAGTCGCCAGCGTGCCCGGCTCGGGCCGGTTCGGCGACGATCTGCGCATCACCCCCGCCCGGCTCCACGGCGGCTCGATCGATTGCGGTCAGGCCGGCACCGTCATGCGCTTCATCGCACCCGTGGCCGGCCTCGCAGAGGGTGCCGTGCACCTCACGGCGCATCACAGCGCACTGCACCGCCCCATGGGTCCCCTGATCGAGGCGCTGCGCTCCCTCGGCCTCACCGTCGACGACGGCGGAACAGGGGCCCTTCCCTTCACGGTGCACGGCACCGGCTCGGTGCGAGGCGGCCGGCTCGAGATCGATGCGAGCGCGTCGAGCCAGTTCGTCTCGGGTCTGCTGCTGTCGGCCGCCCGATTCGATGAGGGCCTGCACCTCGTGCACCGGGGCGAGCGTGTGCCGAGCCTCCCCCACATCGAGATGACGCTCGCGTCGCTGCGTCACCGCGGCGTCGAGAGCTCCTCCCCGCGAGAGGGCGAGTGGGTCGTCGCTCCCGGGCCGATCAGAGCGATGGATGTCGCGATCGAACCCGATCTCTCCAACGCGGCCCCCTTCCTCGCGGCCGCGGTCGTGACCGGCGGCGAGGTGACGGTCACGGGGTGGCCGGAGGCATCCACTCAGCCCGGGCACCTGCTGCCCGAGCTTCTGGCGGCGTTCGGCGCCACCGCCACGATCGCGGATGACGCCCTGACCGTCACGGGAACGGGCACGGTCGACGGCGCCGACCTCGATCTGAGCGCGGTGGGCGAGCTCGCCCCCACACTCGTCGGCATCGCGGCGCTCGCCTCGTCGCCGTCGCGGTTCCGCGGGATCGGACACCTGCGCGGGCACGAGACCGACCGTCTCGCCGCGCTCGTGGCGAACCTCGCCGCGATCGGGGTGACGGCCTACGAGCGTCCCGACGGCATCGAGGTGCACCCCGGCGCCGCGCACGGCGGACTCTGGCGGGCGTTCCACGATCACCGCCTCGCGACGACCGGCGCACTGCTGGGCCTCGTCGTCGACGGTGTCGAGGTCGACGACATCGGAGCCACGGCCAAGACCCTCCCCCAGTTCGTCGACCTGTGGGCGGACATGCTCACGACGGAGCGCCCGTGAGCTGGCTCGACGACATCGATGACGATGACGAGCCCGCCTTCGACGAGAGCGACGTGCGGGTGCGGCCGAACCCCAAGGGCAACCGGCCGCGCACGAAGCGACGCCCCGCGCACGCGGATGCGGTGATCGCCCGCGTGCTGGGTGTGGACCGTGGGCGCTACACCGTGCTGATCGATGAGGACGGGCCGACCGAGCACGAGGCCCTCGCCGCCCGTGCGCGCGAATTGCGCTCGCAACCGATCGTGACGGGCGACCGAGCCCGCGTCGTCGGAGATGTGAGCGGTGATGGGGGCACCCTGTCGCGCATCGTCGGCATCGAACCGCGCACGACGCTCCTGCGCCGCAGCGCCGACGACACCGATCAGGTCGAGCGGGTGATCGTCGCCAACGCCGACCAGATGGTCGTCGTTGTCGCCGCCGCTGATCCCGAGCCGCGCCCGCGTCTGGTCGACCGGTATCTGGTCGCAGCCCTCGACGCGGGCATCCGTCCGCTGCTCGTGGTCACGAAGACCGACCTGTCCGACCCGACGGACTTCCTCGCCCATTTCGAGGGGCTCGACCTCACGGTGTTCACGAGTGCCCGCGACGATCTGCCGGTCGCCGCCATCGGACGCGAACTCGTCGGTTCCAGCACGGTGTTCGTGGGGCACTCCGGCGTGGGCAAATCCACGCTCGTGAACGCCCTCGTGCCGTCGGCGCAGCGCGCGACGGGTCACGTGAACGACGTCACGGGCCGCGGACGACACACCTCGAGCTCCACCGTCTCGCTCCGCTACGCCGGCGACGACGGCCGCGGCTGGGTGATCGACACCCCGGGAGTGCGTTCCTTCGGCCTCGGACACGTGGATCCGGCCCACATCCTGCAGGCGTTCACCGATCTCGCCGAGATCGCGGCGGACTGCCCGCGCGGCTGCACCCACCTTCCCGATGCACCCGACTGCGCCATCATCGAGGCCGTCGCCGACGGGCGCCTCGGCGAGTCCGGAGCGGCCCGCCTGGACTCCCTGCAGCGCCTGCTCGAGACCTTCTCCGACCGCTGACGGTACGAAGACACCGGATGCCGCACCCCGGCGCCGCGCGGCATCCGACGCCCGTAGGCTGTGGGCATGACCCAGCTGCAGCCCGGCGACGCCGCCCCCGATTTCACGCTCCAGGACCAGAACGACCGGCCCGTCTCGCTGAGCGATTTCCGTGGACGCACCGTCGTCGTGTACTTCTACCCTGCCGCCATGACGCCCGGCTGCACGACGCAGGCCTGCGACTTCCGCGACAGCCTGTCGTCTCTGCAGGGCGCTGGCATCGAGGTGCTCGGCGTATCACGGGACAGCGTTGCGAAGCTCGCCGAGTTCGCCGAGCGCGACGGGCTGACCTTCCCGCTGCTGAGCGACCCCGACCACGCCGTCCACGACGCGTACGGGGCCTGGGGCGAGAAGATGAACTACGGCAAGGTCGTCGAGGGCGTGCTGCGCTCGACGTTCGTCGTCGGTCCCGACGGGCACCTGACCCACGCGCTCTACAACGTCAAGGCGACCGGACACGTCGCGCGCCTGCGCGGGCTCCTCGGTCTCGCGGCCTGAGCGCCGCGGGACCGCACGCCCCTCGCGGCGCAGAGCGACGATGGCGCGCTGCGCCGTGACGCCCGCACCGCGCCGCGCCGCGCCGACAGCACGCGAGGTCAGGCGTCAGCGGCGCGGCGACTCGTCGGATTCGACATCGAGCTCACGCCGGCGCCGCGCCGACTCGCGGGCGGCGAGCACGACGACCACGAACACGATCGCGGCCGGGATGCCGATCTCGACGCCGACGATCGGATGCGCGAACGTGCCCGTGGCCGCGCCGAGCGCGACGGCGACGACGAGGAGCTGGGTGACGATCGCACCGGAGCGCCCCCACGATCGATCAACCCACGTCGCGACCCCGAACGCGGCGACCGCGACTGCGCCCAGCACGATGAGCACGAGAAGCGCGATCGAGCTCGTCAGCGAGTCCGCGTCACCACCGATCAGCGCACTGATCTGCCACCCTGCGAGAGCGAGCAGAGCGACCGCTTCGAGACACACCAGCACCCCCGCGGCGACGGCGAACGGCTGCGGGCGCATGCATCCTCCTGAATGTTCCTGACGGTCGGATCCGCACCATCGCGCGCGTCTCGACTCGGACACGATCGCGTATGAGAGTCGGGAAACCCTTGATCAGGCTCAACCGTTGTGGAACGATAGACCTTTGTGTGATCCCACAGCGGCGTGGGGCGAGACAGATCTCGCACAACACTCAGGGTAACGGACTCGATTCGGCCCTGCGGAACCCACCCGAACTTCCTCCCCCGCTGTCATAGGAGCAACACAGTATGGATTGGCGTGACAAAGCCGCGTGCCTGACGGTCGACCCCGAGCTCTTCTTCCCGGTCGGCAACACCGGACCCGCCGTCGACCAGATCGAGAAGGCCAAGTCCGTGTGCGCGCGGTGCACCGTCACCGAGATCTGCCTGCAGTACGCCCTCGAGAGCGGCCAGGACTCCGGCGTCTGGGGCGGCCTGAGCGAGGACGAGCGTCGTGCGCTGAAGCGCCGCGCCGCCCGCGCCCGTCGCGCTTCCTGACCGCGCGCTCGCGACAGAGCGGATGCCGCGGCATCCGCTCTGCTCAGACGTCCCGTTCGATGTAGCGCAGCGGGATGTCGATGGTCACCTCGGTGCCGCTGCCCATGAGGGTGTGCCAGTCGATCGTGCCGCCGAGCTCGCCCTGGATGAGGGTGCGCACGATCTGCGTGCCGAGCCCGCGTCCGACCTGACCCTCGGGCAGACCGACTCCAGTGTCGCGGACGCGCACTTCGAGTCGCTCGTCGGTGCGATCCGCGCGGATCTCCACCTCGCCCTCCTCACGGTCGGCGAGACCGTGCTCGACGGCGTTCGTGACGAGTTCGGTGAGCGCCAGAGCGAGCGGCGTCGCGTACTCGCTCGGCAGGCGCCCGAAGGATCCTGTCGTCTTCGTGCGCGCGCGGGTGTTGGGGGCCGCTGCCACTTCGGCGACGAGCTTGAGCACACGGTGGAAGACATCGTCGAAGTCGACGTTCTGCGCGAGACCCTCCGACAGCGTGTCGTGCACGACCGCGATGGCGGCGACGCGGCGAGTCGCGTGGCTGAGCGCCTCGCGCGCCTCGTCGGAGTACGTGCGTCGCGCCTGGATGCGCAGCAGTGAGGCGACCGTCTGCAGGTTGTTCTTCACCCGGTGATGGATCTCGCGGATGGTCGCATCCTTCGTGATGAGCTCCTGCTCCTGGTGACGCATCTCGGTGACGTCGCGGCACAGCACGATCGCGCCGATGCGCACGCCGTGGTCGCGGAGCGGGATCGCACGGAGTGAGACCGTCACCCCTCGCGCCTCGATGTCGGTGCGCCACGGCGCCCGACCCGTCACGACGACGGGCAGGCTCTCGTCGAACTGCCGCTTCGCCGGCAGGATCTGGGTGACGACCTCGACGAGCGACTCGCCTTCGAGCTCGTCGTCGAAGCCCATGCGGTTGAACGCGGAGAGGGCGTTGGGGCTCGCAAAGGTCGTGACGCCGTCGACGTCGATCCGGATGAGCCCGTCGGGAGCGCGCGGTGCGCCTCGACGCGGCGAGGTGGGTGCGCTGAGGTCGGGGAACTCCCCCCACGCGACCATCCCGAACAGATCGTCCGCACAGTCGTTGAAGGTGATCTGCTGACGCGAGGGCGTACGGGCCTCGCCGAGGTTGGTGTGCCGGGTGAGCACGCCGATCACGCGCGGCGCGGCACCGGCGGCCGTTGTGCCGCGCACGATCGGCACCGCACGCACGCGCGTGGGAGTCTCCTCGAACCAGTCCGGTGACGCGGAGTCGACGATCCGGGCCTCGGCGAACGCGTCACGGATCTGCGTGCGCCACTGCGGCCGCACCCGGTCACCGACGATGTCACGGTAGAAGAGCGTCGCTGCCGAGCTCGGCCGAGTGTGGGCGACCGCGATGAAGGAGTCGTCTTCCGTGGGCACCCAGATCACGATGTCGGCGAATGCCAGGTCGGCGAGCAGCTGCCCGTCTCCGGCGAGGCGATGAAGCCACTCGATATCGGCGGCGTCGTGGACGCCATGGGCCGTGACCAGATCGCTGAGGGTCGACACCTCACCAGCCTACGGCCCCGGCCGCCTCCTCCCGGTGGGGTGCGTGAAGGGCGACCCACGGCGCGAGGCGCGCACCGACAGCGCGTCGCACGGCCTGGACGAGGGCCGAACGGGGCGATGTCGCGGCGACCGGCCGCGCGAGCAGCAGCGCCCGATCGGCGGCACGGCGGTCGTCGGGCAGGAAGGCGAGGTCACGGATGCCGAGATAGCGCTCGAGCGTGGAGCGCACCTGCCCCCGGGCGTCGACGCCGATCACGCCGCTGCGGACACGGTTCGCGACCACCACGATGGGTGCGGCGCCCACGCTCTCGTGCAGCTGATCGTAGGCGGCGACGAACCGCGAGACGCCGACCGGGTCTGCTGCGCAGACCGCCACGACGGCGTCGGCGCCGGCGAGCACGGCGAGGGCGGCCTGGTTGCGTCTCGGTCCGTCGATGACGTCGCTGACGATCTCCTCGTCACGCTCGAGTGGCGCCGCGATGTCGACGACGGTCGCGTCGGCCCAGGTGCGGCACGCGGCGAGCACCCCGGTGACGCGGGGCGCGGCGAGCTCGGGCCAGCGTGCGACACGGTTGATGCCCACGAGCACGTCGACCTCGCCGTCGGGGACATCGACGGCGATCGCGACGCGTTCGAGCTCGGCCGCGTCGACGCCGCCTTGGTCGTGCTGACGACAGGCGGCGGCGAGACCCGGGCCGTCGACAGGGAGCCCCAGCGCAACGGCGACACTCGGTGCGTGCGCATCGGCGTCGACGAGCGCGACCCGACGGTGGCCCCGCGCGAGCTCGGCGGCCACCTCGATGGCCACTGTGGTGCGACCGGGGGCTCCCGCGGGCCCCCAGACGGCGATCACGGGATGTATCGCGCTCGCAGCCGCGGGAAGAGCAGGCGTTGCGGCGAGCGCGGCGACGACCTCCTCCGCGTCGACGTCCGCGGGCAGCGGCTCTCTCAGCCCGTACGAAGCGCACAGTCGCGCGAGGGCGACCCCGCGGCCGAGGGGAAGGATGCGCACGCCGAACCGATCGGCGAGGTCGACCGCGGGCCGGGTGAGCGTTCGACGGTCGCCGTCGAGCACGAGCGCGTCGGCGACCCCGAGCAGCTCGGCGACAGGATCATCGCCGACGCCCTGACCGAGCCGGCGCGCCGTGTGGTCGAGCGCACCGGGAGCGACGACGGCGATCACCGTCACCCCCTCCCGGCGGAGGTCGGCGGCCAGAGACTGCGCCCGGGGCTCGGAGAGCGCGAGAACGACGTTCACGGCGCACCGCCCGACGCCGGAACCACCGTGACCCGCGCGTCGTTGGCTGTCGCGGCGAGCACATCGACGAGATCCGCCCGTGGCACCGAGACCTCGACGGCCGACCCCTGGCGGGATACCACCGCGTCGGAAGCGGGCAGCGCCACCACGATCGCTCCCGCGACCAGGATGCGCGGAGTGTCGTAGCCGCCGCCCTCGATCGCGGGTGCGGCCCAGACATCCACCGTCGATCCCACGCGCACCTCGCCCGGCAGGTCTCCCGCGGCGCGCAGCACGACCGTCGTCGCTGTGGCGCGCTCGGGTGCGCCGACGGCGGTGCGATGCACGAGCTCGCCGACCTCGATCGTGCGCGTCGCGACAGCGTCGGCGGCGAGGGTGTCGGCGAGGACGTAGGCATCGACACCGCTGCCGAGCACGACCTCCGCCGTCGTCGTGGCGTCGGCGCCGACGGCCTCGCCCGGGAGGATCGTCCGGGCCGCGACGAGCACGGTCGTCGACTGCCGCGTCGCGGCGATGACTCCCCAGACGCCGGCCACCGAGGCGAGCACGAGAGCGATGCCGAGCACGAGGCGAAGGTCGATGCGCGCTGTGCGGCGCGGGCCTCTAGCAGATCGGTCGGTCGGCATGCGCACCATGGTCACGCAGGCCGGCGGGGCGCGACATCCGTTTTCCACAGTGCGCGCGAGCGGACGGCCCGGCCGGCGCCGGCGACGCGGATAATGGTGCTCATGCCCGAGTCTGCCCGACCTGGGGCGCGTCTGATCGCCCCCGCACAGGTCGCGTCGGCGCTGTCACTCAGCGTCGACGAGGTGATCGCTCTGGTCATCGACGGGCAACTGCGGGGCACGCGCGTCGGGGTTCCGGCGCAGTGGCGTGTGGAGGAGGACAGCGTCACCGACTACCTCGACGACCGCGCCGAGGAGTCCCGCCGCATGGCGCTGTGGCGGGAGTCGAACGCGGCGAGCTTCCCGGAGCTGTGGGGCAGCGGGCGGGTACGCAACCCCGACTGAGTCGGTCGGCCATCGTCAGAGGTCGAGGTCGCCGACGACCCGCGCGAGTCGCACCAGAGGGACGACACGGATGTCGCCCACCGCCTCGCGGCGAGACTGACCGGCGTCGTGCACGGCGAGGTCGAGATGGTCCGTGCCGACGCGATCGATCGTTCCGGTGACGATGTTCCCGTCGACATCCCAGACCCGCACCCCCACCCGGCGGCGGCCGAGCTCACGCAGCATCCATGCAAGGCCCATCCGGGCGCGGAGGGGTCGGGGGGCGCTGATCTCGCGCACGCTGTCGGCGATGGTCACAGCCGGCAGGTCGATGCGGACGATCGCCCCGACCGCGACGAGCGAGAGAGCGGATGACTCGTCCTCGATCGCCGCCCAATCGGGGCCGGCGAGCACGAGGCGGCCCCGCACCGGCGCCGCACCCGCCACCCAAAGCGCTACCGCGGCGCGCACCTCCGCGAGAGCGGAGAGTCGGTCGGTGAGGGCGAGCCCGGCGATCCGGACGCGCTCGGTCTCCGTGGCCGCGAGACGGCGCTCGGCCTGCGCCTGCGCGGCGAACTGCAGCTCGAGCTCGGAGAGGAACGGGTCCCAGGTCACCCGCGCACGCTAGCGGCCGCGGGCGCCGGGAAGGCCGCGGCATCCACAGTCGAGTCGCCCCGACACGTGCGCGCAGCAGCGCCGGACGCGCCCACGACGGCTTCTATGAGAGGACTCTCATCGACAGGGGCGCCACATGAGAGCACTCTCATCCACTCTATGAATCGCCTGTGCTCAACTGAAATCGACCAGCAGTTACCCCCGTTTCATGAGCGAGGTCGAGATGGCGATCACCTTCACCGGCGCACGACGCGCCGCTCCCCCGGCAGGCCGCGTCGACGCGGGCGACGACTTCGCCCCACGCCCCACGAGCGCCGCCGAGCTGCCGGCGCCGGAGCCGATCCTGCACAACCTGTCGGTCGGAGTGCTCGAAGTGTTCGCGGGAGTGCGCGACGTCGAGCAACTCGCGCGCTGGCTCACCGAAGACGCCTACCGCAAGCTGCTGACCCGCGCCAACCTGGCCGCCCGCGCCCGCAGCGCCCGCGGCGTCGCGCCGAGCCGCCCCGTGCACAACATCATCCGCGTGCACCAGTCGAGCCCTGCCGACGGCGTCGTCGAGGGCGTCGTGATCGTGCGAGGCCCCGCCCGCACCCGGGCGATCGCCCTTCGACTCGAAGGCGTCGACCACCGCTGGCGTGCGACGTCGCTCGCGCTCCTCTGAACGACGCTCACCCTCGTCGCTCTTCCGCGGCGCCCCGGCTCGGCCATCGCCGGCCCCGAGGGCGCCGCGCCATCACTGGCGGTACGACGAGAGGAAGTTGCCGAGCCGCTCGATCGCCTCGACCAGCACGCGTGTCTCCGGAAGCGTCACAATGCGGAAGTGGTCAGGGTCGGGCCAGTTGAATCCCGTGCCCTGCACGAGCAGCACGTGCTCGGCGACGAGGAAGTCGTAGACGAACTTCGCGTCGTCGTGGATCTCGTGCACCTCGGGATCGAGGCGCGGGAACGCGTAGAGCGCACCGGCCGGCTTCACGCAGCTCACGCCGGGGATCGACTCGAGCGCCTGCCACGCGGCATCCCTCTGCTCGTGGAGCCGCCCCGCCGGGGCGATCAGCGCGTCGATCGACTGCACTCCGGACAACGCCGCCTGCACGGCATACTGCGCGGGGACGTTCGGGCACAGCCGGGTGGAGGCGAGCAGCGTGATGCCCTCGAGGAAGCCCGCTGCGTGGGAGGTGGGACCGGTGATCACGAGCCAGCCCGAGCGGTAACCGGCGACACGGTAGGTCTTGGAGAGGCCGTTGAACGTCAGGCAGAGCAGATCGGGGGCAAGAGTCGCGAGCGGCGTGTGCACCGCATCGTCGAAAAGGATGCGGTCGTAGATCTCGTCGGCCAGCAGCAGGAGGGAGTGCTCACGGGCGACCTCGACGATCTGGGTGAGCAGCTCGGGCGAGTAGACCGCACCCGTGGGGTTGTTCGGATTGATGACGACGATCGCCTTCGTGCGTGGCGTGACCTTCGCGCGGATGTCGTCGATGTCGGGCTGCCAGCCGTTCTGCTCGTCGCAGCGGTAGTGCACGGGTGAGCCGCCGCCGAGGCTCGTCATCGCCGTCCACAGCGGGTAGTCGGGGCTCGGGATGAGCACCTCGTCGCCCTCGTCGAGCAGCGCCTGCATCGTCATGGTGATCAGCTCGGAGACCCCGTTGCCGAGATAGACGTCGTCGGGATCGACGTGCGGGAACCCCGGCACCTGCTCGTAGCGCGAGACGATGGCGCGGCGGGCGGACAGGATGCCGCGGCTCTCGGAGTAGCCGTGGGCGTGCGGTACGGCCTCGATCATGTCGCGCACGATCTGGTACGGCGCCTCGAAGCCGAACGTGGCCGGGTTGCCCGTGTTCAGCTTCAGGATGCGGTGGCCGTCGGCCTCGAGCCGGTCGGCCTCGACGAGAGCCTGACCACGGATCTCGTAGAGGACATCCTTGAGTTTGCGGGACTGATCGAGGGGGCGAAGCGGGCTCACCGGTTCAGGATAGACCCGACCCCGACAAGCCAATCGACCCCCGGTGGCCTGCACCGGGGGTCGATCGCGTCGGGGGGCGCCGGGCTACTTGTTGCGATCGGCCGCGCGACGCTGGGCGCGGTTCTGCGGCGCCGGCGTCTGCTGCTCGGGGGCGACCCGCTGACCGAACGCACCGCGCGGCGCCTCGGCGGCGGGTGCGGGGGCCTGGGCCGGAGCAGATGCCGCGGCACGGTCGCGCGCGCGCCCGGTCGCCGCCTTCTGCACCTGACCGCGGTCGTTGCGCACCTCGATGTCGCCGTCCTCGGTGGGAGCGGAGTACTCGAGACGCTGGCCCTCGAGCGCCGGGGTGTCAAGACCCTTCGCCGCGACCTCGGTCTGCTCGTCCTGGCGTCGCACCTCGACCTCGAGGTTGAAGAGGAACCCGATCGACTCCTCCTTGATCTGTCCCATCATCGACTGGAACATCTCGAAGCCCTCGCGCTGGTACTCGATGAGCGGGTCACGCTGCGCCATCGCGCGCAGTCCGATGCCCTCCTTGAGGTAGTCCATCTCGTAGAGGTGGTCGCGCCAGCGGCGGTCGAGCACCTGCAGCACGACTCGACGCTCGAGCTCCCGCATCGCCGACGAGCCGAGAGTGCCCTCGCGCTTCTGGTAGGCGATGACCGCGTCACTGCGCAGCTCGCGCTTGAGCCCCTCCGCCGTGATGCGTCCCTTCTCCCCCGCCTCGGCGACGACCTCGTCGATCGTGACGCTCACGGGGTAGATGGTCTTGAGTTCGGTCCACAGCGCATCGAAGTCCCATGCCTCCGTGTGCCCACGCGACGTGTGGTCGTCGACGATCGCGCCGACTGCGTCGTCGAGGAACTTCTGCACCCGGTCGGCGATGTTGTCGCCCTCGAGCATGTGCCGGCGGTCGGCGTAGATGGCCTCGCGCTGGCGGTTGAGAACGTCGTCGTATTTGAGCACGTTCTTGCGCATCTCGGCGTTACGGGCCTCGACCTGTGCCTGGGCGCTCTTGATCGCGCGCGACACCATGCCCGACTCGATCGCGACGTCGTCGGGGAAGTTCGTGCGCGCGAGGATCGCCTCGGCCGCGCCGGACTGGAACAGACGCATCAGGTCGTCGGTGAGCGAGAGGTAGAAGCGGCTCTCGCCCGGGTCACCCTGACGACCCGAGCGACCGCGCAGCTGGTTGTCGATGCGACGGGACTCGTGCCGCTCGGTGCCGAGGACGTACAGTCCGCCCGCCTCGATGACCTTCTCGGCCTCGCCGGCGACGACGTCGCGCACCGCGGTGTAGACGCCCTCCCACTCGGCCTCGTAGGCCTCTGGGGTCTCGACCGGGTCGAGGCCCTTCTCCTTCATCTGCTGCACGGCGAGGAACTCTGCGTTCCCGCCCAGCATGATGTCGGTGCCGCGGCCGGCCATGTTGGTGGCGACAGTGACCGCCCCGAGGCGACCGGCGCGGGCCACGATCTCGGCCTCGCGAGCGTGATTCTTCGCGTTGAGCACCTCGTGGCGCACGCCCTTCTTGGCGAGGAGGCGCGACAGGTACTCACTCTTCTCGACGCTCACGGTGCCCACGAGAACCGGCTGCCCTGCGGCGTGCCGCTCAGCGATGTCTTCGACGACCTGGGCGAACTTGGCCTGCTCGTTCTTGTAGACGAGGTCGGGCTTGTCCTGACGGATCATCGGCTTGTTCGTGGGGATCGGGACGACGCCGAGGTCGTAGGTCGACATGAACTCGGCCGCTTCGGTCTCGGCGGTACCGGTCATGCCCGCGAGCTTGGCGTAGAGGCGGAAGTAGTTCTGCAGGGTGACGGTCGCAAGGGTCTGGTTCTCGGCCTTGACCGGCACCCCCTCCTTCGCCTCGATGGCCTGGTGGATGCCCTCGTTGTAGCGACGTCCCACGAGGATGCGGCCGGTGTGCTCGTCGACGATCATGACCTCGTCGTTCATGACGACGTAGTCCGCGTCACGCTTGAAGAGGGCGAGCGCCTTGATCGCGTTGTTGAGGAACGAGATGAGGGGGGTGTTCGCCGACTCGTAGAGGTTGTCGATGCCGAGATAGTCCTCGACCTTCTCGATGCCGGGCTCGAGCACACCCACGGTGCGCTTCTTCTCATCGACTTCGTAGTCGACGCCCGACTCGAGGGTGCGCACGACCTTCGCGAACTCGCCGAACCATCGGTTCGCCTCGCCCGACGAGGGGCCCGAGATGATGAGCGGGGTTCGCGCCTCGTCGATGAGGATCGAGTCGACCTCGTCGACGACCGCGAAGAAGTGACCTCGCTGCACGAGATCCTCCTTCTGCCACGCCATGTTGTCACGCAGGTAGTCGAAGCCGAACTCGTTGTTCGTTCCGTAGGTGATGTCCGCCTCGTACTGCTGGCGGCGCACCTCCGGCGTCTGACCCGAGACGATCGTGCCGGTGGTCATGCCGAGCGCGCGGTAGACGCGACCCATGAGCTCGGACTGATACGACGCGAGGAAGTCGTTGACGGTCACGACATGGACACCCTCACCGGCGATCGCGTTGAGGTACGCAGCGAAGGTCGCCGTCAGAGTCTTGCCCTCACCGGTCTTCATCTCGGCGATGTTGCCGAGATGGAGTGCCGCGCCGCCCATGATCTGCACGTCGTAGGGACGCTGACCGAGGGTGCGCCGGGCGGCTTCGCGCACGGCGGCGAACGCCTCCGGCATGAGCTTGTCGAGCGTCTCGCCCTGCGCATAGCGTCCGCGGAAGTCGGCGGTCTCCTCGCGCAGCTCGTCGTCGGTGAGCTGGGCGTACTCGTCTTCGAGCGCGTTCACGGCTTTCGCCACCTGCTGGAGTCTCCGCAGCACACGGCCCTCGCCGGCGCGGAGCAGCTTCTCAAGAGGATTGGCCACGGAACATCTCCATCTGGTCGGGTGCGGCGCACGCGCCGGCCCGAACGCTCACCGCGTCCGGGCATACGTCCCCATGTTATAGACCCGTGACTTTGAAGGGGGCTGGGTGAGGGCACTCGGGGGCGCGGCATCCGATCTCTGCATTCCCGGCATGTATATACTCAGCAATTACATACGGGGAAATCAGAAAGGTGGCCCGGATGTCGGTGCGTCAGAGTCTGCTCGCGATCCTCGACCAGGGAGCCTGCTACGGCTACCAGCTGCGCGCGGAGTTCGACCGCCGCACCGGCGGGACATCCCCCCTGAACGTCGGTCAGATCTACAACACGCTCGAACGCCTGGAACGCGACGGCCTCGTCGCCAAAGGCGATACCGACGCGCACGGGCACGTGTTCTACGCGATCACCGACGCCGGCCGCACGGAGGCGCGCGACTGGCTCGCCGCGCCCGTCGCGCGCGCCACCGGCACGCGCGACGAACTGCCCATCAAACTCGCGCTCGCCGCGACCCTCCCCGGTGTCGACGTCACCGCCATCGTGCAGACACAGCGGCGGGCGTCGCTGGCGCACCTGCAGGAGCTGCGGCGCGCACAGCGCAGCGGCGAGCGCAGCGACGGCGACCCGAGCGGTGAAGAGCTGGCGTGGCTGCTCGTCGCGGATGCGCTCATCTTCCAGGCCGAGGCGGAGGTGCGCTGGCTCGACCACGCGGAGGGCCGGCTCACGCAGCATCCTCCCCGCGCGCTCGAACTCGCCCTCGAGACCGAACCGCCGCGACGCGGACGGCCGCCGAAGGCCACAGCGATCGCCTGACCGCCCTCGGCGAACACCCAGAGGGGCGCCGCGCACCCGCCCATAGGATCGAGGAATGGCAGGTTTCTGGGGACGACGCAAGCGCGAGCAGGATGCGGCGACTGCCGCCCAGGACGCCGAACTGTCGCATCAGGCGGGCCGCGCGCTCGTCGATGTCGACGAGCGCATCCGCGTGACGACCGAGGAACTGGAGTTCGCGGAGGCCGAGTTGGGACCGGCCGCGACCCAGGGGCTGCGCGACGCGCTCGGCGCCGTGCGGACGCATCTCGGCGAGGCGTTCCACCTGAACCAGCTCAACCACGACGAGATCCCCGACACCGTCGAAGAACTGCGCACGCGCAATGCGCGCATCGTGCAGCTGTGCGCGTGGGCCGACGACCTGCTCGACGAGCGCACCGCCGCCCTCAGCGACGCGGTCGAACGGGTACGGCGCGCCCCCGAGGTGCTCGCGGGAGTGCGAACCTCGGCCGAGACTCTGCGCTCCCGCATCCCCGGCGCGCGCGACAGCGTCGAACGCCTCGCGGCGCGGTACGCCCCGAGCGCGCTCGCACAGGTGCAGGGCGCCCCCGACGAGGCATCCCAAGTGCTCGACTTCGCCCTGCACAGCGCGGATGTCTCCTCCCGCCGCCGCGCCGCGGGCAACGCCGAGGAGGCGAACCTCGCGCTCGAGGCCGCGACCGAGTCGGTGCGCCGCGCGCAGTCGCTGCTCGACGGCGTGGACGATTTCGAGATCGAGGCGCTGCGCGCCGAGTCGACGCTCGCCGACGTGATCGCCGACTCGCGCGGCGACATCGTGCGCGCCCGGAACGCACCCGCGACCCCCGAGGTGGCCGCGGCGACCTCGGCGCTCGAAGCCGCGCTCTCGGCGCTCCCGCCGACGGGGACGAAGACCGACCCGTTCCGCGAGCTCACCCGACTCCGCGAGGCGAACACGGCGCTCGACGATGTCATCGCGAAAGCGCAGGCCCGTGCCGCGAATCCGCTCCCCTCTCCCGACCTCGTACGCCACGCGATCGACGACGCCGACCGGCAGCTCGCGGTCGCCGCGAACGTCATCTCGTCGCACCGCGGCTACATCGGCCCCGACGCCCGCACGCGCCTCGCCGAGGCCGAGCGCACCCGTGCCGAAATCGATGCGCTTCCCTCCGACGAGGAGTCGCGTGAGCCGGCGCTGCGGCACGCGCGCCGCACCGCGCAGCTCGCGAGCGAGGCGCTCGCCCTCGCGCAGCGCGACATCGACAACTCGCGAGGCAACGACTGGGGAGGCGGCTGGGGAGGCCGCGGCGGACGCGGCGGCGGCATGGGCGACGCGGTCGGCGGCATCCTCGGCGGACTCGTCATCGGCGGGCTCATCGGCGACATCTTCGACTGACATCTCACCGCGCCCGCTCGGCGCTCGCCTCGCGCCGGACCCCGCACGCGACGATGCCCGGACCTCTCGGCCCGGGCATCGTCGTCGGATAGGCGCTCAGGATGCGAGCCGCTCCGCGCCGGGAGCAGCCTGCGTGCCGAGCGAGATGACACCGTAGTCCCAGCCCTTGCGGCGGTAGACGACGCTCGGGTGGTCGGTGCGGGCATCGACGAACAGGAAGAAGTCATGCCCGACGAGCTCCATGCGGTCGACGGCCTCCTCGACGGTCATCCATTCGGCATCGAACAGCTTCGTGCGGATGACCACGGGCGAATACTCGTCATCGGCCGCGTCCTCGCCCACCACCGGGATCTCCCCCGTCGCGACGGCGCGCAGCACCTCGACGGACGCCGGCTCGACATCGATGCCCTCGAGCGCGCCCGTTCCCTTGTCGAACGTCGCGCCCCGCGGATGATTTCGCGAGTCGACCCGCTTCTGCTTGGCACGCCGCACCTGTTCGCACAGCTTGTCGACAGCGACCTCGAGCGCCGCGAACTTGTCATCGTCGACGGCCTCCGCCCGCACGATCGGTCCCTTGCCGGTGAGGGTGAGTTCCACCGTGGAGTGCTCGCCGCGCCCGCCGTGCGAGGGACGGTTGGTGACCTTGACGTCGAGCCGCTGCGCGCGGGGCGCGAGATTCTCGATGCGGGGGGCCTTGTCGTCGACGACAGTACGGAAGCGGTCCGTGATTCCCCCGCCCACGCCGACGATGCTGGTGTCCATCTTTGACCTCCTAGTTCCGGGCCCGCCCGGAAAGGGGCGGACCGGCCGTCACCTTCTTGGTGCCCCCACGGTAGTCCGAGGTCGCGGACTTGTCACCCCGCGTTTCGCATGTGTTCAGAATGCGACGCCCAGGGCGAGGAAAGGTTGTCGGATGCCGCGGCCCCAGCCCCGCGGCATCCGATTCTCACGCGCTCTTCTTCGCTCTGCGCCAAGCGATGGCCTGGTAGATGAAGACCGCCGCGATCGCCAGCAGGAACACCGAGGACGCGATCACGTTCGCCTGCGGCGGCAACCCGCGCTGGGCGGCGACGTAGATGAAGATCGGGAACGTCTGGGTGCTGCCTGAGGTGAAGTACGTGATGATGAAGTCGTCGAAGCTGAGGCTGAAGCTCAGCAGCGCCGCCGCCACGATGCCCGGGAGCAGAAGTGGGAAGGTGACGCGCCAGAAGACCTGGTTGGGCGATCCGTACAGGTCGCGACCGGCTTCCTCGAGAGCCGGGTCGAGCGAGAGCACGCGCGCCCTCACCGTGACGACCACGAAGCTGAGGCAGAACATCGCGTGGGCGATGATGATGGTGCCGAGCCCCTTCGGCACCCCGGCGGTGAGGAACTGGGCGGCGAGTCCTGCACCCATGACGACCTCGGGCGTCGCCATCGGCAGGAACAGCAGCAGCGTGATCGCCGAGCGGGCACGGAACCGGTAGCGCACCAGGGCGATCGCGATCATCGTGCCGAGGATGGTCGCGATGACCGTCGCCGTCAGACCCACCACGATGGTGTTGCCGAACGCGACGCAGACGTCGGGCTGGTCGCACACGGTCAGCCAGTTGCGGAACGTGAAACCGTTCCACGAGATGTTCGAGCGGTTCGCGTCGTTGAACGAGAACACGAACGTGTAGACGATCGGGATCAGGAGCAGGACGAACGCGACGGTCACGTAGGTGGGCAGCAGCCAACGGCCGAGTCCGAACCGGCGGCGGGTGGGAGCAGACGCACTCACAGCAGGTCCTCCGTTCCCGAACGGCGCACGTAGATGCCGACGATCACCACGATCACCAGCATCAGCAGGATGCTGAGCGCCGCCGCCTGCGGGTAGTTCACGGTGATGAGGAAGTTCGACTGGATGACGTTTCCGATCATCGAGGTCGACGCGCTGCCGAGGAACGACTGGCTTGCGTTCACATAGTCGCCGGCAGCCGGGATGAATGTCAGCAGGGTGCCCGACACGACGCCCGGAAGGGTGAGCGGGAACGTGACCCGCCAGAACGTCGTCGCCGGACTCGCATACAGATCGCTGCCCGCCTCGAGGAGCCGCTTGTCGAGCCGCTCGAGCGAGGCGAACAGCGGCAGCGTCATGAACGGCACGAAGTTGTAGGTGAGGCCGAACACGACCGAGAAGGCGGTGCCGGTGAGGTGATCCTGCGAACCCATGAGGCCGAGGAACTGAAGAGAACTGACGACCGGGCCCTCGTCCGAGAGGATCTGCTTCCACGCGAGCGTGCGCAGGAGGAACGAGATGAAGAACGGCGCGATCACCAACACGAGAAGCAGGTTGCGAAGCAGCACGCGCTCGCGCAGCCGCACTCCGATGAAATAGGCGATCGGGTAGCTGATGAGCAGCGCGAACACCGTCGCGAGCAGCGCGAACCAGAATGAGCGCAGGAACTGCGGCCAGTACGAACTGATCGCGTCGACGTAGTTCTGCCACTGGAAGCCGTAGGAGAACACGCCGTACTCGTTCGGGTCGTTCACACCGAACGAGGTCATCACGAGCGAGACGAACGGAACCAGGAAGAACAGGGCGAGGTAGGCGAGCCCGGGGATCAGTAGCGCGAGCGCGACGACCCCGCCGCGGCGCGCCGCGGAGACCGGCTTCGCGGTCGCACCCCCCGCCGGGGCGAGTGCGGACAGTGCCATCTCAGGCGGCCTCGTCCGACGAGACGGATGCCGCGGCCGCCAGCTCGTCGCCCTCGGCGGCGTCGGCGCGGGCATCGCTGTCGAGCCCGAACGTATGCTCCCGGTGCCAGGCGACCCACACCTCGACGCCCACCGGATACACCGCACCGAACACGAGGTTCTGCGCGAAGACGGTCACCGTGCCGACACCCGGCACCTCGACGAGGTACTGGGTGCTGACGCCGGTGAACGAGACATCCGTGATGCGACCGGGACCGAGCACGTTCTGATCCGCGTCGGCGGCGGGCGCCGTCGCGTGCAGCAGGAGCTTCTCGGGACGCACGCCGAGCGTGATGCGCCCGCCGGTCGACACGGCGCGCGAGGCCGGCACCGCGAGCACGCCCCCGGCGGTGCGCACCGTCACGATGCCTCCGGCCGTCGACTCGACGTCGCCGGTGATGAGGTTCGACTGGCCGAGGAAGCCGGCCACGAATCCCGTGCGCGGCAGCTCGTAGAGCTCGGTCGGGCTGCCGAGCTGCTCGATGCGCCCCTTGTTCATGACCGCGACCGTGTCGGCCATGGTCATGGCCTCCTCCTGATCGTGGGTCACGTGCAGGAACGTGAGCCCCACCTCGGCCTGGATCGACTTCAGCTCGAGCTGCATCTGTCGGCGCAGCTTCAGGTCGAGCGCGCCGAGCGGCTCATCGAGCAGCAGCAGGGCCGGCCGGTTCACCACCGCACGCGCGAGCGCCACGCGCTGCTGCTGGCCGCCGGAGAGCTGGCTCGGCTTGCGCTCGGCGACGTGGTCGAGCTCCACGAGGCGCAGTGCCTCGTGCGCCTTGGCGAGCGCATCGGAGACCCGACGACGGCGCAGGCCGAACGCGACGTTCTCGAGCACGGTCATGTGCGGGAAGAGCGCGTAACTCTGGAACACCGTGTTGACGGGACGCTTGTGCGGCTTCACCGCGGTCACGTCGGCGCCGCCGATGAGGATCCGTCCGGCACTCGGGTCCTCGAGCCCGGCCACGAGCCGAAGGGTCGTCGTCTTTCCGCACCCTGAAGGTCCGAGGAGCGCGAAGAACGACCCCGCGGGGATCGTGAGGTCGAGCTCCTCGATCGCGGTGAACCCGGGGAACTCCTTGCGGATCCCGACCAGTTCGAGGTCGGCCCCGGCCTCGCCGAAGGACGTCGCCGCCACGGGTCAGGCCCCGAGCCCGACGGCTTCGAAGGCCGCGTTGTACTTCTGCTGCTCGGCGTTGGTGAGCTGACGGAAGATGTGCGCCTTCGAGAGCGTCGCCGCGTCGGGGAAGATCAGCTGGTCGTCGACGAGAGACGCATCGACCTGCGCCATGGCCTCCTGGGCACCCTGCACCGGAGTGACGTACTGCACGTAGGCGGCGACCTGGGCGGCGACCTCGGGCTGGTAGTAGTAGTCGATCAGCTTCTCGACGTTCGACTTCTGAGTCGAGCCGATCGGGATGAGGAAGTTGTCGGCCCACAGGGTGCCGCCCGACTCGGGCAGAGCGAACTCGAACTTGTCCCCCACCTCCGCGTTGATCGACGAGATGTCGCCCGACCACACGATGGCGGCGAGGGTGTCCTCGTTCTTCAGGTCGTCCGCGTAGGAGTTGCCCTTGATGTTGCGGATCTGACCGTCGGTCACCTGCTTCTGGAAGGCGTCGAGCGCGTTGTTGAACTGGTCATCGCCCCAGCTCGAGCTCGACGGATCGACGCCCTGGCTGAGCATGATCAGGCCGATCGTGTCGCGCATCTCGCTGAGCACGCCGACGCGCCCCTTCAACGCCGGGTCCCACAGATCGTCGAGGGTCTTGATGCCGTTGGGCACCTTCTCCTTGTTCCATGCGACGCCCGCGAAGCCGGTCTGCCACGGCACGGAGTTCGCGCGACCGGGATCGAATCCGGGGTTCTGCAGACTCGCCGCGAGGTTGGCGCTGACGTTCGGGAGCTTCGACTTGTCGAGCGCCTGGGTGAACCCGGACTGGATCCAGATGCCGGCCATCCAGTCGGTGAGGCAGACGGTGTCCGCGCCGATCCCCTGGCCGAGCGCGAGCTGGTCGCGAACCTTGGCGAAGTACGTGTTGTTGTCGTCGACGGCGACGTCGTAGTTGACGGTGATGCCGGTGTCCTTCTGGAAGGCCTCGAGGGTCGGGTAGCCTCCCTTGTCGTCCTCGTCGAGATAGAACGCCCAGTTCGCCCAGGTGAGCTGCTTGACGGTGTCGGACATGTCGGTGGCGGGCGTCAGGCTGGGCGACGCACCGCCGGTGCCGCCGCCGACGCGCCCGGTGCAGGCGGCGAGGAAGGCGGCGAGCGAGAGCCCGCCGACGCCGGCGACGAAGCCACGGCGGGTGAGTTGGGACGCACGCGCCTGCGCGATGAGCGCGCGAACGGTGGGATCTTCGGGCAGCGGACCTCGGGGCATGATGACTCCTCTGTGCGGTGCGGAACTCTCTCGGGACTCCCGATCCTGTCAGCAACTGTGGCGAAAGACTACGGATATCGTCGGCTGAAACATAGATTTCACATGTATCGCGATTCCGGTGCCCTTCCGAGCGTCGGAATCCGCAGTAGCGTGGAGTCCACGACCTCGACCGCGGAGGAGGAGCATGGCTGGACGCGACGCGCTCGACGAGACATCCAAGCTGATCATCGAGCAGCTGCAGGAGGACGGCCGGCGCTCCTACGCGCGCATCGGCGCCGCGGTGGGGCTCAGCGAGGCGGCAGTGCGCCAGCGCGTGCAGAAGCTGATCGACAGCGACGTCATGCAGATCGTCGCCGTCACCAACCCGCTGCAGGTCGGGTTCCCCCGTCAGGCTCTCGTCGGCCTGCGGGTCAGCGGAGACACCCGCATCGTCGCGGCCGCGCTCGAGAAACTCGAAGCCGTCGACTACGTGGTCCTCACCGCGGGCAGCTTCGACATCGTCATCGAGGTCGTCTGCGAGTCCGACGCCGAACTCAGCGAGCTGCTGAACTCGCGCATCCGCACCCTCCCCGGTGTGCTCAGCTCGGAGACCTTCGTCTATCTCGAGCTGCGCAAGCAGTCCTACAACTGGGGCACACGCTGATCAGCGCCGCCGCGGGGTCTGCAGCACGGTCGCCGCGACGACGCTGACCGCACCCGCAGCCCGCAGGGCCGCGGCGGCCTCGTGCAGCGTCGCTCCGGTCGTGACGACGTCATCGACGACGAGCACGCGCAGCCCGGCCACCACGCGCCGCACGCGCATGCTCCCCTCGGCGTTGCGATGACGGGATGCCTCGTCGAGACCGCGCTGATCGGCCACCGGGCGCACGACACGGAGCCCTCCCGTCGTGCACAGCCGGGCGCGCGCCGCGATCTGCTCGAGCGGAACGAAGCCGCGCCGGCGCACAGCGGCGCGAGAGCTCGGGACGCGGACGATCACATCGACCGCAGCCGAAGACGCCGCAGCCTCGGCGGATGCGCGAAGCAGAGGCGCAAGGCCCGCCGCGAGAGCACCCTGCCCGGTCTGTTTCGCCGCCCGCAGCACACGCGCGGGCATCCCGTCGAACTCTCCCCCGCTCCACACGCTCAGACCGCCCTCGAGAGTGCGTCGAGAGACGCGCGGCACGAGCGCGACCCGACACGCGGCGCACAGAACCCGGCCGTCTGCGCCGCACCCGGCGCACCACACGGGAAAGGCGAGGGCCGCGGCATCCGCGAACGCCTCACGCACCAGCCAGCGCGCTTCCGCCCATCCGCTCATCGTCATGCGACGATCCTCCGAGACACCCGCCGGGTGCGCGTGCGGGCCCGGCGGAACGGAGGACCCCGCGGTCCAGATCCGCGCGGGGGAGGAATCAGGGGCTCGTCAGCGGCGAGCCCTGCTGGGTGCCCAGCACCGAGACGCCCGTGCTGTCCTGCTGCCAGGTCGTGCCCGATCGGATGAACACGGTGCCGTTGGCGTCGAGCACGCGGGCGATGGTCGGCACGTTCACGCCGGCGATGGCCACGGCTCCGGGCGGAGCATCGGCGGTCGTCGCGACGCCGCCGATCTGCACGGTGGTGAACTGCGCCGACGATCCGCTGCCCGAGATCACGCCCAGCGTCGACTCGTCGAGCCAGGCGGCATCGCTCGCGCCCGCCGGGAAGCTCAGCAGCGTGACGGCGTCACCCAGCGACTTCGGAACCCCCTGCGCGTCGCGCACGACGCCGGCGACCATGAGCACCGACCGGCCCCCCGAGATGACGAGCGCAGCGATGCGTGTGCCGTCGCGCGAGACCTGGAGCGCATCCACGCGGCTCGCACCTCCCCACGGCGATGAGATCGCGATGCGCGTCGCCCCCGTCCCCGCCGCGACGAGCGCGGACGGCGACGTCTGCGGGACACTCCAGATGTAGCCGAACGGATCGATCGACGGCGCGATGAGTCCGGCACGCTGGTCGAGGGCTGCGGGGCCGGCGGCATCCACCCGGGTCACCGCGCCGTTGCCCGCCAGTACCGCCGCCGTCGTCCGGTCGTCGCTCAGCTCCACCGAACGCGGGGAGAGAGCGGCCACCGCCGCCGAGACGCCGGGCAGCTCGTCGACCTGCCCGGCCGCGATGAAGCCGAAGCCCTTGGCGGTGAGGGCGAGAGTGCGGGAGTCGACGCGGGTGTCACGCGACGGCGCCGGAGTCACGTCGAGGGCCGAACCGGCGATCGAGAGTGTCACCGACGTCACCTGCCCGGTCGAGGCGAGACTGTCGGTGAGCTGTGCCTGCATGCGCGACAGCGTGGTCTGATCCGACGTGAGAGCCGACTCCTTGAGGTCCACCTGCGCGACACCGTTCACGACCGGCACCGAGGGGCTCCCCAGCGACACCGTCTCCGGGAACGCCGAGACGACGCTCTTGGCGAGCCAGGGGCTCGGCTGTCCGTTGATGAGGGCCGCGGCGATGCGCGTCGACGCGTTGAGGGTCGGGAACCAGCGCACGTCCGGCACGAGGAACGTCCAGGTCGGGTCGTAGTACATGAGCGAGTAAGCGCGGAAGACGCTCTTGAAGAGGTCCTGATCGAGCACGATGCCGTTCGGGGCCGACGTGATGCGCCACCCCGCGGACTGCTTGCTGAGCGTGAAGGTGAGGGGCGGCGCCGCCGCCTCGGCGACCGCCGTGTAGGCGCCCTCGCCGTCGACCGTCGCGGTCGGCGAGAGCGAGACGGTGACGGTCGCCGAGCTCTGATCCGACGACGCGACGGCGATCGAGCGTGCGGAGAGCACGTCGACGGTCGCCCCCGCATCCGGGCGCCAGCCGTCCACTGCCGTGCCGGTGAGGAACTCCCGCGCCGTCGCCCACCCGCCGGCGGGACCGGAGCCGGCGTTGAGGAACCCGTCGACGATCTGCTCGGGTGTCGCGCCCGCCTGCGGCCCGTTCGGCTTGAACTGCACGTCCGGCACATCCGGTTCGGCGGTGCTCGAGAGCCCCTCGTGCACGGCTCCCGTCATGGGCAGTCCCGCGCACCCGACGAGCGCGAGAGTCAGCGCGCCGACGAGCACGAGTGAGCGGATGCCGCGCCTCATCGCTTCTCCTTCGCGTCACGCTCGGGGGCGAGCACCGCGATCGGCTCGGTGAGACCGAGACTGTCGAGCACGGAGGTCTCGTCGGCCACGTCCACGACGACCGGCGACACGAGCTCCCCGTCGATGTCGCGGCGAGGGAGGGTGAGGACGAAGTTGCTCCCGCGCCCGAGGTCCGACCACACGGCGAGAGTGCCGCCGTGCAGCCGCGCGTCGCCGAGGGAGATCGACAGGCCGAGGCCGGTGCCGCCGATCGTGCGACGCCGGGACGGATCCGCACGCCAGAACCGGTCGAACACGCGCTCGACGTCCTCGGGCCGCATGCCGAGACCGTAGTCGCGCACACCGAGGGCGACAGCATCCTGATTGCTGTCGACCGTGACGACGATCGGACGCCCCTCACCGTGTTCGATGGCGTTGCCGAGCAGATTGCGCACGATGCGACGCACCCGTCGAGGATCGAGATCGACGAGGGAGTAGCCGCCGGGCGCGACGAGCCGCACCTCGCTCCCCCGCTGGTCGGCGAGCTGCTGCATCGAGCCGATCACGTCCTCGGCGAGCTGGGCGATGCTCGTGGGCTCGCGTTCCAGCTGCACCGAACCGGCGTCATACCGGCTGATCTCGAGCAGGTCGTCGAGGAGGACCTGGAATCGCTGGACCTGGGTCGAGAGCAGCTCGGCGGCGCGCGCGGCCGCCGGCTCGAAGTCGTCGCGCCGGTCGGCGAGCACATCGGAGGCGAGCCGGATGGTCGTCAGCGGTGTTCGCAGCTCGTGCGACACATCCGACACGAAGCGCTGCTGCACGAGGGAGAGGTCGGCGAGCTCCTTGATCTGCGACTGGATGCTGTCGGCCATCGCGTTGAACGACCGACCGAGCGTCGCGAGCTCGTCGGCTCCCCGCACGTTCAGGCGCACGTCGAGGTCGCCGGAGGCAAGTTTGGCGCTGGTCTCCGCGGCCTGCGCGACCGGCACGGTGATCGAGCGCAGCACGAGCCAGGAGATGCCCGCGATGATGGCGACGAGCGCGAAGCCGACGATCCAGAGGATGCCCTGCACGAACGCGAGGGTCTGCGCGGCGGCGCTCAGGTCGTAGGCGATGTAGAACTCGTATGCGCCGACCCCGGGCACCGTCAGCTGCTGGCCCACCACGATGCCGGGAACCGTCGAGCCGTTGGCCAGCGTCACCGGAACCGACTGCCAGAACTGCGCGCTGGAGCTGCTCTGCACCTGCGAGCGCAGCTCGGGGGACGGGGCGCTCGTCGGGAAGCCGGTGGAAGTGAAGTCGAGGGGCGCGATCGAGGAGGGCGCGGTGTCGGTGCGGAACGCGGCGATCAGATCGCTCGAGGACTGACGCGAGAGCGTCACGAGCACGCTGTTCATCAGGTTGCGCACGTTCACGCTGTCGCCCTGCGTCTCGGACGAGTCGAGCGTGCGCTGCGCCTCGATGCGCGCGCGGCTCGCGTCACCGAGCGCCTGCTGCAACCGGGACTGGAACAGGTCGTTCTGGATGGCGAGGGCGAGCCCGACGCACGCCGCGATCACGGCGAGCGCGGTGAGGGCGACGGTCGCGACGACGGTGCGCACCCGAAGCGAGTGGCGCCACACGCCGGCGAGCCGACGCGGCCATTCCCGCCACCCGCGCAACGCGACCAGCAGACGATCGACCGGCGAACGCTGCGCGGACCCGCTCATGTCGTCACACGATCGCGCCGGCGCGGTAGCCCACACCGCGCACCGTGGTCACGATGCGCGGGTTGTCGGGGTCGCGCTCGACCTTGGCGCGCAGACGCTGCACGTGGACGTTGACGAGCCGCGTATCGGCCTTGTAGTGGTATCCCCACACCTGCTCGAGGAGCATCTCCCTCGACCAGACCAACTGCGGCTTGCCGGCGAGCGCCGTCAGCAGTTCGAACTCCAACGGGGTGAGCGCGATCGGAGCGTCACCGCGGCGAACCTCGTGCGCGGCGACGTCGATGGTCAGATCGCCGATCCGCAACGGCTCGCTCGGAGCGGCGGGAGTCGGCCGGAGCCGGGTGCGGATACGGGCGACGAGCTCCTTCGGGTTGAAGGGCTTCACGATGTAGTCGTCGGCGCCCGACTCGAGTCCGCGCACGACATCGGCGGTGTCGGTGCGTGCGGTGAGCATGATGATCGGCACCCCGCTCTCCTCGCGGATGCGCGTGCAGATCTCGATGCCGTCCATGCCCGGCAGCATCAGGTCGAGCAGCACCAGATCAGGCTGCACCGACCGCCAGGCGGCGACGGCCGCACCGCCGTCGGCGCAGAACTCCGCGTCGAATCCCTCGGTGTTCAGCACGATGCCGATCATCTCGGCGAGCGCGGTGTCGTCATCGACCACGAGGATGCGGGAAGTCATGCGAGGTGTCGTCCTTGTTCTCCGTCGCCGGCGGCGGTGAGGCCGGAGGGCGGGATCATCACCCCAGAGTAGTCGAACGGCGGCCCGCTCCGAAGGGAGCGGACCGCCGCGCGTCGTGGCTCAGACGAGGTCGAACCTGTCGAGCTCGGTGACCTTCGTCCAGGCCGCGACGAAGTCGCGCACGAACTTCTCGGTCGCGTCGTCGCTCGCGTAGACCTCCGCGACCGCACGCAGCTCCGAGTTCGAGCCGAACACCAGGTCGGCGCGGGTCGCCGTCCACAGGGCCTCGCCCGAGCCATCCGACGTCGCCTGGAAGGCGTGCGAGCCGGGATCGATCGGAGCCCACGTGGTGCCGAGGTCGAGCAGGTTCACGAAGTAGTCGTTCGTGAGCACGCCGACCCGGTCGGTCAGCACGCCGTGCGCCGAGCCGTCCCAGTTGGCACCGAGCACACGCAGACCGCCCACCAGCACGGTGGTCTCCGGCGCGCTGAGGGTGAGCAGGTTCGCCTTGTCGATCAGCAGATACTCGCCGCGCAGCGTCAGTCCGCGGCGCTGGTAGTTGCGGAAACCGTCGGCCGCGGGCTCGAGGTACTCGAACGACTCGGCGTCGGTCTGCTCGACGCTCGCGTCCGTGCGTCCCGGGTGGAACGGCACCTCGACCTCGACGCCGCCTTCGCGCGCGGCCTTCTCGACACCGGCATTGCCGGCGAGCACGATCAGATCGGCGAGCGAGACGCGCTTGCCCGCGGGCGCATCGGCGTCGAACGCCGCCTTGATACCCTCGAGAACGGCGAGCACCTTCTGCAGCTGGGCGGGGTTGTTGATCTCCCAGTCCTTCTGAGGCGCGAGGCGGATGCGCGCACCGTTCACGCCGCCGCGCTTGTCGCCGCCACGGAAGGTCGACGCCGCCGCCCACGTGGTGGAGACGAGCTCGGACACGGTGAGCCCGGAGGCGAGGATCTTCTCCTTGAGGGATGCCGCGTCCGCCCCGTCGATCAGTTCGTGATCGACGGCGGGCACCGGGTCCTGCCAGATGAGCTCCTCGGCGGGCACCTCGGGGCCGAGGTAGCGCACCTTGGGACCCATGTCGCGGTGGGTGAGCTTGAACCAGGCGCGCGCGAAGGCGTCGGAGAAGGCGTCCTGGTCGGCGGCGAAGCGACGCGAGATCTTGTCGTACTCAGGATCGAAGCGCAGCGCCAGGTCGCTAGTGAGCATGCGGGGCTCGCGACGGCCGTCGGAGTGCGCGAGCGGTACGAGGTCGCTTCCGGCGCCGTCCTTCGGACGCCACTGCCACGCACCCGCGGGGCTCTTGAAGAGCTCCCACTCGTAGCCGTAGAGGATGTGGAAGAACTCGTTGTCCCAGCGCGTCGGGTGATAGGTCCAGGTGACCTCGAGCCCGCTGGAGATCGTGTCGTCGCCCGTGCCGGTGCCGTGCGTGTTCTTCCAACCGAGGCCCTGCTGCTCGAGCGGCGCACCCTCGGGGTTCTCCCCGACGGTCGTGTCGGGGGCTGCCCCGTGCGTCTTGCCGAAGGTGTGGCCGCCGGCGATGAGGGCCACCGTCTCCTCGTCGTTCATCGCCATGCGGCGGAACGTCTCGCGGATGTCGCGGGCCGACTTCAGCGGGTCGGGCTCGCCGTTGGGACCTTCGGGGTTGACGTAGATGAGACCCATCTGCACGGCGGCGAGGGGCTTCTCCAGGTCGCGGTCGCCCGAATAGCGCTCGTCACCGAGCCAGGTGGTCTCGGGGCCCCAGTAGACGTCGTCGTCGGGCTCCCAGACGTCGACGCGCCCGCCGGCGTAGCCGAACGTGCGGAAGCCCATCTCCTCGAGCGCGACGTTGCCGGCGAGGATCAGGAGGTCGGCCCAGGAGATCGACTGGCCGTAGGTCTTCTTGACCGGCCACAGCAGGCGCCGCGCCTTGTCGAGATTGACGTTGTCGGGCCAGCTGTTCAGGGGCGCGAAGCGCTGCTGCCCGGCCCCGGCGCCGCCGCGGCCGTCGAAGATGCGGTAGGTGCCGGCGCTGTGCCATGCCATGCGGATGATGAGCGGACCGTAGTTGCCGAAGTCGGCCGGCCACCAGTCCTGGGAGGTGGTGAGCACCTTCGCGATGTCGGCCTTCACAGCGGCGAGGTCGAGCGCCTCGAACGCCGCCTTGTAGTCGAACTCCTCGCCCACCGGGTTCGCGACCGCGGGGTTCTTCGCGAGGATGCGCAGGTTCAGGCGCTCGGGCCACCACACGCGGTTCGCGTCGCCCGCGGTCGGCGAGGGAAGGCGCCCCTCGGGTGCGCTGTCGCCGGGGGCGGATCCGACGGGAAGGCGCGTCTCATCGGCGCCGTCGTGGGGCACCGGGCAGCCGGTCGTGATGTCGGTCATCTCGTTCCTTTCGTGGGGGTCTGGGGGATGTCTGCGGGGGCGGCGCACGCGGCGCACAAGCCCCAGAAGGTCACGTCGGCGGTGTCGAGCACGAAGCCGCGCGTGTCGTCGGGCTGGAGGCAGGGCGCCTCGCCGATCACACAGTCGACGTCCTCGATGCGCCCGCACGAGCGGCAGACGAGATGGTGGTGGTTGTCGGCCACCCGCCGTTCGTAGCGCCCGGGGTGGCCGGCGGGCTCGATGCGTCGCAGGAGTCCCGCGCCGCTGAGGTCGCCGAGCGCGTTGTAGACCGACTGCAGACTCGTGCCGGGCAGTGCGTCGCGCACGCGCGCGAACACGTCGTCGGCGCCGAGGTGCTCGTCCGGGCGCAGGGCGGCGAGCACCGCGCGCCGTGTCTCGGTGACCCGCAGCCCCGCTCGCCGGATGGCGGCATCCGCGTCGCTGTCGTGTATGTGGGGCACACCCCCACGCTAGCGCTGTTTTGAGTGAATCAAAAAAGAACGCGACGTGACGAGTCGGTGTCAGCGGGCCAGCGCGTCATGGGTCAGCACGACCCACCCCTGCGGCACCGACAGGCGTTCGGTGTGCGCCGCGCACAGGTCGTGCGCATGTGGATCGCCCGCGCGTCCCAGCGGGCCGAGCGCGGCCATCCGGTCGCCGTAGTCGTAGGTCAGCGTCGCGACGGCCTCCCGGGCGCACCCGATCTTCGAACACAGTCGCCCTCGCACGGCTCGACCCTACGCGCGATCGCGCATCGCCCGAGGCTGCCGCGCCGGGCTCAGCCGCCGAAGGCCGCGACGTTCCAGAGATACACGGCGAGCGCGAGCACCGCCGTGATCGCAGAGCCTGCGATCGGAAACCACGCGGTGCGCGCACCGTGCGCCTTGAACGCCACCGCTCCCGCCGCGGCGACGAGCCACAGCACGACCGCGACGATCGTGTAGACCACGGTGTTCCAGTAGACCGGCGCCGTGCTGCAGCCCGGGGCGCACGACGGCGACAGCCACCAGGTCGACCAGGCGAAGAACGAGCCCGCCGCGGCGACCAGCAGCTGCACGACGAGAAGGATGCCGGCGGCCCGCGCCACACGCAGGTGCGTCGCGAGGGACGGTACCGAGCCGTCAGTGCGCGCGGAGCGTGCGTTGGAGGAAGGCATAAGCGTCATTCGTGAAATCCACCATGTACTCGTTGTGGAGCTCGATCGCGTTGGGGGCAAGACCGCTCTGGCAGAATGCATCTCCCGCGACGCAGTACGAGCGGATCTTGGAGGTCGTCTGCGGCTGGCTCGCTCCCGCAGGGGTGTCTTCCCAGGTGTATTGAGCGAGCATCGCGAGGCTTTCGGCCCTGCGAGGGAAGATACCCCATCCGGTGCCGGAACCGGGAGCATTCCACGGCTCGCCGGGCACGTAGCTCGGATCGCCGAACAGCACGACACCCGTGATCATCGCGCGCTCCTGTGCCGTGAGACTGAATCCGCTGGCCGCGCCGAACTCGTTCTGCGGCGCAAGGGTCTGCAGGATGACGTGCGCACCCTGGGAGTGACCGGCGAGCACGACCTTGGGCGGAGTGGCGCAGCCGGCGAGTTCGTCCAGCTCGGCCTTCAGGGCCCGCGCGCCTTCGTTCATGCTGCCGAGGTAGAAGCCGTCCAGCGACGCCGGGTAGTCGAGGCTCTCAACCCAGGCGGTCGTCCCGGAGGCCGAGGCATCCATCGTGAACCGCGCCGCGAGCCCCGCGACCTGGCCGAATCCGCCGTCGTTCCACGTGCGCCCACCGTCGCCCGAATCGGTGCCGGCCGGCGCTCCCGTGCCGCGCACGCCGATGAAGACGACGTCGGCGTCACACTTCGCGGAAACCGTCGTTGCGGCGCGTGAGGAGGCGGTGGCGGGCGCGCTTATCAGCGCCACCAGTCCCATTCCGATCACCGACACCGCGAGGACGGCGGCAACGACTCGTTGCCTGAGCGAGCCCACGCCACCCCTTATCCCCGAGCATGGTCAAAGTACGCCCCGACCGTAGGTTACGGGCGACCCTGTGACGTGTCTGTAGGTAGATCGGGGGACAAATCGGTGCGGCCGACGGCTCGTTAGGCTAGCCGAATGATGCGTCGACGTTCCCGCCGCAGCGCCCGTGCGCTGCCCAGCCGGCACGGACGACACGGCCGCGAGGGCCGCAGCGCCGTCGTCCGCCCGCCGCTTCCCCCGCTCGAGACGCGTGTCGACCGCTTCGACCTCGCTGTCGGGAGCACCGCGGAATTCCTGCGCGGCGCATGGGAGGAGCTGCGGGAGGTGCGGTTCGAGATCGCGGACCTGCCGTCCGCCGAGACGCCGACCGGAGTGCCGCGGTGGAGCGTCGATGCGACGCAGAAGCGCATCGTGCTCTATCGGCTTCCCATCGAGCGGATGAGCAGGCTCCATCGAAACGACGAGCACCACCGGCGCATGATCGTCGAGAGCTGCGTGTTCCGCGCGGCCGCGGAGTACCTCGATCGCGATCCGTGGGATCTCGGGCCCGAGCGGTTCCGTTTCCTCTGAGTTGTCTCAGCGATCGACGATCACCGTGACCTGCGCGGTCTGGCTGGCCGACGCCGCCACCGGGTAGGACGCCAGCTGCCCCGTGGCGCTGTAGCCTACGCTCGCGCTCACGGGCGCGCTCGCCGACAGCACGTAACCGGCGCCGCTGACCACCGGGACGGCGACGGACCCGGATGCGGGAACGGACACGGTGGTCGCCGAGCCGCCCGATGTCGGAGTGAGCGTGACGGATGCCGCGGCCTCCCCCGCTGCGATGGTGAGCACCGGTGACGGGCCCGCCGCGACGGCGACGATGGCATCGTCGGTGAGGCTCGGCGCCGCGGAGTACCACGCGAAATCCGAACCCTCACCGAGTCCGGTGGCCTGCCACACGGCGGCGACGACCGGGGCGGACGCGGTGACGGTCACAGTGACGCTTCCGGCCGCGAGGCCCGGAAGCTCCAGCTCGGTGGGGATCCCGGCCGCGAGCGGGATCTGCCGTGTCGAGAGCTGGCCGCCGCCGACCGCCGCGACCGTCACGGTCGCCGTCGTCGCGACATCGGCTGAGAGGGCGCGCAGCACCGTCACCGGCGACGAGCCCTGGGCGCCGACGGCCGATGACGGCATCGTCACTCCGGGGATCACGACCCGTGTCGCTGCCTCCGCCGTCGCGGTGATCTGGTCGATCCCACCAGGGAGCAGGGTGCGGGTGAGACTCGACTGCAGGGCGGCGACGATGGCGGCGCCCGTGGCGCTCACGCGCAGCACCGGAGCCTCTTCGCCGGGCACGAGGCCGGCCAGCGGCAGCACGCGCTGGGATCGCGCCGGGACGACGAGGTTCTGACCGCCGGTCGGGCTCAGCGCGCCCTGCGAGCCGTAGGCCGTGATGTCGACCGTGGCCGGTACGTCCTCGGGGTTGGTGAGCACCACGACATCGGCGTATCCGGTCGTCGCGGCACCGCCCACGAGCCACTGCTGGGAGCGAGACGAGGTGCAGGCGCTGGCGGCGAATCCGCGCAGATCGTCGGCGCTCACCGAGCCGGACTGTGCGGCGGCCACGCCGACGCGAGCGCCGTTGGCCGGCGCCTGAGTGATCGTGGCCGGCGCGGAGCCGGGCACGGCCGGGCTGGAGACCCGTCCGAGGACCGGGTCGCCACCCGAGGCCGACGCCGTCGTCACCGCGACCGGACCCGCGTTGTCGAAGGCCGCGATGTCGGTGGAGCTGCGCCCCACCCCGATGAGCGGGCCGGTGCACGCGAGCGTCGTCGAGGATGCGGCCGGGGCCGCCGTGACGGCCGACTTGTCCGCGGCGACGGTCGGCCAGGGCGCAGCCGCGGCGACACCCACGGCGAGGACGAGCGCCACGGCGACGGCGGCGCCCACGATCAGACGCGTGGACGTGGCCGCCCAGAACACGACGCGTTCGCGGGTCATCGGTCGTCCTCCCGAGCGCGCGGACCCACGACACGCGGGGTCTGGCGGGCGAGTCGCCGAGACGCGGCGGTCGGCAGCGAGAGCAGCAGCGCGATGACGACGATGGCGAGCTGCCCCACCCCGACCAGCGTGGCGGTGGCGGTGACGGATGCCGCGGCATCCGCTCGGGGCACGACCCCGGCGCGCACGGCCCAGAGCTCCCCCTTGGGAGTGAGGCCGACATCCGCGAGCTGCGCGTTCTGGTTCAGGGCGGCGGCTGCGGCCAGACGGGTCGCGCGAGCCGCGTCGGTCTCAGAGCCCGGCAGCGTCGGGATGAGGATGTATCCCACACCGGCGGAGGCGAGCGCCGCGAGCGGAGCGTCGGCGCCGGAGGAGAGGGTGTCGACGACCAGACCGGCGAACTGGACGGACGCCCCGGACGCCGACGTACGCGTGGCGAGCAGGGTCGACTGGCCGTCGAGGGTGGCGCCGCCGTTCCAGACGACGTCGAGAGAGATCGCTCCCGAGGAGAGCGGAGTGACGACGGCGGTCGCGACGTTCGGCGTGGTACGGGTCTGCGCGTCGACGAAGGCGGGCACCGTCGAGTCGGGGCCGTTGGTGATCTCGAGCGCGCCACGCCGCTCGGACGCGAGCAGCGGCAGGACGGCTGCCGCGCCGAGCACGACCAGGACGGCGATCGTGACGCCGCGTGCCGCCGCGGCCCGGACCGGCAGCCCAGCATCGAGCGTGACGAGCGCAGCGCCGACGACCCCCGCCCACGCCAGACTGAGAGCCGCGCCCGGCCACAGCGCGACGGGCGTGCCGTCGGCGGCGAACGCGACGCTCACCCCGACGGCGAGGAACGCCGTGCCGAGACCGAGGACCACGAGGATGAGGGCCGCGGCCCCCACGAACCAGCGCGGCGTGAGCAGCGAGGCCAGCGCCACGATCGCGAGCGGGGCCAGGAGCAGCGCCGGCGCCCACGTGGGGAGCCCGGGCAGGTGAGCGGAGACGAGCTGCTCCCACCCCCCGAGTCCGTCCACGGGGAATCCGGCCACGAGCGCCAGGCGACCCGCGGCATCCGCGCTCGCCCCACCGGAGACGGTGATGCCCGGGTCGGCCAGGAGGCCCCACGGAGTGCCGGCGTTGACCTGTGCCCAGGCGAGGGGCAGGAAGACGACGACGGCCGGGATGATCGTCCACACGACCTGCGCGACGCCCGGCCCCCCGCGCGCGACCACTGTGGAGATGACGGCCAGCACCCACAGCGCCACGAGCGCAGGAGCGAGGGACGGCGACGCCGCCCAGACCACCACCATCACGAGGGAGGCCGTGCCGGCGGAGGCCCACGACCGATGCGCCACCGCGCCGGCGTAGAGCAGCCACGGGAGGGCGAGGTGCGCGATCAATGCCGCCGGCCGACCGTCGACGAGCGCCACCAGGAAGGTGGGTGCGAGCGCCCACAGCACCGCAGCGAGGATGCGCAGCGAGTCGCGGGAGGTGATCCGGGTGGCGGCGAACCAGCCGCCGAGAGCAGCGAGCGGCAGCGCGGCGATCCAGAGCACGACCAGCGCGCGCGACGGTGCCCCGGGAGAGAGGGTTCCGATCAGCGCGAGCAGGGCGGAGAACGGATCGGAGGGGATCGCGGCGTCCAATCCGACCGAATGGGCGCCGTACAGCGCGTTCGCCCAGAGCTGCGAGAGCGTCGATGACAGCGGAGCCAGTGCTCCTCCGCCGAGCGTGGGCCAGGCCAGCAGAGCCGGGAACGCCGCGATGGAGACCACGAGCGCGGCCAGCACGACCCAGGCTCCGCCACCGGCGAAGAAGCGCAGCTCCTCGCGCGTCGGGCGGGCCGCGGCATCCGGATCACCGTCGGCCTCGACCCGCGTTCGCAGGTCGGAGCGGGAGATGCGCAGCAACGACAGAGACGACCACGCAGCCACCCGCGCGCGGCGGATGCGTGAACGCGACCGGGCGAGCGCGGCGGGCCGCCAGGCGGCGACGAGACCCGCACCCCATTCGGGGAGCACGAGCGCCGGGCTCTTGGCCACCAGGTGCATCACCGTGCGCCACAGAGTGATCGGGAGCAGGGTCAGCCAGTGGAGCGGGACGGCGCCCGCGGGGGCGTACGCGAGGCGCCGATGCAGTTGGGCCGTGCGGGTCGCGAACGCCCGATGCCGACGGCGACGACGGGTGTCGGGGCTCGGCAGACCGGCGACACCATCACCCGCCACCGCGACCACGGCGCGGGGCTGCACGGTCACGCGATGCCCGGCGAGTCGGGCCCGGATGCCGAGGTCCAGCCCCTCGTCGGCACCGGCGAGCGCGTCGTCGAGACCGTCGAGCGCCCGCCACACCGAGGTGCGCACGAGCATGCCGCGCACGTCGGCGCCGAGCACGTCTTCCACGTGGTCGTGCTGGCCCTGGTCGAGTTCGTCGTCCGCCAGGCCGATACGGCGCCCACCGTGGGTGAGGGTCTCTCCGAGCGAGACGATGAGCGCGGTGTCGTCGGCGCTCACGACCTTCGGGGCGACGACCGCGACCGTCTGGGAGATCTCCAACGCGCCGACCAGGCGCGCGAGAGCATCGGGGGCGGGGGCGGTGTCCTGCGCGAGAAGCCACACCGCGTCGCCCGAGAGGCGCGCAGTCGCGAGCCGCAGGGCCTCCGCGAACGAGACGGCCGACCCCGCCGTGATGACGCCTTCGGCACCAGAGGTCCCGGCGATGTCGAGCACTTCGACGGTTCCACCGCACACGACGATGGTCAGCGCGTCGATCTGACGGGTCTGCCGGGAGAGCGCGTCGAGCGTGGCGCGAAGATGCGCCGCGGCCGGGACGCGCCCGTCGGGGCGGACGACGAGGAGGGCGTGGACACGGTCGGGCATGACGTGGTCAGCCTAGGTGAGCGTCGACGCACTCCCCCGCGCCGCGCCGAGCGGCGCCGCATTGGGTGGAGGTCAGGCGCGTCGCTTGAGCTTGCGGCGCTCCCGCTCGCTCAGCCCGCCCCAGATGCCGAAGCGTTCGTCGTTCTCGAGCGCGTAGTCGAGGCATTCGCCGCGGACGTCGCAGGTGGAGCAGATGCGCTTGGCGTCGCGGGTCGATCCGCCCTTCTCGGGGAAGAACGCCTCGGGGTCCGTCTGCGAGCAGAGAGCGTCGGTCTGCCACGAGAGCGGATTGTCGTCGTCGACCTCGGGGCGGCGTACGCCCGGGACGCCCAGGAACACCGGATCGACGAACCAGTTGCCGGGAACACTCGATCGGTACTGCGATGCCGACATCTCGTTCTCCCCTCCGCGTCCACCCGAAGCGCGTATGTAAATTACAGCGGTGTCATTCGGATTGGTCAAGTCGCGGATCATAAACACTCAACCATGAGTCGAAGGTTTGCGACGCGCCGGTCTGGCAGAGGTTTCAGCCCGCGTTCCCACCCGGCTCAGCCACAAACGCCTCACCCACGCCCGACAGCCGCACCACGGACTCATCGGCTGTCAGGAACACCGCGCCCCCGGGGACGAGAGCGATGGAGGTCGCGGCCTCACCGCCCGCGACCGACGGGGTCCCGGCCGTCGCCAGCACGATCGCCGGACCCGAGATCGGCACCTCGACCGCACCGCCCTCGAGGCTCACCCGGGTGAGCGCGAAGTCGGGGATCGCCGGCGCGTAGCGTCGCACCGCGCCGGACACGACAGGCGCCAGCAACGGTGGCGCCGACGGACGGGTGTCGACGATGCGCAGCAGTTCGGCGACGTCGATGTGCTTCGGCGTCAACCCTCCCCGCAGCACATTGTCGCTCGCGGCCATCAGTTCCACCCCGAGGCCCGACAGGTAGGCGTGCAGGATGCCGGCCGGCAGGTAGACGGCCTCGCCGGTGCCGAGAGACACGTGGTTCATGAGCAGCGCGACCACGACGCCGGGGTCGCCCGGATTCATCGCCGCGACGCGGGTGAGGGCCTCGAGGCTCGCGGTGGGCTCGGCGGCGAACGCCGCGCGGGCCGCGGCATCCGGGGACTGCAGCGCCGCACCGACCGCGGCGGTGACCTCGTCACCCTCGCCCAGCACCCACGCGAGCACGTCGGCGAGCACGTCGGCATCGTCGTCCCCGGCGAGCCGGTCGGCGAGAGCGGGGACGCCGAGCGCCTCGACGAGAGCCCGGGATGCCGCGACCGGCCGCAGCCCTGCCAGCGCGTCGAATCGGGCGCTCAGCGCCACCAGGATCTCGGGCTTGTGATTGTCGTCGCGGTAGTTGCGCGCCGCGTCATCGCGCGCGAGCCCCGACGCCTCCTCCGCGGCGAACCCGGCCTCGGCCTCGGCCTTCGACGGGTGCACCTGGATCGAGAGGGGCGCCGCGGCGGCGAGGAGCTTCAGCAGATACGGGAGGGGGCGTTCGCCGCGCGCCGTCAGCCACGCGTCGAGCGTCGGGGACCCCGGTGCGCCGACGAGCGCCGGAGACGCCGGATGGTCGCCGAACCAGGTCTCGGCCTCGGGCCGGCCCGACGGCGCACGGCCCTCGAGGTCGGCGATGAGAGTACTCGAACCCCAGGCGTAGTCGCGCGGAGCGTTGGACAGCGTCACGATCACCCTGTCAGCCTAGGCGGGCGCGACTACGCTGAGATCACGATGGCCGTGCACTCGAGACACCCGATCGCCGCGCCGCCCGCCGCCCCGCTCCGCGAGACGACCCCGCACCTGCTGCTGCGCGCGTGGTGCCTCGTCGCGCTCGTTATCCTGGTGGGTCTCCCTCTCTGGGCATCGCTGCTCGGCCCCGACGTCGCCGAGCTGCTGCTCGCCGCCTCGCTCGTGGCCACGCTCGCGATCTGGCTCTTCGGCCGCGGGCGCCTCGCCTGGCGCCGGCTGCCGTGGGCGGCGCTCGCGTTCGTCGTCGTCGCGGCGACGACCATCGCCCTCTCCCCCGATCGGGCGACGCTCTGGCCCGCGGCACTCGCTCTCGCGTCCGCCGCGGTGCACGGCCTCTTCCTGGCGAGTGTGCTGACGTGGGTCGAACTCGTGATCGCGCTTTCGTCGGCGGCGTCGTGGGTGCTCGGGGCCGGACTCGCGCTGGAGGCGTGGGCGGCGACCGTGCTGCGCGGACCTCTCGAGGGCGCGACCGGGCTCCTCGTGAGCGACGGATCGCTCTGGCGTCTCGGCTCGATCACCGGTGGCCTCGGATCCCCCGACGTCCTCGCGGCGACGGCCCTCACCGGCCTCATCGCGACCGGCGCCCTGCTGCGTGCTCGGGCATCACGGCGCGGGGTGCGCGGGATCGTCCTGGCGCTGCAGCTTGTGATGTTCGTGCACGCCTGGTCGCCCGCGGGCGCGGCGGCCGCACTCGCGGTCGGGCTCGTGCTCACCACCCAGCTCCTCATGCGGACCGTGCGGCGTTTCGGCGGACGCACGCCGCTGTACGCCGCGTACGCGGCCGCCGCCGTGGTGCTCTCGCTCATCGTGGTCGTGCTGTGGCCGCGGGAGGTGACCATCGCTCCGGCGTGGAGCGGCCTCTGGCTCACCGCCGGCCCCGTCGCGACGGTGCTCGGCGCCGCGGCACTGGCCGGCGCCGTGTGGCGATCGTGGTTCTTCGGCGTGGACCGACCGAGATGGGACATCCGCGACGACCGTCCCTACTCGGCGCTCACACTCGTGCCGACCCTCGCGCTGACGGTGACCCTCATCCACTCGGCGACCTCGCCGGCCGGGCTTCCGCCGTCGGCGTGGGCACTCGTCGTCGCCGTGACGTTCGCGATCAAGCGCGCGCCGCGTGTGACCGGCGATGCGCCCGCGCGCGGCGCCGCCTCGGAGCAATGGCGGTCTCGATGACGGATGCCGCCTCCGCCCGCCCGCCGGCAGACCCCCTGACCACGCTCCTCGGCTCCGACAGATTCGCGCACGCCTTCACGATGACCGCTTTCCTGGTGGTCTGCTGCCGCACTGTCATCGAACGGACAGCGGGTATCGCGACCTACGTCACCATGGTGGCGGTGCTGTCGGTGCTCGCGGTGGCCGTCCTCCTCGCCCACCGGCGCGTCATCTCCCTCCCCCGGCTGACCACGCCGCTCGCCGTCGGATTCGTCGGGTGGGCCGCCCTCAGCCTGCTGTGGAACACCGACCCTCAGGCCGGCCTCGTCTCAGCGGTCTCGATCGTCGCGATCGCGCTCGTCGGGGTCGCGATCGCGAACACCCGCGACACACTGGAGGTCGTGCACGCGCTCGCCAACGTCGCGCGCATCGTGCTCGTGCTCTCGCTCGCCCTCGAACTGCTCGCGGGTGTCTTCCTCGACCATCCCATCGACATCCTCGGCATCCAGGGCAACATCGCCTCGCTCGGACCCGTCCAGGGCATCTTCGGCACCCGCAACGCCCTCGGGTTCACGGCGGTGATGGCGATCGTGACCTTCGTGATCGAGTGGCGAGCGAACACGGTCTCCCCGTGGCTCTCGCTCGGCTCCGTGCTGCTCGCCGGAGCGCTCGCCCTCCTCACGGGATCGCCGATCGTGCTGGTCGTCGCGATCGCCGGCGCGGTGGCGACATCCGTTCTGCTGATGGTTCGGCACACACGGGCGCCGTATCGGTCCGCCGTGCAGTGGACCCTCGGCGCCGCCGTGCTCGCCAGCATCGTGCTGGCCTACCTGCTGCGCCAGCGCCTCATCACCCTGATCGGCGCCGACAACGACATCAACGCACGCTACGACCTGTGGCTCACGGTGCTGCGATTCGTGCGCAGCCACCCCTTCCGAGGATGGGGCTGGTTCGGACCGTGGATCCCCGGCGACATGCCGTTCTCGGCCATCAACGCCAGCCTGGGCACGACCAACCTGTCGGCGCTGAACGCCTTCTTCGACGCGCTGCTGCAACTCGGCTGGATCGGGTTCGTCCTGTTCTTCGCGCTCTGCGCGACGGCCTTCGTGCGTTCATGGATCGACGCATCCAACCGGCGCTCGGTCGTCTACGCGTGGACGCCGCTCGTGCTCGTCGCCCTCATCGTCTACTCCTTCTTCGAGAGCTTCGCCCTCTCGGGATTCGGATGGCTGCTGCTCGTCGTCTGCGCGACGCGCGCCTACGAGCACCAGTCGCTGTGGGAGTGGCGAGGAAGGCTCGGTAGGATGTGAGGGCTATGGCCGCCGCATCCCCTGCCTTCGACGTGCCCGCCACCACCTCGTTCGACCCCGCGTCGGCGACGATCGCGATCGTCACCTACAACCGGTCGGCGCTGCTGTCGAAGCTTCTCGACAGCATCATCGCGATGGATCCGAAACCGGGCCACGTCGTGATCGTCGACAACGCTTCGGGCGACGACACCACCGAGGTCGTCGAGAGCTACCGGGAACGTCTCGGCACCGAGCTCGTCTACCGCCGGCTCGAGGAAAACACCGGTGGCTCGGGCGGGTTCAGCGCCGGGATGCAGGTCGCGTACGAGCTCGGCAGCGAGTGGATCTGGCTCATGGACGACGACGTGGAGGTCATCTCCGACGGACTCGCGCGCATGGGCGCGTGGGCACCGCGGTTCAAGAGCATCCAGGGGCGCCGCTACGACTACGACGGCAGCGAGTTCTACTGGCAGTACCGCCTGTCGATCCCCCTCGGCATCCCCATCCCGTTCGCGCCCGCGGGGTTCGATGGCGCTGGCTACCGGGAGATGAACTCCGGGTGCTTCGAGGGCATGTTCATCCACCGCTCGATCGTGGCCGAGATCGGCCTTCCCGACCCCCGCTTCTTCATCTACTGGGATGACTCGGTCTACGGCTGGCTCGCCTCGCTGCGCACCACCGCGGTCATCGTCAACGAGTTCGTCCTCACCCGCACGCGCGAGATCCGCCAGTGGGACATGGGCATCCGGCACCTGAACGCGTCGAGCGACGCGTACCGCTACTACATCATGCGCAACCGCGGGATCATGCGGCACTACTTCGCCGAGCACGGCGCCTACCGTCCGGTGCGTTTCGCGCTCGGCACGGCGCTCACGTTCGTCAAGGAGATCATCCGTCTGCTCATCGTCGAGCGGAAGGTGCGCGGCACCAGCAATCTGTTCCGCGGCATGCGCGACGGCCTCGCGATCGCCCGCGACCGGTCGTGGGCCGTCATGCCCCCGCTGGAGGGATGAGCGTGGCCGACGAGCGCCGCACCCGGGTGCTCATCGTGACGGGCGACCTGATCGGCGAGAAGATGGCCGGTCCGGCGATCCGCGTCTGGAACATGGCCGAGGCACTGGCAGACGCATGCGATGTACGGGTCGTGTCGTGGAACCGCATCGAGCGCACCAGCGAGCGCTTCGGCCTGCATGCCGTGCACGAATCGGATGACGCGGCGATCGCGGTGCACGAGCAGTGGTGCGACGTCATCGTCGTGCAGGGTGTCTCGTTCCGCATGTTCCCGTCGGTCCGCACGTCGGCGAAGATCGTCGTCGCCGACCTCTACGACCCGTTCCAGCTCGAACAGCTCGAACTGAACAAGTTCTCCGACGAGCGCACCTGGAACGAGGAGGTGCGGAAGGCCGTCTCGTTGATCAACGAGCAGCTCCTCCGCGCCGATGCCGTGCTCTGCGCCTCGGAGCGCCAACGGGACCTGTGGCTCGGCGCGCTGTCGACCCTCGGGCGACTCAACCCGTCCACGTACCGTGCCGACGAGACCTTCTCGTCCTTCGTCCGCATCGTGCCGTTCGGCCTCCCGGTTGCACCGCCGGTGCGTACACGGCCGGCCCTCAAGGGCATCGTCCCCGGAATCGACGACGGCGACGTGGTTCTGATCTGGGGCGGCGGCATCTACAACTGGTTCGATCCGGTGTCGCTCATCGAGGCGATGGGCGTACTCCGCGACTCGCATCCCCACGTGAAGCTGTTCTTCCTGAGCGCGAGCCATTTCAACCCCGACGTGCCCGAGATGCAGGTCGTCGCCGACACTGTCGGCGCCGCCGAGCGCCTCGGTCTGCGCGACCGCACCGTCTTCTTCAACGACTCCTGGGTCGACTACGACGACCGGGTCAACTACCTCCTCGACGCGGACATCGGCGTCAGCACCCATGTCGTGCACGCAGAGACCCGGTTCTCGTTCCGCACGCGCCTGCTCGACTACCTGTGGGCAGGGCTCCCGATCATCGCGACCGAGGGTGACACGTTCGCTGACGTCATCACCTCACAGGGGCTCGGCGCCGTCGTTCCCGAGAAGGATGCCGCAGCACTCGCGGCGGCGATCGCCACCCTCGCCGAGCCGGGGGCGCGCGCGGCCGCGGCGGCGCGGGTGCGCGCCGTGGCGGAGGCCTACACGTGGCCGCAGGCACTGTCACCCCTGGTCGATTTCTGCACCGCCCCGGTGCACGCCGCCGATCACGGCACACGTCCGGCCGGGCTGACCTGCGGCGACCGCTTCGAGCGCATCCTCGCGATGCCGCGCGGGCGACGGCGGGATCTCGCGCTGCTGCGCTATTACCTCACCAGCGGTGGATTCCGCCTCGTGCGCGAGAAGGTCGCCGAGCGGCGCGAGCGGCTCGGACGGAACGTCTGACCGGGTCGGTCACCCAGTGGTCAGCGGACCGCACTGCGTGATCTCGAGCAGTGACGTGTCGCCGTCGGTCGCGACCGGGGTGAACAGGCCCGCCTCGACGGCGGCGTGCACGCCGGAGAAGTGGTTCCCCGAGGGGTCCCCGCCGCCGAAGGCGTGGGGGTTGTAGAGCACGTACCGTACGCGCAGCGCGTCGAGCGCCTGGCAGACCGCCGGGTCGGTGCGGATGTCCTGCAGATGCAACGCGAGCAGCGACCGCTGCGGATCCCACTGTCCGTTCACGTGCGGGAAGACCGGCTCGCGGTCGCCGAACAGCAGCGACAGCCCCGACCCGTCCCACGGGTCGCCGATGACGCGCTGGCCGACGGGCACGATCATCGGCAGACGCGATGTCATGAACTCGATCTGCGCGGCGGAGACGATCGCCTCGGTGGCGTGCGAGGCCGGCATCGCGAACACGCGCCCGATCGAGGCGGACGCGCCGCCGGCGACCAGGGCCACGCCGGAGGTCGCGGTGACGACCCCGGCGAGGGCGAGCGCGCCGCCGCCGCGCGCATCGGCGCGGCGCAGCCACGCGGTCGCGGCGAGCACGCCGAGGGTCGCGAGGGTCACACCGATGACGGGCAGCACCGAGTCGATGCGGTAGCGGTCCTTGTACCAGAGCGCGGTCGCGAGCTTCGTGACGACATCGTCGGAGCCGGCAGAGGCCGCGAACAGCAGCGCGAGCACGGCATACGACACCACGATCCACCGCAGCCCGCGGGTACGCAGTGCGACGAGGACGCCGCCGACCACCACCGCGGCGAGCAGCACCGCCGGGAAGTTGACGGTAGGGCCCGTCGGCCACGCCTGCAGCAGCACCTGACCGAGGCCGTCGAGCACGCTCTGAGTGGCCTTGGCCTGCGGTCCGCCGAGACGGTCGTCGAGGGGGCGGGCGAACAGGCCGAGGCGCGCGACGAGGTACCAGAAGCCGACCGCCGCGACCACGACGAGGGCGATCACCACTCCGATGAGGCTCCACGTCACCGCGCGACGGGAGCGCCCACCGCGACGCCATCCGGCACGCACGAGCGAACCCGCGGTCGCGAGCACGAACGGCAGCAGCAGCACCGCCCAGCTCACCAGTACCCGTGGCTGGCCGAAGCCGATCGCGGCGGTGGCGGTCAGCGACATCCCCCCACCCCAGAGCAGCGCGGCGACACGGCGGGGGCCGCGCTCCGCGACGACCGCTCGCACCGCGAGCACCACGACCGCGACGCCCGCGGGCAGTAGCGCCGTGCCGAGGAAGGTCGGGTAGAGCGTGCCCCAGCTCAGCAGGGCGTAGGGCATCGCGCCGAAGGCGGCGCCGAGGGGAAACGCGACGAGCGCGACGATACCGCGCGGATGCCGCGGCACGAGCGCCTGCGCGAGCCAGGCCGCCCCGGGCAGCCAGATGCCGGCGACGACGGCGATCCACGCCGCGTTCACCGCGACGGGCACGGTCGCTCCGGTGACCTGCACGGTCGCGGCGACGATCGAGTGCCACCCCGACGGGTAGAACGCGAAGGTCTTGCCGGTCTCGATGATCGAGCGCAGCGTCAGCGAGGAGGCGTCGCCCGTGGAGAGGATGTGCGCGATCGCGGCCAGGTGGAAGTTGTTGTCGTAGGCCTGGCTGAACAGATCGGGCGACGGAACCTGCCAGAGCGCGATCACCGCGACGGCGAGCGCCGTGAGGATCCAGACGGGGAGCAGCCACACGACCCGCACACCGTCGGGACGCACCCGGATCCCTGGAAGGAGGCGGGTCGTCACGAACAGCACGATGGCGACGACGAGCGCGACGATGATCGGCGACACGGCGCTGAACGGCAGGTGCAGCGGCTGCGACACGATGCCCGCGACGCCGATTGCCATCACCCCGATAGGCCCGGCGAGCGCGACGCGCGAGAGCAGCCCCATGCGCACCGGCAGGGTGGCCGCGATCCCCGGGATCAGCACGACGGCGAGCGCGCCGACGACGACGGGCACGACCGCGAACCAGGCGGTCACGTCGCGTCCTCGATGATGCGCCGCCAGGCGGCGACGGATGTCGCGTCCCCCGCCGACGCGCGGAACCGCGCCGCCAGGCGCGGCCAGCCGAGCAGCAGGCGCGCGTGCCGCGCGGCGCTCGCGGCGGCCGCACCGATCACGGCGACGGCGGTCCCTGCGGGCGAACGGCGGGAGGCGGCATCCGTCATCGCGGTCATCGCCGCACGCACCGTCACGACACGGGTCGCGAGCCAGCCCGGGAGCGCGCCCGGTCCGGCGACGGCGTCGCGGGTCGCCCGTGCGCGCAGCGCCACCGGTGCGGTGTGGCCGCGGGAGAGGAGCTTCAGATCGCCGAGGAACGCGTGCAGCACCGTCAGACGCCCGTATCGGCCGGTCGAATGCAGCAGGGCGGTGATGAGCCGGTTGCGGTGCAGGAAGTACGCCTCCCACGTGTGGGTCGGGAGCTTCGATCCCCAGCCGAGGTGCCAGACGGCGACTCCCGGCAGGCTGACCGTCTCGACGCCCGCCGCCCCGGCGCGGAGGCCGAACTCGACGTCGTCGCCCTTCAGGAACAGCGGCTGGGCGAGCCCCACGCGCCGCAGCACCGCCGTCGGCAGCAGGCACATCCACCAGCCGTTGAAGTCGGAGCGCTCGACGCGGTGAAGGTTCTCGTGGCCCCGCCACGGCGTCTCGGCGAAGTCGACGTCGTAGGCGCCGTCGCGTCCGAGCGCGAACCACGAGATGCGGTCGTCCCACTGCTCGCTCTGCGCATACAGGCGCGTGGGCGCGTCGATGTGCAGCATCCCGCCGCCCACGACGACCTCCCGCGCGGCGTACCGGAAGAACGCGATCGCCCGCGCGATCGCCTCCGGCTCGGCACGCGCGTCGTCGTCGAGCAGCAGGACGGCGTCGCTGTCGCCCGCGGCGAGCGCCTCGAGCATCCCGCGCGAATAGCCGCCCGATCCGCCCAGGTTCGGCTGACGCACGATGCGCAGGCGGTCGCCGAGCAGAGCGGATGCCGCGGCGAACCCGTCGGCGTCATCGGGGTGGGCATCACCCTGGTCGACGACGACCACGCCCGCGAGAGAGGCGACCAGCGCCGGGTCGCCGCCGACCGCACGCAGCTGGGCGGCGCAGTCGTCCGGCCTGTTGAAGGTCGCGATGACGACGGTGACGGCGCCGCCGCGGCGGGGCGCGGCATCCGTCGTCCACCGAGCCGAGCGCAGCTCCAGACCGTCGACCGAGCGAAGATCGAGCCAGATCGCTCCGCCGTCGTCGAACCGGGCGAGGTCGAGCTCGACTCTCCGCTCGCCGGATCCGTCGATCGGGATGCGCCCGACCACGGCCGGGCGGGCGTGCGCGTCGGAGGCCACGACGTCGATCGTGCCGCGGCCCGCGGCATCCACCGTGAGAACCACCCGGCCGAGCGCCGCGTACCGGCGCCAGTAGGCGGCCGCGAAGGAGTTGAAATAGGTGCCGAGCGATACGGTGCCGCCCCCGGCGACGTGGAGAGTCTCGCGGCCCGCGATCTCGCCCGGCCCGTCGACGTACAGCGCGCGAGCCGCCGTCTCACCCTCGGGCGGGAAGACGGTGCGCTGCAGGACGAACGGCGCGGTCATCGAGCGTTAGGCGAGCGTGTTGTTCCACAGCGACAGCGCGGAGCCGATGGCCATGTGCATGTCGAGGTACTGGTAGGTGCCCAAGCGCCCGCCGAAATGGACATCCTTCTCGCCCCGGGCGAGCTCACGGTACGCGAGCACGCGCTCACGGTCGGCGGGGGTGTTCACCGGGTAGTACGGCTCATCGCCCGGCTCCGCGAACCGCGAGAACTCCCGTACGATCACCGTGCGGTCCTTCGGGTACCGGTCGGCGCGCTCGGGGTGGAAGTGCTTGAACTCGTGGATGCGGGTGTACGGGACATCCGCGTCGGCGTAATTCATGACGCTCGTGCCCTGGAAGTCCGCGACCTCCAGCACCTCCTGCTCGAAATCGAGCGTGCGCCACGACAACGCGCCCTCCGCGTCGTCGAAGTAGCGGTCCACCGGCCCCGTGTAGACGACCGGCACCTGACCGACCACGGCCTGCTTGTGCAGCGGCTGCGACGCGTCGAAGAAGTCGGTCGACAGCTTCACCTCGATGTTCGGGTGATCCGCCATCCGCTCCAGCCACGCCGTATAGCCGTCGACCGGGAGGCCCTCCCACGTGTCGTTGAAGTAGCGGTTGTCGTACGTGTACCGCACCGGCAGCCGGCTGATCACCTCCGCCGGCAGCTCCGCCGGCGCCGTCTGCCACTGCTTCGCCGTGTAGTCGCGAATGAACGCCTCATACAGGGGCCGGCCGATCAGCCCGATCCCCCGCTCCTCGAGGTTCGCCGCCGCACGCGCATCGAACTCGCCCGCCTGCTCCGCGACCAGCGCCCGCGCCTCGTCAGGCGTGTACGCCGCCTGGAAGAACTGGTTGATCGTGCCGAGATTGATCGGCAACGGGAACACCACACCACGATGCGTCGTATACACCCGGTGCACATACGACGTGAACGCCGTGAACCGGTTCACGTACTCCCACACCGTCGCGTTCGACGTGTGGAACAGATGCGCGCCGTACCGGTGAATCTCGATCCCCGTCGAGACCTCGTCCTCCGAATAGGCGTTGCCACCGATGTGATGACGGCGCTCCAGCACCGTCACCTTCCGACCGGATGCCGCAGCCCGCTCCGCGATCGTCAGACCGAAGAAGCCCGAGCCGACTACGAGCAGATCCACGCGGACCTCTGCGCCTCAGTCGACCGTGCGTGAAGATCGTCGCAGGTGCTCACGCGGCGGGCTCTGCGTCGCGATCGAGGGCTCGCGCCCGATCGTCAGCCGCCCGTCGCATGCGAGCTCCGAGACGATCGAACATGATCTTCCGCAGGATAAAGTTCCACGCGAAACCGACCACGATGGCGACGAGCTTCGACCACAGCACGTCCATGTCAAGCAACTGCGTGCACACCCACAACACGACATCGTTTACGACCAGACCCGCGGCGCCGATGAGCACGAACAGTGCCATCTCGACGTACGGATAGGCGGTTCTCGAGAACACCCACAGCACACTGAGCACATAGTTGACGATTGTTCCGAGTGCAAAACTGATCGTCCCGGCCGTCAGCACCTCGACGTGAAGGACGTGCGTCAACAGCAGAAGCGCGCCGGTATCGACAACCGCGGCGACCGCTCCCACCACGAGATACCGGAGCATCTGCAGGAGCCCGTTCTGTGTGCGGTAGACCACCAGTCGGCGGAACAGTTCGGCGAGGCCCAACTCCCGATAGATCTCGGCCGCCCGATCGCGTTCGAGACGCACTCGCTTGATCATCTACACTCCTGAACCGGTCGATCCGCGGGGCGGATTCAAGAATCCAGCCGCCTGGACGTCACCGAGCGACGCTAGCATGACGCGCCTGTACGACATCAGTAGGCCCGTCAACCGTACGTTGCCAGAATCGCTCCCAATGCCACGATAAGCATGCCGATGCCGAACGCGAAACACACCCAGCGAGCGACGATACGTCCGCAGGAGAGCGTCGCGCCGGCGATGGCAAGCAGGAGCAAGGGGAAGATGTAACGGTGTTGCGTTCCGATTGAGTGGTACGAGATGTACAGCACCGTCGGTATGTACACGATGGTGGCAAGGATCCCGAGGCCCGCGCCGCGCGCGATCAGTGAATCGCGCGCACCGAAAGACGCCGCGCCGCGCGCAGACGCAACTGCCACCCAGCCGAACGCGACGGTTTGCGTGATCAAGCCAAGAAGTCGCTGTAACCCGGAGTCCGGCATCGCATCGCGGCTGATCGGATCCAGCAGAGTGCCCGCCGCTTGCACGATGGCCGCGGGCAAGGACATCGACGTTCCCATGAGTGTCGTATTGAGACCACCGTCGGGGAGTTGTCCCGGAACGAGCGACATCATGCGCCAGCCGTTCCACGCAAGCTGGACCCCCAGAGGAACCATCGCGAGGACCACCACGCCGGTGCGAGCGCGAATCCATGTGCGCAACGAGACGGACGCAGTTCCCGAATCGGATAGCCGCACGAGTCCCGCGCATAAGACGACGACCGACGCGAACGGCACGAAGTTCGGTTTGACGAGGCCTATTACAGCTGCCACGGCTGTGACGGCGACCATCGCCCACCGCCCGCGCAACCGCGACCCGAAGATCCATAGCGCGACCCCCGCGGCGAGCGGCGCCAGGGAATCGGGGTTGATCGTGGACCCGAGGAAGAGCATCCACGGAATGGCGACCGCAACGCAGGCTCCGCCGATCGCCGCGGCGATCGGCGCGCGGAGGCGCCGCAGCCCGGCGTAGAACGCCGCGGCGCCCAGAGCCAAGAAGAGTCCGGACGCCAGGCGTGCGCCGTTCCAATAGGAGACTCCGACCGTGTGGTGAAGCACCGCAGAGACGAGCGCAGCGGGGTAGTAGAACACCGGAGCATACATCAGCACGTAATTCACACCGCGTGGAGCCACCGCGTCGACTGGCGCGACGTTGACGCAGTCGAACCCGGGGATCTGGCCGCGACAGGACACCTCCAATGCGGTGAACGCCTCCTCGCGCGACCCGACTGGAGGTAGCGAGAACGGGTTGCGCAAGAGCTTGAGGATGTAGTCGAAGTGCGCCGCTTCGTCCAGCGACCCCACGCCCCGATATCCGAACGCCTGATAGGCACACGCGGTCAGCACGACCGAGAAAAGGAGGAGTACGACGACGATGTCGACGAGACGAGCGCTCACGCGCATACTCGTCAGCGGCCGGATGGCACGACCTTGTATATCCAGAGCGCGACCCCCCCTTGAGCGTAGGTCCCCACCTGTTGTACGCATTGCTGAGAGAGCGCGGTGTCACTCAGCACGTAGCCCACGTTGTGCTGCGCAAACTCGCTACAGGAATCGAACGTCACCGCGGCGACGTCGCCGGCCGGATTGGAGACCGTCGGCTCGCCCGATCCCGGAACCCATCGGACATGTGCGAGACGGTTCCACTGGAACTCGAAGCGGTGAGCAGGGTCGATGAGGTTCCACATCGTGGTGTTCGGGTAATTCTGAACACCGCCGAAACCCACGACGCCCGACTGGAACAGCACGGCCATCGGCACCATGCCGCCGACGTTTACCCATTGCGCGCCGGGGTCCTCGGCACGGATCCGCTGCACTGCCGATCCTGCTTCCGTTTGCGCGACAGTCACGAAGCCGCGAGTCAGAGGGTTCACGCCACCACCGATGAGACATGCGACGAGCAGAACTGCGATCGATCCGACAGCGACCCGCGCCCGCGCGAACGCGACGATGGCGCCCGCCAGGAGCATCATCGACATCACCCACCACGAGGAGGCGGAGAGCGCGCCCGGGTCGGCGACCCAGAGCAACGCCGCGATACCCAGCGTCACCGCACCGAAGGCACCCCCGAGACGGAGCGCCGCGGACCACGACCACGGCCGATCGAGACGGCGCAGCCGGGTGACCAACACGACCGGAGTCACGACGAGCAGGAAGACGAAAGCCATCCGCGCGCGGTTCGCCGTCGTGAGGTCCAGCAGGAAGAGATGGGTGAATCTGCTCAAATGCGGGATATACAAGAACGCAAGGATCAGCGCGTGCGCGAAGACCACGGCGACAGCGACGGCGTCGATCCGACGCCCCACGCGCCATCCGACATAGATGCATGCAACAAGCGGCACACAGAGGAAGAGGCTGATCATGATCGCCGTGGACGCCTCGGACTGATTCGCACTCACGAAGGCCGAGGACGTGTACAACGCGTCTTGGAAGGGCGCGGAGAACAACTGGATCAGGTTTCCGAAGTCGCCAGACCCGGAGGGTGTGTGCCGGTCGCCGGGGTAAGCGGTATTGAGCAGCGCCGACACCGCGACGCGATGCTCCCACAACCAGACGAGGAAGACGACGGATGCCGCGAATCCGGCGATCACGAGAGGAAGCGCCGTGCGGCGTAGGGCCGCCCAGCGCTCACCGCGCGGAGCTTCGACGGTCACGTGCACGATCCACCCGACGGTGCAGATCGCCGCGGGGACGAGCACGGCGATGATGTAAGGGAAATAGATCGCCATCATCGTGGTCACACCGATGTAACCCGTCGCGCCGGCTGCGAGGAAGCGAGGCCACTTGCGCCGCGCTCGTGACGCGACGATAACGGCCGACAACAACGCAAACCCGAACGCGATGGGCCAGATGTTCCCCGGCAGATACCACCACTGGACGATCGGCGACAGGCCCGCTGCTACCGCCAGACACGCTGCGGCAAACGGAGCACGGGGCAGCAGCAGGACGACGAAGACGTACGCGCTCGACAGAGCCGCCGCGAGCGGCAGCCACCACCAGACGGCGAACGCATTCGCGAGCGGGAGGAAGAGGAACGCGGCCGCATGCGGTCGGAAGACCATCGACCAGCTCCACGCTGGAGCGTCGTTGTAGATCGCAGAGTCGAGGCCGCCGTACATCGAGGGATTGATCTCGCTGAAGCCGTGGACGGCCTGAGAGGCAATCCATCCCGACTGCACCACCCACTCGTCGCTTCTGATCGCGCGCAGGTTCCCGAACAACACGCCGGCATCCGATCCCGACGAACCGGTCAACTGCTCGTACAGCAGCGGGCGTGACGATCCGGATACCCCCGCGGCTGCGGCAACAGCTGTGAGGACGAGCATCAGGAGCGGGAACCAGAAGAGCACGACGGCGTTCGGCATGCCGCTGGCCCGCGGAGTCGTCACTCGCGTATGCCATGTCAGCGCATGCCCGTAAGCGGAGCCGAGCCAGCGGCGTCCTCGATTCATCCAGATCATCGCCGCAAAAGCTCCTTCGTCACCGATCCGCCGCCCCGCGGCGCGCACACCATCATCGCAGCAATCGGTTCGCGGGGCCATGAACGGCGACCCCATAGGATGATCGCGTGACCGCGCTGGACCACGCACGAACGAGGCGATGGCTGGCGGCCTCGCTGATCTTCGCGGGTCTCCTCGCGATCGGATTGGCTTGGGCGGGCGCGAGCCCTCTTTTCGCGGGTCCTGACGAACCTCGCCACATGGCGACGGCATATGCGACGTACCACGGCCAAGTCGGCCACAGCGATATCATCGTCCCCTCGATGTTCGCCAGCGCGGCGGCCGAAGCACCATGCTTCGCGCTCAATCCTTCCGCGACGGCGGACTGCCTCGTGATCGCGGCAGGACCGGACGTCGAGGTGGCCTCGCAATTCAGCTCGTACAGCCCGCTGTACTACATGTTGGTGGGCTGGCCGACGTTGTTCCTTCACGGAGAGTATGCGCTGTATGGAATGCGGGCCGCGAACTCACTCTTGTTCGCACTGGTGCTGACTGCCGCGATCATGATTCTTCACCCGCGGGGCCGCAAGTCCGCGGCGTTGTGCGGCATGCTCGTGTCGCTGACCCCGATGGCTCTGTTCTTGAGCGGCGTGGTGAACGCGAGTGCGCTAGAACTGTCGTCAGCGTGTCTGGTGGCGTCCCTCGCGGTGCGCGCGTTCCAGACGACACGCGCGTCTTGGGTCATCTGGAGCGGACTTGCCGGCAGCGTTGCGCTGCTGAGCCTGACACGCCCACTCTCTCCCCTGTGGGCGGGGGCGATCGTCGCGGCGGCGTTGCTGAGCTCCCCGATCCGCGTGCGCGATCTCCTGCGCGACGCAGGGGGCCGCGCCGCCGTCGCCGCCGGACTGTCGATGACCGCCGTCGCGGCGGCGGTCGCATGGGCGCTGGCTCATCCGACGCAGTTCATCGTCACGCAGCCGCCGCCCGCCTCATTGCAGGACGCTGTCGTGATCTTCGTCAAGCGGCTCCTCCTGGACACCCCGACCATGATCACCCAGATGGCCGGGGTGCTCGGATGGCTCGACACCCCCGTGGGTTGGGCCCTCGTCGCGTTCCTCGTAGGCCTCGGCGCCTTCGGAATCGTCGCGTTTCCCCAGGCATCCGGGCGCGCACGCCTCGTGGTGTTGGGATTGACCCTTTTCACGGTGTGCGTGCCTATCGCACTGACGACCGCACTGTGGTCGGGTACCGGATGGCAGGGCCGCTATTCCTTGCCCCTCGTCGCGGCCATCGGAGTCGTTCTGGGTTGGCACGCGACAGCGGATCGACGCATGCGACGCGTCTTCGTCGTGCTCGCCGTACTCATGGTCACTGCCGCTGTTGTCGCGTTCGCGGTCCAGTTCGTCCGCTATGCCTTCGGCCTCAACCTGGACGACTCCTGGTCCAAAGTCGCCTGGACTCCGCCGGGATCGTGGGCGCTCTGGTCGGCGACACTCGGGGTCGGGCTGCTCGCGTTCGTGATCGGCCTGCGCCTCGTCGTGGGCCCGCATGACCGAATCCGTGAACGTCGATCGTTTCGCCCGTTGAATGCGCAATCCCCCGCGTAGCATCTTTTCATGCGTCTCGCGTCCCCCGCCGTACACCAGCTCATAGCCACGATCACCGTCCTCGTCGTCGCGGCCTTCTCGCTGTCGGCGTGCGGGACGTTGCCCGGGAGTTCGGTCTCCCCGGCGACATCGCCGTCCACGCAGGAGGCGTCATCCCCTTCTCCGACCAGCTCGGCGGGCTCTAAGCCCTCGCCATCCGAGAGCGCCCCAGCGATTTCGACACCCACTGTCGATGCGGCGACGGTGGTTCTGGCGACCTACGGCGCGGACGGAGAGACGATCTACGCGTCCGGAATTGTCCCCGGACTTTCCGAAGACTCCGGCACCTGCACGCTCACAGCTTCAGGAGCTTCGGGCCCGGTGTCGGCGTCCGCGCCGGCGCACGCGGCCGGCGGCAGCGTGAACTGCGGGCGTATCACGGTCCCGGTGAGCGTGGGCACCTGGTCGATCACGCTCCGCTACACCTCCCCCGATGCGTCCGGCGAGTCGGCTCCGACGGAAGTAGTCATCGGATGACACAGACCCTCTCGCGCGCAACGCGCCTCCGGCGCGCCGCAATCGCAACGATTGCGCTCGTCACCGTCGCACTGTCGGCGTCGATCTCCGTCATCAACGCCCCCACCGCAGACGCTGCGGCGGCGAGCGATTTCCAGGCCGGTGACATCATCTCCGACGCAAACTTCTTCAACTCGTCGGCTCTGTCCGCGGCGGGCGTGCAGGCGTTCCTCGCATCCCAGGTGGCCCAGTGCCCGGCCTCTAACGGGCAGCCCTGCCTCAAGGACTACACGCAGAGCACGCCCGCGGTTGCCGCAGATTCGTACTGCTCCGGAGCCTCGGGCGGTCTCAAGACCGCTGCGCAGATCATCGCCGACAGCGCGGTGGCCTGCGGCATCAGTCCCAAGGTGCTGATCGTTATGCTGCAAAAAGAGCAAGGACTCGTCACCGCGACATCGCCGACCACGTACGCCTACCTTCACGCGATGGGACAGGGCTGCCCGGACACGGCCGCGTGCGACACACGGTACTACGGCTTTTTCAATCAGGTCTATTACTCGGCGCGGCAACTGCGCATCTACATCGCGCAGCCATCCTGGTGGGCGTACCAGCTCGGCAACAACAACATCTTGTACAACCCCAACACGAGTTGCGGCACGAAAAGCGTGTACATCCAGAACGACGCGACCCGCGCCCTGTACATCTATACCCCTTACACGCCCAACGCAGCCGCGCTCGCGAACCTGTACGGGACGGGCGACGCTTGTTCGACCTACGGAAACCGCAATTTCTGGCGCCTCTATTCAGACTGGTTCGGTTCGCCCACGGGATACCCCGTGCTGGGAGACATGGGGGCGAGGTGGCAGGCGATCGGCGGATCGTCGAGTCCGATCGGCAACCCCGTAGCCGATGAGGTGTGCTCCTGGAGCGCCGACAACACGAACTGCTACCAGAACTTTGATGTCGGCGCGATCAGCTGGACGCCGGCCACCGGCGCGTGGGAGACGTATGGGTCCATCCGCGCACTGTGGGCGAGCTTGAACTACGAGCGCGGATACATGGGATATCCGACGTCGGGACCGACCAACACCCCGGGACGTGCGTACCAGAAGTTCCAAGCTGGTTCGATCGGATGGTCGGTCACGAACGGGGCGTTCGTCGTGCTCGGTGCCATGAGCAGCCGTTGGATCGCGACCGGAGCGACGACGGGGCCATTGGGATCTCCGGTGGCGAAAGAATCATGCGCGAACGGCGGCTGCACGCAGGCATTCGAGACCGGACTCACCGCGTGGACGCCGTCGACCGGCGCATGGGATGTCGACGGCTCGCTCGCGATCGCGTGGACGCAAGCTGGCGGTGCGAGCGGTTCACTCGGCTATCCGACTGCCGCCGCCCTGACGGCCGCGTCCGGAACGTATCAGACGTTCCAGGGAGGGTCGATCGTCTCGACAGCGCAGGGAACGATCGTCGTCAGCGGCGCCATCAACCAGAAGTGGCTCACTCTCGGCGCGATGACAGCAACGGGAACGCTAGGCGCCCCGGTCACAGCTCAGAGCTGCGATTCCGCCGCGACGCCCGCGAAGTGCGTACAGAGGTTCGAGCGCGGCTCGATCAGTTGGTCCGCGAGCGGAGCCTGGGAGACCACCGGCGCCATCGATGCCGCATGGCAAGGCTCGGGGGGGCTGACCGGCTCGCTCGGGCCCGCGACCCAGGCCGCCGCGACTGGCTCGAACGGAACCGTGTCGCAGGTGTTCGCAGGCGGCATCATCGTCTCTTCGGGTAGCGGCGCGTACCCGGTCACCGGGGACATCTTCTCCCGGTGGACCGCGATCGGCGGGACCACCGGTCCGCTCGGATCACCCACCGGCCCACAGGTGTGCGGGACGAAGGACAACGGCTGCTATCAGAACTTCCAGAACGGCGCCATCAGCTGGACCAGCGCGACCGGCGCCTGGGAGACGTACGGCGACATCCGCACCCGCTGGGCCCAACAGGGCTATGAGAACGGCGCACTCGGGTACCCCACCGGCGCACCCGTGAACACCTCGGGCCGTGCCTCTCAAACGTTCCAAGGCGGCTCGATCGCCTGGGCCCCGGGTAGCGGCGCGTACCCGGTCACCGGGGACATCTTCTCCCGGTGGACCGCGATCGGCGGGACCACCGGTCCGCTCGGATCACCCACCGGCCCACAGGTGTGCGGGACGAAGAACAACGGCTGCTATCAGAACTTCCAGAACGGCGCCATCAGCTGGACCAGCGCGACCGGCGCCTGGGAGACGTACGGCGACATCCGCACCCGCTGGGCCCAACAGGGCTATGAGAACGGCGCACTCGGGTACCCCACCGGCGCACCCGTGACGAGCGGAAGCACGGTGACGCAACGCTTCCAGGGCGGGGTCTTGACCGTTCCGTAGCACGCACGGACGCACACCGCGTTCCGTCGCGGAACCGCATCGACATCCGATCCACCTCACGGCACCTGCGACATGGAGCTGGAACACGCCGAAACCCCGCGAGCTCTCTCGAGGAGAGCGTTCGCGGGGTTTCTAAAGAGAAAGGCCCTTACTCGGACTTCTCCTCGTGGTACTCCTGCTCGACGTTCACGTCCCAGATGTTCGACTTGTCCGTGCGTCCGGTGAGGATGTTGTTGACGGCTTCGATTGCCGTCAACATCGAGTGGTCCTGGTTGTTGTAGCGGTGCATTCCGTTTCGGCCCACGAGGAAAAGGTTCTCGAATCCATCGACGAACGAGCGCACCTCATCGAACCGGCGGTACGCGCCGAAGTACGCGGGGTAGGTCTTCTCGACGCGGAGCACCGTCCCCTCGAGGAAGTCCGCCTGATCGATGATTCCGATCTTCGCGAGCTCGGAGACGCCGAAGGCGATGAGATCGTCATCGGCCATGTTCCAGAGGTGATCCCCCTCTTGCACGAAGTACTCCATGCCGACCCACACCGTGTCGGGGTCGTTGACCATGTAGGGACTCCAGTTGTTGAACACCTGGAGGCGGCCCACGAGTACGTCGGGCTCCTGGATGTAGATCCAGTTGTCGGGTACACGACCGGCCACACCGTCACGATCGACCGCGCCGGGGATGGAAAGCTTCTTCACGACGAGACCAACCGTAATGAAGTCGCGATACGGAAGCGCCGCAGCCACGTCGCTCACGTTCGACGGAACATCGACGTCCTGGATCGAGGCGATGAGGTCCTTCACCGGCATCGTGCTGATGAAGTAGTCGCCCTCGACGCGTGAGAGCTCGCCGGTCTTGTTGTCTCGCACGTCGGCGGCCACGATGCGGTTTCCGTCCGCGTGGAGTCCGACGACAGAGTGCTCCATCGCGATGGAGCCGCCCTTCTCCTCGACGCGCTCGGCCACCTTCTCCCACAGATATCCAGGCCCGAGCTTGGGGTAGAGGAACGACTCGATGAGGCTGGTCTCGACGTCCTTCTGCGCGATGTCCTTCGGCTTGTTGCGGCTGAACGTTTTCTTCACGGCATGCGCGAGGGTCTTGGAGATCGACAGGCCTTTCACCCGCTGGGCTCCCCAGTCCGGCTCGATGTCGCTGACCGGCACACCCCACACCTTCTCCGTGTACGACTTGAAGAAGGTGTCGTAGAGCTCACGCCCGAAGCGGTTGATGTAAAACTCCTCGAGCGAGACCTCCTTCAACGGGATCAGGCGTGCGCGAATGTAGGAGAAGCCGATCTTGGTCAGGCGCCACAGGCCGAGATTCTTCATCGTCGACCACTCGAGGGTGATCGGGTAGTTGAAGAAGGAGCGGAGGTAGTAGATCCGGCTGAGGCGGCTGCGCACCAGCATCACGTCGTCGGTCGTTTCCGGATCGACGCCGTCCGCGTCACCCTCGAACGGGCGCGATTTACCCTGATACTTCAAGGTGAACGTCTCGCCGCCGGTCTTTTCCGGAGGAAGGATGTTGAGCCACCACTCCATGACCGTGTCGGATTTGGAGAAGAATCGATGTCCACCGATGTCGATCCGGTTGCCCTTGAAGTTCACCGTCTTCGAGATGCCACCGATGTCGCTCGAGCCCTCAAAAACCTGAGGGACAACGGGCTCCGGACCCTCGTCTGCGCGGGTGAGGAACTCGTAGGCGGCGGTGAGTCCGGCAGGGCCGGCTCCGATCACGACGGCCTTTTTCGACATAAAAACTCCAGGTAGTGCGGACACGGGCGCTCGCCAGACGCGCGACATGAGACCGTCACGGGGCAACCCCGCAACGCTATCACAGCGAAAGGAACGGGCCTTTTCAGAGCTGCGCGATCCTCGCGGGCAGGCAGATCATCCCGGTGGAACGCTGGCGTTCCTCCACGTCGAAGGATGCGGCTTGCATCAGGTCTTGGAGATGCGCGTCGGTCGAGTCCATGATCGAGGCGTTGACGAAGTACTTGCCGACCGCGAAGTTCACATCGGACAGCTCGAAACGGATCGTGGCGGCGCCTTCCAGCGGTGGAAGCGACACGTCGATCTTGTCGGACGCGACGCCGAATACATTCTGACCTAGCGGGTTATCGATGCCGATCGCGCACGCCCAGCCTTCAAGTCGGGACGCCGACTCGACCGTCACATCGATGATCATTTGGTCACCGAACGCGATGACATCTCCCGGATCCTTGCCCTCCGCGCGAACGTCCACGGAGAGCACACGGGCGACACGCCCGCGCGGGCGCCGTGCGCCGTCGCGCTCCTCTTCGGTATCACGGACGAAATCCGCCTCCCGCCCATCCGACTCATCAGACGGCTCCTGTTCGAGCCGCTGCTGCTCGAGCAGATCGCGGAAGTGGGCGACCGCCGTGATCGGGGCGCCGTCGAAGAACACCTGCCCATGGTCGAGCAGGATCACCCGATCGCACAGCTCGGTCACCTGACCGAGCGCATGGCTGACGATGATGATCGTGCGACCCTCGGCCTGGAACGCTCGGATTTTGTCGAGGCATTTTCGTTGAAAGGCCTCGTCACCCACCGCGAGAACCTCATCGACGAGAAGTATGTCGGGGTCTGTGTGTACAGCGACGGCGAAGGCAAGACGCACGTACATACCCGACGAGTAGAACTTGACCTGGGTGTCGATGAAGTCGCCGATGCCCGAGAATCGGACGATGTCGTCGAACTGGGCCGCGGTCTCTTCCCGGGTCAGCCCCAGGACGGAAGCGTTCAGGAAGACGTTCTCCCGCCCGGTGAGGTCCGGATGGAAACCGGCACCGAGCTCGAGGAGGGCCGCCAGACGCCCGCGTCGCCTCACGGATCCGTCGGTAGGATCGAGGATGCCCCCGATGACCTTGAGAAGCGTGCTCTTCCCGGAGCCATTGTGCCCGATCAGGCCGATGGTGGTGCCGGCTTGGATATCAACCGACACGTCGCGCAGCGCCCAGAAGTCCTGGCGGTATTTCCTCCCCTGCCGGCCCAGGGTCACGACGCGCTCCTTGAGGGAGGAATCCTTGCGGATAGTGAATCGCTTGTCGACGTTCGTCACCTCGACGACGTTCGGGCGCTCCGGCGCGGCCATTCGGCTCACAGTCCCTTCAGCGTTCATAGCTCCTGCGCAAAATTGCCCTGCAGCCGCAGGAAGACCCGGTGACTCGCAAAAAGGATGACGACACCCACCCCGAGCGCGATTGTCAGCCGCAGCCACAGCTCGGTCGGTTGGGCGTACCCGTCACCGGCGACCCAGAACGCATGCTGGAACCCGATGACGGCGAGGGTCAGAGGGTTGTTCGTGTACACCTCTAGCACGACGGGCGACTTGATGAGCGACGCGACCATCTGCCACGAGTAGACGACGGGGCTGGCCCAGAACAGAATCATCGTTCCCAGCTCCACCAGATACTGGACATCGCGCAGATAGACGTTCCATGCGCTGAAGAGGATGCCGAACGCGGCCCCGTACACCACGATCACGGCGAGGGAAAGCGGCGCGTACCAGAGTTGGGTGTGGAGCGGGAACTTGCCGACGACCAGCGTCGCCAGCAGCAGGATGACCAGCTGCACGCCGAAGTTGAAGAGAGCGGATCCGATGCTGGCGAGCGGGAAGAGCTCGCGCGGCACAAACACCTTCTTCACCAAGCCCGCGTTGCCCAGGATCGAACCGGTCGCGCCGAGCAGAATTTCAGAGAACAGACCCATCGCCGTCAGACCGGAAAAAATATACACCGCGAAATCGGGTATGCCCTTCGCGGCCTGCAGGAACTGTCCTACGACGATGAAATAGATGGCCAATTGCATGAGCGGTCGCGCCATCGACCAGAAGAACCCGAGCACCGAGTCCTTGTAGCGCGCTTTCAGGTCACGTCTCACGAGGAGATCCAGCATCTCGCGATACCGGAAGATCTCACGGATGGGAGCGACGACGCCCCACACGCTGGCTCCGCGGCGCGCCGTCGTACCGCTGAGCGGGAGAGCGGCAAGTCGTCTATAACGCTCGACCGCCACCGGACTGTCAGACATCATCGAATCCTAACCTTCTGATCCCGCGGACGAGGAACGTCCACGAGCGCGCCGTCTGCCCGCCGAGGAGCGCCTCAGGAGCGGGAGGGCGACGCCGATCATACGAGCGATCCGAGGATGCACGGCGAGGTACATTCGCACGAAGTCACGCCGCGTCCCGTGACCCACGTATCCGGCGCGCTTGACGGACGCGATCCGATCGGTCATGCCTCCCGGAATCTGCCCGGCGACCTCGTCGAGCGCGTATTCCATCATCGTGTGGCTGATCGCGAAGTAGTCTCTCGTACTCACGGTGCGTGTGTAGTAGCCGTCCTGAGCGGCCACGTACGTGGGCATGCGCTCGAGGACGTGCGCAAGCCCCCCGTCGCGGTACGCCTCGGCGCCGCCGAAGTCCGCGAACGACCACGGGTGATCGACGAGGCGGCGAAGCGCGGCCGGCCGCGCGACATACATCGAGCCGAACGGCGCGAGCGGTGAGATCTCGTCGAGCGGAACCTCCACACCCAAGGTCCGGGCCAGCGTCGCGAACCCTGGTTTGTTCGACCACCACCCTCGACCGAGCGTGGGATAACCGATATGGATCATCGGGGGGTAGACGATGCCGAGACCCGGCTCGCGCTCGAAGAGCGCGACGAGGTTCGCCGCGTACCCCTCGGTCGCAAGCAGGTTTAGAAACTGCTGCTCGCGGAAGTGACGGCCGACATTGAACCCGTCCTGCGGAGTCTTCTTCGAGTGGAGCTTGACGACGAGATCGTACGTCGGGTCGGTCAGACGATCCCGGCAGCCGATCAGGAACGCGCTCTGATCGCGACCATCGTTGGATGCCAGCACTCGCACGTCGGTCTCCAGCGCGCGCACGCTCCGCGCGGCGAGGCGATCCAGGATGCTCTGTCTCTTGGCCTCGTCCGGAGTCGTGATCACCAGGTCGTACGGACACGGTAGTCGCTCGACGAGATCCACCATCTCGTCGGTCATCTCCGGGTAGAAGATGTGGAGCGCGGCGAGAGCCTTGATCGACCTCCCCGCAGCCCGGTCGGAGCTTTCCAGGTACGGGAGGACTTCATGCATTGCGGCGTTCGTGTAGAGCACGCGTGGTTCAGTCGTCTTGACGAGGGAACGGAGGATCAGATCCGCCGGATATCCCGCCGACGCCAGCTGACGTAGAAGGTTACGGGGCACGACACCCTTCTCGTTGAGCACGGAAGGGAAGGTGTCGAAGCAGATCCTGTCCACCATCGGGCATCCAGCCGCGACGAGCAGATCGGGGTTGCACAGCGCCGGATCCAGCGAATCGAAGTCCGTGCCGGGGAACGCGACATCGCGCCCGAACCCCGCCGCGTTGAGATGTTCTTCGACCACCCGGACCGGAACATCCGGAGCCTCTTCGGATCCCGCATCGACTCCGTCGCGCCAGAACTGCTCCCACTCGGATGAGCGCAGGACTCCGTCGCGAACGACGAGCCAGTTGATCCGTAGGCGCCCCGCCGCGCCGCCATTTCGTCGGACGTGCTCGGTCAGACCCCAAAGGTCGGCCTGCGAACTCGCCATGCGCGCGAACAACCCGGCGAGGTCTCCAACCGGACCGAACCACGAATCGTCGGTCACCACGAGCTCGACGGGACCGGACCATGCATCGCTGGGCAGATGGCGTATACCTACCGCCCATGCCGCTGTCACGCTCGTGGCGACGGGAACCGTGATAATCAGATCCGCGACCTCGTCGAGCGAACGCCGCGCCTCGCTGCTCAGCTCCCCGCGCGCGACGACCGTGACGTCGCCGTCAGCCGCGGTCCGCAGCGCGGCGAGCGCATAGAACGCTCCCGCGGACAACCTACCGTCCGAAACAAAGGCCGTATAGAGCACATGGCGCACGCGTTCGGATACATGCTGACCCGTCGACATCAGTTCTCGTCCCCTCGACGGAGTACTCGACGGGCGAGCCCCTTGCACAGAATCACGACGCGACGCGCCCGATAATAGACCGGCTCGATGAACCTCGCGACGCGGGGATGATTCGCCCGGATGTACATGCGCGTCATCCCGACGATTCCTCCGTGGGGCGCCCACCCCGCCCGATGGAAGAACGAAATCTGATCGACCGGGTAACCCGGCGTCGTGGAAAGAAGCTGATCGAGTTCGAACTCGACTTGCGTATGGCTGACAGCTGCGTGCTCGGAGTTCAACACTGTTCGACAGTGGAAGCCATGTTCACCCATCGTGTACACCACCATCCGCTCCTGCGTCTGCGCGAGCGAGATTCCCGTGTACTTGACGGAGGGGGCGTAGTCCTCGTAGGTCCACGTCCGGTACAGCATCGTGCGCACCGCCTCGCGACGCCCGAGCAGCATCCCGCCGAGAGGAGCGACGATCGACGCCCCGTCGAGCGGCACCTTCACCCCCGCCGACTTCAGGGTGTCCGCCACTCGTCCCCGGTACACCGACCATGCCGAGCCGGTCGCGGGAATCCCGACACGGATCGTGGGGGGGAAGACGGCACCGAGACCGGGCTCGCGCTGAAACAGCCCGAGGAGGTTCGCGAAGAACCCGGGCGATCCGATGAGATTGTCGATCTGATGGGACGAGAAGTACGCGCTGACTGCCCTGGACTTGCGCACCGAGGACTTCGCATGAAGCAGGAGAAGGAGATCGTGCGAGCCGTTCTCGATGACGTCGCGATGACCGACGAAGAAGGCCGCCATGTGGCGCCCGGGGTTCTTCGGAATCGCGCGCACCTCCACCGTCCCGAATCCGGACATGTCGCGGCGCGAGAGGATGCCGTCGACGGCATCCGCGACGTCGCCCTCGACCGCGCTCACATACAGGTCGGCGCACACGGGGAGCGCGACGAGAAGATCGAGCAAAGGGTCGAGGTGCGGAACGGATGAGACGTGCAGGAGCACCGCTAGCCTCGGCGGATTGGTCTCGTCATAGTCGCTCGCGCGGTCCCCGAAGACCTCGAGCATGCCTGCGTTCGTGTTCACGATCCGCGGCGACACGTTGCGCGACAGATTGTCGAGAATCAGCTCGGTCGGGTAACCGGCCGCTGCGATCCGATCGAGCAACTCCCTCCCGATGACGGCATGCCGGTCGAGGAAGGGCGGGTAGTGGAAGAACGGACGCCGCTTGACGAGAGGACATCCGTCATCGATCAGGAGGTCAGCGTTGAACAGCGCGGGGTGATCCGTCGGGTATGACGCCGACGGAAAGGCGACGTCGTGAACGAATCCGAGCTCGGCGAATCGGTGCGTGAACACCACCTCGTGCTTCAGGACCGCGTCGAAGTAGTCGGGCATCTCCGGGAGCTCGGCCCAGTAGGTCCGCCACTCTTGCGACAGGAACATCGGCGGTCGCACAGCGATCCAGAACGACTGAAGATGATAATGGAGCACCCCCTCACCAGTGAACGGGTTGGGCTCTTCCCGCGCATGGTCGGTCATCCCCCAGAAGTCGACGGATCGCCGATCCATGTCTTCGAATACGGGCGCGTACGGCCGGACAGGTCCGAACCAGGTGTCGTTCGTCATCACGATCTCGTCGTAGTCGCCTACCCCATCGCCCAGGTAGTCGAGCGCTTCTTTGTGCGCCCATATGTCGAAGCCACGGTTGCGGCGAACGAGCACGTCGCTCACCAGCGGCGCGAGTCGCTCGCGCGCGTTCTCGGCGAGCTTGCCGTTCACGACGGCGAGGATGTCCGTGGTGGGCGTACGAAGACCGGATAGTGCGTGAAGGACGTAGTCCTCCACCTGACCTCGCCGATCCCAGATCACGTAAATGATGAGACGTCGCCCACCATCCCTGAACGGCGCTGTCCCCCGCCCGCTCGTCGCGTCGGCGATCACCCGCGCCCCTGCTCGAGAGCCTTGAGCAGGTACGCGCCGTATCCGCTCTTCACGAGGGGCTGGGCGCGCTCACGCAACTCGTCGTCGCTCAGGAACCCGAGACGCCAGGCGACCTCTTCGGGGCATCCGATCGACAGGCCCTGACGCTTCTCGACGGTGCGGATGAAGTCCGTCGCCTCGCTGAGCGAGTCGAACGTTCCGGTGTCGAGCCAGGCGGTGCCGCGCGGCAGGAGTTCGACTTGCAGCCGACCCTGCTCGAGGTAGGTCTTGTTGACGTCGGTGATCTCGAGCTCGCCGCGCGGCGACGGGGTGAGGTTCTTGGCGATCTCGACCACGTCGTTGTCGTAGAAGTAGAGTCCGGGCACAGCCCAGTTCGACTTCGGGTGGGCGGGCTTCTCCTCGAGGGAGACGGCGCGCCCTGCCGCGTCGAATTCCACCACGCCGTAGGCGGTCGGGTCGTCGACCCAGTAGCCGAACACGACGCCGCCCTCGAGGTCACTGTACTGACGCAGGCGAGTGCCCATGCCCTGGCCGTAGAAGATGTTGTCTCCGAGCACGAGCGCGGCCGACTCCGAGCCGATGTGCTCTTCACCGAGCACGAACGCCTGCGCGAGCCCGTCGGGCGACGGCTGCTGCTTGTACGTGATCGACACCCCGAACTGCGAGCCGTCGCCGAGCAGGCGCTCGAACTGCGCGGCGTCGTGCGGCGTCGTGATGACGAGGATGTCGCGGATGCCCGCGAGGATCAGCGTCGAGAGCGGGTAGTAGATCATCGGCTTGTCGTACACCGGGACGAGCTGCTTCGAGACACCGAGGGTGATGGGGTGCAGCCGCGAGCCGGTACCGCCGGCCAGGATGATTCCACGCATGGACTCCAGTCTCCCCGATGAGGCCGAGCCTGACCAAACGCCGACGGATCGCCGAGGACGCGCACGGTAGCGTTCTCTCGTGGCCAAGCTTCTCGTCACCGGCGGCGCCGGTTTCATCGGTTCGAATTTCGTGCACCACGTGGTGGCCCACACCGACCACCACGTGACCGTGCTCGACAAGCTCACCTACGCGGGCAACCGCGCCTCGCTCGACGGGCTCCCCGAGAACCGGGTGTCGTTCGTGCAGGGCGACATCGCCGACGCCGCCCTCGTCGACGAGCTGTTCGCGGGCGTCGACGCGGTCGTGCACTACGCGGCCGAGTCCCACAACGACAACAGCCTCAACGACCCGCGGCCGTTCCTCGACACCAACATCATCGGCACGTACACGCTGCTCGAGGCGGCCCGCCGCCACGACACGCGCCTGCACCACATCTCGACCGACGAGGTCTACGGCGACCTCGAGCTCGACGACCCGGCGCGCTTCACCGAGTCGACGCCCTATAACCCGTCGTCGCCGTACTCGTCGACGAAGGCGGGCTCTGACCTCCTCGTCCGCGCCTGGGTGCGCTCTTTCGGTGTGCGGGCCACGATCTCGAACTGCTCGAACAACTACGGGCCGTTCCAGCACGTGGAGAAGTTCATCCCGCGTCAGATCACGAACGTGATCCGCAGCATCCGCCCCAAGCTCTACGGCGCGGGCGAGAACGTGCGCGACTGGATCCACGCCGACGACCACTCGTCGGCGGTGCTCACCATCCTCGAGAAGGGCGAGCTGGGCCAGACGTACCTCATCGGCGCCGACGGCGAGCGCAACAACAAGGATGTCGTCGAGCTCATCCTCGAGACGATGGGGCAGCCCCGCGACGCCTACGACCACGTCACCGACCGCGCCGGGCACGACCTGCGCTACGCGATCGATTCGACGAAGCTGCGCACCGAGCTCGGCTGGACGCCGCAGTTCCAGGATTTCGAGTCGGGTCTCGCGAACACCATCGATTGGTACCGCGCGAACGAGGCCTGGTGGGCGCCGTCCAAGGACGCCACCGAGGCGTTCTACGCCACGAAGGGGCAGTGACCGGTGGTCGACGTCGGCAAGGCCCTCGCTCGCCGTGAGACCGCGATCCCGGGCCTGGTGATCTTCGATCTGCCCGTGCACGGCGACAACCGCGGCTGGTTCAAGGAGAACTGGCAGCGCGAGAAGATGCTCGCCGCCGGACTCGAGGACTTCGGTCCGGTGCAGAACAACATCTCCTTCAACGACGCCGTCGGGACCACCCGCGGCATCCACGCGGAGCCCTGGGACAAGTTCGTCTCGGTCGCGACCGGACGCATCTTCGGCGCATGGGTGGACCTGCGCGAGGGGCCGACGTTCGGGGCGGTCGTGACCGCGGAGCTCGACGCCTCCACCGCCATCTTCGTACCGCGCGGTGTCGGCAACTCGTACCAGACGCTCGAGCCGAACACCGCCTACGTCTACCTCGTCAACGACCACTGGTCACCGAGCGCGACGTACTCTTTCCTGAACCTCGCCGACGAGACCGCCGCGATCGCCTGGCCTATCCCGCTGGCCGACGTGGAGATCAGCCCGAAGGACCTCGCGCACCCGCGCCTCGCCGACGTCACCCCGATCCCGCGCCGCAAGACCCTCGTTCTCGGCGCGAACGGGCAGCTCGGCCGCGCGCTGCGTCAGCGATTCGCGGATGCCGCCTGGGCCGAGTTCGCGACCCGCGACGACCTCGACCTCACCTCCGACGAGCTCGCATCGGCCCGCCGGTGGCGCGACTACGACACGATCATCAACGCAGCCGCCTACACCGCGGTCGACAAGGCGGAGACCCCCGAGGGACGCGTCGCCGCCTGGGAGGCGAACGCGACCGCGGTCGCCGCTCTCGCCCGTATCGCGACCGCGAACGGCATCACGCTCGTTCACGTCTCCAGCGATTACGTCTTCGACGGCACGAAGCAGAACGCATACACCGAGACCGATCCGTTCGCGCCGCTGGGCGTCTACGGCCAGAGCAAGGCGGCCGGCGACGCCATCGTCGCGACGGTTCCCCGCCACTACGTCATCCGCACCAGCTGGGTGATCGGCGACGGCAACAACTTCGTGCGCACGATGGCCTCCCTCGCCGGCCGCGGCATCGACCCCGCGGTCGTCGACGACCAGGTCGGTCGACTGACTTTCACCGACACGATCGCCGACGCCATTGCCCACCTTCTCGAGACGGGCGCCACCTACGGCACCTACAACGTCACGAACGGCGGAGACGCAGCATCCTGGTTCGACATCGCCCGCGAGGTCTTCCGGCTCACCGGGAACGACCCGGAGCGCGTGCGCCCGGTGTCGACCGCCGAGTACTTCGCAGACGCCACAGCGGCCGTCGCGCCGCGCCCGGCGAACAGCGTGCTCGACCTTACGGCGATCCAGGCATCAGGATTCACCCCCGCGCGCGTCGAGGATGCACTGGTTCGCTATCTCGGCAGCTTCTGACGCGAGCGCCTCACAGCTCCGCGTGGAGCTCCCAGACCCGCGCGGCGTGGTCGGACCAGGAGAAGCCGCGTCCGCGATCGCGGGCCAGCACCCGCAGTCGCGCGCTGTCGCCGATCGCGTCATGCAGCGCTGCGCCGAGCTCGGCGGGGTCGACGAGCACTCCCCCGTCGACGATGATCTCCCGATGGTCGTCGCAGTCCGCGGCGATGACCGGCACCCCCACGGCGAACGCCTCGAGGACCCGCCACGGGAACGCCGAGGCCCGCGAGGGCGCGATGACGGCGACCGCCGCATCCAGCACCGCCGCGCGGTCGTGCGCGTCGAGCCCGGCGAGCACCCGCAGGTGGGCGCTCGGCACCCCGGCCTGCTCCGCCCGCGCCCTCACCCGGTCGACGCGCATGTCGCCGGCGCCCAGCACGACGATCGGCACATCCGGGGCGCCGCACAGTGCCGCCGCGAATCCGGCGTCGAGGTCGGCCTCGGCACCCGCACCGTCGAGCACGAGCACGCGGTCGGGCACGACGAGCGCGCGGCGGCGTCCGATCGCGTCACCGGGAACGGCAAACCCCTCAGGTGCCGCCCCCGCGATCACGCGTACACGGCCGCGCAGCTTCGTGGTCGCCGCCAGTCGCTCCGCGATCGCATGGGTCGGGACGATCACGGCGTCGGCGTGCCGTTCGGCGCGCTTGAGCATCGCCTTGTGCGCGAGCGCGGCGGTCTTCGACGCGGCATCCGAGAAGTCCGGGATCTCCCACAGCGTCACGATCGTCTGGTCGTTGTCGTTGATGCGGTCGTGACGCACGAGCGGCGCCGCGAGAGTGGGCGAGTGGATGAGCCCGCCGCCGACACCCGGCGCGACGCCGAGCTGCCAGGACGTCAGAGCGGCGGACCGCGGCATCCCGACCGCGTCGACGCGGGCGAGACCGGGCACCTCGCGCTCGAGGGCGGCGGAGTCTCCGGCGGGCACCAGGGCCGCCACCTCGCAGTCGCGCGGCGCGGTCGCGATGAGCGCGCGCGCCACCTCGGCGGACACCGCGGTGAATTCCGACGCGGGCGCTCCGACCAGTTGATCGAGCACCACGCGCAGGGTCACCGTCATGACATCGAGACTACCCACCCCGCCCCGGGCGAACCCGAGCACGCGCTCAGTCGGACGGGCTCGGCGATGCGGTCGACGGGTGCAGCTTCTGCGCGACGAGCGTGCGGATGGTCGCGAAGTCGGGGTTGTCGGGGTCGATGTTCGCACCGGCGGGCGTGAGCTCGAGCGACTGCACGGGCTGACCCTTCGCCTTGATCGCGAGATCGAGGAAATAGCCGATCATCGAGTCGGGGATGTCCGTTTCGATGATGTGGGTGCCGGCGTTGGCGACATCCTGGAAGCGCGAGAGCACGTTCGCCGGGGTGAACTGCGCGAGGATCGCCTCCTGCAGTTGACGCTGGCGGAGCATCCGGTCCCAGTCGCTCGTCGTGTAGCGCGAGCGGGCGTACCACTGCGCCGTGTCGCCATCCATGTGCTGCGCACCCGGCTCGATCCACCCGATCGCCCACTTGCTCGCGGGCTCGTTCGTGTACGTCGGCCCCCAGCCCTTCGGGAGTCGTTCGGTGACGGTGATGTCGATGCCGCCGAGCGCGTCGATGAGGGCCGCGAAGCCGTCCATGTCGATGAAGACGTAGTACGGGATCGTGAGTCCGGTGACGCCCTCCGCGGCATCCTTCACCGCTTCGATACCGGGGCTGTATTGATACGTGGTCGCGTCGGGATAGATGTCGGTGCCCTTGCGGAGCACGTTCACCTCGGTGAAGATCTCGTTGATCGCGCAGTGGGCGGTGCCGCAGTTCTTGCCCTTGTAGCCGTCGGGGAAGAGCGTCTGCATCGGCCCCGGCGCGAACGGCACGTCCTTCATGTCGCGCGGGATACCGGTGATCGTGACCTGTCCGGTGTCGGCGTTGACGGATGCCACGGAGATGCTGTCGGGGCGCATCGAATCGCGTCCCGCTCCGCTGTCGACGCCCAGCAGGAGGATGTTGTAGTACCCGTCGGTCGGCGCGACGGCGGGGCCGCCCGCGCTGAACACCGACCCGAGCGCATTCCGTGCCGAGCCGACCAGCACCGCCGCGTACCCCGCGCCGCCGCTGACGACGAGCGTCACCGCGACGACAGCGGCCGGCACCGCGAGGCGTGCCCACGGGCGCGTCTTGATGAGCCGTACGAGCCGCAGCGTGTCGAGGGCGAGCACGATCCAGAGCACGGCGTACGCGACGAGGGCGATCTGGATGATCAGCAGCACGAGACTGTTCGTGACGACCGTGAGGAAGAACGGTCGCCACACAACGGCGACGAGCACGGCCAGAACCGCGAGCACCCACATGACGAGGGTCGCACCGAGGCCGAGTTTCGCGAGGCGGCGGTTGCCCGCCGCGGCCTGTGCCGAGCCCGGGATCAGGAGGTTCACGACGACGAGCCACCAGGCCCGCCGCGTCATGACCGCCGGCGACGTGCTGTCGGGGTAGCGGATCGGATAGGGGTTGACGAGACCCCGTTCGTCGCCCGGCCGCCGGGGGGTGCGGGGGGCGACGGTCACAGGCTGTCCTTCAGGCGGCGGTTCTTCTGCGCCACCTGATCCTCCAGCTCGCGCGCGTACGCCTCGACCCTGTCGGCGAGGCGCGGATCGGAGGCGCCGAGGATGCGCACGGCGAGCAGCCCGGCGTTCTTCGCGCCGCCGATCGAGACGGTCGCGACCGGGATGCCGCCGGGCATCTGCACGATCGACAGCAGCGAGTCGAGCCCGTCGAGGGTCGCGAGCGGCACCGGCACCCCGATGACGGGGAGGGCGGTGACGGAGGCGAGCATCCCGGGGAGGTGCGCGGCACCGCCGGCGCCCGCGATGATCGCCTTCAGGCCGCGGCCGCGCGCCTCACGCCCGTAGGCGATCAGCTTGTCGGGGGTGCGGTGGGCGGAGACGATCTCGACCTCGTGCGGCACGCCGAAGTCGCTCAGCACCTGGGAGGCGTCGGCCATCACCCGCCAGTCGGAGTCGGAACCCATCACGACCCCGACGAGGGGCGCGTCGGAGGAATGCAGCGCGCGCGTCACCCGTCCAGGCTAGGGCGCTCGTGCTGGACACCACCGCAACGGCGCGCGGTCACGGCATCCGGGCGCCGGGCGCCCGGCGCACGCCTCAGTCGAGGAAGAAGGATGCCGCGGCCGCGGCGTCCGCGCGGACCGCGTCGAGATCGCTCCCCGACACGTTGACGTGGCCGACCTTCCGCCCGGGTCGGGGCGCCTTGCCGTACGCGTGCACCTTCGCGTCGGGGTGCGCGGCCATCGCCGCAGCGAAGCGCTCGTCGAGCGATCCGGCGACGGGGCCGCCGAGCACGTTGATCATGACGGTCCAGGGCGCGCGCGCGGCGGTGTCGCCCAGGGGCAGATCGAGCACGGCACGCAGGTGCTGCTCGAACTGGCTTGTCACCGCGCCGTCCTGCGTCCAGTGGCCGCTGTTGTGCGGGCGCATCGCGAACTCGTTGACCAGCACGCGTCCGGAGGCCGTCGCGAACAGCTCGACCGCCAGCATCCCGGTGACGCCGACGCCGTGCGCGACGCCGGTCGCGATGCGGGTCGCCTCGGCGGCGACCTCGGGGGCGAGGCCCGCCGCCGGGGCGACGACCTCGGCGCACACGCCGCCGCGCTGCACCGTCTCCACGACCGGATACGCGACGAGCTCCCCCGAGGGGCGGCGGGCGACCTGCGCGGCGAGCTCGCGGTCGAAGTCGACGAGCTCCTCGACGAGCAGCGCACCGCCGCGGCCATCCTCGGCGAGCGCCGCGAACCAGTCGTCGGCGTCGGTGGCCGCACCGACGACCCGCACGCCCTTGCCGTCGTAGCCGCCGCGCGGAGTCTTGACCACGGCGCGGCTGCCGTGGGAGGCGAGGAATGCACCCAGCGCCTCGGCGTCGGCGACCTCCGCCCAGTCGGGCTGAGGGAGGCCGAGCTCGGCGACCTTGCGGCGCATCGCGAGCTTGTCCTGCGCGTACTGCAGGGCGTCCGGCCCGGGGTGCACGGCGACGCCGTCGGCGATGAGGGCGCGCAGCACGTCCTGCGGAACGTGCTCGTGGTCGAAGGTGAGCACGTCGACGTCTTTCGCGAACGCCCGCACCGTCTCGATGTCTCGGTAGTCGCCCACGGCCGTCGCGGCGAGCGCCGCCGACATGCCCGGCTCCTCCGCGAGCACGCGGATCTCCACGCCCAGCTCGACCGCCGGGGCGATCATCATGCGGGCGAGCTGCCCGCCCCCGACGACTCCGACGCGCACGGTCATGCGTCTCCCTTCGACCGATCCATTCTGCCGCAGGCGTCGCGACGGGTGCGCGTCAGAGGGTCTCGCCGGTGGTGTGACTGTCGCGGTGGGCCAGGATCTGTCCGACCTCGACCTGGTCGACGAGCACCTCGTGCACGAGGTTCACGTCGCGGATGCCGCGCAGCACGAGAGGTTTCTCGGTGCCGGAGGCGAGCTCGATCGTGCCCGCGCGCCACAGACGCTGCCACAGGCCGCGCCGGACGGTGATCGCATAGCCGCGCGTGTGACCGACCTCGCGGTGGGTGCGTGAGAGCAGACCGCTGCGCTCGATGACCCGGCGCGTCGTGATCGTGTAGGTGTGCGCGGACCACGCGAGATACGGCAGTACGACGAGCAGCACGATGACGATCGCGGCCACGGCGGGGAGCACCCAGATCGGCAGCCCGAAAGGCGGGTCGAACAGGAAGTAGCCGGTCGCGCCGCACACTGCGATGAGCAGAAGCGCCGACCAGAACAGTCCGGCACCCACCGGTCGCATCCGGGCGATGCGCCGTTCGGGCGCGTCGACACCCGGGGCAGGGGTCTGCGGCCGGCCGTAGCCGTAGGCCGAGGTGTTGCTCACCCTCTCATTGTGGCGGCCGGTACCGACGGCGCGAGCTGCGCCACGCGGGACCGGAACGGCGAGCGACGCCCCACCTCACCGCACGTGGGTGACGTCTCCCGCTGCGACGGCCGTCTCACCCGCAGCCCCGCGCACGACCAGGCGTCCGTCGGGGTCGATGCGCACAGCCTCGCCCACGAGCGCGGAACCGTCGGGGAGGGACACGGTGACGGCGCGCCCGAGCGTCAGGCACAGCGACTCGATCTCACCTCGCAGACCCGCCGCCGACGCGTCGCCTCCGGCTGCCGCGAGCGCGGCCAGCTGCTCGTCGAGAGCCGTCAGGTAGTCGGCGATCAGGCGATCCTCGTCGACGGCGACCCCGAGGGCGGCGAACGAGGTCGCTGTGGTCACGGGCAGGTCGACCGCGGCCATCCGCGTGTTCACTCCGGAGCCGACGACGACGGTCGAGGGCGAGCCGGCGACGGCTTCGGCGAGGATGCCGCAGATCTTCAGTCCGTCCACGAGCACGTCGTTGGGCCACTTCAGCCCGGCGGAGTTGCCGGTTCCGCGCAGCTGCGCGGCGACAGCGCGGGTCATCGCGGCGCCGGCGGCGAGCGGGATCCAGCCGCGGGCCGCAATCGGGAGCCCGGCGACGTCGACGACGACGGACAGGGCGAGCGCGGCGCCGGGTGGCGCGACCCAGGTGCGGTCGAGGCGACCCCGCCCCCGACGCTGGTCGGTGGTCAGCAGCGCCGACAGGTGCGGCCAGTCGCGGGGCGCGTCGCGGACGGCGGCCACGAGGTCGGCGTTCGTGGAGTCGGTGTGCTCGGCGACCTGGAGCCTCGGGCTGACCGCGGCGGCGAGGGGGAATCCTGCGGTGGGAATGGGCATGCCGCCACCCTACGCGCGGGCTCCGGGCCGTCGGCATCCGCCGCCATGTCTCAGACGAGGAACAGCGGATGCCTCCGCCTGTTGTCCGAACCCTCCAAGCGTCGGACGGGGCCGGTGGATAGGGTGGAATCCGTGACCGACACCCCCGACCTCACGACCACCGCTGCCAAGATCGAGGACCTGCGCCGCCGTTACCGCGAGGCGGTCGTCGACGCCGAGACCGTCGCGCAGACCAAGCAGCACGCCAAGGGCAAGCTCACCGCCCGCGAGCGCATCGAGATGCTGCTCGACCACGGGTCGTTCACCGAGGTCGATGAGTACGTGCGCCACCGCACCACCGCGTTCGGCATGGAGAAGTCGCGTCCCTACGGCGATTCCGTCGTCACCGGCGTCGGCACGATCCACGGTCGCACCGTCGCCGTCTACTCGCAGGACTTCTCGACCTTCGGGGGCTCCCTCGGCGAGGTCGCGGGCGAGAAGATCATCAAGGTCATGGAGCTGGCGCTGCGCAGCGGCATCCCGATCATCGGCGTGCTCGACTCGGGCGGCGCGCGTATCCAGGAGGGTGTGGTCGCGCTCGGCAAGTACGGCGAGATCTTCCGCCTGAACACCGCCTCGTCGGGCGTGATCCCGCAGATCTCGATCATCATGGGCCCGGCTGCGGGCGGTGCCGTCTACGGCCCGGCGCTCACCGACTTCGTGATCATGGTCGACAAGACCAGCCAGATGTTCGTCACCGGCCCCGACGTGATCAAGACGGTCACCGGCGAGGACGTCGGGATGGACGAGCTCGGCGGCGCCCACACGCACAACACCCGGTCGGGCGTCGCGCACTACCTCGCCGACGACGAGGAGGACGCGATCGACTACGCGCGCTCGCTGCTCGCCTTCCTCCCCGACAACAACATGTCGGAGGTGCCCGACTACGAGTCGGCGTTCGACTTCGAGACGACCGACTCCGACCGCACCCTCAACACGGTCATCCCCGACTCCCCCAACCAGCCCTACGACATGCACGGCGTCATCGAGCACATCGTCGACGACGGCGACTTCCTCGAGGTGCAGCCGCTGTTCGCGCCGAACATCCTCATCGGGTTCGGCCGCGTCGAGGGCCGGTCGGTGGGCATCATCGCCAACCAGCCGTCGCAGATGGCGGGCACCCTGAACATCGACGCAGGCGAGAAGGCGGCGCGTTTCGTGCGCTTCTGCGACGCGTTCTCGATCCCGATCGTGACGCTCGTCGACGTGCCCGGCTACCTCCCCGGCACCGACCAGGAGTGGACCGGCGTCATCCGCCGCGGCGCGAAACTCCTCTACGCGTATGCCGAGGCGACAGTGCCGCTGGTGACGGTGATCCTGCGCAAGGCCTACGGCGGCGCGTACATCGTCATGGGCTCCAAGCAGCTCGGCGCCGACATCAACCTGGCATGGCCGACCGCCGAGATCGCGGTCATGGGCGGCCAGGGCGCGGTGAACATCCTCTACCGCGGCGAGCTCAAGCGCGCCGAGGAGGCCGGCGAGGACGTCGCCGCCGTGCGCGCCCGCCTCGCCAACGAGTACACCTACAACGTCACCTCCCCGTTCCTCGCCGCCGAGCGCGGCGAGCTCGACGGCATCATCGAGCCGGCGCAGACCCGCGTGTCGATCGCGAAGGCCCTGCGGGCGCTGCGCGGCAAGCGTGCGTCGCTCCCGCCGAAGAAGCATGGGAACATCCCCCTGTGAGCCTGTTCGACGAGACGGATGCCGCGTCCCCCGTGCCCGTGCGCATCGACGTGCGTCGCGGCAACCCGACGGACGAGGAGCTGGCGGCGATCGTCGCGGTGGTGACCGAGGCATATGCGGCCGAACAGGCGGGAGCGGTCGCCGCCCCGGCGCGGCGACCGAGCGGATGGCAGCTCACCCGCCGTGCGCTGCGCACATCGATCGACCGCAGGGGCGGCTGGGGCGGCTTCCGCGGTTGATCCGACGCTGTCGGAACGATGTCACCCGAAGTACCTACATACAGGCGCGCTGAAGGTGCGAATACTGATATCGCTGGGTTTCCCAGCGAGAGCTCGACCTGACACTGTTGCGGGGTCAGGGAACCACTCGCAGACGATATCGGGTAATCGTCTGCTGGCGAGGGGCAGGCGCATCCGCCGCCCCTCGCCCTCTCTTTTTGTGCGCGGCAGGTCTGCGCGAGCACTCCGAGCGCTCAGCGCGGCGAGCGCTCGATCTCGCGCCACAGGTCGACACTGTCGTCCTCGTCGAGGCCGATGGTGCGGGCGGCGCGCCCGACGACCGTGACGGCGACACGAGGATCGCTGCTCGTGCGCACGTACACACGGTCCGACCGGGCCGAACGCAGGGTGTCGGCCAGCTCGGCCCGGATCTCGCCCAGCTCCTCCTCGCCGATGTCGTCGATCGCCCCGTCGTCGGACAACGACACGGATGCCCCGCGTCGGCGCACGCTCTCGAGCGCCGCCCTGACTTCGGGATCGAGCAGGCGCGCACCGCGCAACTCGTCGCGCAGGCGCCCCTCCACCACGCGCGCCTCGATCCGTTCGTCGTCGGAGAGGACGCCCCGGCGATCGATGACCCGGGCGAGCGCGTCGCCGGCGCTCAGAAGCACACGGTTCACCTGCACGCGGCGTTCGTGGGCCTGCGCGCCCTGCGCGGCCGATTGGGCCGAAGCGACACGCTGCACCTCGCCGAGCCGTTCCGTGTCGAGCGCGGCACGGTCGAGTGCGAGCACCAGGAACTGCGCGGCGCCCACCCAGACCGTCGACCCGACGAGACCGAGACCGAGCGCGGTCGCCGGGCCCAGCAACGAGATCGACCACCCCGCGAGCACGACGATTCCCGTCCACGCCATCCAGGGGCGCCGGCGCACGGTGAGCGTCGCCATGAGCGCGCCGGTGGCACCGAGGTACCAGGTGGTGTGCGTCCCCGGCGTCGTGTGGGGGCCCGCGCCGTAGGCGACGAGCGGGGGCAGTGCCACCGTCGCCGCGAGGGCGAGCAGCGCCAGCGGGATGGGCAGGTGATCGCCCGAACTCGACACCGTCTCCGGCTGGCTCGACCGCGTGATCACCGCGGTCCAGCCCCACAGGATGCACAGCCACGCCACCGCCAGGTACCCGAGCATGCAGCCCAGCAGCAGCCATCCGTCGTCGACGGGCGCGCCGATCCACATGCCGCGGAGCGTGAGCGCGACGCTGAACGCGACCGCGAGGAGTCGGATGACGGAGGCCGTGGACATCAGGAGACCGTCGCCTTCCAGATGAGGTCGATGACCGTGCCCGAAGCATCCGAGGAGATGCGGGTCTCGCCGCCGAACGCGGCCACGCGCGCGATGATCGACCCGCGCACGCCCAGGCGGTCATCCGGGATCTCGTCGATCGAGAAGCCGGGCCCGGCGTCGCGCACGGTCACCGTCACCCGGCCGGGCGCACGCTCTCCCGTCACGGTCACCTCGAGCCCGGCACCGTCGGCGTGGGCGATCGCATTGACGATGGCCTGGGTGCCCGCGAGCACCATCGCCCGCATTGCACGGCCGGGCACATCCGGGGTGTCGGGGGCGATGCGACGGCGGACCGCGGCATCCGACCCCGCCTCGACGAGCGCGCGCTGCAGCTCGTCCGCGAGCGATGACGCCGACCGGGGATGGTCACTGCCCTCGCCCGCCGTGACGTCGACGTTCGCGAGGCGGTTGAGCGCGTCACGTGCCATCTGCACGGCGAGCTCGCGCTCCCGATCGGTCCCCGCGCGCTGCGCGGCGATGAGCGCCGCGATGACGCTGTCGTGCATCAGAGCGGCGACGGCCACACGCTCACTCTCGGTCGCAGCCATCGCCGCCGCCCGCGCGGACGCCTCGATCGCGCGTTCGCGATGCTCGTCGATACGGCTCGCCGTGGAACGGAACGTCCAGGCGAGCGCGAGCAGCACCGCGCCGAAGATGACCAGGAACGCGACGTCGAGCGCCGTCGGCAGCCAGGCCGCCGGCGCGAAGCCGAGCTCGACCATGCGCATCGCACCGTAGACGACAGGGATGCCGACCGTCGCGATGACCTGCCACCGCCTCGGGAGCGCGACGACGGCGGCGAGGGTCGCGACGTTGCCCAGCACATAGGGCCAGGCGTGCGAGGTGGCGGGCGATCCGTGGCCGTAGGCGCCGACGGGCCACAGGACGAGGGCGATCGTGTAGGCGATCACGAAGATCGTGCCGGCGAGCTCCTTCTGCCACCCCGTCGCGAACGAGACGATCGCCACCGCGAGGGGGACGAAGATCAGCAGGATCTCGATCGTGTTCCAGAACGGATCGACCGCCTGCCAGGCGATCGCCTCGACGATCGTCTGGGCGCCGAGCACCACGCTCGCGAGCGCCACGGCTCGGCCGAGCACCATCTCGACCCGCTCGCGGGTGAGGGATCCGTCGCGCGCGATCGCGTGGGGCGCCGGCAGCACCACGGGGCCCGAGTCGAAGCGGATGCCGCTCATGACCGCGCCCCGGACACGACCGCGTCGGGGTCGATGACGCCGTCCTCGACCGCTCGCTGACGGAGGTCGATCTTCGTCGGGGCGGGCCTGCCGACCTCGATGTACTTCGCCCGGATGCGGGAGATGTTCTCCTTGGCCGTGTTGTACGTGATGCCGAGGCGCTGCGCGACGAGTTTCAGCGGGAGTCCGGCGGCGTAGAGCGCGAGCGCCTCGCGCTCGCGCGCCGAGAGCTGGGCATCTCCGAACGCGCTGTCGCCGGCGACCGCGCTCGCCCACTCGATGTTGTTCAGCGGCTCCCCGGCGGCGACCGTGCGGACGGCGTCCACGATGTCATCCATCGGCGCCGACTTGCTGATGACACCCGCCGCGCCCGCCGCAAGCGCCTCGCGCACGGCGACGAGCCGGTCGGCGACGCTGTAGATGACCACCTCGGAGCCGTCGGACTGCAGCGACTGGATGTTCTCGCTCACCGTCGTGCCGTCGCCGAGGGTGATGTCCAGGAGCGCGACCTGCACCGGGTCGGCACCGGAGTCGCGCAGCCACCGCCGGTAGTCGCGCACACCGCTGCCCGAGAACACGACGTCGATCATCGCGTCCCGCGAGCACGCCGCCTCGACGCCGAGTCGCACCGACTCGTGGTCGTCGATGGTGGCGACGCGGATCATGCGCTCATGCTATCCGCGGGGCGCGACCGGAGTCAGGGTCGCCACGGCCTCGATGTGATGCGAGTGCGGGAACAGGTCGATCGCCCGCACGCTGGAGGTCTCGTAGCCGGCCTCGCGGAAGAACGCCAGGTCGCGGGCGAGGGCGGCAGGGTCGCAGGCGACGTAGGTCACCGCAGCGGGCGCGAGCGCGACGAGAGCCCGCACGACGTCACGGCCGGCGCCCGCGCGCGGCGGGTCGAGCACCACGACTCCGCGGGAGAGCCGGTCGCGGTCGCGCACGGAGGCTCCCGCGGCGAGCGCGGCGAGCCATCGGTCGACGCGACCCGTCTCGGCGCGAGCACCCACCCACTCCGACAGGTTCTCGCCGGCGTGCTCGGTCGCGCGCTCATCGGCCTCGACCGAGACCACCTGAGTCGCCTCGCCGCCGAGTTCGGCGATCGTCGCGGCGAACAGTCCCACCCCGCCGTACAAGTCGAGGTGGCGCCCCTCGGAGTCGACACCGACGACGCCGAGCTCAGCGGCGACCGCAGCGGTGAGGGTCGCGGCGGCGAGGCGGTGCACCTGCCAGAAGCCACCCGCATCCACCCGGAACGCACGCTCCCCGACCCGTTCGACGACCGGCTCGAACGCCGGGTCCTTCGGGTTCACGGGCCGGCGCTGGCCGCGGGCGAGGGCCGGCCGGTTGATCACACGCACACGTCCGTCGGCGGGCTGGACCAGGTCGATGCGCCCGGGGCGCTCCCCGATGAGGCGCGCCGCGGCGCGCTCGATCGCCGCCGTGGCCAGGGGCAGCGTCTCGGTGCGCACGACGCGGTGGCTGCGCGAGGCCATCGGCCCGACCGTCCCCGATTCGTCGACGTGCAGGCTCACGCGGGTGCGCCAGCCGCCGCGGTCCGCGGGCTCCGGCGCGAGGCCGTCGACGGGCGCGGGGGCCTCGATCGTGACCGGAAGGTCGAGGCGTCCGACGCGGCTCAGCGCGTCGGTGACGACCTGCTTCTTGAGCTCGAGCTGCCGCGGCAGCGCGATGTGACCGAAGTCGGCGCCGCCTGGGCGACAGTCGGCCGGCACGTCGAGCCCCGCCTCGGCCCACACGTGGGGCACACGGTCGGGCGAGGCATCCAGGATCTCCACCGGCTCCGCGCGCCAGAACGACTTGTCCCCCGCCTCGGTCACCCGCACCCGCACACGCTCGCCGGGGAGGGTGTCGGTCACGAACACGACGCGCCCGTCGCCCCCGACCCGGCCGACGAACACGCCGCCGTGCGCGACGCCGGTGATGTCGAGATCGATCAGGTCGCCCGCAGAAGTCATCCCCCGAGCCTCCCACACCGGGGCGCTCCGCGCGGCGGATGCCGCGGGCTACCGTGGTGCGCATGCGCGTCGTGCTCGCCTCCACCTCTCCCGCCCGCCTCATGCTGCTGCACCAGACCGGCATCGACCCCGAGACCCGCGCCCCGCAGGTCGACGAGGAAGCGGTCGTCGCGGCGGTCGAGGCATCCGAGGGGCGCACGCTCTCCCCCGACGAGCACGTGCTGCTGCTGGCCCGACGGAAGGCGGCGGATGTCGCGGCCGCCGTGCGCGCCGACGACCCCGCGTTCGACGGCATCGTCATCGGCGGCGACTCGATGTTCGCGCTCGGTGACGAGATCCTCGGGAAGCCCTACACCGCCGAGGCGGCGACGGCCCGATGGGAGCAGATGCGCGGCCGCACCGGGGTGCTGCACTCCGGTCACAGCGTGTTCCGGCTGACCCCCGACGGCGGTCACCGCGAGGAGCACGCGGTGGCCGCGGCATCCGTCACCTTCGCCGCCGACGTCGACGACGACGAGATCGCGGCCTACGTCGCGACGGGCGAACCACTGCTCGTCGCGGGTGCGTTCACCCTCGACGCGCGGGCCGCCGCCTTCATCTCCCACATCGACGGCGACCCCTCGACGGTGGTCGGGATGTCGCTCCCCACCCTGCGCTCGCTGGTGCGTCGGCTGGGAGTCGACTGGACGTCGCTGTGGGTGGATTCGTAGACATCCGCACACGCTTCCGCCGAGTTCTTGTGAGGGACGGTCAAATTCCGCCGGGAATCCGTCGGTAGGCTGGCACTCATGCCTCGAATCGCCAAGGTCCTCGTTGCCAATCGCGGTGAGATCGCCGTCCGCATCATCCGCGCGGCGCGCGACAGCGGCAGGTCCTCGGTGGCGGTCTACGCCGACCAGGACCGCGACGCCCTCCACGTGCGGCTCGCCGACGAGGCATACGCCCTCGACGGCGCCACGAGCGCCGAGACCTACCTCTCCATCGAGAAGATCCTCTCGATCGCCCGGCGCTCCGGCGCCGACGCCGTGCACCCCGGCTACGGCTTCCTCGCCGAGAACGCCGAGTTCGCCCGCGCCGTCCTCGACGCCGGCCTCGTGTGGATCGGCCCCTCGCCCGACGCCATCGAGGCCCTCGGCGACAAGGTGACGGCGCGACACGTCGCCGAGAAGGTCGGCGCCCCCCTCGCCCCCGGTACCCCCGGGCCCGTCGCCGACGCGTCGGAGGTCATCGCGTTCGCCGAGCAGGTGGGTCTTCCGATCGCGATCAAGGCCGCCTACGGCGGCGGCGGCCGCGGCCTGAAGGTCGCCCGCGAGCTCGACGAGGTCGCCGAGCTGTTCGAGTCCGCCACCCGAGAGGCCGTCGCCGCGTTCGGCCGCGGCGAGTGCTTCGTCGAGAAGTACCTCGACAAGCCGCGCCACGTCGAGACCCAGTGCCTCGCCGACGGCGCCGGCACGGTCGTCGTCGTCTCCACCCGCGACTGCTCGCTGCAGCGCCGCCACCAGAAGCTCGTCGAGGAGGCCCCGGCGCCGTTCCTCACCGAGGCTCAGCGCGAGACGCTCTACAGCGCGTCGAAGGCGATCCTGAAGGAGGTCGGCTACATCGGCGCCGGCACCTGCGAGTTCCTCATCGGCGCCGACGGCACCATCTCCTTCCTCGAGGTGAACACCCGCCTGCAGGTCGAGCACCCGGTCTCCGAAGAGGTGACCGGCATCGACCTCGTGCGCGAGCAGTTCCGCATCGCCGAGGGCGAGCTGCTCGGCTACGGCGACCCGGAGCCGGTCGGCCACTCCTTCGAGTTCCGCATCAACGGCGAGGACCCGGGCCGCGCCTTCCTCCCCCAGCCCGGCCCCATCAAGGTGTTCAAGACGTTCGGCGGGCCGGGCACCCGGCTCGACTCCGGCGTCACCGCCGGCGACACCGTCTCGGGCGCGTTCGACTCGCTGCTCGCGAAGATCATCGTCACCGGTCGCGACCGTCAGGAGGCGCTCGAGCGCGCCCGCCGCGCCCTCGACGAGTTCGAGGTCGCGGGGCTCCCGACGGTGCTCCCCTTCCATCGCAAGGTCGTGCGCGACCCCGCCTTCACCGCCGAGAACGGCGAGTTCGGCGTGTTCACGCGCTGGATCGAGACCGAGTTCGACAACGACATCGCCCCGTGGGACGGCGAGCTCGCCGACCCCGCGCCCGCCGAGACGCGACACACCGTCGTCGTCGAGGTCGGCGGCAAGCGACTCGAGGTGAGTCTGCCCGATCGCATCGCCGGCTCCCCGGCCCAGGTCGGCCGCCCCGCCGCCGTGCCCTCGTCGCGCCGCTCGCACCAGACGTCCGCCACCGCGGGCGCCTCGGGCGACGCGGTCAAGTCGCCGATGCAGGCGACGGTCGTGAAGATCGCCGTCGAAGAGGGTCAGCAGGTCGTCAAGGGCGACCTCGTCGTGGTTCTCGAGGCCATGAAGATGGAGCAGCCCATCCAGGCCCACAAGGACGGTGTCATCGGCGCGATCAACGCCGATCCCGGCACGACCGTGTCGGCCGGCCACCAGCTGCTCACGATCTCCTGACGCACACGGCGAGGCCGCGGCATCCGATCAGCCGATCAGGATGCCGCGGCCTCGTCGTTCGTCAGTTCTCGTCGCCGCTGGAGCGCTCGACGCCGTGCATCGCGCGCACGGCGTCCTGTATGGAGCCGGTCAGCGAGGGGAACACCGCGAACACGCGCGACATCTGGTCGACGGTGAGGCGGCGCTCGACGGCGATCGCGAGCGGGTAGATGAGGTCGGAGGCGCGGGGACCGACGATCACGCCGCCGATGACCGTGCCGCTGCCCTCGCGGGCGATCACCTTCACGAAGCCGTCCTTGATGCCCATCATCTTGGCGCGGGCGTTGGCCGCGAGCGGAAGCTTGTGCACGACGCCGTTGATGAGACCGGCGGCGATGTCCTTCTCCTGCCAGCCGATCGTCGCGATCTCGGGCGCGGTGAAGATGTTCGCGGTGATGCGGCGGGACTCGAGCGGGATGACGACGTCGCCGAGCGCGTGGAAGACCGCGGTGCGACCCTGCATCGACGCGACCGACGCGAGCGGCATGAGCGTCGTGCAGTCTCCGGCCGCGTAGATGTTCGGCACCGATGTGCGCGAGACCCGGTTCACCCGGATGTGACCGGAGTCGGTCAGCTCGACGCCCGCCTCGGCGAGACCGATGTCGTGGGTGTTGGGGATCGAACCGACCGCCATGAGGCAATGGCTGCCGACGATCTCGCGGCCGTCGGCGAGGAGCACGCGCACGCCGTCGTCGGTGCGTTCCACACGGTCGGCGCGCGCCTTGGCGAGGAGGGTCATCCCCCCGCGGCGGAAGACCTTCTCGAGCACGGCGGCCGCGTCGGGGTCCTCACCCGGGAGCACCTGGTCGCGGCTCGAGACGAGGGTGACCTTCGCCCCGAGGTTCATGTAGGCGGAGGCGAACTCGGCGCCCGTGACACCCGACCCGACCACGATGAGGTGCTCGGGAAGGGTCGCCATGTCGTAGAGCTGTGTCCACGTGAGGATGCGCTCGCCGTCGGGCTTGGCGTGCGGCAGCTGCCGGGGCGAGGCGCCCACCGAGACGACGAGGGTGTCGGCCTCGACCCGGTCGAAGGCGGTGCCCTGCGGCCCGGTCGAGACGACGACGGCTCCCGGGCCGTCGAGCCGGCCGTGGCCGGAGATGATGCGCACGCCCGCCTCGACCAGCGACGAGCGCATGTCGTCGGACTGCTGGCGGGCGAGAGCGAGCAGCCGCTTGTTGACCGCGGCCAGGTTGATGGCGATCTCGGGGGTGAGCGGCGTGCCCTTGGCGTCGCGCGCGAACAGCTGCACGCCCAGGTCGCTCGCACCCGCGATGGCGACGGCGGCATCGGCCGTGGCGATCAGGCTCTTCGACGGCACCACGTCGGTGATGACGGCCGAGCCGCCGACGCCCGCACGCTCGACGAGGGTCACCTCGGCCCCGAGTTGGGCGGCGGCCAGGGCCGCCTCGTAGCCGCCGGGTCCGCCTCCGATGATCGCGACCCGCTGGGCGTTATCGAAGCTCGTCGACATGCCTCCATTCTGGTGCGTCTCGTCGCGCGCAGCGAACCGGGACCGACTGGCCCCGTCCGAGCGGTGTTCCTAGAGTGAGGGGATGACGCACACCGCCCACCCCCTCGATGACCCCGCCGCCGACCCGTTCGAGGTCGCCGCCACCGCCGCCGCCGACATCGCCCGCCTCAGCGGCGTCGCAACGCACGACATCGCGGTGACGCTCGGGAGCGGATGGGGCAAGGCCGCCGACCTCCTCGGTGAGACGGTCGCGACGATCCCCGCCACCGAGGTGACAGGCTTCAGCAAGCCCGCGCTCGAGGGTCACGTCGGCACGCTGCGCAGCATCCTGACCCCGACCGGAAAGCGCGTGCTCGTCATCGGCGCGCGCACGCACTTCTACGAGGGGCACGGCACCCGCCGCGTCGTGCACAGCGTACGCACCGCTGCCGCCACCGGAGCCCGCATCATGGTGCTCACCAACGGCGCCGGCGGGATCCGAGAGGCCTGGACTCCCGGGCAGCCGGTGCTCGTCAGCGACCACATCAACCTCACGGCGGCCTCGCCGCTCGAGGGCGCGACGTTCATCGATCTCACCGACCTCTACTCGCGACGCCTGCGCGATCTCGCCCGCACGATCGACCCGACCCTCGACGAGGGCGTCTACTGCCAGTTCCGCGGGCCGCAGTACGAGACGCCCGCCGAGGTGCAGATGGCCAAGGCGATCGGCGGCCACATCGTCGGCATGTCGACAGCCCTCGAGGCGATCGCGGCCCGCCAGGCTGGCATGGAGATCCTCGGGATGTCTCTCATCACCAACCTCGCCGCGGGCATCCAGACCAGCCCGCTCAGCCACGCCGAGGTCATCGAGGCGGGCCAGCTCGCCGAGCCGGTCATCTCCGCGCTCCTGGCCCGTGTGATCGAGGCGATGTGAGCGACGACGACCTTCTCGTCCGCGCCCGCGCCTGGGTCGCGCAGGATCCGGACCCCCTCACCGCCGCCGAGCTCGATGCGCTCATCGCGGGGGCCGCGGCATCCGATCACGCCTCTGTGCTCGCCCTGCGCGAGCGGTTCTCGGGACGCCTCGCCTTCGGCACCGCAGGGCTGCGCGGAGAGCTCGGCGCGGGCCCGCAGCGCATGAACCGGGTGCTCGTCGCGCAGGCCGCAACCGGCCTCGCGCGGTACCTCGCGGCCTCGGCCCGGCCCGGCCACACCCCGACCGTCGTGATCGGCTACGACGGTCGGCGCAACTCCGATGTGTTCGCCCGCGACTCGGCCGAGCTCATCGCCGGTCAGGGTCTGCACGCGATCCTCCTCCCCCGCCTGCTGCCGACCCCCGTGCTCGCCTTCGCCGTGCGCCACCTCGGCGCCGACGCCGGCGTGATGGTGACGGCCAGCCACAATCCGCCGAACGACAACGGCTACAAGGTCTACCTCGGCGGCGCCGACGACGGCGCGCAGATCGTGCCGCCGAGCGACGCCGAGATCGCGGCGCAGATCACCCGGGTCGCCGATGACGAGCGCGTCGACGCGCTGCCCCGCTCCCAGGACTACGAGATCGCCGACGAGGCGGTCGTGGCCGCCTACGTCGCCGCCACGGCGGCCGTCGCGCCCGCCCCCGCCGGCGCCGCCGGCCTGCGGTGGGTCTACACGGCACTGCACGGAGTCGGCTGGGAGACGACAGCCGCGATCCTGCGCACGGCCGGCTACCCGCTGCCGGTCACGGTCGACGAGCAGCTCCACCCCGACGGCGCCTTCCCGACGGTGGCGTTCCCCAACCCCGAGGAGCCGGGAGCGATGGACCTCGCCTTCGCGACGGCGCGCACCGCCGGCGCGGAGCTCGTCATCGCGAACGACCCCGACGCCGACAGGCTCGCGGTCGCGATCCCGGATGCCGCCGCCCCCGGCGGCTGGCGCCGCCTGACCGGCAACGAGACGGGTCTGCTGCTGGGGCTGCGCGCCGCACGGCTCGCCGCCGCCCACCCGGTCGCGGGTGCGTCACTGGCGTGCTCACTGGTGTCGTCGCCGGCGCTCTCGACGATCGCGGAGCGCCATGGCCTCGGCTTCCACGCGACCCTCACCGGGTTCAAGTGGATCTCCCGCGCGCCCGGCATCGTCTACGGGTTCGAGGAGGCCCTCGGCTATCTCGTGAACCCCGAGACGGTGCGAGACAAGGACGGCATCTCGGCCGCCGTGGCGATCCTCGGCCTGGTTGCAGAGGCCCGCGAACGCGGCGCCACCCTCTCCGACCTGCTCGCCGAGCTCGCCGAGGAGGTCGGCCACGTCGCGAGCGGTCAGGTCTCGGTGCGGGTCGACGACCTCGCCGTGATCCCCCGCCTCATGGGGTCGCTGCGAGAGGCTCCCCCGACCGAGGTCGGCGGGTTCGCCGTCGAGCGTGTCGACGACCTCGCGACGGGTCACGGAGACCTCCCCCCCGGCGACGTGCTGCGCTACTGGCTCGAGGGAGAGACCCGACTGATCGTGCGCCCGTCGGGCACCGAGCCGAAGCTCAAGCTCTACCTCGACGTGCGCGGCGACAGCGCCTCCGACGCCGACGCGCGGCTCGAACGACTGCGGGACGGGGCCCGCCGTCTGCTGTCCGATCGGAGCTGACCCACACGTCCCGCCGCCCGGCGCCCCTAGGCTCGGGGCATGGAGTTCGCCGCACCGCTCGTCCTCGCCAACGACTGGGTCCGCCTGGAGCCGCTGACGGCCGCACATGCAGCGCGGCTCCGCGCCGCGGCATCCGGTCTCGACCACGCCTGGTACACGAGCGTGCCGACGAGCGACGCCGCCGTCGATGCCGACATCGCGATGCGCGAGGGCCTTCATGCCGCCGGCGGCATGAATCCGTGGGTCGTCGTGCGCGAGAGCGACGGCGAGGTCGTCGGCGAAACGACGTTCTGCAACATCGACCAGGAGAACCGTCGAGTCGAGATCGGACACACCTGGCTCGGACTCTCCGCCCAGCGCAGCGCCGTGAACACGGCCGCGAAGCGCCTGCTGCTCGCCCACGCCTTCGAGACCTGCGATGCCGTCGCGGTCGAGCTGCGCACCCACTGGCACAATCGGCAGTCACGGGCCGCCATCGAGCGGCTCGGCGCGAAGCTCGACGGCGTGCTGCGCAGCCACCGCATCATGCCCGACGGCTCACTGCGGGACACCGTGGTCTACTCGATCCTCGCGCACGAGTGGCCCGCGGTGCGGCGCGGGCTCGACGAGAGGCTCATCCGGGCCTGACGCGGGATCGGCGGATCAGCCGTCGATGACGGCGACGAGCTCGTCGAGGAACGACGGCAGACTCGTCGCGCGGCGCACGATGCGTTGCGCCGATTCGCGCTCGTTGAACACCTCGACGAACTGCTCGAAGACCGTCTGGAACGCCGCACGGTCGTTCTCCGAGAAGGCGACGAGCGCCACCACCTGCACGCGGGCGTCGCCCCACGGGATCGACGGGTCGGCGATGCCGACGGCGATCGCCGTGTGGGCCGCGGTCATCCCGATCGCGTGCGGCACCGCGAGCGCGTCGGTGAAGGCGGTCGACGACATCCCCTCGCGCGCGACCGCGCGCTCGAGGTAGGCGTCGTCGATGACGCCGGCGTCCCGCAGCAGCCCGCCGAGGAGGCGGATGGTGCCCTCCTCGCCGAGCGTCGGATCGATGCCGTGCACGAACGCGTCGGGGCGGAAGTAGCTCTCGAGCTCGATGCGCAGCTTCGCGAGGCGACGCGTGCGTCGCGCTCGCACCGCGACGACCTGGATGCGGTCGACGTCGGCAGGCGTGAGGAAGGGCTGGATGCGCACGACGCGCTCGGGCTGCACCGGCGCCCCCGGGGGCGCGTCGATCGTCGTGAGCACGAGGTCGGTGTCGATGTCGGCCCAGTCGGGGTCGACGCGCGTCTCGACCCGCACGACCTCGATCGACTGGCCGAGCGAGCGGGCGACGCTCGAGCGCAGCAGCTCGTGCAGCTCGTAGTACCCCGGGCAGATGATCGTCGCGGTGAGCCGTTCGTCCGATCGGCGGCTGCGCTCGAGCTGGCCGCCCACGTGCATCGCGATGTAGGCGATCTCGTCGTCGTGCAGCGGGATGTTCAGTCGCTGCGACAGCTCACTGGCGATGAAGACCGCGACCTCGAAGATCATCGGATAGGTCGACTTCAACGATCGGGTCAGCGGGTTGCGCGACCACGCCTTGTCCCGCGCCCGCAGCCGCAGGTTCTGCACATGGAGGGCGAGCCGCAACACGAAGTCCTCGTCGTGGATCTCCACCAGGAACTCGGATGCCGCGGCCCCGACCGCCTCCCGCACGGCTCCCTCCACCTCGGGGTCGAGGGGCGCCCGCGTCTCGTCGGCGATGCCCGGCGCGACGACCCGCGTGAGCACGACGGAGGCGAGGTGGCGGCTGTCGGCCGGCCCGAGGTCGACGCCGAGATGCTCTCGGGCGAGCGTCTCGATCGCGTTCGCGACCCGCAGCTGCGCCGCGACCGGCTCGGGGAGCCCCTCCGCGTCGAGGCCGCGCTGGCGTGCGACGCGGTCGGCCGCGATCGCGACGTGGGTGAGCACGTCGCTCATCCCGTACTCGTTGACGTAATAGCCGAAATCGACCAGCTGTGCCACGAGCGCCGCCTTGAACGGCGCGAGCGACGGGAGCACCGCGGACTGCTCGCCGAGCGCACGCCGGAGCGCCGCGGTGTCGTAGGCACCGGCATCCATCTCGTCATGGACGAGCCGGCTGAGCAGCCGCCGCTGCGCCATCTCGGTGCCGCGCAGGCGCACCTGTGCGCCCTGGCGGTCGAGGATGAGCTCGGTGCCACCCAGCAGGCTGCGCACCCGCGCGAGATCGGACTCGACCGTCGCGGCGCTCACGAACATCTCGTCGGCGACGGCGTACACGTCGAGGCCGTCGGGGGCGTCGAGCAGCCTCGTCACGAGGGTGTGGAGGCGATCCCGGGGCGACCCGCCGTCACCGGGAGAGGTCTGCAGGGCGGCGCCCGCCTCGACGCCGGCGCGGTAGCCCTGCGGCCCCGACTCGACAGCCTGGCCGCCGGAGACACGACCGTTCACGCTCGTGACATAGGAGCGCACCGACCGGGCCGTCACGCCCAGCTGATCGGCGAGGGTCGCCGCCGTCACCCATCCGCCGTCGCGAAGGAGCAGGCCGAGAAGCCGGTCCTGCTTGGCACGCGTCACGTGATCCCTCCGATACGCCGATTCCCCTATTCCATCACGCGACCGCGACGTTTCCGCGGGGGGCGGAAACAGGTCTGGTTGCCCGCGCTCTCGGGGAATTCTCAAGATAGACCCAGGAGGCGGATCGATGAGGATCCTGGCGACGTGCGCCGCCGGTACGACCGGCACAGGCGAAGCACAGCAGCTGCGTCACGCAGCGCACGACGCGAGGGCACGCACCGAACCGTGGAGACGCACTCGAACCGTCACGTCGCTCGTGCCGGAACGGATGCCGCTCCCCGCTCCGAGACCGCACCATCCGTCCGTCGCACCCGGCCTCGCGCCGTGCGCGGACGGCCGCAACGAGAGAAGCACTATGACAGTCGCCACCCGCACCGTGCGCATCGGATCCGCCCACGGTCTGCACGCCCGCCCCGCGAAGCTCTTCGCCCAGGCGGCGAAGGACGCGGGGCTCCCCGTCACGATCGCGAAGGACGCCGGTGCGCCGGTCAACGCCGCGAGCATCCTCGGGGTGATCGCGCTCGGCATCGAGCAGGGCGACTACGTCACGCTCACCGCCGACGGCGAGGGCGCGGAGAACGTGCTCGACGACCTCGCCGACCTCCTCACGACCGACCACGACGCGGCCTGACCGGACGGAGCGCAGACATGAGCACCACGACAACCCTCCGCGGAGTCGGCATCGGCCTGGGCGTCGCCCAGGGCCCCGTCGCCCGTATGGCGGCGCCCCTCCCCGCTCCCGCCGACGCCCCCTCGACGCTCGGCCCCGATGCCGAGACCGCGCGGGTGCAGGAGGCCATCGGCGTCGTCGCCCGCGAGCTCGAGGCGCGCGGCGCCCAGGCGGGCGGCTCGGCCCGCGACGTGCTCGAGGCACAGGCCATGATGGCCGAGGACCCCACGCTCGAGGCCGAGGTCGCCACACGCATCACCGCCGGCAAGACCGCGGAGTTCGCCGTCTACGACGCGTTCGCCTCCTTCCGCGACCAGCTCACCGCGGTCGGCGGCTACCTCGGCGAGCGCGCCGCCGATCTCGACGACGTCGCCCAGCGCGTCATCGCGCGACTCCGAGGCGTCGCCGCCCCCGGGGTGCCCGAGCCCGGCCACCCCTACGTGCTCGTGGCCACCGACCTCGCCCCAGCCGACACCGCGCTCCTCGACCTCGACCAGGTGCTCGCGCTCGTCACGAGCGAGGGCGGCCCGACCTCCCACACCGCGATCCTCGCCCGCGAGAAGGGCATCGTCGCCGTCGTCGGCACCGCCGGCGCCCTCGACCTCGCCGACGGCGACACCGTGATCGTCGACGCCGCTGCGGGCGTGATCACCGTGTCGCCCTCGGAGGACGAGCGTGCGGCGGCTCAGCGCCGCGCGGACGCGCGGTCGGCCGCGGCATCCGCGCCGCTCACCCCGGGTGCGCTCGCCGACGGCACCGCTGTGCCGCTGCTCGCCAACCTCGGCAGCCCGGACGGCGCCGCTGAGGCCGTGGCCCTCGGGGCGGAAGGCGTGGGGCTGTTCCGCACCGAGTTCCTCTTCCTGAGCTCGAACACCGCCCCCACGGTCGCCCAGCAGCGCACCTCGTACGAAAAGCTCTTCCGCGCGTTCGCCGGCAAGAAGGTCGTCGTGCGTGTGCTCGACGCCGGTGCCGACAAGCCGCTGCCGTTCCTCAACGACGCCCACGAGGAGAACCCGGCGCTGGGCCTGCGGGGCCTGCGCGCCCTCCGGGCCAGCGAGGACATCCTGCGCGAGCAGCTCACCGCCCTCGCGGAGGCCAACGCCGCGGCGGCCGCCGACGGCGAGGCCGCGGATCTGTGGGTCATGGCGCCGATGGTCGCGACCGTCGAGGAGACCGAATACTTCGTCGCCCTCGCCCGCGAGTACGACGTGAAGACCGCGGGAGTCATGGTCGAGGTGCCGTCGGCGGCCCTCCTCGCCGACAGGGTGCTCGCGCAGGCCGACTTCGCCTCGATCGGCACCAACGACCTCACCCAGTACACCCTTGCCGCGGACCGGCTCCTCGGCTCGGTCGCGTCGTTCCAGGACCCCTGGCACCCTGCGGTGCTCCGCCTCATCCAGTCGGTCGGCGCCGCGGGCGCAGCCCTCGGCAAGCCGGTCGGCATCTGCGGCGAGGCCGCCGCCGACCCGCTGCTGGCGGTCGTGCTCGTCGGCCTCGGCGCGACGTCCCTGTCCATGGCTCCCACAGCGCTCGCCGACGTGCGTCAGAGCCTGCTCTCCCACTCGCTCGACGACGCCCGACGCGTCGCCGAGGCAGCACTTGCCGCGAATGACGCGGCAACGGCGCGTGCGGCCGCCCGGGCCGCCGCTTCCTAGAAAAGGAAAGAAACATGACAACGACGGCAACGTCGCCCGCGCTGTCGGGAGGTAAGAAGGCCCAGATCGCCGTGCAGCGATTCGGTACCTTCCTCTCCGGCATGATCATGCCGAACATCGCGGCCTTCATCGCGTGGGGCTTCATCACGGCACTGTTCATCGCCACCGGCTGGCTCGGCTTCTGGCACCCGGTCGCCGACATCCTCGGCGGCTTCGGTGACGCGAGCCAGATCAACTGGGCTCACGCCATGACCGCGCTCTCGCAGACGAAGGACGGCAACGTCATCCCCGTGTTCGTCGGCCTCGTGGGCCCGATGATCACCTACCTTCTCCCGCTCCTCATCGCGAACACCGGTGGCCGCATGGTCTACGGCGAGCGCGGTGGTGTGGTCGCCGCCATCGCGACCGTCGGTGTCATCGTCGGCACGACGATCCCGATGTTCCTCGGCGCCATGGTCATGGGCCCGCTGGCGGCGCTGCTGACCAAGTGGATGGACCGCATCTGGGAAGGCAAGATCAAGGCGGGCTTCGAGATGCTCGTCAACAACTTCTCGGCCGGCATCCTCGGCATGCTGCTCGCGATCGTCGGCTTCTTCGGGTTCGGCCCGATCATGACCGCCGTCTCGAACGCCCTGGGCGCCGTCGTGGACTTCCTGGTCTCCGCGGGCCTGCTCCCGCTGCTGTCGATCCTGGTCGAGCCCGCCAAGGTGCTGTTCCTGAACAACGCCGTCAACCACGGTGTGTTCACCCCGATCGGCACCCAGCAGGCCCTCGAGACCGGCCGTTCGATCCTGTTCCTCGTCGAGGCGAACCCCGGCCCCGGCCTCGGAATCCTGGTCGCCTTCGCGTTCTTCGGTGTCGGCGCCGCCCGCGCTTCCGCCCCCGGCGCGATCGTCATCCAGTTCCTCGGTGGCATCCACGAGATCTACTTCCCGTACGTGCTCATGAAGCCGATCATCATCGTCGCGGCCATCGCCGGCGGCATGACCGGTGTGGCGACCAACGCGGTGTTCGGTTCCGGCCTTCGCGCTCCCGCATCGCCCGGATCGATCTTCGCGGTGCTGTTGCAGACCTCCGGCGACAGCAACTTCGGTCCCGGCTGGGGCTACGTGGGCGTCATCCTGTCGGTGATCCTCGCCGCAACGGTCTCGTTCCTGCTCTCCTCGCTGTTCCTCCTGCGCACGCGTAAGCGTGACCTCGAGCTCGGCGAGTCGGGCGACCTCAGCGCCGCGATCTCTGCGACCGAGGCCAACAAGGGCAAGTCCTCGAGCACCCTCGCGGGCCTGCGCACCTCGTCGGAGGCCGGCACCACCGCCGTCGCCACCAAGCCGATCTCCACGATCGTGTTCGCCTGCGACGCCGGAATGGGGTCGTCCGCGATGGGTGCGAGCGTGTTGCGCAACAAGATCAAGAAGGCCGGTATCGAGGGCGTCACGGTGACCAACCAGGCCATCGCCAACCTCGACGGGTCGGCCGACCTGGTCGTCACGCAGAACCAGCTCACCGACCGCGCCCGGTCGGCGTCGCCGAACTCGCTCCACGTGTCGGTCGACAACTTCATGAACTCGCCGCGATACGACGAGGTCGTCGACCTCGTGGCCTCGCAGCACCAGGACGGTGTACAGGGTTGAGTTCGTCGCGGGGCGGGCGGAGCGATCCGCCCGCCCCGCACTCTTTGTGGAAGGAAGAAACATGACCGGAGAGATCCTGACCCTCGGACAGGTGCGCATCCACGCGGGTGCCGCCACGCGCCTCGAGGCGCAGCGGGAGGCCGCCGACATCCTCGAGGCCGCGGGCGCCGTCACCGGCGCCTACTACGACGCGATGCTCGCCCGCGAGGCGACCGTGTCGACCTACATGGGCAATGAGCTGGCGATCCCGCACGGCACCAACGAGGCCAAGAGCGAGATCCTCGCCTCGGCCCTCTCGGTCGTGCGCTACGACGGCGGCGTCGACTGGGACGGGGAGCCGGTGACGTTCGTGATCGGCATCGCCGGTCGCGGCGATGAGCACCTCGAGATCCTCTCCCAGATCGCGATCCTGTTCTCCGACGAGGACGAGGTCGCAGCCCTCAAGGCCGCCGCGACGCCCGAGGAGCTCTTCGCCCGCCTTGCCACGGTGAACGCCTGATGAAGGCCGTCCATTTCGGCGCCGGCAACATCGGTCGCGGCTTCGTGGGCCTGCTGCTGCACGAGGGCGGCTACGAGGTCGTGTTCTCGGATGTCGCAGCCCCCCTCGTCGACGCGATCAACGCCGAGACGAGCTACACCGTGCACGCCGTCGGAGACGGCGGCGGTGACACCGTCGTGACCGGCTTCCGCGCGGTCAACAGCCAGCTGGACCCGCAGGCGGTCGTCGACGAGCTCGCGACCGCGGATGTCGCCACCACAGCGGTCGGTCCCAACATCCTGCGCTTCATCGCCCCGGTGATCTACGCCGGGCTCGTGGCGCGCTCTGCCGAGCTGCCTCCCCTCGCCGTCATGGCGTGCGAGAACGCGATCCGCGCGACCGACACCCTGCGCGACGAGATCGCCGCCCTCGCCGGCGCCGGCTGGCCTGCGGTCGCGGCGAAGGCCGTGTTCGCGAACACCGCGGTCGACCGCATCGTGCCCGGGCAGCCCGAGGGCCAGCACGGGGTGGATGTCACGGTGGAGCCGTTCTTCGAGTGGGCGATCGAGCAGGGTCCGTTCGCGGGAGCAGTGCCGTCGATCCCCGGTGCGCACTTCGTCGACGACCTCACGCCGTACATCGAGCGCAAGCTCTTCACGGTGAACACGGGTCACGCCTCGACCGCCTACTTCGGCGCCCGCGCCGGCATCGAGCGCATCTCCGACGCCCTCGCCGATCCCGAGATCCTCGCGGCGGTGCGCTCGACGCTCGAGGAGACGTCGGCGGTGCTCATCGCCCGTCACGGCTTCACGGCCGAGGAGCTCGCCGATTACCGCGCGACGATCCTGCGCCGGTTCCAGAACCCCGAGCTTCCCGACACCGTATGGCGTGTGGGTCGTCAGCCGCTGCGCAAGCTCTCCCGCCACGAGCGGTTCGTCGGCCCGGCGGCCGACGCCGCCGAACGGGGCCTGTCGGTCGCGGCGCTCCTCGGCACCGTCGGCGCCGCGCTCGCCTTCGAGACCGCCGACGACCCGGAAGCCGTCGAGCTGCAGGAGCTGCTGCGCACGACCGAGGCCACGGCGCTCGTCACCCGCGTCACGGGCATCGAGGCGGGGCATCCGCTCTTCGACGGCCTCGTGGCCGCCGTCACGACCCGGCAGGCAGACCTGGCCTGACCGCACCGACCGAGGGCGGCGCCGCGAACCCGATCGTGGTGCCGCCCTCGACCATGTCGGGGCTCAGCGGTCGAAGCCCTCGGAGATGAGGTCGATGAGTTCCTCGCGCTCCTCCACCGGCAGGAACGCGCCGCCCGCGGCGTTGAGCTGGAAGCTCTCGAGGTCGTCGAGGTCGTACTCGAACGTCTCGGCGAGCAGGGCCAGCTCGCGGGTGAGGGACGTACGGCTCATCGTGCGGTTGTCGACGTTCACCGTGACGGCGAAGCCGAGCTGGTAGAGCAGGTCGAAGGGGTGGTCCTCGAGCTCGCTGCCCCACGCCGCGAACGCGCCGGTGTGCACGTTCGAGGTCGGCGAGAGCTCGAGCGGGATCTCCCGGTCGCGCACCCAGCGCGCCAGGTCGCCGAATTCGACGAGCACCTGCTCGCCCTTGCGCGAGACGACGTCGAGGTCCTCGGCGATGCGCACGCCGTGTCCGAGCCGCAGCGCGCGACCGTCGACGAGGGCGGAGCGGATCGACTCCAGGCCGGCGGCCTCGCCGGCGTGCACCGTGACGGGGAAGAACTCGCCCGCCAGGTACTCGAACGCCTCGCGGTGCCGAGACGGCAGGAAGCCGTCCTCGGGCCCGGCGATGTCGAAGCCGACCGCACCCGCCTCGCGGAACGCGACCGCGAGCTTCGCGATCTCCAGCGACCGGTCGTTCTGGCGCATCGCGGTGATGAGCTGTCCGACGCGGATGTCGTGGCCTGCCTCCGCCGCGTCGTCCTCGCCCTGCTCGATGCCCTCCTGCACGGCCTCGACGGCCTCTTCGAGCGTCAGCCCACCGCGCAGGTGCTGCTCGGGCGCCCAGCGCACCTCCGCGTACACGACGCCGTCGTCGACGAGATCCTCGACGAACTCACGGGCGACGCGGGTCAGCTGGTCGCGGGTCTGCATGACCCCGGTCGTCAGCTCGAAACGCTGCAGGTACTCGACGAGCGAGCGATCGGGCCGCACCGCCGAGAACCACTCCGCGAGCTCGTCGGCGTCCCCGGTGGGCAGGGCGATGCCCGCTTCCTCGGCGAGCTCGATCACCGTGTCGGGGCGCACCCCGCCGTCGAGGTGGTCGTGCAGCGACACCTTCGGAAGGGACCGGATCGACACGCCCTCGAGGCGGGCGTCGTCGTGCTGGTCGATAGGCATCGGGTCTCCTTCTGATCGGATGTCGCGGCTCCCCCACCGATCATTCTGACGGGTCAGGCGGAGATCCGCTCCCTCACGATCGCCGCGCGGGCCGGCGCAGCATCCGAGATCTCGTAGGCGCCGTCGAGAGCGGCGAGCGCGCGCTCGAAACGGGCGTCGTCGTCGGCCGACAGGGTGAAGAGCGGGTCGCCGGCGCGCACGGCGTCGCCCGGCTTGGCGTGCAGGTCGATGCCGGCCGCGTGGATCACCGGATCCTCGGCGCGGGCGCGTCCGGCTCCCAGGCGCCACGCGGCGATGCCGAACGGCAGGGCCTCCAGCCGAGACACCACCCCGTCGCGCGCGGCGGTGACGGTGTGCGTCTCGCGGGCGACCGGCAGGGATGCGTCGGGGTCACCGCCCTGCGCGACGATCATGCGCCGCCAGGCGTCCATCGCGGCGCCGCCGGCGAGCGCGCCCTCGACGTCGGCGTCGGGCAGCCCGGCGAGCGCGAGCATCTCCCGGGCGAGGGCGATCGTGAGCTCGACGACGTCGGCGGGACCGCCGCCGGCGAGCACCTCGACCGACTCGCGCACCTCGTTGGCGTTGCCGATGGCGAGGCCGAGGGGCGTGTTCATGTCGGTGAGGAGCGCCGTGGTCGCCACCCCGGAGTCGGTGCCGAGGGCGACCATCGTGCGGGCGAGCTCGCGCGCACGATCGATGTCCTGCATGAACGCGCCCGAGCCGAACTTCACGTCGAGTACGAGGGCGGCCGTGCCCTCGGCGATCTTCTTCGACATGATGCTCGAGGCGATCAGCGGGATGGCCTCGACGGTGCCGGTCACGTCGCGTAGCGCGTAGAGCTTCTTGTCGGCGGGGGCGAGCCCGGAGCCGGCGGCGCAGATGACAGCGCCGACGCCGGCGAGCTGCGCGGTGAGCTCCTCGTTCGACAGCGCCGCGCGCCATCCGGGGATCGACTCGAGCTTGTCGAGCGTGCCGCCCGTGTGCCCGAGCCCACGGCCCGAGAGCTGGGGCACGGCGACGCCGAACGAGGCGACGAGAGGAGCCAGCGGCAGGGTGATCTTGTCGCCCACCCCGCCCGTGGAGTGCTTGTCGACGGTGGTCTTGCCGAGGCCGTCGAAGCTCATCCGCTCCCCCGACGCGATCATCGCGTCGGTCATCACACGGATCTCGTCGCGCTCCATGCCGCGCAGCAGCACCGCCATCGCGAACGACGCCATCTGGGCGTCGGACACGTAGCCGCGCGTGTATGCGTCGACCATCCAGCGCAGCGCGTCCTCGGGCACGGCGCCGCCGTCACGCTTCGTGCGGATCACATCGACCGCGTCGAACGGCTCCACGCTCACTGGGCGTACTCCTCGAGCTCGCGGGGACCGAAGGCATCCGGAAGCACCTGCTCGATCGTGCGGACACCCGACACGGTCTCGAGCAGCATCCCGGGCGCCGAGAACTCGAACAGCAGCTGGCGGCAGCGCCCGCACGGCATGAGCGTCGCGCCGTGACCGTCGACGCAGGTGAACGCCACCAGTCGTCCGCCACCGGTCATGTTCAGGTTCGAGACCAGACCGCACTCTGCACACAGGCCCACGCCGTACGACGCGTTCTCCACGTTGCATCCCGACACGATGCGACCGTCGTCGGTGAGGGCCGCCGCCCCCACGGGGAAGTTCGAGTACGGCGCATACGCGCGGCGCATCGCGTCGTTCGCGGCGACGCGCAGGGCGTCCCAGTCGATGTCGGGCATGGCTGACCTCCGTGGTGTGGGGTGCGAGGGGTGATGAACCGGATGCCGCGGGTCGCGGCATCCGCTCATCAGCCCTTGATGTACGGCTTGCCGGCCGCCGCAGGCCCCCGGATCTGACCGGCGAAACCGGCGACCGCGAGGATCGTGACGACGTAGGGCAGCATGAGCATGAACTCGCTGGGAATCGGGGTCTTCAGCACGGTCAGCAGATTCTGCAGGTTGGTGGCGAAGCCGAACAGCAGCCCCGCGAGCGCGGCGCGCACCGGGTCCCAGCGTCCGAAGATCACCGCGGCGAGGGCGATGAAGCCGAGGCCGGCGGTCATCTCCTTCGTGAAGTGCGGCACCGAGACGAGCGTGAAGTAGGCGCCTCCGATACCGGCGATCGCACCCGCCAGCGAGACGTTCCAGAAGCGCAGCGTGTTGACCCTGATGCCGACCGTGTCGGCCGCCTGCGGGTGCTCACCGACCGCTCGCAGGCGCAGGCCCCAGCGCGTGCGGTACAGACCCCATGCGACGAGGATCACGGCCGCGTACATGAGGTAGACGATGAACGGCTGATCGAACAGCACCGGACCGAGCACCGGGATGTCGCCGAGCACCGGGATCTTCCACCGCGAGAACGTCACGGGACTGTTCAGTGCCGCTTCGTTGTTGGCGAGCACGACGCCGTAGAGGAAGCTCGTCAGACCCGTGACCAGCACGTTGAGCACGACGCCGACGATGACCTGGTCGACGAGGTACTTGATGCTGAAGGCGGCCAGCACGAACGACACCAGCACACCACCCACCATGGCGCCCAGGAGCCCGATGAAGGGGTTCTGCGTGATGCTGCCGATGACGGCCGCCGCGAACGCGCCGAGCAGGAACTGCCCTTCGATCGCGACGTTCACGACGCCGACCCGTTCGCCGATCACACCGCCGAGGGCGCCGAACACGAGCGGCACCGAGAGCGACATCGCACCGAAGAGCAGGCCCGTGACGGGAACGAGACCGCCCGCGGCCGACCAGGTGAGGAAGGCGAACACGGCCAGGATCGCGTAGACGATCGGCACGGCCAGGTTCGATCGGCGGTAGGCCGCGGCATCCAGCCAGGTCCAGACCGTGAGGAGCGCGAGGATCGCCACCGTGATCCACGCCGTCGGCGCCGACGGTACGGCGACGTCGCCGAGGGCGATGACCGCTGCGTCGTCGCTCAGCCGGAAGACGCTCTGCCCGTCGCGCGGCGCGAACAGGAACAGGGCGGCGAGACCGACCGTGACGATCGTGAGGGTGACCGGGAGCTTGATGCGGCGTACCCGCACCACGAGGTGGGGCACCGCGGATGCCGCGAGGGTTGCGACGCTCATCGAGCCACCGCCTTCTTCGCCAGGCGGGCTTTCGCCCGCGCGGAACGCTCGGCCTCGTCCTTCGGGAGGAAGAAGATCGTGCGCACGAGCGGCGGCGCCGCGATGAACAGGACGATGAGCGACTGCACGACGAGCACGATGTCGACGGGGATGCCCTCGCTCGCCTGCATGGTGAACGATCCGGACTTCAGCGCACCGAACAGGATGCCGGCGGCGAAAGTGCCCCACGCCGAGCTGCGCCCCAGCAGCGCGACGGTGATCGCATCGAAGCCGATGCCGGCGTCGATGCCGCCGTCGAACCCGCTCGTGACCGTTCCCATGATCTGGTTCATGCCGGCAAGTCCCGCCAGCGCGCCCGCGAACAGCATCGCGTAGACGTAGACGCGCTTGACGTTGATGCCCGCAGCGCGGGCTGCGTGAGGGTTCTCGCCGACGGCCCGCATGCGGAAGCCGAGGCTCGAGCGCTCGATGAGCCACCACACGAAGATCGTCGCGATGATGACCACCACGAAGCCCCAGTCGAGGCGCGGGAACTGCTCGCCGAACAGCGCCGGGAACTGCGCCGTCTCTGGCGTCGGCGCCGAGATCGGCTGGTTGGTGCCCGGCTTCTGCAGCAGGCCGGGGGTGCGCACCAGCCACGACACCAGGTAGTAGGCGACGTAGTTGAGCATGATCGTGAGGATGACCTCATGGGCGCCGGTGCGCGCCTTGAGGAGCCCGACGATGCCGCCCCAGATCGCACCTCCGGCGATGCCCGCGAGGAGCGTCACGGGGATGTGGATCCACATCGGCAGGTTCAGGTTGAAGGCGACCAGCGCCGCGGTCGCCGCGGCGATCAGCATCTGACCGCGCGCGCCGATGTTGAACAGGCCGACCCGGAACGCGAGTGCGACGCCGAGCGCCGCCGCGATCAGCGGTGTCGCGAACCCGAGTGTGTTGGTCAGCGGGCGGATGGCCGCCTCGAAGGTCGGCGCGGTCGCGTTGAAGATCGACCCGCGGAACATCGCGTCGTACGCGCCGTAGATCGAGGTCCACAGCGCGACGAACGTGTCGCCGGGCCGGGCGAAGAAGTAGCCGGCCGCGGCCTGCACCTTCGGGTCGGTGACGGCGATGAGGATGCCGCCGATGAGCATCGCGAGGACGACCGCCAGGATCGTGGTGACGACGCTCCCCCGCAGGATCTCGCGGATGAGCTGGTTCGAGCGGGGCGGCGGCGGCACGGCGGCGCCCGCGACCAGTGCCGCGGGGCCGTCGGCGGTCACCGCGTGGCCGGTGAGGGGACCGGATGCCGCGGGCAGCTGCTCGCCGCCGGCGTCGGGGGTGGTGCTCCCGGGGGTGTTGTCGTTCACGCCGCTGCCTCCCCGGCCATCATGAGTCCGAGCACGTCGCGGGGCGTGTCCCCCGGGACGATGCCGACGATCGCGCCGCGGTACATGACCGCGATCCGGTCGGCGAGGGCGGTGACCTCGTCGAGCTCGGTCGAGACGACGATCACCGGGATGCCGGCGTCGCGCGTGTCGATGATGCGCTTGTGGATGAATTCGATCGAGCCGACGTCGACGCCGCGGGTGGGCTGCGAGGCGAGGAAGAGCTTGAGCTCGCGGTTGAGCTCGCGCGCGATGACGACCTTCTGCTGGTTGCCGCCCGACAGCGCGCCGGCGCGCGTCTGGGGTCCCTGGGTGCGGATGTCGAACTCGGCGATCCGGTCGCGGGCGAATCGATCGAGCGCTCCGCGGCGAATGGTCCCCGCGACGCTGAACGCGGCATCCGCAGAGCGATCGAGGATGAGGTTCTCGGCGACCGAGAACGAGCCGACCAGACCGTCGTGCGTGCGGTCCTCGGGCACGAACCCGACACCTTCGTCGAGGATGCCGCGCACACTCTTGCCGACGAGCTCCACCGAGCCCAGCCGCACCGACCCGGTGACGCGCGCCTGGAGGCCGACGATGGCTTCGGACAGTTCGGTCTGGCCGTTGCCCTGCACACCGGCGATCGCCAGCACCTCACCGGGGCGCACGTCGAAGCTGACGTCGTCGACGACGACGACGCCCGCGGGGTCGATGACGCGCAGGTCGCGCACGGCGAGCCCGCCCTCACCGGGGGTCGCCGCATCCTTCTGCACGCGCAGCTCGACGGCACGACCCACCATCATCGACGCCAGCTCGGCGTTCGACGCGGTGGGGCTCGCCTCGCCGACGACGGTGCCGAGGCGCACCACGGTGATGCGGTCGGCGACCTCGCGCACCTCGCGCAGCTTGTGGGTGATGAACACGATCGAGGTGCCCTCGTCGCGCAGCTGGCGCATGATCGCCATGAGCTCGTCCGTCTCCTGCGGGGTGAGCACAGCTGTCGGCTCGTCGAACACGAGCACGCGCGCGTTTCGGGAGAGCGCCTTGATGATCTCGACGCGCTGCTGCACGCCGACGGGGAGGTCCTCGACGCGGGCATCGGGATCGACGTCGAACCCGAACCGGTCGGCGATCTCGCGCACCCGCGCTCGCGCCTTCGCGAGGTCGAGCGTGCCGAGACCCTTGGTCTCTTCATGGCCGAGCATGACGTTCTCGGCGACCGTGAAGACGGGGATGAGCATGAAGTGCTGGTGCACCATGCCGATACCGGCGCGCATCGCGTCGCCGGGACCGCGGAAGTGCTGCACCTCGTCATCGAGGAGGATCTCGCCCTCGTCGGCCTGGTACAGGCCGTACAGCACGTTCATGAGCGTGGACTTGCCGGCGCCGTTCTCCCCCAGGAGAGCGTGGATCTCGCCCGCCTCGACCGTGAGGTCGATGTGGTTGTTGGCGACGAGTGCTCCGAACCGCTTCGTGATGCCACGGAGTTCGAGCTTCATATCTGCACCTTATCGATCGAGGTGTCGTGGACAACGGACTGCGGCCGGGGGCGCTGACGCGTCCCCGGCCGCAGCTGGGTGATCAGATCACTTGGGCGAGCTGGGCGACGTCACCGTGAGGGTGCCGGCGATGATCTCGCTCTGGAGCTTCGCGAGCTCGTCGGTCAGACCGGCCGGGAGCTTGCTCGTGAAGTCGTGGAAGTCGGCGAGACCGACACCACCGTTGGCGAGCGTGCCCACGTACGGGGTCGGGTCGTACTTGCCCGCGGCCGCCGCGATCACCGTGTCGCGCACGGCGTTGTCGACGTGCTTGGTGATCGAGGTGAGCAGCACCGAGGCGACCGAGGGGTCGGCGACGGCGAGGTCGGAGTCGACACCGAGCATGACGGTGTTCTTGCCCGACTCCTTGATCGCCTGAGCGGCGCTCTGGTAGATCGGTCCGCCGACGGGGAGGATGACGTCGACACCCTGGTCGAGGATGCTCTTCGCGGTCTGCTTCGCGGTGTCGTTCGCCTCGAAGCCGCCGGTGAAGACGCCCTTCTGCGAGGCGACGTCCCAGCCGAACGTCTGGACGTTCGCGCCCTTGTCGGTGTTGTACTTCTGCACGCCGTCGATGAAGCCGTCCATGAAGATCGTCACCGGCGGGATCTGCATGCCGCCGAAGGTGCCGACCTTGTTCACGCCGTCCTGCGCCGACCACGCCGCGGCGGCGTAGCCGCCGAGGTAGCCCGCCTCGACCGTGTTGAACAGCAGCGGCTTGATGTTGGGGGCATCCGTCTTGCCGTCGTTGTTGAGGTCGGCGCTGTCGTCGACGATCGCGTACTGCAGGTTCGGGTTCGCGAGGGCGGACTTCACGGTGTCGGCGGCCAGGTTGAAGCCGACCGAGACGATCAGCGTGCAGTTCGCGGCGACGAGGCTCTCGAGGTTGGGCGCGTAGTCGTTCGCGGAGCTCGACTGCACCTCGACCGGGGTGACGCCCAGGGTCGCGGCAGCCTCGTCGAGACCCTTCTTGGCGTACTCGTTGAACGACTTGTCGTTCCAGCCGCCCGCGTCGGAGACGATGCACGGCTTGAAGCCCGCGACAGCGGGAGCGGTGGTGGTGCTGGTGGCCGTCGGCGCGGATCCGCAGCCGGCGAGAGCCACGAGAAGCCCGGCGGCGGTGGCTGCGCCGGCGATCTTCTTGGTGGTTGAGATGGTCACTCGTTCCTCCATAATCGGTACCCCGCGGATGTCGCGGGGAGTCGGGACGAGTCGAAGTTACCTATCGCGTCGGGCGAATTGTTGTCCTGACCAACACCTGGTACGGAATGGTTACAAACACTTAACAGAACGCCGCGAAATGCTCATGCGCACCATCGGGCCGCGCTGGGACCGCTCGGTCAGAGCACGTCGCCCTGACCGCTGAGCTTGAGGGCGTCGACGATCCCCTTCACCTTCTGCGCGTGCTCGCTCGTGGTCACCAGCAGCGCGTCCTCGGTGTCGACGACCACGATGTCCTGCACGCCGATGACGCTGATGACCCGAGAGGTCTGCGAGACGACGATCCCGCTCGACGTGTCGGCGAGGATGCGGGCGTTCTCCCCCAGAATCGCGAGCTCGTTCTTGCGGCCGCTGCTGTTGAGCTTGGCGAGGCTGGCGAAATCGCCCACGTCGTCCCAGTCGAAATGGCCGGGCACGACGGCGAGTCGCCCCTTCGCGGCGGCGGGCTCGGCGACCACGTAGTCGATCGCGATCTTCTTCAGGCGCGGCCAGATGCGGTCGACGGCGGGGCCTCGACGATCACGGTCGTCCCACGCCTCCGCGAGCTCGATGAGTCCGGCGTGCAGCTCGGGCTCGTTCGCCTCGATCTCGGCGAGGAGCACGTCGGCGCGGGAGATGAACATGCCCGCGTTCCAGAGGTAGCCGCGATCGGCGAAGTAGCCGCGCGCGGTCTCCGCGTCGGGCTTCTCGACGAACGCGTCGACCAGCGCCGCCTCCGGAGCACCGGCGACGGTCAGCATCTGACCCTTGCGGATGTACCCGAAACCGACCGACGGCTCGGTCGGCTGGATGCCGATCGTGCACACATATCCCTCGCGCGCGACGGCGACGGCCTGCTCCACGGCCCAGCTGAACACCGGGAGCACCTTGATGACGTGGTCGGCCGCGAACGATCCGATGATGACGTCGGGCTCCCGACGCACGAGGATGGCGGCAGCGAGCCCGATGGCGGCGGTCGAGTCGCGTGGTTCCGACTCGAGGATGACGTTGCGGTCGAGCACGCCGGGAAGCTCGGCCTCCACCGCCGCGCGATGCGCACGCCCGGTGACGACGGCGATGCGGTCGTGTCCGGCGAGCGGCTCGAGACGGTTCCAGGTGTCGCGGAGCAGGGTGTGCCCCGACCCGGTCAGGTCGTGGAGGAACTTGGGTGCGTCGGCACGCGACAGCGGCCAGAGACGTGATCCCACTCCTCCGGCGGGGATGACGGCGTAGAAGTCGGGGATCGGCTCGGTCATGGCCACAGAGTAGCGGTGTCGGATGACGCTCCCGTTTATCTCGATATCAAGACAGTTAGGTCTGCCTAACGCGAACCGATGCACATGCTCGGCATAGGATGAGACCCAGCGCCCGAGTGACGCCAGGGGGCTCTGCCTCCGGGGGCAACGTCTGCCCCGACCGTGTTCGAACAGGGAGGACCGTCGTGTCTGCACCAGCGCGTGTCACGCCGCAGATCTCGGAAACCACATCGAAAGTCCCGCGCGGAACGCTGTACCGCGGACACGAGGGCATGTGGTCGTGGGTACTGCACCGGATCACCGGCGTCTCGATCTTCTTCTTCCTGCTGGTGCACATCCTCGACACCGCGCTCATCCGGGTCTCCCCCGATGCGTACAACGCGGTGATCGGCACCTACAAGAACCAGGTCATGGGCGTCGGCGAGACGATCCTGGTCGCCGCGATCACCTACCACGCGTTCAACGGCCTGCGCATCATCCTGGTCGACGCCTGGTCGAAGGGCGCCAGGTACCAGCGTCAGCTGTGGTGGGTCGTGCTGGTGATCTGGCTGATCACGATGCTCGGCTTCGCGCCCATCCACCTCATGAACGTCTTCTCGGCGACGGGAGGGGGGCACTGATGACCGCCATCGCCGACCCGCGCGCCCCGCACACCGCGCCGCGCCGCACGGGCCTCAACCTCGAGAAGTGGGGCTGGATCTACATGCGCGTCTCGGGCGTGCTGCTGATCGTGCTCATCTTCGGCCACCTGTTCGTGAACCTCCTCACGGGCGAAGGCATCCACCAGATCGACTTCGCGTTCGTCGGCGGGAAGCTCTCCTCGCCGTTCTGGCAGTGGTGGGACGTGCTGATGCTGTGGCTGGCCCTCATCCACGGCGCCAACGGCATGCGCACAGTGACCAACGACTACGTCACCCACAACGGCGTGCGACGCACGCTCATCTGGGCGATCTGGCTCGTCGCGGCCTTCCTCATCCTCCTCGGCACGCTCGTCGTCTTCACGTTCGACCCGTGCCCGGCCGGCGCCGCCGCCAACCTTCTCCCCGACTTCTGCAGCGCTTCCTGAGCCTCACCGATTGCGATCATGACGACTGACACCGCCTCCGACACCGCGCCCGTCCTGAAGGACGGGGTCTACTACCACCAGTTCGACATCGTCATCGTGGGCGCCGGTGGCGCCGGCATGCGCGCGGCGATCGAGGCCGGTCCGGGCGCCCGCACGGCGGTCATCTCGAAGCTCTACCCGACGCGCTCCCACACGGGTGCGGCGCAGGGCGGCATGGCGGCGGCGCTCGCCAACGTCGAAGAGGACTCGTGGGAATGGCACACCTTCGACACCGTGAAGGGCGGCGACTACCTCGTCGACCAGGATGCGGCCGAGATCCTCGCGAAGGAGGCCATCGACGCCGTCATCGACCTCGAGAACATGGGCCTGCCGTTCAACCGCACGCCCGAGGGCAAGATCGATCAGCGCCGGTTCGGCGGTCACACCGCCGACCACGGCAAGACCCCTGTGCGCCGCGCCTGCTACGCAGCCGACCGCACGGGCCACATGATCCTGCAGACGCTGTTCCAGAACTGCGTGAAGCTCGGCATCAACTTCTTCAACGAGTTCTACGTGCTCGACCTCGTCACGGTGAAGGATGCCGACGGCTCGACGAAGGTCGCAGGCGTCGTCGCCTACGAGCTCGCCACGGGCGATCTGCACGTGTTCCAGTCGAAGGCCGTGATCTTCGCGACCGGCGGCTTCGGCAAGATCTTCAAGACCACCTCCAACGCCCACACCCTCACGGGCGACGGCGTCGGCATCATCTGGCGCAAGGGCCTGCCGCTGGAGGACATGGAGTTCTTCCAGTTCCACCCGACCGGCCTCGCCGGCCTCGGCATCCTTCTCACCGAGGGCGCCCGCGGTGAAGGAGCCATCCTCCGCAACGTGTCGGGTGAGCGCTTCATGGAGCGCTACGCCCCGACGATCAAGGACCTCGCGCCGCGCGACATCGTCAGCCGCTGCATGGTGCAGGAGGTCGCGGAGGGTCGAGGCGCCGGTCCTCACCGCGACTACGTGCTGCTGGACTGCACGCACCTCGGCGCCGAGGTGCTCGAGACGAAGCTCCCCGACATCACCGAGTTCGCCCGCACCTACCTGGGTGTCGACCCGGTCGTCGAGCCCGTTCCCGTGATGCCGACCGCGCACTACGCGATGGGCGGCATCCCGACGAACAACAACGCCGAGGTGCTCAGCGACAACACGACCGTGGTGCCGGGCCTCTACGCCGCCGGCGAGTGCGCGTGCGTGTCGGTGCACGGCTCGAACCGCCTCGGCACCAACTCGCTGCTCGACATCAACGTGTTCGGCAAGCGCGCCGGCCGCAATGCCGTCGAGTACGTCAAGACCGCCGATTTCGTCGCCCTCCCCGAGGACCCCGCGAAGGAGGTGCGCGAGCTCATCGAGGGCCTGCGCACGAACGAGGGCACCGAGCGCATCGCGGTGCTGCGCAAGACGCTGCAGGACGAGATGGACCGCAAGGCGCAGGTGTTCCGCACCGACGAGTCGCTCGGCGAGGTGCTGGAGGTCATCGAGGAGCTGCGCGAGCGCTTCAAGAACGTGCACGTCGACGACAAGGGCAAGCGGTACAACACCGACCTGCTCGAGGCCGTCGAGCTCGGATTCCTCCTCGACATCGCCGAGGTCGTCGTCGTCACCGCGAAGAACCGCAAGGAGAGCCGCGGCGGTCACATGCGCGACGACTTCCCGAAGCGCGACGACGAGAACTACATGCAGCACACGATGGCCTACCTCTCGGGCGACCCGCACTCGTCGAGCCCGGAGGACCACATCGCGCTCGGCTGGAAGCCGGTCGTCTTCACGAAGAACGAGGCCGGCGAGTTGCGTTATCCCCCGCTGGAGAGGAAGTACTGATGTCCACCGCTCTCGTCGATCCCGACGCCGTCGCGAACCTCGAAGAGGCGGACGACACCGGCATCCAGGCGTTCCTGGTCACCTTCATCGTGCGTCGATTCAATCCTGAGGTCGACGAAGAGCCGCGCTGGGTGGACTACGACGTCGAGGTCTACTCGACCGACCGCGTCCTCGACGCGCTCCACAAGATCAAGTGGGAGGTCGACGGCTCGCTGAGCTTCCGCCGCTCGTGCGCCCACGGCATCTGCGGTTCGGACGCGATGCGCATCAACGGCCGCAACCGCCTCGCCTGCAAGACCCTGATCAAGGACCTCGACATCTCGAAGCCGATCTACGTCGAGGCGATCAAGGGCCTGCCGCTGGAGAAGGACCTCATCGTCGACATGGAGCCGTTCTTCGCCTCCTACCGCGAGGTGCAGCCGTTCCTCATCTCCAACTCGGTCCCCGAGAAGGGCAAGGAGCGCGTGCAGTCGATCGTCGACCGCGAGCGCTTCGACGACACCACGAAGTGCATCCTGTGCGCTGCGTGCACCTCGTCCTGCCCGGTGTTCTGGACCGACGGTCAGTACTTCGGCCCGGCCGCGATCGTGAACGCGCACCGCTTCATCTTCGACTCGCGCGACGACGCGGCCGACGTGCGCCTCGACATCCTCAACGACAAGGAAGGCGTGTGGCGCTGCCGCACCACCTTCAACTGCACCGAGGCGTGCCCCCGCGGCATCCAGGTCACGCAGGCGATCGCCGAGGTCAAGCAGGCGGTTCTGCGCGGCAAGCCGTGAGGTGATGGCGGTGCCGCTCGCTCCTTCCCCCGGCAGTGAGCGGATGCCGCGCGCCTCCCGCGTGGCCGTCACCGCCGCCTATGCGACGCAGGGCCTCGGCTACGCGGTGGTCGTCACGTCGTTGCCGACGTTGAAGAACCGGCAGCAGATCGACGACACGGTCGTGAGTCTGATCATCCTGGGGGTGTGCGTCGCCGCCGCCGCCGGATCGGTGCTGGCCGGTGCGCTGGCGACTCGGCTGGGCGGGCGCGTGGCGCTCTCGGCGGGGTTCGTGCTGCAGGCGATCGCCCTGCCGGTGGCGGCGGTGCCCGTGCCGTTCCCGGTGTTCGTGGCGGCCTTCGTCGTCTACGGCGTGGGTCTCGGATGCGTCGACGCGGCGTCGGCGATGCAGGGCGTCGTGGTGCAGCGGGCGTACGGCCGGTCCCTGCTCGGCGGGTTCTTCGCCGCCTACACGGCGGCCGCGATCGTCGGCGCCCTGCTGGTGTCGGCCTTCGCGCTGACCCCGACGACGGCAGGCGTCGCGCTCGGTGTCGGGGCGGCGATCGCGTTGCTCGTCGCTCTCGCGGGGCTGCGCTTCTTCGCCCGGGAGGCGGCGCCCGAGACCGCTGTCGCCGCGGAGCGCACCGCGCTCCCCCACCGCGCGATCTGGGCGCTCGGATTCATCATCCTGGCCGCGTTCACCGTCGACTCGGCGGTGAGCACGTGGAGCTCGATCCTCCTCACGGACAACCTCGGCACGACACTTGCGCTCGCCCCGCTCGGCTACGCGCTCTACCAGGTGGTGATCCTGGTGACCCGCCTCGTGACCGACCGGCTGCTCGGCACGCTCCCTCGCGCCACGGTGGCCGCCATCGCGGTCATCGTGTCGGTCATCGGATGCCTCGTCGTCGCCCTCGTGCCGGTCGGTGGTGCCGCGATCGCGGGCTTCGCCCTGGCCGGTGTGGCGGTCGGCGCCCTCGTGCCGATCACATTCGGCGCGACCGGCGAGCTCGATCCCGCGCGCAGCGACGAGATCATCGCGCGGGTCAACCTCTTCAACTACGCCGGCGCGATCGCGGGCGCCGTGCTGGTCGGGCTGCTCTCCGGCGGTCCCGCACTCGCCCTCGGTTTCCTGCTGCCCGCGGCGGCCCTCGCCGCCGTGCTGCCGGTGCTCCGACGACTGCGGCGGCCCGCGGCATCCGTCACGGCGGCCGACGCTGGCTAGTCTGGCTCCGTGACCACCGACCGGGGTCGGACCGACCCGGCCGACGAGGAGCGCGAGCTCGCCGAGCGTGTGCGCGCCCGCCTGCAGGACGCGCAGCGGGTCGTGCGCGAGCGTCTCGACGAGCCGATCGCCCAGGCGACGCGGGTCACCCGGCGCACGCTCGGGTGGTTCCCCGTGCGGGTGTGGCGGCTCTTCCTGCAGCGCAACGGCCTGCTGCTCGCCGCCGGAATGAGCTATCAGTCGCTGTTCGCGATCTTCGCGGTGCTCTACCTCGCGTTCGCCGCCGTGGGTCTGTGGCTCGGCGGCTCTCCCCAGGCCGTGCAGGGTCTCATCGACCTCATCAACCGGTACATCCCCGGTCTCATCGGCGGCGAGTCGAGTCTGGTCAGCACCGACCAGGTGCAGGATGTCGCGAGCGGCGGGCGCGGCCTGCTGGGTGTGACCGGCGCCGTGGCCGCGATCGTCGTCATCTGGACGGCGATCGGTTTCGTGACCTACGCCCGCCGCGCGGTGCGCGACATCTTCGGCCTGCCCTACGACTCGAGGTCGTACGTGCTGCTGAAGGCACGCGACTTCCTCGCGGCGCTGGTGTTCGGCGTCGCGCTCCTGCTCGGCGCCGTGGTCGGTTCGTTCACGACCTGGGCGATCGATCTCGTGTGGTCGCTGCTCGGGCTGGACGGTGATTCGTTCTGGTCGAGCGTGAGCGTGCGCGGCGCGTCTCTGCTCGTCGCCTTCGTCATCAACTCGGCCGCCCTCGCGGCCCTCTACCGGTTCCTGATCGGCGCCGCGCTGCGATGGCGACGCATTCTGCCGGGGTCGCTCATGGGCGGCGCTGCGCTCGCGGTCGTGCAGCTCGGCGCCGGGCTGCTGCTGCTCTACGCCCCGCGCAATCCGCTGCTCGCGACGTTCACGGCCTTCATCGGATTCCTGCTCCTGTTCCGGGTGGTCGGCGTGGTCATCCTCGTGGCCTCGGCGTGGATCGCTGTCGCCGCCGCCGACCGCCACGTCGCGATCGTGCCGACCTCCGACGCCGAGCGACGCGCGATCGAGCGTGAGGCTCGGCTGGTCGTCGCACGGGTCGACCTGCGGCGCGCACGCCAGGAGCAGACCGAGGCTCCCTGGTGGCGCAGTCGTGCCGCACGCCGCCGGGTCGCACAGGCCGAACTCGAGGTGGAGCAGCTCGAGGCCGAGGACGGCGAGGACGTCGGAGGCCGCCGCTAGGGTGGAGCCCGTGCCCCGCTCCGTCCGCATCGCCAGCGTCAACGTCAACGGCATCCGGGCGGCGGTGCGCAACGGCATGACCGGCTGGCTCGACGGTGCCGGCGTCGACATCCTCACGCTGCAAGAGGTGCGCGCCGAAACGACGCACATCACCGAGTTGCTGCCCGGGTGGCACATCGTGCATGACGAGTCGCTCAGCAAGGGGCGATCGGGGGTCGCGGTACTGTCCCGCATCCCTGCGGCCGCATCGCGCATCGACCTCGGCGAGGGCGTGGACTCCCGGGGGCGCTGGATCGAGGCCGACCTCGAGATCGACGGCGAGACCGTCACCGTCGTGAGCGCCTACGTGCACTCCGGGGAGGACGGCACCCCGCGCCAGGACGCGAAGTACGGCTTCCTCGACGCGATGACCGAGCGGATGTCGCGCCTCGCCGCCGGCGGTGCGCTCGTTCTCGTCACGGGCGATCTGAACGTCGGCCACCGCCCGCTCGACATCAAGAACTGGCGAGGAAACCAGAAGAAGGCCGGCTTCCTGCCGAAGGAGCGGGCCTATGTCGACCGGTTCCTCGGCGACGCGGGCGCACAGGTCGTCGGTGTCGACGGCTCGACCGGCACCGGTCTCGGCTGGGTCGACATCGGCCGCCGTCATGCGGGAGAGGTCGAGGGTCCGTACACGTGGTGGTCGAACCGCGGTCAGGCGTTCGACAATGACACCGGCTGGCGCATCGACTACCACCTGGCGACCGCCGCGCTCGCGGCACGCGAGAGCGGCTACCACGTGGCGCGGGCGGCGACCTACGCCGAGCGGTGGAGTGATCACGCCCCGGTCGTCGCCGACTACGCGATCGGTCGCTGAGAGCGCACTGTCCTCATGTCGGCCCTGCCGGTGCGGGGCCCGCCGCCGTCCGCATGCCGCGGGGTGCGGCATCCGACCGCCCTAGAATCGGGGAGTGACCAAAGCGCGTCTGTACTCGGGAATGCAGCCCTCCGCCGACTCTCTGCAGGTCGGCAACTACATCGGGGCCCTCCTGCAGTGGCGCGACCTTCAGGAGTCGTACGACGCGTACTTCTCGGTGGTCGACCTGCACGCGCTGACGCAGCCGTTCGACCCCGCCGAGATGCGTGAGAAGACCCGCCGAACGGCCGCGCAGTACATCGCGGCCGGCATCGAGCCCGCCAAGTCGACGCTGTACGTGCAGTCGCACGTCACCGCGCACGCCGAGCTCGCGTGGGTGCTCGGCACCCTCACCGGCTTCGGCGAGGCGAGCCGCATGACGCAGTTCAAGGACAAGTCGCAGCGCTACGGCACCGACGGCACCACGGTCGGACTCTTCACCTACCCGGTGCTGATGGCCGCCGACATCCTGCTCTTCCAGGCGTCGGTCGTGCCCGTCGGCGACGACCAGAAGCAGCACGTCGAACTCACCCGCGACCTCGCGGAGCGCTTCAACTCGAGGTTCGGCGAGACCTTCACCGTGCCCGTGCCGATGATCCAGCAGGAGACCGCGCGCATCTACGACCTGCAGAACCCGACCGCGAAGATGTCGAAGTCGGCAGAGTCCGACGCGGGCGTGCTGTGGCTGCTCGACGAGCCGTCGGTGTCGGCCAAGAAGGTCATGCGCGCGGTGACGGACTCCGAGGGCTCGGTGCGCTACGACCGGGAGAACAAGCCCGGCGTCTCGAACCTGCTCGTGATCTACGCGGCCCTCACCGGACGCCAGATCCCCTCGATCGAGGACGAGTACGCGGGTCGTGGCTACGGCGACTTCAAGAAGGGCCTCGCCGAGGTCGTGGTGTCGGAGTTCGGTCCGGTGCGCGAGCGTGCGCTGGCGCTGCTGTCCGACGAGGCCGAGCTCGACCGGGTGCTCGCGGCCAACGCCGAGCGTGCGGCATCCGTCGCCGACGCGACCCTCGACGCGGTCTACGACAAGATCGGCCTGCTGCGCCGCCGGTGAGCCGCCCGCCGCGGCGCGTCAGCGGTCTACGGTGTGCGGCAACTCCGGAGAATCTGGGGAATCAGCCCGGGACCCCCCGGTGAGGCGTCCGAACTCCGGAGTTGCGGTCCACCTGTCCACGACGCACCCCGGAAACCGCGCCACGCAAGGCCGCGAGAGTGTGTTCCGGACGGAACAACACGTCTTCGGCGAGGAGCCGCAGCGTGACGTATCCCCGCGCGGCCGCGGCCAGGTCGCGGGCCCGATCTCGCCGCTGCGAGGCGACGTCGCCGTGAAACGCTCGACTGTCGCACTCGATGATGAGCCGGCCTGCGACGAGGAGGTCGACACGCCCTACTCCCGGGATCCGCACCTGCACCTCGAACGGCACGTCGATACCCCGGAGCATCAGCCTCACCAACGTCTCGATGCCAGACTCCGCACGGCCATCGACGAGTGCCCGGAGTCGTTGCCATCTGTCGGGCAATGCGGCGAACACCTGGCCAATCATCTCCTCGTCGAGGAGACCGAGATGCAACGCGCTGTCGAGCGTGGCGACCGCGTCGCGCGGCGACTGGCAGCGCACAGCCTGCACGATCGCGCCGACGAGATCGGTGCCGAGGCGGGTCGGATCGGCTGAGTCACCGCGCCAATGGGCGCGCACGTCCTTCGGGCGATGCGGCAGCCGACTTGCGTGCGGCTCAACCTGCAGGTGAAGCCCGTGCGATCGGGCCACGAACACTCCGACCTCACGGAGGAGGCTCACGCAGTCGAGACGCCCGCCGAGGCGCGCGGCGCGCACCACCGCGTCAGGGAGATCGGCTGCCACGTACCGGCCGCGTCGAACCCTGATGATGGTGCCGTTTCGGATCATCCTTTGGCGCGTGCGTCGGGACAGCGCGGCGGTGTCGATCGTGCGGAAGAGCGCTGGCGTTGTCATCGGGGCAGAGTGCCCGACATCGACTGATCGGTTGCGGCGCCCCGAGGGGGCGGTGGAATTCACGAGGGCGCACGCTGTTCGGCAGGAGCCGGCGCGCCGGCGGCGACGCGGGGTGTCTCGAGGGGGCGCGGCGAGGGACTACCGCGGGTCCGGACTCGTGCGGCCGCGCGGCCGGCGCCGTGCCACAACTCCGGAAATACGACGAGACACGCCGCATCCTCACCGGCGGGGACCTGAATCTCCGGAGTTACGGCACAGCGAGCTCGGGCAGCACCGGCGCGACGCGCCCCGCACGCACCCCGCCGCTACTCTCGGGGCATGACCCCCGTCACGCTCCACACCGCCCGGCTCACGCTCTCGCCTCCGACGTCAGACGATGTCGACGCGATCTTCGCGGCCTGCCAGGACCCCGACGTGCAGCGCTACACGACCGTGCCGACGCCTTACCTGCGCGAGCACGCGGTCGGGTTCGTCGAGAAGGCCGCCGGGTGGTGGGAGGACGGCACGGAGCTCACCTGGGGCATCCGTCACGACGACGAGCTCGTGGGCATGATCGGTCTGCACCGCGTCGCGCGCGGCAACGCCGAGATCGGCTACTGGATGGCCGCGGGCGGCCGGCGCCGCGGGTTCCCGACGGAGGCCGCGCGCGAGGTCATCGCGTTCGGCTTCGCCGCCGTCGGCGCGGCGCTGTCCCGCATCGAATGGCGGGCGGTCGTCGGCAACATCGGCTCCGCACGCCTCGCCCGCGCCGTGGGCATCCGCTACGAGGGCCTTCTGCGCCAGTCGTTGCTCAACGGCGCCAGCGAGCGCTTCGACGCCTGGGTCGGCGGGCTGCTCGTGAGCGATGATCGGATGCCGCGGCCCTGGCCGCCGCTCGGGGACTGACCCCCTGTCATCCACCCGTGCGAGGATGGCCGCATGCCGGAGATGCCGGAGGTGCAGGGGCTCGTCGACTTCCTCGACGGGCGGCTGCGTGGGCGCACCTTCAGCACCGTGCGGGTGACGGCCGTCGCCGCGCTGAAGACGTTCGATCCGCCGGTGCATGCCTTGGAGGGAGCGGTCGTGTCGGGCGTGGCGCGGCACGGCAAGTTCCTCGACATCGCGGCCACCGCGGCAGCGGGCGACCTGCATCTCGTGTTCCACCTCGCCAAATCGGGGTGGCTGCGCTGGTACGACGCACTCCCGGCGACAGTGATCCGCCCGGGCCGCAGCCCGATCGCCCTGCGGGTCGGCTTCGACGACGGCTCCGGGTTCGATCTCACCGAGGCGGCGACCAAGAAGTCGCTGTCGGTGTCGGTGGTGCGCCGCCCCGCTGACGTTTCGCAGGTCGCGACCCTCGGGCCCGACCCCCTCGATGCCGCGTTCGATCGCGACGCCTTCGCGGCGCTGCTCTCCGGCCGTCGCACGCAGATCAAGGGGCTCCTGCGCGATCAGGCGACGATCGCGGGCATCGGCAACGCCTACTCCGACGAGATCCTGCACGCCGCGCACCTGTCGCCCTACGCGATCGCCGCGACCCTCGACGAGGCGACGGTCGCCCGGCTCTACGACGCGATGGTCGCGACCCTCGCCGAGGCGGTGGCCGAGGCATCCGGAAAGCCCCCGGCCGACCTGAAGGACGCCAAGCGGCGCGGCATGAAGGTGCACGGCCGGCGCGGCGAGACCTGCCCGGTCTGCGGCGACACGGTGCGGTCGGTGTTCTTCGCCGAGCGCTCGCTCGAGTACTGCCCGACGTGTCAGACCGGCGGCACGCCGCTCGCCGACCGGCGGATGTCGCGGCTGCTGCACTGAGGGGATGCTGCGGGTCCCCACATGTCGCGGAATGAATCCGTGTCGGAGGCGTTCAGTACACTCGAGTACAGCAACGTGCTCCGGGGTCGGTGAGAATCCGAACCGGCGGTGACAGTCCGCGAGCCGCGACATCCGTGCCACATCGGCACCGTCGCGGTCGACCCGGTGGGATTCCGGGACCGACGGTGATGAGGCGCTCAGGCGTCTCTAGTCCGGATGGGAGGAGGCACGCGCACCACGGTGCGCTCGTCGACCCTGCCCGGAGTCCACACCGACAGGACGAGACGACATGAGCACGACCCCCGCCGAACACGCGGCGATGCGACGTGCCCTCGCGCTCGCCGCCGAAGGGCCGCGCGGCGTCAACCCGCAGGTCGGCGCGGTGATCCTCTCCCCCGCCGGCGACGTGCTCGCCGAGGGTTTCCACCGCGGCGCCGGAACCGCGCACGCCGAGGTCGACGCGCTCTCGCGGCTCGCCCCGGGCGAGGCGCAGGGTGCGACGGCGATCGTCACTCTCGAGCCGTGCAACCACACCGGCCGCACCGGCCCGTGCGCGCAGGCGCTGCTCGCCGCGGGCATCGCCCGCGTGGTCTACGCGCTCGCCGATCCGACCGAGAACGCCCACGGCGGGGGCGACACCCTGCGCGACGGCGGCGTCGACGTGGAGTCGGGCCTCGAGGCGGATGCCGCGGCATCCCTGCTCGACTCGTGGCTGACCGTGCAGCGGCTCGGCCGTCCGCACGTCACCGTCAAGTGGGCGCAGTCGCTCGACGGCCGCGCGGCCGCCGCCGACGGCACGAGCCGCTGGATCACGGGAGCCGCGGCGCGCGCCGACGTGCACCGTCGCCGCGCCGAGGCCGACGCGATCGTGGCCGGCATCGGCACGATCCTCGTCGATGACGCGGCCCTCACCGCCCGTCACCCCGACGGCACCCTCTACGACCACCAGCCGTTGCCGGTCGTGCTCGGCGCCCGAATCGTGCCCGACCGTGCGCTCGTGCGCGCGCACCCACGCGGATTCCTGCAGCGCGACGGTCACAACCTCTTCGGCGAGCACCCCGGCGACGACCGCGCCGCATCCGTGCTGTCCGAGCTGCGCGACCGCGGCGTGCAGCGCGTGTTCGTCGAGGGCGGCCCGACGATCGCGAGCGCGTTCCTGCGCGCCGGGCTCGCCGACGAGGTGCTCGCCTACATCGCCCCGACGCTCATCGGCGCGGGCTCCGACGGGCGGGACAACCCCGCACTGCGGGTGATCGGCGTCGACACGATCGCCGACCAGCGCCGCCTCGCCCTCACCCACCTCGAGCGGCTCGGCGAAGACCTGCTGGTCGTCGCGGTGCCCGCGGCATCCGAGACCACCTCTGAGAAGGAGAGCTGATGTTCACCGGCATCGTGGAAGAGATCGGCACCGTGACGGATGTCTCGCCCTCGGGCGACGGCGCACGGTTCACCGTGCGGGCGCCCGCGGCGGTGTCCGACGCGCACCACGGCGACTCGATCGCGATCTCGGGCGTCTGCCTCACCGTCATCGACCAGGGCGACGACTGGTTCACCGCCGACGTGATGCGCCAGACGCTCGACGTCACGACCCTCGCGGGCGTCGGCGCCGGCACCCCCGTCAACGTCGAGCGCGCGACGAGCGCGGGCGGACGCCTGGGCGGCCACATCGTGCAGGGACACGTCGACGGCACCGGCGCACTGCTCGAGGTGCGCCCGGGCGCCCAGTGGCGCGTGCTGCGCATCTCGCTGCCCACCGAGCTCGCGCCCCTCGTCGTCGACAAGGGATCGATCGCGGTCGACGGCACGTCCCTGACCGTGAGCGCGGTCAGCGAGCCCGCGGCATCCGTCCCCTGGTTCGAGGTCTCGCTCATCCCCGAGACCCTCGAGGCGACGACGCTCGGCCGCCGCGCGGTCGGCGACGCGGTGAACCTCGAGACCGACATCCTCGCCCGCCACGTGCGCCGACTGCTTGCCTTCCCGGCCGCCGGCGCCCCGATCACCCCCGCTGCATCCCCCGAAGAAGGAGGCTCCCGATGAGCCTGTCGACCATTCCCGAAGCCCTCGAAGCCCTGCGTCAGGGCAAGCCCGTCATCGTCGCCGACGATGAGAACCGCGAGAACGAGGGCGACGCGATCATCTCCGCCGCCCTCGCGACCCCGGAGTGGATCGCGTGGATCGTGCGCCACTCCAGCGGATTCATCTGCGCCCCGCTCCCCGGCGAGTGGGCCGACCGCCTCGACCTGCCCCCAATGGTGCCGGTCAACCAGGACGCCCGCGGCACCGCCTACACGGTCAGCGTCGACGCCGCCGACCGCCAGTCGACGGGCATCAGCGCCTCGGACCGCGCGCACACCCTCAACGTGCTGGCCGACGCCGCGTCGACGCCGTCGAGCGTCATCCGCCCCGGCCACATCCTGCCGCTGCGCGCCGTCGACGGCGGCGTGCGCGAGCGCGCCGGTCACACCGAGGCAGCTGTCGACCTGATGCGCCTCGCCGGGCTCCCCCCGGTCGGCGGCATCTGCGAGATCGTGTCCGACGACGGCAGCATGATGCGACTGCCCGGGCTGCTCGAGCTCGGCGAGACCGACGGTCTGCCGGTGATCACGATCGAGCAGCTGATCGCCTATCTCGACGAGGTCGAGCCGACGGATGCCGCGGCCTCCGGCCCGCGCCGTCGCGTCAGTCTGCGCGCCGAGGCGCTCGTGCCGACGTCACACGGCGTGTTCCGCTTCCTCGCCTACCGCGACCGCATCAGCGGCACCGACCACCTCGCCGTGGTCTCGGGCGAGCTCACCGAGGAGGCCCCGCTGGTGCGCGTGCACTCCGAGTGCCTCACGGGCGAGGCGTTCGGCTCGCTCAAGTGCGAGTGCGGCCCGCAGCTCGACGCCGCCCTCGACGTCATCGAGCAGGACGGCGGCATCGTCATCTACATGCGCGGCCACGAGGGTCGCGGGATCGGCCTCATCAACAAGCTGCGCGCGTACAGCCTGCAGGAGCGCGGACTCGACACCGTCGACGCGAACCTCGCCCTGGGGCTCCCGGCCGACGCCCGCGACTACGCGGCGGCCGCCGGCATCCTCTCGGACCTCGGCGTCGCGCGCGTGCGGCTGTTGACGAACAACACCGACAAGGTCGCGCAGCTGCGCCGCCTGGGCGTCGACGTCGTCGAGCAGGTTCCGCTGATCGTCGGGGTCGGGCCCGCGAACCAGGGCTACCTCGAGACCAAGCGCGACCGCATGGGTCACATCATCGCCGACGGCGCTCTCGCCGAGGCGCTCGCCACCACCGCCGCCCACCAGGCGGCCCCCAGCACCGAGGAGAACGCCCGATGAGCGGACACGGCGCCCCGCGCACCGCCGATCAGATCGACGCGACCGGCATCGAGGTCGTCGTCATCGCCGGCACGTGGCACGAGACGATCACCGACGGACTCATCGCGGGGGCCGCGCGCACGCTCGACGCCGCCGGCGCCACTTGGCGCCTCGTGCGGGTGCCCGGGTCGTTCGAGCTTCCGGTCGTGGCGCAGGCTGCACTCACCAGCGGAGCCGACGCGGTCGTCGCCCTCGGCGTGATCATCCGCGGCGGGACCCCGCACTTCGACTTCGTCGCGTCGGCCGCGACCGACGGGCTCACCCGCGTCGCGCTCGACACCGGGAAGCCGGTCGGATTCGGGGTGCTCACCCTCGACGACGAACAGCAGGGCATCGACCGCGCGGGCCTCCCCGGGTCGACCGAGGACAAGGGCGCCGAGGCGGCGGATGCCGCGCTGCGCACCGCGCTCACTCTGCGCGAGCTGCGCGGGGCCTGACACGGATCGGCGTCGCGCGCCGAGGGGCGCGACGCCGAACGGGGCTCAGGGCTTCCAGATCATCAGCACGACGATCGCGACGAGCAGCAGGGTGACCACACCGCTGACGCCGGCGATCGCGCCGTAGCTGGCGGGCTTCGCCGCGGCATCCGCCCCCGCCGCCTCGATGGCGTCGGCCCCGGCGCGCAGGCGCGGGACGAGCAGGAACACCGCCAGCAAGAACGCGACGGCGTACAGGATGATCGAGGTCAGGATCCACGGGGTCGTGAACGTCAGCTGATACTTCGGATCGGCCATGCCCATGGCGCCGAACCCGAAGACGAACGTGAGCAACGACAGCCATGCGAAGACCATCGTCGACGTGGCGAGGGTGCGCACCGAGTCGACGTTGCGGATGCGCAGCGCCCGCAGGGCGGTGTGCGGGAGGATCGCGAGCGGTCCGACGATGAAGACGGCCGTGCCGACGTGCAGGATTCCGAGAAGCGTGTCCATACCTTCATCGTAGGTGAAGGTATCGCCGGGGCCACTCCCCGGACGGTGGGGACCGCGAATCCGACAGGTGTCGCCGAAGAGTAGGCTGAACACCTGGTCCGCGTCACCCATCCCGTGGCGCCCCGGTCCCGGCCCTCGCACACCCGCGAGGTGCGTCGCCTCCGGCACCGCTCCCCTCCTCCCTTCTCTGTACGCAGGTTTTGCATGTCTACGGCTGTCTCGTCCGCACCTTCCTCCGCTCCCGCACCCGCCAATCCGCGCTCGCGCGTCATCACGGCGAGCCTCATCGGCACCACGATCGAGTTCTACGACTTCTACGCGTACGCCACGGCGGCGGTGCTCGTGTTCCCGGTGCTGTTCTTCCCCACCGGCAACGACACCGCGTCGCTGCTCGCCTCGTTCGGCGTCTTCGGCGCCGCGATGGTCGCACGACCCATCGGCGCCGTCGTGTTCGGCCACTTCGGCGACCGGTTCGGCCGCAAGGCCACCCTCGTCACGTCGCTGCTCACGATGGGCATCGCGACGTTCCTCATCGGCTGCCTGCCCACCTTCAACCAGATCGGCGTCTGGGCGGCCGTGCTGCTGCTGATCCTCCGCCTCGCGCAGGGCTTCGCGCTCGGCGGGGAGTGGTCAGGCGCCGCCCTCGTGGCCACCGAGAACGCACCCGCCGGCAAGCGTGCCTGGTACGGCACCTTCCCGCAGCTGGGCGCCCCCATCGGCTTCATCATCGCCAACGGCGTGTTCCTGGTCATCAACTTCGCCCTGCCCCACCCCGACGGCGGCGCGCAGCGCTCGGAGGCCTTCCTCAGCTGGGGATGGCGCGTGCCGTTCCTCTTCTCCGCCGTCATGGTCATCATCGGCCTGTGGGTGCGTCTGCGTCTGGTCGAGTCGGAGACGTTCACGAAGGCCGAGAAGACCGGCGCGATCCGCAAGTTCCCGCTCGGCGAGGTGCTGCGGCGCCACTGGTGGCACCTGGTGCTCGGCACGTTCATCATGCTGGCGACCTACGTGCTCTTCTACCTGATGACGAGCTTCACTCTCTCGTACGGCACCAAGGCCACTCTCGCGACGGCGAGCGCGGCCGCACAGAAGGCCGCGGAGGCGGCCGGCAAGGTGTTCGATCCCGCGGCGTTCGCCGCGAGCTATGTGCCCGGCCAAGGCTTCGCCTACACCGACTTCGTCATCATGCAGATCATCGGCGTGGTCTTCTTCGGCATCTTCACGCTGATCTCCGGCCCCCTCGCCGACGCGATCGGACGCCGCAAGCTGCTGATCTGGGTGACGGTCGGCATCATCGTGTTCGGCCTCACCTTCTCGGTGTTCCTCGCGCCGTACGCCGACCCGAAGCTCACCGGGGCGCTCACGCAGGCGTTCCTCGTGTTCGGCTTCGTGCTGATGGGCTCGACCTTCGGCCCGATGGGCGCGATCCTGCCCGAGCTGTTCCCCACGAACGTGCGCTACACGGGCTCGGCGATCTCGTACAACGTGTCGTCGATCCTCGGCGCCGCGCTCGCCCCCATCGTGGCTGTGGCCCTCTGGGCCGCGGCGGGCGGTTCGCCGTGGCTCGTCGGGCTGTATCTGACCGGATGCTCCGTGCTCACCCTCATCGCGCTGCTCCTGTCGCGCGAGACGAAGGACGCCTCGTACGACGACAACCTCGGCGTGGGATCGACGGGTTCCCTCTGAACCGCACACCACGACAGAACGCGGATGCCGCGGGGCCGGGGGCCCCGCGGCATCCGCGTTCTGTGCGACGTCAGTCGAGGAACAGCGCGCGCAGTCGCGTCGTGGTGAAGACGAGCCCGATGGTGATCATCGCCACGAAGTAGCCGACGTGGATGAGCATCGCCGGGGTGAGGATGCCGGTGGTGAGCCCGCGGATGAGCTCGACGCCGTGCCACAGCGGGAACGCCTGCACGATCCACTGCACCGGTTCGGGGTAGACCGAGAGCGGAAAGAACGTCGCCGAGAACAGGAACATCGGCAACAGCACGAAGTTGATCCAGTCCATCTGCTGGAAGGTCTTCATGTAGCTCGTGACCGCCATGCCGACGCTCGCGAATCCGAACGCGATCAGCAGCACCGCGGGGAGCGCGAGGAGCGCGGTGAACGAGAGATTGAGCCCGAGCACCTGCATGATCACCATGAAGCCGCAGGCGTAGAGGAGCCCCCGCAGCAGCGCGTAGAGGATCTCGCCGAGCGCGACGTCGAGCGGGCCGAGAGATGTGGCCAGCATGCCCTCGTAGAGCTTGCCGTAGTTCATCTTGAAGAAGACGTTCCACGTCGAGTCGTAGATGGCGCCGTTCATCGCCGACACCGCGAGGAGTGCCGGGGCGATGTAGGCGGCGTACGCGACGCTCTGGCCGTTGACCGTGACACCCGGGATGAGGGAGCCGAGTCCGACGCCCATCGCGAGCAGATAGAAGACGGGCTCGAAGAAGCCGGAGAGCACGACCACCCAGCTCGACGACCGCGCCGAGAGCAGACCGCGCTGCACGACGGACTGCGGGTTGCCGGCCCAGAGGGCCCGCACGCTGCCGGCGCGCACGGGTGCGGAGGCGACGGTGCTCGTCATCGCGAGAGCCTCCGTCCGAAGAAGTTGTGCGCCGCGAGCAGGCCGATCGCCGCCAGCACCACGAGGTAGCCCAGATGCACGGCGATCAGCCACGGCTCGATCGCCCGCCCGTAGGTCACCATGCGGGAGAGCTCCGAGGCGTGCCACACCGGCGAGAGCCACCCGATCCACTGCAGCCAGCCGACGTTGCCGAGCGGGTAGAACGTGCCGGAGAACAGGAACAGCGGCATGAAGATGAACCGCTGCACGAGCGCGAACTGGCCGCGGTCGTCTTCGATGGAGGCCGCATAGGCCATGAGGGGGGCCCCGAACGCGAGCCCGCCGAGCACGCCGGCGATGATCGACAGCCACCCGGTCTCGGGGTGCGGCACGGCCCGGAACACCCAGATGATCACGTAGTACGCGGCAACGACGATGAACATGCGCACGCAGGCGCCGGCGGCGACGCCGTTCACGATCTGCCGGGGCGAGAGCGGCGCGGCGTTGAATCCGAAGAAGTAGCGACGCCATTTGAAGCCCGCCATCACCGGATAGGTCGACTCCTCGGATGCCACGGCGACGGCCGCGGTGACCAGCAGGGCGGGCGCGACGAACACGACGTAGCGGACGTGCTGCGTGCCGTCGTCGATCGGCACCGCGATGAGCGCGGCGAGGCCGAGGCCGAGGCCGAGCAGGTAGACGATGGGCTGCCCGATCGCGTTGACGACGATCGTCCAGCCGTACGCGCGCATGGCGCGCAGCCAGTGCTCGAGCACGAACAGGGTGCCCGCCCGCCGGGGCGTGCGACCCCAGGCGAGAGCCTCGTCGCGCAGCTCGTCGAGGGTCGGGGTGGTTCTCAGCTCGCTCATTCGACCAGCGACCGTCCGGTGAGGCGCAGGAAGACGTCCTCGAGCGACGAGCGGCGCACGAGCGAGGTGACGGGCTCGAGTCCCAGGGCGTGGATGCGCTCGAGGGCCGCCTCGCCGTCGTCGGCGTAGATGAGGATGCGGTCGGGCAGCACCTCGACGCGATCGCCGATGCCGGCCAGCTGCGGCGCGACCTGCTCGTTGCGGTCGGAGCCGAAGCGCACCTCGAGCACCTCGCGACTCGAATGCTCGCGGATGAGGGTCGCGGGCGACCCCTCGGCCATGATGCGGCCCTTGTCGACGACGACCAGGCGGTCGCACAGCTGTTCGGCCTCGTCCATGTAGTGGGTCGTCAGCACGAGAGTCGTGCCCTGCTCCTTCAGCCGGAACAGCCGGTCCCACAGCACATGGCGCGCCTGCGGGTCGAGGCCGGTCGTCGGCTCGTCGAGCAGCAGGATGCGCGGCTCGTTGATGAGAGCCCGGGCGATGGTGAGGCGGCGCTTCATGCCGCCGGAGAGCTGATCGACCTTGGCGGTGGCCTTGTCCTCGAGCTGCGCGAACGAGAGCAGCTCCTCGGCGCGCTCGCGGCAGACCTTTCCCGGCAGGCCGAAGTAGCGGCCGTAGATGTAGAGGTTCTCGCGCGCGTTGAGCTCGGCGTCGAGGTTGTCCTGCTGGGGCACGACGCCCAGGCGCGAGCGGATCTCGGGTCCGTAGCGGTCGGGATCGAGCCCCAGGATGCTGAGACTCCCCCCGGTGCGCGACGACACGGCGCCGACCATCTTCATGGTGGTCGACTTGCCCGCCCCGTTCGGCCCTAACAGCCCGAACGACTCCCCGGCCGTGACCTCGAAGCTGAGTCCGTCGACGGCGACGAAGTCGGGCTTGCCCTTGACGCGGTAGGACTTGGCGAGGTTCTGAGCGGTGATCACGGGGGTTGACACGCGATCCACCGTAGCCCGCGGCGGCGACATCGCCGGGTCGATTGTGAGCGGGACCCGGTGCGGGGCGATACTCGTGAACGGTGCCGCTCCCCTGAGGCGCCCGTCGGGCGCGTGGGGGCGCCGGCACGAGACCCACGAGGAAGTCATGTCCGCACCCGCCACCCCCCGTCGCAGCCCGTTCGCCCGTCCGTCGAAGGACGACGGTCCCCGCGCGAGCCTGCGCCACCTGCTCCCGTTCCTCGCCGACCACCGCGGCACGCTCGTCGCGGTGGCGCTCCTCAGCGTCGTCGGCGCGGTGACCACGCTCGCCCAGCCGCTCGTCGTGCAGCAGGTGATCGCCGAGGTGCAGTCGGGCACCGGGCTCGGCCCGCTCGTGTGGGCCATCGTGGCGCTCGTCGTGGTGACGTCGCTCATCTCCGGCTACCAGCACTATCTGCTGCAGCGCACCGGCACCGCGGTCGTCGCATCGAGCCGTCGCCGGCTCATCGCCCGCATCCTGCGGCTCCCGATCGCGGAGTTCGATGCCCGCCGCACCGGCGACCTCGTCTCACGCGTCGGCACCGACACGACTCTCCTCTATGCGGTGCTCACCCAGGGCCTCGCGGACGCCGTCGGCAACGCCCTCATCTTCCTCGGGGCGCTCATCGCGATGGCGGTCATCGACCCGGTGCTGCTGCTTCTCATCGTCCTCGTGCTGGGCGCGTCGATCGGCGCTGTCGTGGTGCTCTCGGGGCGCATCCGGGTCGCGACGCGCGCGCAGCAGGCGAAGGTCGGCGAGCTGGCCTCCGGCGTCGAGCGCGCGATCGGGTCGATCCGCACCGTGCGGGCGGCAGGCGCGACCGAGCGGGAGACCGCGAGCGTCACCCGCCTCGCCGACGAGGCGTACGGCGTGGGCGTGCGCATCGCGAAGGTGTCGGCACTGGTCGTGCCCGTCGCCGGCATCGCCCTGCAGGTCTCCCTGCTCGTGGTGCTCGGGGTCGGCGGCCTGCGCGTCGCCTCCGGCGAGCTCGGCATCGCGAGCCTCGTCGCGTTCATCATGTTCCTCTTCCTGCTGGTGGCTCCCCTCGGCACGTTCGTCGGCGCGATCCTCTCGGTCAACCAGGCGCTCGGCGCCCTCGGACGCATCCAGGAGGTGCTCGACCTCCCCACCGAGGACGCCGACGACGCGCAGCGCGCCGCGGGCGTCGTCGTCGATGACACGGATGCCGCGGCATCCGCCCCCGCCGTCGAGTTCCGCGACGTGCACTTCTCCTATCCCGACGCCGTCGTCGCGACCCGCCGCCGGGCCGAGGGCGAGGCGCGACGGGCGCTGGCGAGCGTGCGGGTGGATGCGTCGGCGATCGAGGACGACGGGGACGAGGCGGGCGCGCAGGTGCTGCGCGGGGTGAGCTTCCGGGCGCCGCGGGGATCGCGCGTCGCGCTGGTCGGCCCCTCGGGCGCCGGGAAGTCGACGACGCTCGCGCTCATCGAGCGGTTCTACGACGCGACGGGCGGTGCGGTGCTGGTCGATGGGGTGGATGTGCGCCTGCACGATCGCACCGCGCTGCGCGCGCGGCTCGGCTATGTCGAGCAGGATGCCCCGACTCTCGCGGGCTCGATCGGCGACAACCTGCGCCTCGCATCCCCCGACGCGACCGACGAGGCGTGCGAGGCGGTGCTGCGGGCGGTGAACCTCGGCGACGTGCTCGACCGCAGTCCGGAAGGGCTCGATGCGCAGGTCGGCGAGGCGGGAGTGATGCTGTCGGGCGGCGAGCGTCAGCGCCTCGCGATCGCCCGCGCACTGCTGGCCGCTCCCCCGATCCTGCTGCTCGACGAGTCGACGTCGTCGCTCGACGGTCTCAACGAGCAGCGCATGCGGGAGGCCATCGACGCGGTCGCCACCGGTCGCACGCTCGTCGTCATCGCGCACCGCCTGTCGACGGTGGTCGACAGCGACCTCATCGTCGTGATGGATCGCGGCGAGGTCGTCGGGGTCGGCACCCACTCGGAGCTCGTGGCGTCCACGCCGCTCTACCGAGACCTGGCGAAGCACCAGCTGCTGGTCTGAGCGGCAGCCGCCTCACACCTCGGCGGTGTCGAGCGCGCGCGCCAGGGTCTGACGCAGTGCGGCGAGCGTCTCGGGCTCGTCGAACGCGGCACGGACGAGAAGTCCCTGCACGGCGGCGATGACGAGGTCGGCGGTGCGGCCGACGAGGGGATCGTCGGCGGTGAGCTCAGCGCCGGCGCGGGCGCCGACCCAGGGAACGAGCAGCTCGGAGACGCGGGCGCGCATGAAGCCGACGTTCTTCACGCCGACGGCGGCGAGCTCCGGGTCGACGGGCATCTCGGCCCACACACGCAGCAGCACCGGCCCCGCGCTCGCGACGAACATCGTCTCCACGACCGCGAGGAAGAGCCGTCCGGGGCTGATCGTCGCGGTGCCGTCGAGGTCGATCGCCGCGACGACCTGACGGAACCTGTCGTCGAGGATCTCCTTGGCGGCCTCGTGCACGAGCGCCGCCTTGCTGTCGTAGTGCGAGTAGATGGATCCGGCGGACAGCCCCGACTCGGCGATGATGTCGGCCATGGATGTCGCGGCGAACCCCTGACGGGCGAAGCACCGCAGGGCCGCCTCGGCGATCTCGCGGCGGCGGGCGAGGCGGGTCTCCTCTTTCAAGCGGGGCACGTACACAGAATAGGCGTTCTGCTATGGTGATATCAAACAGATCAGATGTTCTTTTTAGAGGGGATCCCCATGGCCGCTCCGGTCCGTCCGCACACCCGCTGGACACTCTCGCTCGCCTTCGGGCTCATCGGCGCCCTCGTCGTCGGGGTCGTCGTGCTCGCCTTCCTCTGGCCCACCAAGACCGCCAGCGCCCATGACCTCCCGATCGGCATCAGCGGCCCGGACGCCGCGGTCACCGCGATCGAGGACGCCGTGGCCGCCCGCGGCGACAGCATCACCTTCGTGGCCGCGACCGACCGCGAGGACGCCGTGCACCAGATCGAGACGCGGGCGACCTACGGTGCGATCGTGCTGTCGGCGACCGCCGCCCCCGAGGTGCTGACCGCCCCCGCTGCGGGAGCCGTGCCGACCCAGCTGCTCACCGGTCTCGCCGCACAGCTGCAGGCCCAGCTCAGCCAGCAGGCGCACGCCGCCGGCGCGCCCACCGTGCCGCAGGTCGCCGTGACCGCCGTCGTGCCGCTGTCGGACAGCGACCCTTCCGGCACCGGCCTCGCCGCCGCCGCGTTCCCACTGACCCTCGGCGGCATGCTGGGCGGCGTGCTCATCTCGCTGCTCGTGGTCGGCCCTCTCCGCCGCCTCACGGCGCTCCTCGCGTACGGCGTCGGGGTCGGGCTCCTCCTCGCCGTGGTGCTGCAGACCTGGTTCGGCTACCTGCAGGGCGACTTCCTGCTCAACGCCGCCGCCATCGCCCTCGCGATCGCCGCGACATCCGCCTTCGTCGTCGGGTGCGCATCGCTCTTCGGCCCCGCCGGCATCGGCATCGGCGCCGTGGTCACCATCCTGTTCGCGAACCCGATCTCGGGCGCGACCATGCCGTGGCAGTTCCTCGTGGCCCCCTGGGGCGCGATCGGGCAGTACCTGGTGCCCGGCGCGGCGTCGTGGCTGCTGCGCGGGCTCAGCTACTTCCCCGATGCCGACGCCACCGCCCAGTGGCTGGTGCTCGGCGGGTGGGTCGTGCTCGGCGTCGTGCTGACGGTCGCCGGCCACTTCCGCTCGCGGCCCGGCATGCGCGTTCCGGCCGCCACGCTCGAGCCCGCCGCCTGAACGATCACCGCGCCGACCGCCCGGGCGGCACGGACGCAACGGGCCCCCGTCGCGCGATCGACGGGGGCCCGTTCGTGCCCGGGAGGGCGAGAGCTACGCGCTCTTGAGGCGGTAGCGCAGCGACGACAGCTCCGACTGGAGCGCCGCCGGAACCCGGCCACCGAAGGTGGCGTAGAACTGCTCCGTGAGATCGGCCTCGGTCAGCCACGAGTCGCGGTCGATCGAGAACAGTTCGGCCAGGTCCTCATCGGGCACCTCGATGCCCTCGAGGTTCAGGTCATCGGTGCGCGGGAGGCGACCGATGGGGCTCGACACGGCGGGGACGCTGCCCTCGACGCGACGGATGATCCAGTCGATGACACGGGCGTTGTCTCCGAAGCCCGGCCACAGGAACCGGCCGTCGGCACCCCGACGGAACCAGTTCACCTGGAAGATGCGCGGCGCACGGTCGAAGCGGAGCTTCTGCCCCACCTCGATCCAGTGGCCGAAGTAGTCGGCCATGTTGTAGCCGCAGAACGGCAGCATCGCGAACGGGTCGCGGCGCAGCTCGCCGACGGTGCCCTCGGCGGCGGCGGTGCGCTCCGACGAGATCGTCGAGCCGAGGAAGACGCCGTGCGTCCAGTCGGTGGCCTCGACCACGAGCGGCACGTTCGTGGCCCGGCGCCCGCCGAACAGGATCGCGTCGAGCGGCACGCCCTCCGCGGCATCCCAGTCGGGGGCGATCTGCGGGCACTGCGCGGCCGAGACAGTGAAACGCGAGTTCGGGTGCGCGGCCGGCCGGCCCGACGCCGGGGTCCACGCGTTGCCCTCCCAGTCGGTCAGCTCTGCCGGCGGCTGGTCGGTCAGACCCTCCCACCACACGTCGCCGTCGGGACGCAGCGCCACGTTCGTGAAGATCGTGTTGCCCCACAGGGTCTCCACCGCGGTGACGTTGGTCGACTCGCCGGTGCCCGGCGCGACGCCGAAGAAGCCCGCCTCGGGGTTGATCGCCCAGAGCCGACCGTCCTCCCCCGGACGCAGCCACGCGATGTCGTCGCCGAGGGTCTCGACGCGCCAGCCGGGGATCGTCGGCCGCAGCATGGCGAGGTTCGTCTTGCCACAGGCCGACGGGAACGCGGCGGCCACGTGGTAGGCCTTGCCCTCGGGGCTGATGACGCGGATGAGCAGCATGTGCTCCGCGAGCCAGCCCTCGTCGCGTCCGATGACCGAGGCGATGCGCAGCGCGAAGCACTTCTTCGCGAGGATCGCGTTGCCGCCGTACCCCGAGCCGTACGACCACACCTCGAGGGTGTCGGGGAAGTGCACGATGTACTTGTCGTCGTTGCACGGCCACGCGACATCCGCCTGACCGGGCTCGAGCGGCGCACCCACCGAGTGCACCGTCTTGACCCACGCAGCGCCGGCGGCGATCTGTTCGACGACCTCCGCGCCGACGCGGGTCATGATGCCGATCGAGGTGACCGCGTAGGCGCTGTCGGTCAGCTGCACGCCGATGTGGGAGAGGGGTCCGCCGACGGCACCCATCGAGAACGGCACGACGTAGAGCGTGCGGCCCCGCATCGCCCCGTCGAACAGGCCCGTGAGGGTCGTGCGGATCTCGGCCGGCGCGACCCAGTTGTTCGTGGGTCCGGCGTCCTCCTCCTTCTCGGAGGCGATGAAGGTGCGCCCCTCGGTGCGGGCGACGTCGCTGGGGTGTGAGCGGGCGAGGTAGGAGCCCGGCCGCCACTCGGGGTTGAGCTTGATGAGCTTGCCCTCGGCGACCTGCTCGCGGAGCAGGGCCTCGTTCTCGGCGCGCGATCCGTCGACCCAGTGCACCCGCTCGGGCTTGAGCAGCGCGGTGAGCTCGTCGACCCAGGCATAGAGCTCCTCGATGGCGGGGCCGGATGCCTCGGGTCGCTGCCCGAAGGCGGCGACGCCGCCGGCGCGGGTGCCGGATGCGGTCGGGGTGAAGGTCTCAGCCAGGGCCATGGCGCGCTCCTCGTGTCGTGACGGTCGGTGTCGTGGACGGGTCGTGCCTCCACTCTCACGGAGGAGCGCGCACTCTTTTCCCACGTTTTCGGCGAAAGAAGATGCGTTCTTTCCGTATACTCAAACAATGGCGACCTCGATCGAGCTGTCCACCCTCGGGCACCGCATCCGACACCGTCGCTCCGAGAAGGGGCTCACCCTCGACGAGCTCGGCGCACTCGTCGGCGTCGCCGGCAGCCACCTCAGCCTCATCGAGAACGGGAAGCGCGAGCCCAAGCTCTCGCTGCTGCAGCAGATCGCCGACGCGACCGACAGCCAGCTCTCCGACCTCCTCTCGAGCGAGCCGCCGAACCGACGGGCAGCGCTCGAGATCGAGCTGGAGCGGGCGCAGGGAGGCCATCTGTTCCGCCAGCTCGGCATTCCGCCGGTGAAGGTGTCCAAGGGGCTCCCCGACGAGACGATCGAGACGATCCTCGGCCTCCACCGGGAGCTGCAGCGCCGTGAGCGCGCCACGATCGCCACCCCCGAGGAGGCGCGGCGCGCGAACACCGACCTGCGCCTGCGGATGCGGGACCAGGACAACTATCTCGGCGACATCGAGCGTCTCGCCGAGAAGCAGCTCAAGGCCGCCGGCCACCACGGCGGCGCCCTCACCCACCGCACGGTGAGCATCATGGCCGAGCAGCTGGGCTTCGAGCTGATCTACGTGAGCGATCTGCCGCACTCGGCGCGCTCGGTCACCGACCTCGAGAACGGCCGCATCTACCTGCCGCCCGCCTCGATCCCGGGCGGCCACGGCCTGCGGTCGATGGCGCTGCAGGCCATGGCGCACCGCCTTCTCGGGCACAAGCCGCCCACCGACTACGCCGACTTCCTGCAGCAGCGACTCGAGATCAACTACTACGCGGCGTGCGCGCTCATGCCCGAGACGCAGTCGGTCGCGTTCCTGCAGCAGGCGAAGAAGGACCGCAACCTCGCCGTCGAGGACTTCCGCGATGCGTTCGGCGTCACCCACGAGGCCGCCGGGATGCGCATGACCAACCTCCTCACGCGGCACTTCGAAATCCCGCTGCACTTCCTGCGCGTCGACGGCGCCGGCGCCGTCTCCCGCGTCTACGAGAACGACGACCTGCCGCTGCCGATGGACGTGACCGGCGCCGTCGAGGGTCAGGTCGTCTGCCGGTGGTTCTCGGCACGGTCGGCGTTCGCCGAGCAGAACCGCACCGTCGAGCACTACCAGTACACCGACACCCCCGCCGGCACCTACTGGTGCTCGACGCAGACGGGGTCCACCTCCGATGGCGAGTTCTCCATCACCGTGGGCGTGCCGTTCGACGACGCCCGCTGGTTCCGCGGCCGTGAGACGCAGAAGCGCGCCGTGTCGCGCTGCCCCGACGAGTCGTGCTGCCGCCGCCCGGCCGACGAGGTCGCCGCCCGCTGGGTCGGCAAGGCCTGGCCGAGCGCACGCGTGCACATGCAGATGTTCTCGCCGCTGCCGACGGGCCTGTTCCCCGGCATCGACGACTCCGAGGTGTATGCATTCCTCGAACGGCACGCGGGCGGCTGATCACCCCAACCCGGGAGCGGACCGGCCGGGGACGACCCGGATGCCTCAGCGCACCGGTCGCTCGCCGGCCCCCGGCACCCAGCGCATCCATGCCGCGACGAACACGACGAGCGCGGCGATGAGCCCCGCGACCACCCACAGCACGACGAGGTAGTCGACCCACGACCCGATCGGAGGGGAGCCGGGGAAGAAGCCGCGCAGCGGCACGATCGCGAACAGCATCGCGCCGATCCAGCTGAGCAGGGTCGCCTCCGTCTTGCGACGCCCCCGGAAGGCCGAGATCGCGACCGTGAGGGCGAGAGCGGGCAGCACCAGCATGAGGGTGATCAGGACGATCGCGAACGCCACCGTCGACGCGGAACGGGAGGCGGCGACATCCGTCACCAACACCTCGTCGTTCGTGGAATCGGGCTGACCGCGGAACTCGACGTTCCAGCCGGGCACCCGGTCGGACACCTGCCAGCTGACCGGCACGGTGTGCAGTGTCGTGCCGTCGTCGGCGGTCTGCGCGAGGGCGATGTTCATCTGCGACACCGCGTATCGATCGAAGGGCCACTGCTCGACGAGCCCGGACGTGATCACCTTGACGCTCACGACAGACGGAGCCTGCCCCGCCGCGAAGGTGATCGTGCGCGGACCGTCGACATCGCTGATGAGCAGCGTGAGCGGCTTCGTCAGGAACAGGCCGCCGCCGGTGAGCGACTCCCCCGGCTGCACGTCGATCGACAGGGTGAGACGGTTGCCGGCGGCATCCATCGACTGCGGGCTGAGCACCACGACCGCCTGCGGGTTCGCCGCGCTGATCGGGGTCGACGTCGAGCCGGCCGCGCTGATCGCGTAGAGCACGGCGACGGTCACGTAGACCGCGACCACCACGACCGCGCCGACGGCGATCCAGAGAAGCCCGCGGCGTGGGCGCGGCGCAGGGGCGGGGGCCGCGGGCGCGTCGGCGCCGGTCTCGGTGCTCACGCGATCAGTGTGTCAGACGGCGGACCCCTCACCCGCCGAGGAACCCGGTGTAGCGGGAGAGTGCGGCCTCGATCTCGCCCGGCGCGACCTGATCGGCGGCGGTGGCGAAGAGCGTCGCGACCGGGCGTTGGGCGAGACGACCGCGGGCGCGAGAGTGGGTCCACGTGCCGATGACGCGGCCCCGATGCAGCAGCACGGGACTCAGCACGCCGTTGGCCGTGGGTCCCACCGCGCTCAGATCCTCCGGAGCGCACACCGCGCTGCGATCGACGTACGACAGCACGTACTCGTCGAAGGCGGGGAGGGCGACGAGGTCGGGCGCCGCGGGGTCGCGGGGTGTGAGCAGCGGCGCCCACAGGTCGTCGTCGAGCCTTTCCACATCGGTCGCCGCGAGCGCGGCGGCGCGCGCGGCGGTGCGTGTGAGCCCCATCCACCAGGCGAAATCGCGGCTGGACGCCGGACCGTGCCCGTGGACGAAGCGGGTGAACAGCGTCGCGAGGTCGGCGGCCTTCCCGTCGGGGACGACGTCGTCGACGAGCACGAACCACTGCTCGCGGGACAGCCCATCGGGCTCCGGGCGGGTCGGTCCCTGGCAGATCAGACCGCGCAGGCTCAGCGCCTGAAGGAGGAGCGAGCCACGCATGTCGCCCGTGTCGAGGCCGTCGGCACGCATCACGTCGAACAGCTCGGCGCGCGACAGGCGGCCCGCATCGGCGAGCGCGCGGTGCACGGAGCGCTCGACGCGGGTGATCACAGCCGCGTCGATCCCGCGGCTGCGGTGCACGCTCGCGGCCTGGGCGTGCTGACGATCGGCGGTGAGGGCGAGGAACGAGCGGAGGTCGCCCGCCGCGACGATGTGCAGGGTGCCGCGCTGCGTCCACGAGCGCACGAGCAGGCCGTCGTCGAACGCACTGTCGACCGCGGCCGCGCCCGGCGTGCCCGAGGTGCGCAGTGCGAGTCCCCACCGCCCGGCCCACCACTCCTGCGCCTGGGTCGCGACCATGTGACGTGCCGCCGCCACCACCCCGCCCTCGGGCGCGGCGAGCAGGTGCGAGCGCAGGCGGTGCTCGATCAGGTCGACGGATGCCACCGCGTCAGTCTGGCGGCACCCGTCGACATCGGCGAACTCAGGCGAAAGGGTCCGGCGTCAGCGTGTACTTGGTCTGCAGGTACTCGTGGATGCCCTCGGCGCCGCCTTCGCGGCCGAGCCCGGAGAGCTTCCACCCACCGAAGGGGGCGGCGGCGTTCGACACGACGCCGATGTTCAGGCCCATCATCCCGGTCTCGAGGCGCTCGATCATGCGCTGCCCGCGGGCGAGGTTCTCGGTGTAGACGTATGACACGAGTCCGTACTCGGTCGAGTTGGCGAGCGCGACCGCGTCGTCCTCGTCATCGAACGGGACGATGGCGAGCACCGGTCCGAAGATCTCCTCGCGCAGGATGTCGCTTCCCGCCGGCACGTCGGAGATCACCGTCGGCTCGAAGAACGTACCGGGCCGGTCGATCGGCGAGCCGCCGGTGCGCAGGCTCGCGCCGCGCCCGACGGCGTCGGCGACGAGGCTCTGCGCCTTGGCGACCGCACGGTCGTCGATGAGCGGGCCGATGGTGACGCCGTCCTCGGTGCCGCGGCCGATGCCGAACGCCTCGACCCGCTCGGTGACCCGGCGGGCGAACTCGTCGGCGACCGAGCGGTGCACGATGAAGCGGTTCGCGGCGGTGCAGGCCTGGCCGATGTTGCGGAACTTCGCGGCGATCGCGCCGTCGACGGCCTTGTCGAGGTCGGCGTCGTCGAACACGACGAAGGGCGCATTGCCGCCGAGCTCCATGGAGGTGCGCAGCACGCCCTGCGAGGCCTGCTCGAGCAGACGCTGGCCCACCGGGGTGGAACCCGTGAACGAGAGCTTGCGCAGCCGCGGGTCGCGGATGATCGGCTCCGACACGGCGCCCGAGGTGGAGGTCGTGATGACGTTGACGACACCGGCGGGCACGCCCGCATCTTCGAGCAGCTTGGCGAAGGCGAGGGTCGTGAGCGGGGTCAGCTCGGCGGGCTTGACGACCACCGTGCACCCGGCGGCGAGCGCGGGCGCGATCTTGCGGGTCGCCATCGCGAGCGGGAAGTTCCAGGGGGTGATGAGGAAGCAGGGCCCGACGGCGTGCTGCGAGACGATCATGCGGCCGGTGCCCTCGGGGTTCGCGCCGTACCGGCCCTGCACGTGGGCGGTCTCCTCGCTGAACCAGCGCAGGAACTCGCCGCCGTACGCGACCTCTCCGCGGGCCTCGGCGAGGGGCTTCCCCATCTCGAGGGTCATCAGCAGCGCGAAGTCCTCCTTGCGCTCCTGCAGCAGGTCGAACGCGCGGCGCAGGATCTCGGCGCGCTGACGTGACGGCGTGCGCGACCACGTCTCGAACGCGGTGGCCGCGGCATCCAGTGCCGCGATGCCGTCGGCGGGCGAGGCATCCGCGATCTCCTTGATGAGCTCCCCGGTCGCCGGGTCGTAGACCTTGACGGTGCTCTCGCGTTCGCCGCGACGCCATTCGCCGCCGATGAACAGGCTGTCGGGGACGGCGGCCAGCAGGTCGCGCTCGCGGTTCTCGCTCATGGGACTCCCTCGTCACGGGCGACCGCGCGGGCGCCCTGGTATGGATCGTATACGATCAATCGGTGGTTCGGTCCCATTCTCACGCCGTCGTGCGCGGGACGTTTCGCCATCACGGCGATCACACGAACGTCACCTCGACAGCGCGGCGCATCGGCGGTCGCTGACGACGGTCTCCGCACGCGTCGTATACTCACCGTGTCCGCGGGCATCGACGCCCCGGTGCTCGAAAAAAGGGCACGAAGCCGCCTGCCGGCGCGCGAGACACACACGGCCTCAGTTCCGTTCCTGTCGAAAGCGCTTCGCCATGCCCACCGTCTCCGCCCACGTCGCCCACACCCTCGCCCGACACGTCGATCACGTCTTCGGCGTGATGGGCAACGGCAACGCCTACTTCCTCGATGCCCTCGTGACCGGCACCGCCGCGACCTACACCGCGCTGCGGCACGAGGCGGGCGCGGTCGTCGCCGCCGACGCGCACTACCGCGCGTCCGGACGCATCGCCGCCGCCACCGCCACCTACGGCGCCGGCTTCACCAACACCCTCACCGCCCTCGCCGAGGCGGTGCAGGCCCACGTGCCGCTCGTGCTCGTCGTCGGCGACGAGCCGACATCGGGGCCACGTCCGTGGGACGTCGACCAGATCGCCCTCGCGTCGGCCGTCGGCGCGCGCACGTACACGGTCGGGCGCACGGATGCCGCGGCCACCACGGCGATCGCCATCGAGCACGCCCTCGCCTACCGGGTACCCGCGGTGCTCGCGATCCCCTACGACGTCGCGCGGCGCGACGCGGGTGACGTGCCGGATGCCGCGGCCCCCGCGGTGCCCGCACCGCTGGCCGTGCAGCCCGGCTTCGACACGGTGACCCTGCGTCGGGTCGGCGAGCTGCTCGCCGGGGCGTCGCGGCCCGTGCTGATTGCGGGGCGCGGTGCCTGGCTGGCGGGGGCGGGCCCGGCCCTCGACGCCCTCGCGTCGGCGACCGGCGCGCTCACCGCCACGACCGCGCTCGGGCGCGGCCTGTTCGCCGACCCGGCGCGCGACCTGGGCGTCACAGGCGGCTTCGGTGCGGACGGTGCGATGGCCGCCATCGCGCGGGCCGACGTCGCCGTCGTGTTCGGCGCCTCGCTCAACCAGTTCACGATGCGCTTCGGCGAGCTGTTCTCCCCGGGCACGCATGTCGTGCAGGTGGATGTGGCGCCGGCGGCGACGCATCCTCATGTCGGTGTGTACGTGCGCGCCGACGCGCGGCTCGCCGCCGAGGTGCTGCGTGACGCCGTCGGCTCCGCGTCGCGAGCGCCCTGGGCGTCCGCCGACGAGGTCGCCGGCTGGCGGGCGCGGGAGGCCGGCGACGCACTCGCGCCGGACGGCCGCCTCGATCCCCGCTCGGCCGCGGCGCGCATCGGTGAGCTGCTGCCGCGCGACCGGGTGGTCGTGAGCGACGGCGGACACTTCCTCGGCTGGTCGAACATGTACTGGGATGTCGCCTCCCCCGACCGCGCCATGATGGTCGGCACCGCCTACCAGTCGATCGGACTGGGGCTCGCGAGCGTGCCGGGCGCAGCCCTCGCGCGGCCGGACTCGACCGTGGTGCTCACGACCGGCGATGGCGGCGGACTGATGGCGCTCGCAGACCTCGAGTCGGCGGTGCGGGTGGCGGGCGGCCGGGGGGTCGCGGTCGTGTGGAACGACGGCGCGTACGGCGCCGAGGTGAACCTCTACGGCCTGAAGGGCCTCGCGACGGAGCCCATGCTCATCCCCGACGTCGACTTCGCGGCCCTCGGGACGGCCGTCGGTGCCGAGGGAGTCGTGGTGCGCTCGCTCGCCGACCTCGACCGGCTCGGTACGTGGGCGGCGGAGCCGGTCGGCGAGCGGCGGTTCCTCATGCTCGATCTGCGCATCTCGCCCGACGTGATCGCGCCCTACCAGCGGGAGATCATCCGCGTGAACTCCTGACGCAGACGACCGTCACCGAGAGGGGGAATGCCGGTCCCTGGCGCAGCGTTGTGGTGCGGGCGCACACTGGAGCGCGACGAAGGGAGCCGCCATGGAAGGCCTCGAACTCACGGTGCTGCTGGGGGTCTCGATCCTCGTCGGGACGCTGCTCGCGCCGAGGCTGCGGCTCGCCACCCCGCTGGTGCTCCTGATCATCGGGCTCGCGCTCGGATTCGTGCCGGCCCTGCGCGGTGTGGAGCTCCCGCCGGAGACCGTGCTGCTGCTGTTCCTCCCCGTCATGCTGTTCTGGGAGAGCCTCACGACATCGCTGCGGGCGGTGCGCCGGTCGCTGCGCTACATCGTGCCGATGAGCACGCTGCTGGTCGTGGCATCCGCGTTCGCCGTCGCCGGCATCGCCGCGGCGATGGGTGTGCCGTGGGAGGCGGCCCTGCTGCTGGGGGCGGCGGTCGCCCCGCCGGATGCCACGGCGGTCGCGGCGCTCGGACGCCTGCTGCCCGCGCGCACCTTCATGAAGCTCAAGGCGGAGAGCCTGACGAACGACGGCACGGCCCTCGTGCTCTACGCGATCGCTCTCTCCCTCGCCCTCGGCGGCCAGATCACGCCGTGGAGCGTCACCCTCACGGTGCTCGTGTCGTACGTCGGCGGAGCCGCGGCCGGTATCGTCGTGGCGGCCGCCGCGTATCTGCTGCTGCGGCGCCTGTCGGGAACCCTCGCGATCAACCTGACCCTGCTGCTCGTGCCGTTCACCGCCTTCCTCATCGCCGAGCTGATCGACGCGTCGGGCGTGCTCGCGGTCGTGTTCGCGGGCATCATCGTGGCCTGGGTCTCGCCGCGGGTGACGACAGCCTCGTCGAGACGGCAGGCGGATGCCGCGTGGCCGCTCGGCGTCTACCTGCTCAACGGTGCGCTGTTCGTGCTCATCGGTCTCGAGGTGCAGCACGTGGTGCACGAGATCTCCCCCGCGCAGATCGGGTGGCTCTCGCTCGTGACCGTGGGCGCCTGGCTCGCGCTCCTGGTCGTGCGCTACCTCTTCCAACTGCTGTTCGCCCCGTTCTCGCGCCCGCCCGCGGGCGCGGCCGCCGGTCCCCGGCACCGGTCGCGCCTCGTGAGCACGGTGGCCGGATTCCGCGGCGCGGTCTCGCTCGCGATCGCTCTCTCGGTGCCGACGGTGACCGCGGCGGGCGCGCCCCTCGACGGACGCGACGCCGTCGTGTTCGTCACCGCCGGGGTCATCGTGCTGAGCCTGCTCGTGCAGGGGCCGCTGCTCGTCGGCGTCGTACGGTGGGCGCGCCTGCCGCAGGACGACGCCGACCTCGACGAGATCGAGATCGCCCAGCGGGCGATCTCGGCGGCCGCCCTCGCGGCCCTCGACGACCTCGCCCTCGAGCACGGCATCAGCGACGACGTGCGCGACCGCGCGCGGCGCGACGGCTACGAGCACCTCGAGCTCGCCAACGCCCGTGCACTCGAACGACAGCGTCAGACGCTGCTCAACCGCGAGATCGCCGAGCTCGAGATCGTGATCGCGACGACCGACGACGACGCGGTGCGCGCGGACACCTCGACGACGTCGTTCGTCGCGCCGAGCGGTGCCGCGGCGGCGGCGCCTCTCGAGATGCTCGCGTCGAGCACCGACGTGGATGTCGCGCAGCGCTCCCCGATCGTGCGGTTCGACGAGGCATCACGACTGCGGCTCGCCCTGCTCGGACGCAAGCGCGAAGTGCTGCTGCGCCTGCGGCGCGAGGGCACGATCGACGACCTCGTCGCCCGGCGACTGCAGTCGGGCCTCGACCTGGAGGAGCTGCGGCTCGACGGCGCCCGCGCGCCGCGGTGAGTCAGACGGCGGCCGGCTGCCGCTGGGGCAGCAGGGTGCCCTCGAAGAACGCGGCGAGCGCGTCGGTGTCGGCGAGCGAGAGCACGTCGGCGACGTACTGGTCAGGGCGCACGACCACGACCGCGCCCGCCCGGTCGATGCCGCGCTCGGCGTAGATGTCGCTGTCGTTCCAGCGGCTCGCGCCGGCGGCGAACACCTTCTCCCAGTCGGTGATCCCGAGCGCGCCGTTGCGCGGACGGAACACCCGCGGTGCGGCCGTGACGTCGACGTCCTCGAAGCTCTGGGGCACGATCGCCTTGACGTCGAACACGGCGTCGAGCGCGGCATCCGCGGGGGTGAAGCGCCGCACCGGCGACGCGTCGGCCGTGAGCAGCCAGTCGGCGAACCGCGAGAGCGCGGACCCCTCGGCGAGTCCGTCGGCGTCGCCGAACGCGTAGATGCGCCAGCGGCCGTCGGCGCGCGCGTGGTGCCCGAGGTGAACGACGTTGCCATCGCTCGCCAGCACGACGGGCGAGGACTTGAAGCGCTTGCCGAGCGGGAACCCGGTGGCGAGCTCGGGGCGGGCGTGGGCGGCGACGATCGACGACGGCGGGTACTGGGTCATGAACCCCGACGGGAACTCGGCGGTGGCGAGGTAGTAGGTCGCGAGGTCGCCGGGGTCGGAGATCTCCTCGGGCTTGCGCGCCATGAGCGACGACCACTCCCGGTCGAAGTCGATGAGCTGCTGGGCGACGGGCTGCCGCTCCGACGAGTACGTGTCGAGCAGCGTCTCGGGGCTGAGGCCTGTCAGCACGGAGCCGAGCTTCCAGCCCAGGTTGAAGCCGTCCTGCATCGACACGTTCATGCCCTGCCCGGCCTTCGCGCTGTGCGTGTGGCACGCGTCACCGGTGAGGAACACCCGCGGCGAGCGCGACCCGTCGTCGGGCACGTCGTCGAACCGGTCGGTGACGCGGTGTCCCACCTCGTAGACGCTGTGCCACGCGACATCCTTCACGTCGATCGAGTACGGATGCAGGATCTCGTTGGCCCGACGGATGACGTCCTCGATGGGCGTCTGACGCACGCGGTGGTCGTCATCGGCGGCGACCTCGCCGAGGTCGATGTACATGCGGCTGAGGTAGCCGCCCTCGCGCGGGATGTGCAGGATGTTGCCGGCCTCGGAGTTGATCGCGCACTTCACGCGCCAGTCGGGGAAGTCGGTCTCGACGAGCACGTCCATGACCCCCCAGGCGTGGGCCGAGATGCCGCCCAGGTGGCGGCGGCCGATCGCCTCGCGCACCTGGCTGCGGGCGCCGTCGCAGCCGACGACATACTTCGCCCGCACGGTGCGGGCACCCTCGGCGGTACGCAGCTCGACGGCGAGCGGATACTCCGCGGCGTCGTCGCGGGTGAGACCGGCGAACTCGACGCCGAAGTCGGGAACGATGCGGCCGGGGCCGGCGGCGGCGGCCTCGGCGAAGTAGTCGAGCACGCGCGCCTGGTTGACGATGAGGTGCGGGAACTCGCTGATGTCGAAGGCGTAGTCGGCCGTGCGGGAGCGCCGCACGATGCGGGTGGGATCGTCGGGGTCGGGTCCCCAGAAGTTCATCCAGCCGATGTTGTAGGCCTCGGCCACGATGCGCTCGGCGAACCCGAAGGCCTGGAACGTCTCGACGCTGCGCGGCTGGATGCCGTCGGCCTGGCCGAGCACGAGGCGTCCCTCCCGCTTCTCGACGATGCGGGTCACGACGCTCGGGTACTGCGAGAGCTGGGCGGCGAGGAGCATGCCGGCGGGGCCCGACCCGACGATCAGCACGTCGACGGCGTCGGGGAGATCGGCGGGCCGGTCGAGGCCGATGCCGGCGGCGGGCTGCACCCGCGGGTCGGTGGACACGTAACCGTGGTGGTGGAACTGCATCGTCTTCGATCCCTTCCTGCGACATCGACGTCGAGGGTGTGGACGGCGGGGCGCTCGCGCGCTATGTTCTATATTCGAACATGCCGTTCTACTATTGAATGGATCGTATACGACGACGTCCGGCGCCCACAAGGGAACGGCGACGAGAGGATGCCGCATGCCCCCCGAGAGCGCCCGCGATCAGCCCGCCTCACAGACCCTCAGCCGCGGCATCCGCGTGCTCGAGGTGCTCGCCGAGGCGACCGGTCCGCTCTCGATCGACGAGGTCTCCGCGCGACTCGGCGTGCACCGCTCGGTCGCCTACCGGCTCGTGCGCACCCTCGAGGACCACGCACTCGTCGTGCGGGACGCCGGCGGCAGGCTCGCCCTCGGCGCCCGGCTCGCCGCGCTTGCCTCGCGGGTCTCCGCCGACCTGCAGGCCGAGGCACTGCCCGAGCTCACCGCCGTCGCCAACGAGCTCGGCATGACGTGCTTCCTCGCGGTGCACGACCGCGACGAGTGCGTCACCCTCGCCAGCGTCGAACCGCGCCACGCCGTCGCCTCGGTCGCCCAGCGACCGGGTGCCCGTCACGCCGTGACCGTCGGCGCACCCGGCAAGGCGATCCTCGCGCAGCTCGCCCCCGGCGAATGGCCCCCCGGCGCCTCCGACGCCCTGCGCGCCCAGGTGCGCACCGCCGGAGAACGCGGATACGCGACGAGCGCCGACGAGGTCATCCCGACCGTGCAGGCCGTCGCCGTGCCGCTCGCCCTGCGCGGACGGCCCGCCGCCGCCATCGCCGTCGTGCACGTCGCCAGCCCCGACGACCCCGAGCCCATCGCCCGGCGCCTCGAGCGGTGCGCTGCGGCGATCCGCTCGGCCCTCGACGGCTGACGGATCAGCGCGCGGCGGGGGTCACCAGGCGGAACACCTCGACGACGCCCGGTCGGGCGCGACGACGAGGCCCGCACCCCGACTCCTCGGACGTGCGGGCCTCGTCGCGAAACGCGTCAGCCGCGCGCCGCTCCGTAGATCGGGCTCTTCGCCTGCTCGGCCTCATGCTCGGGGCCGAGCGGGATGCCGCTGCGATCGCGCAAGAGGAGCGTCGCGATCAGGCCGATCACCGTCATGCCGGCGAGGTAGACCGTGACCGACAGGGTCGAGCCGGTGGCCTGCACGAGCGCCGTCGCAATGGTCGGAGCGAACGCGCCACCGAGGATCGCCCCGAGCGCGTACGAGATCGACACCCCGGAGAAACGGATCGAGGCGGGGAACAGCTCGGAGTACAGGGCCGCCTGAGGACCGTAGGTGAACCCCAGTCCGATCGTGAGGATGGCGAGTCCGAGGAACAGAGCGCCCACGCTGCCGCTGTTCACGAGCGGGAACAGGGTGAAGACGCCGACAAGCTGGGCGACCCATCCGATGATGTAGGTGGTGCGACGCCCGATGCGGTCGCTGAGCCATCCCGCGACCCACGTGGCGATGAGCCATGTGACAGCGGATCCGGCGACCGCCCAGAGCACCGGTTCACGGTCGAGCGCGATCGGACCCTTCGGGTCGGTGGCGTAGTTCTGGATGTAGCCGCCGGTCGTCATGTACCCGACCGCGTTGTTGCCGGCGAAGACGAGCGCCGCGATGATGACGAGCAGGGCGTGACGCCGGAACAGCTGCACGATGGGCATGCGCGTCTGCTCCTTGCGCTCGGCGATCTCGACGAAGACCGGGCTCTCCTCGACGCGACGACGCACCCAGTAGCCGATGAAGATGAGCACGATGCTGAGCAGGAACGGCACTCGCCATCCCCACGCGAGGAATGCGTCCCCGCGTGCGATGAGCGCCATAAGGGCCATCACGCCGGACGCGAGCAGAAGCCCGATCGGCACGCCGATCTGGGGCGAGGCCCCGAAGAGACCGCGCTTCGTGCGCGGCGCGTGCTCGACGGCCATCAGGACGGCGCCACCCCATTCGCCTCCGGCGGAGATGCCCTGCAGGACGCGGAGCAGGATGAGGATGAGCGGCGCGCCGATCCCGATCGCCGAGTACGTCGGCAGAAGTCCGATGAGCGCCGTCGCGGCGCCCATCAGGATGAGCGTGAGGACGAGCACGCGGCGACGGCCGATGCGATCGCCGAAATGGCCCGCGAGGAATGCTCCGAGCGGACGGAACAGGAAGCTGATCCCCACCGTGAGGAACGAGAGGATCGTGGCGACGCCGGCACCGGCCGGCTTGAAGAACAGCTCGCCGAACACGAGTCCGGCGGCCGAGGCGTAGATGAAGAAGTCGTACCACTCGACCGTGGTGCCGACGACTGTGGCGAAGACGACGCGTCGACGGTCGACCGCCGACGCGATGGTTCCGGTGGGCGTCAAGCCCTGCTGTGCTTCTGCGCTCATGCGCGGTGACTCCTTCGTCAAGGGGACTTCATCGTCTCCGGCAGGGTGATGGTGCGGCTTGCCGGTGTGCGGTTGATCATATACGATTTCGAATACGACGCAAGAGCGAGGGAGCTCATGACTCACGACACCGATACCGCGGCCGATCCGCGGTTCGCGGCACTGCCGACGAGGCCTGGCAAGGTCATCGCCGTGCACCTCAGCTACGCGTCCCGCGCCGACCAGCGGGGCCGCCGGCCTGCGCAGCCGAGCTACTTCCTGAAGCCGTCGAGCACCCTCGCCCCCACCGACGGCGTGCTCGTGCGCCCCGCCGGCACCGAGCTGCTCGCCTTCGAGGGCGAGATCGCGCTCGTGATCGGCACCCCCGCCCACCGGGTGACGCTCGCCGACGCCTGGGCGCACGTCGGGTGGGTCACCGCCTCGAACGACGTCGGCGTGTACGACCTCCGCGCCGTCGACAAGGGATCCAACGTGCGCTCCAAGGGCCGCGACGGGTTCACCCCGATCGGGCCCGGCCTCATCGACGCGCGCACCGTCGACCCCGCCGCGCTGCGCGTGCGCACCTGGGTCGACGGCGTCCTCGCGCAGGACGACACCACCGCCGACCTCATCTTCCCCCTGGCCCAGATCGTCGCCGACCTCGCCCAGCACATGACGCTCGAGCGCGGTGACGTCATCCTCACCGGCACCCCGGCGGGCTCGTCCGTCGTGCGCCCGGGGTCCGTCGTCGAGGTCGAGGTCGACGCCCCGGATGCCGCGGGCTCCCCCACGTCGGGCCGCCTGCGCTCGCGCGTGGTCGAGGGCGACGACGTCTTCGACGAGACCCTCGGCTCGCTTCCCGCGGTCGACGACACCCAGCGCGCCGAGGCCTGGGGATCGCGCGAGGAGGCGGGCCTCCCGCCGCTCCCCCGCCCGTTCGCCCTCGACGACGACCTGCGGGCGAAGCTCGCCCTCACCCCGGTCGCCGGCCTCTCGGCGCAGCTGCGCAAGCGCGGGCTCAACAACGTGACGATCGACGGCGTGCGGCCGCTGCATCCCGATCAGAAGCTCGTAGGACTCGCCAAGACGCTGCGCTTCCTCCCGCATCGCGAAGACCTGTTCGCCTCGCACGGCGGCGGCTACAACGCGCAGAAGCGCGCCTTCGACGACGTGCGACCGGGTGAGGTCATCGTCATCGAGGCCCGTGGCGAGAGCGGCTCCGGCACGCTCGGCGACATCCTCGCACTGCGCGCTCAGGCGCGCGGCGCGGCCGGCGTCGTCACCGACGGCGGCGTGCGCGACGCCGACGCCGTCACCGCCGTGGGCATCCCGGTCTACACGGTGGGCGCCCACCCCGCCGTGCTCGGACGCCGCCACGTGCCCTGGGACGTCGACGTCACGATCGCCTGCGGCGGCACCGTCGTGCAGCCCGGAGACGTCATCGTCGGCGACGCCGACGGTGTCATCGTCATCCCACCCGCCCTGGTCGCGGAGGTCGTCGAGGCGGCCCTCGCACAGGAGGAGGAGGATGCCTGGGTGGCGGACCGCGTGCGGGAGGGACATCCCGTCGACGGCCTCTTCCCGCCCAACGAGGAGTGGAAGGCGAGGTACCGCGCATGGCGCGAGACGAACTGACGAGCGAGCGGGGCGCCGAGCGCCTCGCCGACCTGAGCAAGTCGCAGCAGGCGTACCACTTCATCAAGGAGCGCATCGCGAGCGGCTTGTTCGCGCCCGGCCACCGCCTGGTGCTCGGCGGCATCGCGGGCGAGCTCGACATGAGCGTGGTGCCGGTGCGCGAGGCGATCCGGCAGCTCGAGGCCGAGGGGCTGGTGACCTTCGAGCGCAACGTCGGCGCGCGGGTCTCGATGGTCGACGACACGCAGTACCGCTACAGCATGCAGGCCCTGAGCATCCTCGAGGGGACGGCCACAGCGCTCGCCGCCCGCCGGCTCACGGCCGACGACCTGCGCCGGGCCCGCCGCATCAACGAACTGATGATCGAGACCCTCGACAGCTTCGACCCCCGCGCGTTCACGAGTCTCAACCACGAGTTCCACTCGACGCTGTTCTCGAAGTGCGCGAACCCCCGCATGCTCGAGCTCGTCGAGGCGGAGTGGGGCCGGCTCGGCCATCTGCGCGACTCGACGTTCAGCTTCGTCCCGGGCCGCGCCCAGGAGTCGGTGCACGAGCACGAGAACATCGTGCTGCTCATCGAGCAGGGCGCCCCCCTCGGCGAGATCGAGAAGGCGGCCCGCCGCCACCGCTCCGCCACGCTCGACGCCTACATGATCCACGAACACCCCGACGAAGCCCTCGGGCTTCCCGCCTTCTGACCCTTCGAGGAGGTCCCATGTCCGACACCACCGTCGCACTCGACACCCACCACGTTCCCGCCGATCTGCCCACGCGCATTCAGCACTACATCGACGGCGCCTTCGTCGACTCGATCGACGGCGACACGTTCGACGTGCTCGACCCGGTCTCGAACGAGGTGTACCTGCAGGCCGCCGCCGGCAAGAAGGCCGACATCGACCGCGCCGTCGCCGCCGCGCGCCGCGCATTCGACGAGGGTCCGTGGCCGCGGATGCTGCCGCGCGAACGCGCCCGCGTGCTCACCCGCATCGCCGACATCGTCGAAACCCGCGACGCCCGCCTCGCCGAGCTGGAGTCGTTCGACTCGGGGCTGCCGATCACACAGGCGCTCGGCCAGGCGCGCCGCGCCGCCGAGAACTTCCGCTTCTTCGCCGACCTGATCGTCGCCCAGGCCGACGACACCTACAAAGTGCCGGGACGCCAGATCAACTACGTGAACCGCAAGCCGATCGGCGTCGCGGGTCTCATCACCCCGTGGAACACCCCGTTCATGCTCGAGTCGTGGAAGCTCGCCCCCGCGCTCGCCACCGGCAACACCGTGGTGCTCAAGCCCGCCGAGTTCACGCCGCTGTCGGCGTCGCTGTGGGCCGGCATCTTCGAAGAAGCCGGCCTGCCGCAGGGCGTCTTCAACCTCGTGAACGGTCTCGGCGAGGACGCCGGCGACGCCCTCGTGAAGCACCCGGACGTGCCGCTGATCTCCTTCACCGGCGAGAGCCGCACCGGCCAGATCATCTTCGGCAACGCGGCCCCGTTCCTCAAGGGCCTGTCGATGGAGCTCGGCGGCAAGAGCCCGGCGATCGTGTTCGCCGACGCCGACCTGGATGCCGCGATCGACGCGACCATCTTCGGGGTGTTCTCCCTCAACGGCGAGCGCTGCACCGCCGGCAGCCGCATCCTCGTCGAGCGCGGGATCTACGACGAGTTCGTCGAGCGCTACGCGGCACAGGCGAAGCGCGTGACGGTGGGCTACCCGCACGACCCCGCCACGGAGGTCGGCGCGCTCGTGCACCCGGAGCACTACGCGAAGGTCATGAGCTACGTCGAGATCGGCAAGTCCGAGGGGCGCCTGGTCGCGGGCGGGTCCCGTCCGGAGGGCTTCGAGACGGGCAACTTCGTGTCGCCGACGGTGTTCGCCGACGTCGCCCCCGACGCGCGCATCTTCCAGGAGGAGATCTTCGGCCCGGTCGTGGCGATCACGCCGTTCGACTCCGACGAGGAGGCCCTCGCCCTCGCCAACGGCGTGCGCTACGGACTCGCCGCCTACGTGTGGACGAACGACCTGAAGCGCGCCCACAACTTCGCGCAGGCGATCGACGCCGGCATGGTGTGGCTGAACTCCAACAACGTGCGGGACCTGCGCACTCCGTTCGGCGGCGTGAAGGCGTCCGGCCTCGGCCACGAGGGCGGCTACCGCTCCATCGACTTCTACACCGAGCAGCAGGCCGTGCACATCACCCTCGGCGAGGTGCACAACCCGACCTTCGGCAAGGGCGCGAGCACCCACCACTGACCCGGATGCCGCGGGCAGTCGCCGCGGCATCCCTTCTTCTTCCCACCATCGAGCAAGGACGCTGACATGACCAATCCCGAAGACCGCACCCTGACCTCGTCGGGCTTCTACGTCTCCCAGGAGGCGCCGATCCGCACCGACAACCCGGTGCCCACGCCGACCTCGCCGGCACCCGACATCCTGCGGTGCGCGTACATGGAGCTCGTCGTGACCGACCTCGCCGCGTCGCGCGAGTTCTACGTCGACGTGCTGGACCTCGTGGTCACCGAGGAGGACGAGAACACGGTCTACCTCCGCTCGATGGAGGAGTTCATCCACCACAACCTGGTGCTGCGTCAGGGCCCGGTCGCCGCCGTCGCCGCGTTCTCGTACCGCGTGCGCACGCCCGAGGACCTCGACCGCGCGGTCGCGTTCTACACCGAGCTCGGATGCCGCGTCGAACGTCGTGCGGAGGGCTTCACGAAGGGCATCGGCGAGTCGGTGCGCGTCGAGGACCCGCTCGGCTTCCCGTACGAGTTCTTCTACGAGGTCGAGCACGTCGAGCGTCTCGCCTGGCGCTACGACCTGTACACCCCGGGCGCGCTCGTGCGTCTCGACCACTTCAACCAGGTCACCCCCGACGTGCCCCGCGCGGTCGCGTTCATGCAGGATCTCGGCTTCCGGGTGACCGAGGACATCCAAGACGACGAGGGCACCGTCTACGCCGCGTGGATGCGCCGCAAGCCCACCGTGCACGACACCGCCATGACCGGCGGCGACGGCCCCCGCATGCATCACGTCGCCTTCTCGACCCACGAGAAGCACAACATCCTCGCGATCTGCGACAAGCTCGGTGCCCTCCGCCGCTCGGACGCGATCGAGCGGGGACCGGGTCGCCACGGCGTCTCGAACGCGTTCTACCTCTACCTGCGCGACCCCGACGGCCACCGCGTCGAGATCTACACGCAGGACTACTACACGGGCGACCCCGACAACCCGGTCGTGACGTGGGACGTGCACGACAACCAGCGCCGCGACTGGTGGGGCAACCCCGTCGTGCCGTCGTGGTACACCGACGCGTCGCTCGTGCTCGACCTCGACGGCAACCCGAAGCCCGTCGTGGCACGCACGGACGCCTCGGAGATGGCGGTCACGATCGGCGCCGACGGCTTCTCCTACACGCGACGCGACGAGGAGAGCGTCGCCGCAGGCGAGTTCAAGCTCGGCGCGCAGCTGTAGCGTTCAGGGCGAGAGGAGACATCCGGATGCTGCCCCCCGAGGTCATCGCCTCGCTCGCCGAGGAGCTCGCGGTCGCCGACCGCGAGAAGCGTGTCGTGCCGCGCATCACGGCGCGCCACCCCGACGCGACCGTCGAGGACTCCTACGCCATCCAGGGCGTATGGCGCGACCGCAGCCTTGCGGCGGGCCGTCGCCTCGTCGGCCGCAAGATCGGGCTGACGTCGCGGGCGATGCAGCAGGCGACCGGCATCACCGAGCCCGACTACGGAGTGATGTTCGACGACACGGTGTGGGAGAGCGGCGCGACGATCCCGTTCGACGCGTTCTCGAACGTGCGCATCGAGGTCGAGCTGGCGTTCGTGCTGGCCGCCCCTCTCGAGGGTCCGCACTGCTCGGTGTTCGACGTGCTGCGGGCAACCGAGTACGTGACACCGGCACTCGAGGTGCTGAACTCCCACATCGAGCTCGACGGGCGCACGATCGTCGACACGATCAGCGACAATGCCGCCTACGGCGGCATGGTGCTGGGCGGGTCGCCGGTCGCCCCAGACGCTGTCGACCTTCGCTGGATCTCGGCCCTGCTGTACCGCAACGAGACGATCGAGGAGACCGGTGTCGCGGCCGGCATCCTCGGCCACCCCGCCCTCGGGGTGGCGTGGCTCGCGAACAAGCTGCACCAGCACGGCGCCCGGCTCGAGGCGGGGGAGATCATCCTGGCGGGCTCGTTCACCCGCCCGACGTGGATCTCGCGCGGCGACACCGTGCTCGCCGACTACGGACCGCTGGGGGTCATCTCGTGCCGCTTCGCCTGACCCCGACCCTGCGCGATGTGCTCGCGGCGCAGCGCGCCTCTTCGTCGCCGCGCGCGCTGGCGGGCATCTGGGCCTGCACCGGCTCGCCGCTCGTCGCCGAGATCTGTGCGGGGTCGGGCCTGGACTGGGTGCTCATCGACATGGAGCACTCCCCCAACGGCCTCGCCGATGTGCTCGCGCAGCTGCAGGCGGTGGCGTCGTACCCCGTGACATCCGTCGTACGGGTGCCGATCGGCGACACCGTCACCATCAAGCAGGTGCTCGATCTCGGCGCGCAGACGGTGCTCGTGCCGATGGTGTCCTCGGCCGCGCAGGCCGCCGAGCTCGTCGCCGATGTGCGCTACCCGCCCCACGGTCGCCGCGGCGTCGGCTCGGCGCTCGCCCGCTCGGCACGCTGGAACCGCGTCGACGACTATCTCGCCGACGCCGACCGGCACGTCTCGCTGTTGGTGCAGATCGAAACGGCCGAGGGCGTGGCCGCGGCCGCCGAGATCGCAGCGGTCGACGGCGTCGACGGTGTGTTCGTGGGTCCGAGCGACCTGGCGGCATCGATGGGCGTGCTCGGCCAGCAGACTCATCCCGATGTCGTGGCGGCCGTACACCGGGCGTTCGACGCGGTCCGCGCGGCCGGGAAGCCGGTCGGCGTGAACGCGTTCGACCCGGCTGTCGCCGATGCCTACATCGCCGCGGGCGCGTCGTTCGTGCTCGTGGGCGCCGATGTCACCCTGCTCGCCCGCGGTTCCGAGGCCCTCGCCGCCCGCTTCGTGCCGGGCGACGACGCGGCGCCCCGCGCCGGCTACTGACGCGTCGCTGACAGAAAGGGCGGGGGGTGTCGAGAACCCCCGGCGCTCTCGACACCCCCCGCCCTTTCTG
>NZ_JYIY01000077.1 GCF_000956535.1 Microbacterium ginsengisoli | reverse complement strand
CAACCGGCTCAAGCAGTGGCGCGGCATCGCGATGCGCTCCGACAAGCTCCTCCGCAGCTACCGAGCCGCCGTCAGCCTCGCCGCGACGCTCATCTGGATCAAATCAGACTTGATCAACACGGCCTAGGGGTCATCGCGGCGGCCGTGCTTCTCACCGCCACGGTGTGCGCCTTCTGCGGGCCGATCTCGTTCGTCGCGCTGTGCGCGCCCGCGATCGCACGCTCGCTGCGCCGCGGCGCCGCTCCCTCGCTCGGCACGAGCGCGCTCGTGGGCTCCGTGCTGCTCGTCGGTGCCGACCTCGTCGCCCAGCACGCGTGGCCGGGACGCAGCATCCCCGTGGGCGCGGTCACCGGCGCGCTCGGCGCCGTCTTCCTGCTGTGGCTCCTCGCGACCTCGAAGGGACGCTTCGCATGACCACCGCCTCCGCACACCTCCGCGTCGAAGGGCTCGCCGCCGGCTACCCCGGGCGCCGGGTCCTCGACGGGCTCGACCTCGACATCGCCCCCGGACGGCTCACCGTCATCATCGGGGCGAACGCGAGCGGCAAGTCCACGCTCCTGTCGACCCTCGCGCGACTGCGCGCGCCGCTCGCCGGCCGGGTGACGCTCGACGGCGACGACATCGCGGGGATGCCCCGCCGGAGCCTCGCCCAGTCCGTCGGCCTGCTGCCGCAGCATCCGATCGCCCCCGACGGCGTCACCGTCGCCGAACTCGTCTCCCGAGGCCGCCACCCCCACCGCGGCGCCCTCGGACGCTGGCGCAGCGACGACGCCCGCGTGGTCGCCGACGCCATGGTGCAGACCGGGGTCGCCGACCTCGCCGACCGGCCCGTCGACGACCTGTCCGGCGGTCAGCGTCAGCGCGTCTGGATCGCGATGGCGCTCGCCCAGCAGCCGCGCGCCTTGCTGCTCGACGAGCCGACCAGCTTCCTCGACCTCGCCCACCAGATCGACGTGCTCGAGCTGTTGCGCCGCATCAACCGCACGCAGGGCACGACCGTCGTCGCCGTCCTGCACGAGCTCGCCCTCGCCGCCCGCTACGCCGACGACCTCGTCGTGATGGCGGACGGTGCCGTCATCGCGCACGGCGCGCCGGGCGACGTGCTCACTCCCGCGACCGTCGGGGCCGCGTTCGGCCTCGACGCCGTCGTCATCCCCGATCCCGTGACGGGGAGCCCCCTCGTCATCCCCCGAACGCACGGCGACCCTGCACCCGCCGTGCCATCCCTCCCCTGAAAGGCAGCACATGACCCGTTCCCGTTCCCGACTCGCCGCCCTCGCGGCGGTCGTCGCGGTGACCCTCGCCCTTGCCGGCTGCGCCGGATCCGGCGCCGCATCCTCGACCACGGCCTCCTCCGACGGCTTCCCGGTCACGATCTCCGATGCGCTCGGCGGCGCCACGATCGCCAGCGCCCCCGAGCGCGTCGTGACGTGGGGCTGGGGTGCGACCGAGGCCGCGCTCGCGCTCGGCACCGTGCCCGTCGCGGTCGCGTCGATGGACTACGGCGGGGGTGACGACAAGCTCACCCCGTGGGTCGAGAAGGCGCTCACGGACCTCGGTGCCGCGACCCCGACCGTGCTCGACTCGTCGGCGCAGACGGTGCCGATCGAGGCCGTCCTCGCCACGAACCCCGACCTGTTCCTCGCCCCGTACTCGGGCATCACGCAGGACGAGCGGGACGCCCTCGTGAAGGCCGGCGTGACGGTCGTGGCCTACCCCGACCACGCCTGGTCGACCCCGTGGCGCGACGTCATCTCGATCGTCGGGAAGGCGCTGGGCAAGGCCGCCGCCGCCAACACCCTGCTCGCGAACCTCGACAAGCTGGTCGCGGACACCGCTGCGGCCCACCCCGAGTTCCAGGGCACCTCGATCGCCTACGTGGACGACGACGTGAACACGTTCTACATGTACGTCGACGCGGATCCGCGCGTCGAGATCCTGCGCGACCTCGGCTTCACCTCCACACCGAGCCTCGACGCACTCGACCCGAAGGACGGCACCTTCTACACGACCGTCAGCTACGAGCAGCTCGACAAGGTCGACGCGCAGGTCATCCTCATCCAGGGCGAGCAGCAGGCGGACCTCGACACCTTCCTGCAGTCCTCCCGCGGCCAGCTGATCCCGGCCGTCGCCACGGGTGCGGTCGCGGAGGTGGTCGGCGAGGAGAACGTCGCCGCGGTCTCGCCCACGGCGCTGTCGCTGCCGTGGCTGCTGCCCACGCTCGCCGAGAAGCTCTCGGCGGCGGTGAAGACCGCCAAGGGCTGAGCGACCCGTCGTCCGCGGGGCATCCGGCGCGCAGTCGGGTGCCCCGCGCGATTTATACTGGGAGGCTGACCCCGTCGGGTCGCTCTCCCCACCCCTCAACGGATCGGATCTGACCGTGCTCGCCGTCCACGATCTCGAGATCCGCGTCGGCGCACGCGTGCTGATGTCGGATGTCTCGTTCCGCGTCGGCCCGGGCGACAAGGTGGGGCTCGTCGGCCGCAACGGCGCCGGGAAGACCACCCTCACGAAGGTGCTCGCGGGTGACCTGCTGCCGAGCAACGGTGGTGTGGATCGCGCCGGCGAGCTCGGGTACCTGCCGCAGGACCCCCGCTCCGGCAACCCCGACGACCTCGCCCGCACCCGCATCCTCGATGCGCGCGGTCTCGGCCAGCTCGCGATCGGCATGCACGAGGCATCCCTCGAGATGGCCTCCGACGACCCGGATGCCGCGGCGAAGGCCATGCGGCGCTACGGATCGCTCACCGAGCGCTTCGAGGCCCTGGGTGGGTACGCCGCCGAGGCGGAGGCGGCATCCATCGCCCACAACCTCTCGCTGCCCGACCGCATCCTCGACCAGCCGCTGCGTACCCTCTCGGGCGGCCAGCGTCGTCGCATCGAGCTCGCGCGCATCCTCTTCTCGGACGCGCAGACGATGATCCTCGACGAGCCGACCAACCACCTCGACGCCGACAGCGTCGTGTGGCTGCGGGAGTTCCTCAAGGGCTACAAGGGCGGGCTGATCGTCATCAGCCACGACATCGAGCTGGTCGGCGAGACCGTCAACCGGGTGTTCTACCTCGACGCGAACCGTCAGGTCATCGACATCTACAACATGAACTGGAAGAACTACCTGCGTCAGCGGGTCGCCGACGAGGAGCGCCGCAAGAAGGAGCGCGCCAACGCGGAGAAGAAGGCGACCGCGCTGCAGCAGCAGGCGGCGCGGTTCGGGGCGAAGGCGTCGAAGGCGGCGGCCGCGCACCAGATGGTCGCGCGCGCCGAGAAGCTGCTGTCGGGGCTCGACGACGTGCGTCAGGAGGATCGCGTCGCGAAGCTGCGCTTCCCGAAGCCGGCCGCGTGCGGCAAGACGCCGCTGCGCGCCTCGGGCCTGTCGAAGTCGTACGGGTCGCTCGAGATCTTCACCGACGTCGACCTTGCGATCGACCGGGGCTCCAAGGTCGTGGTGCTGGGGCTCAACGGCGCGGGCAAGACGACGCTGCTGCGCATCCTCGCGGGCGTGGACCTCGCCGACACCGGTCAGGTGGAGCCGGGCCACGGGCTGAAGATCGGCTACTACGCCCAGGAGCACGAGAACATCGACACGTCACGCTCGGTGCTCGACAACATGATGTCGGCTGCGCCCGACCTGAACGCGACCGAGGCCCGTAAGGTGCTGGGCTCGTTCCTGTTCACGGGCGACGACGTGCTCAAGCCAGCCGGTGTGCTCTCCGGCGGTGAGAAGACGCGCCTGTCGTTGGCGACGCTCGTGGTGTCGGCGGCGAACGTGCTGCTGCTCGACGAGCCGACGAACAACCTCGATCCGGCATCGCGCGACGAGATCCTCGGCGCGCTCGCCCACTACGAGGGGGCCGTCATCCTCGTCTCCCACGACGAGGGTGCTGTCGAGGCGCTGAATCCCGAGCGCGTGCTGATCCTCCCCGACGGAGTCGAGGACATCTGGGGCCGCGACTACGCCGACCTGATCACACTGGCCTGAGCGGGCGGATGCCTCACGCCCCCGCGTGATCGAGCAGCTCGTCCTCGATCTCGGCGTCGCTGCGACGCCGCTTGCGAGGTGCGTACTCGATGCCGTCGTCGTCTTCCTCATCGTCGTTCGGTGTGCGGTCGAGCCCCCGGCGTTTGCGGATCTCGGTGCGGATGACGTAGCCGATGAACCCGAACCCCATGACGGCGAACATGATCCACTGGATCGCGTACGACAGGTACGGGCCCGGGTCGTTGTCGGGGGCAGCGAGCGGGGTGGGTACGGATGCCGCGGCGGGGTCCTCAGACACCATCAGGCCGTAGAGGCCGGTGTAGGTCTCGGCCCCCGTCGTCGCAGCGACGAGGGGGAGGTTGATGCTCGGCACCTGCCCGGTGATCGTGCCGCGCCCCGACGGCAGCGCCTCAGACGGCTGGGCTCGCGCGATCACGGTGACTTCGCCGCTCGGGGGAGCGGGGATCGTGCTCGGGCCGTCGCCGGTGGCGGCCGGCGGCACCCAGCCGCGGTCGATGATCAGCACCCTCCCGTCGTCGAGCGTGAGGGGGGTGAGCACCTCGAACCCGGTCGTGCCGTTGTTGATGCGGTTGCGCGCGACGACCTGTTCGGCGACGTCGTACGTCCCGCGCACGCTGATCGGCTGCCACTGCTTCGAGGGGTCGAGCGAGCCGTCGGCGGCGAGCACGGAGTCGAGGGAGACCGGCGTCGCGTCGTAGTTGTTCGAGATGAGCGACAGCTGGTCGGAGCGCCACGTATTGCGGCCGAACTGCCAGTTCGAGAGGAACGCGCACGCGATCGCGAAGAGGATCGCGACGGCGACGTACCCGGTCCAGCGCAGCCAGCGACGCGGGTCTTCCACGGGCGCGCTCACGAGGCGGCCGTCAGGGTCGAGGTCCACACGGGGAAGTCGCGGGAGGTGAGGAAGCCGGTCAGGAACTCGACGTGCGCATCGCACGCGGTCCAGGTCTTGCGTCGGTCCTCGGCGTGGATGCGCGGGTTGCGCCAGTCGATCCGCCAGGACGCGTCGGCGCGGCATCCTGCTCGTGAACAGGGTGTCGCAGCACTCACGCGGTGCCGTCCCGATCGACGCGGGTCGACTCGGAGATCGTGATGACCGTCGGTGTCTCGGGGTGGGCGTCGACCGCCCGTGTCGCAGGTTCCTCGGCCGTCTGATCTGTCGGGGCGCTCGCGGTGCTCGAGATCAGGTCCTGACCGACGTTGGCGATGACGACGGCGATGTAGGGGAGGAGCGCTGCTGCGGCGCCGAAGACCCAGGTGTACCAGCCGTAGGGCGTGACGAGCACCATCAGCAGGAAGCAGACGACGCGCACCGACATCGACACCAGGTACTTGACCTGGCGCGATCGCTCGTCCTCGCGCGGGGCGCGCGGGAGCGAGGTGGCGGTCTGAGGGGTGAGGCGCTTCACGGTGAGACCAGCGTACGCCGGTCCGATCGTGACGCGACCCGATCAGTAGCCGCGGTAGGTCGCGGCCGAACCGATGACGGCGAAGATGAAGATGACGTAGATCACGATGAAGATCACACTCAGACCCACGAACACGTAGCTCACGATGAGACCGGCGACGGCGAGACCGTGTCCGTCTTCACCGGTGCGCTTGATCTGGCTGAGTGCGACGTGACCGAACACGATGCCGAGCACCGAGAACACGAAGGCGAACACCAGAGACAGGATCGCGAAGATGTTGGTCTTGCGCGCGGGTGCGTACGCGTACGTCGGGGTCGCCTGATAGGCGGGCGGGTACCCGGGCGCTGCGGGAGGGGCGTAGGTCGGCGCTGCCGGAGGGGCGGCCTCGTACGCGGGCGGTGCCGGGGCGGCGGGCGGCGCCGTCGGCTCGGCGGCCGTCGGGGGCGTCGCGGGTGCAGGGGTCGGGTTCTCGTCGTTCGGAGTGCTCACGGCGGTGCCTTTCTCGTCTGTGGCACCAGAGTCCCAGTGCCGACAACGGCTGTCAAACTTCCGCTCGATAGGCTGGCCGGAGCTGTCCCACGAGTCTGGAGTTCCCCGCATGTCCCTCGACAAGGTCGTCCTCGTCACCGGCGGAAACCGCGGCATCGGCCGCGCCATCGCCGAGCGCTTCGTGTCCACCGGATACACGAAGGTCGCGGTCACGGCCCGGTCCGGGGAGGGACCCGCCGGAACCCTGACGGTGCCCGCCGACGTCACCGACGCGGCATCCCTCGACGCTGCCTTCACCGAGATCGAGGCGACCCTCGGCGCCGTCGAGATCGTCGTCGCGAACGCGGGCATCACCCGCGACACACTTCTGCTGCGCATGAGCGAGCAGGACTTCGACGATGTCGTCGCGACGAACCTCGGCGGCACCTTCCGCGTCGTCAAGCGCGCGGCGAAGGGTCTGCTGAAGGCGCGCTGGGGACGGGTCATCCTCATCTCGAGCGTCGTGGGCCTCTACGGCTCGGCGGGGCAGATCAACTACTCGAGCTCGAAGGCCGCCCTCGTCGGATTCGCGCGGTCGCTCACCCGCGAGCTCGGCGGACGCGGCATCACCGCGAACGTCGTGGCGCCCGGCTTCATCGAGACCGACATGACCGCTGAGCTCCCCGAGGCGACGCAGGCGGAGTACAAGAAGAACATCCCCGCGGGCAGGTTCGCCTCAGCCGACGAGGTCGCGGGCGTGGTCACGTGGCTCGCCTCCGATGACGCGGCGTACATCTCCGGCGCGGTCATTCCCGTCGACGGCGGCCTCGGGATGGGGCACTGACCCTCAGGGCAGCAGCGGGATGAGCTGAGCGAGGTCGACCCGGGCGGCGACCAGATTCGCACGGGCGCGCACGGCGGGCTTCGCGTTGAACGCGACGCCGAGGCCGGCGGTGGCCATCATCGTCAGGTCGTTCGCGCCGTCGCCGACCGCGAGACTGCGATGCGAGGGGATGCCGCGCTCCGCCGCCCACTCGAGGAGGGTGTCGGCCTTCGCCTGGGCGTCGACGACGTCGCCGTCGACGACGCCGGTGAGAGCGCTGCCGTCATGCGCGAGGCGGTTGGCGCGCCACACATCGACGCCGAGCTGGGGCGCGATGTGGTCGAGCACCTCGTGGAACCCACCGGAGACGACACCGAAGACACCGTCCCGCGCGTGAACTGCTGCGGCGAGCTCGTGGACGCCCGGGGTGGGCTCGATGCGCGCCCGCACGCGCGCGAACGCGTCGAGCGAGACGCCCGTCAGCGCCGAGACCCGTGAGCGCAGACTCGTCGCGAAGTCGACCTCGCCCCGCATGGCCGCCTCGGTCGCCGCCGCGACCTCCGCACCGCGCCCCGCCTCGTCCGCGATGAGCTCGATCACCTCGTTGCGGATCAGCGTGGAGTCGGCGTCGAGCACGATGAGGAAGCGAGCGGGCACGCGCTCCACCGTAGCGGGAGGCGATGCGACTCATGGCGTAACACGATGTCTCACCTCGTCACACGCCCGCATACGGTCGTGGTTGCTGAGTGTGTTCCATGGCTCGCCTGTACCCCCGCTGAAAGCCCATCGAGGAGCCTCTCGCATGAGATCGTCCCGTCGCGCCGTCGTCACGGCCGCACTGTCCGTCATCCTCGCCGCCACCCTGAGCGCGTGCGGCCTCGCCCAGGGCGCGCCGAGCGCCGACGCGAGCGCGAAGACATCGATCAAGATCGGATTCAACCCCGGCCCCTACCAGGACATGTTCGAAGGCGGCATCGCCCCGATCCTGGCGAAGGAGGGCTTCCAGGCCGAGTCCGTCTCCTTCACCGACGGCATCGTCGTGAACGTGGCGGTCGCCAACGGCGAGATCGACGCGAACATCATGCAGCACCCGGTCTACATGGACGCGATCAATCAGCAGGAGAACATCCACAACGCCGCGCTCGTGCAGGTGCCGACGCCCCCGATGGCACTGTTCGGCGGCAAGAAGAGCTCCCTCGACGCCGTCGCGGACGGCGACACCGTGGCTGTCCCGAACGCGCCGTCCAACATGTACCGAGCCTTCAAGGTGCTCGAGCAGGTCGGCTGGATCACCCTCAAGCCTGACACCCAGCCCGCGACCACCTCTCCGGCCGACATCGCCACGAACCCCCACGGGATCCAGATCGTGGCACTCGAGAACGCGCAGCAGGTGCCGTCGCTGCAGGATGTCGCGTACTCGGTCATCCAGGGCAACTTCGTCGTCTCGGGCGGGCTCAGCCTGACCGCCGCGCTCGCGCTCGAGAACCTGGCCGACAAGTTCTCCGTGGTCGTCGCTGTCGATGAGAAGAACCTCGACACCCCCTGGGCGAAGGCGATCGCCGCCGCGTACGCGTCGCCGGAGTTCGCCAGCTACATCTCTTCCCACTCCGAGTACGACGGCTACCACCTGCCCGCCGCGCTGCAGCAGAAGTGACCGGCTCCGGCGACGGCGGGGCGGCGGTCCGGTTCACCGGCGTCCGCCGCGTGCACCGGGGTGGCACGGTTGCGCTCGACGGGGTGGATCTCGCCGTCCCGCACGGATCGATCTTCGGCGTCATCGGTCACAGCGGTGCCGGCAAGAGCACGCTCATCCGAATGGTGAACGCGCTGGATCGGCCGACGACCGGAACGGTGGAAGTCGACGGCGTCGACCTCCATTGGCTCTCCGGCGATGAGCTGCGCGCCGCTCAGAAGCGCACCGGGATGGTGTTCCAGCAGTTCAATCTGCTCGAAACCGTCTCCGTGCGCGACAACGTGGCGATGCCGCTGCGCCTCGACGGTGTGCGTGCCGCCGAGGCGCGCCGCCGCGCGGCCGACGCGCTCGAATTCGTGGGACTCGGGTCCATGGCCGACCGTCGCCCGCGCGAGCTGTCCGGCGGGCAGCGCCAGCGTGTCGGCATCGCCCGGGCGATCGTCCGCAACCCCCGGGTTCTGCTGTGCGATGAGGCGACGAGTGCGCTCGATCCCACGACGACCGCGCAGGTGCTGCAGCTCATCGCGCGCATCAACGAGGAGTACGGCACGACCGTGCTCGTCGTCACGCACGAGATGGACGTGATCAAGGACCTGTGCCATGAGGTCGCCGTGATGGAGTCCGGCCGCATCATCGAGCAGGGCTCGGTGCTCGACGTGTTCGTGCGCCCGCGCACGGAGACCGCCCGCACGTTCGTCGGCACGGTGATCCCGCACGAGATCCCGTCGCGCGTGCGCGAGCGCCTCGGCGGCGCCGCCCTGCTGCACCTGCTGCTCATCGACGAGCAGGTCACCTCGCCGCTCGTATCGGGGCTGATCCACCGATTCGGTGTGCAGGTGAACATCCTGCACGCAGACATGACCGACATCCAGGGTCACACTGTCGGGCAGATGGTGGTGCAGATCGACGGGGACGCTGCGGCCGTCGCCGCCGCCCGCGCCGCGCTCGGCGACCAGGTCACCGCGATCGAGGAGGTCGCCGCATGAGACCGGACGCTCTGACCCTCATCACGCCGGAGCAGTTCCTCCAGGAGCTCGGCGCCACCTTCTACATGGTGGGTGTCTCGCTCTTCTTCGGTGCGATCCTCGGACTCGCGATCGGCGTGCTTCTGGTCGCGACCCGGCCCCGCGGCATCCTGCCTCAGCGCGCGGTGTTCGTCGTGCTCTCCACAATCGTGAACATCGTGCGATCGCTGCCGTTCATCATCCTGCTCGTCGCGATCATCCCGTTCACCCGGCTGCTCGTCGGCACGACGATCGGCGCGAACGCCGCGATCGTGCCGTTGACGATCATGGTGGCGCCCTACATCGCCCGGCTCGTCGAGAACTCGTTGCTCGACGTTCCGCCCGGAATCGTCGAAGCGGCGCGGGCGATGGGGGCGACCCCGTGGCAGATCTTCGTGCGGTTCCTGCTGCCCGAGGCGCGCGGATCCCTGATCCTCGCGCTGACGACCGCCTCGATCGGACTCCTGGATGCCTCCGCCATGGCCGGCACGGTGGGTGCGGGCGGTATCGGCGACCTCGCGATCTCGTACGGCTATCAGCGCTTCGACGGCATCGCCATGCTGGTGACGGTGGTGACGCTGATCGTGATCGTCCAGGTCATCCAGCTCATCGGCACACGGCTTGCCCGACGCGCCCGACGGGAGTGACGATGGCCGACTTCCGACGAGCCGGCCGGGTCGGCCGTCTGCCCCAGAGCTTCTTCGCAGGGCTCGACGCGCAGATCGCGCACGCCCGCGCGAGCGGCGTCGACGTCATCGACCTGTCGAAGGGCAATCCCGATCTGCCGACGCCTCCCGCGATCGTCGAGGCGATGCAGCGTGAGGTCGCGCGGCCCGAGAACCACGCGTATCCGTCGTTCCGCCCGCGTCCCTCGGTGCTCGCGGCCATCGCCGAGCGCTACCGCATCGACCACGGCGTCGAGCTCGACACCACGACGCAGATCGCGGTGTTCCACGGCTCCCACGAGGCGCTCATGGCCGGCATCCTGGCATTCGCCGACCCGGGGGAGACAGTCGTCCTGCCCGATCCGGCATATCCGATGTACCACTCGGCGGCGCTCTTCGCCGGCGCACGGGAGGTGTCGCTGCCCCTCTCGGAGACCGACGGTCAGCCCGAGTGGGAGGCGATCGACGGTCTCGAGTCCGCCCGCGTCCTGGTGCTGAACTACCCGAACAACCCGACGGGCGCGGTCGCGACCGGCGCGACATTCGAGCGGGCCGTGTCGGTGGCGCGGCGACTGGACGCCCTGTTCGTCCACGACTTCGCCTATGCGTCCCTCGGCTTCGATGGCGGCGCCCCGCTTTCGGCGCTCGCCTCCGATCCCGGGGCCGAGCGCACCGTCGAGCTCGCCACGCTCTCGAAGACCTACAACATGGCCGGCTGGCGCTTCGGTTTCGCCGTCGGCAACGCGTCGGCGATCGCGGCGATGCGGGCCTACCAGTCCCACGCCTTCAGCACGATCTTCGGCGCCACGCAGGAGGCGGCGGCGGTCGCGCTCGCGGGCGATCAGTCCGCCGCCGAGGAGATCGTCGGCACCTACCGGGCACGCCGCGATGCGGCCGTCGCGGGACTCCGGGACGCCGGCTACGCCGTGCATCGCCCGGGCGGATCCTTCTTCGTCTGGATCGATCTGCCCGACGGCACCGACGACGCCGCGTTCGCCGCGCGGCTTCTCGCGGAGCACGGCGTGGCGGTCGCCCCGGGGGCGGGGTTCGGGCCCCGTGGGGCGGGCCGCATCCGGCTCAGCCTCGTGCATCCGATTGACATACTCGAAAAGGCGGTCGCCCGAATGGGCGCCGCCCTGACCTGACCCACCGGGAGGACCCCATGGCCGACGTCGAGAGCTTCACGCTCGACCACACCGCCGTCATCGCACCGTACGTGCGCCTCATCTCCGTCGAGCGCGGACCGCGTGGCGACGCGATCTCCAACTTCGACGTGCGCTTCGTGCAGCCCAACGAGGGTGAGATCCCGACGGCCGCGCTGCACACGATCGAGCACACGATCGCGAGCCTGCTGCGCGACCACCTCGACGGCGTCATCGACATCTCACCGTTCGGCTGCCGCACCGGATTCCACCTGATCGTGTGGGGCGAGCCCGCCGTCGCCGACGTCGTCCCCGCGATCCGCGAGAGCCTGCGGGCGATCGCCGAGGACGTGCAGTGGGAGGACGTGCCCGGCGTCGACGCGTTCAGCTGCGGCAACTATCGCGACCACAGCCTCCACGGCGCTCGCGCGTGGGCCCGCGACATCCTCGCTCAGGGCATCAGCCTCGACGCGTTCGCCCGCGTCGGCGTCTGACCCGGTCGCGGCATCCGCAGTCCTGACCGAGCGGATGCCGCGGCTCAGCTGTCGATGCGTACGCCCTTGCCGACCACGGTGATGCCCGAGTCCGTGACGGTGAAGCCGCGTGACAGGTCGAGTTCGCGGTCGACGCCGACTGTCGCGCCGTCGGCGAGCACGACGTTCTTGTCGAGGATCGCCCGGTGGATGCGGGCGCCCGCGCCGATGCGCACGCGGTCGAACAGCACGGCGTCGGTGATCGTCGCACCGCCTCCCGAGAGCGTCCACGGGCCGACGACGCTGCGCTCGAGATGGGTGCCCGAGAGCACCGAGCCGAGAGAGACGATCGAGTCGATCGTGTTGCCGATGCGCCCGACGGCGTCGCGCACGAACTTCGCCGGCGGCGAGTTGAGCATCTGCGAGTGGATCGGCCAGTCGGTGTTGTAGAGGTTGAACACCGGCAGGGTCGAGATCAGGTCGCGGTGCGCGTCGAAGAACGAATCGATCGTGCCGACGTCGCGCCAGTAGGCACGGTCGCGGGCGGTGGAGCCCGGCACCTCGTTGTCCTTGAAGTCGTACACGCCCGCCTCGCCGCGTGAGACGAAATAGGGGATGATGTCGCCGCCCATGTCGTGGTTCGACGTCGGCAGCTCGCCGTCGGACGTGACCGCCTCGATGAGCGCATCGGTGTCGAAGATGTAGTTGCCCATCGACGCGAGCACCTCGTGGGGTGCGTCGGCGAGCCCCGTGGGATTCTGCGGCTTCTCGAGGAACTCGCGGATGCGCGTCGGGTCGGTCGGTTCGACGTCGATGACCCCGAACTGGTCGGCGAGCCCGATCGGCTGCCGGATGCCCGCGACCGTCGCCCGCGCGCCGGAGGCGATGTGGGCCTCGAGCATCTGGCGGAAGTCCATGCGGTAGACGTGGTCTGCGCCGACGACGACGACGATGTCAGGGGCTTCGTCGTGGATGAGGTTCAGGCTCTGCAGGATCGCGTCGGCCGACCCCGAGAACCACCGCTTGCCGAGCCGCTGCTGCGCGGGCACCGACGTGACGTAGGAGTCCAGCAGCGCCGACATCCGCCACGTCTGCGAGATGTGACGGTCGAGGCTGTGTGACTTGTACTGGGTCAGCACGACGAGCTGGCGCAGGCCCGAGTTGATGAGGTTCGAGATGGCGAAGTCGATCAGGCGGTACTGTCCGCCGAACGGGACGGCCGGCTTCGCTCTGTCGACCGTGAGCGGCATGAGCCGCTTGCCCTCCCCGCCCGCGAGGATGATGCCGAAGACCTTCTTGTGCGTCCCTGCCATGGCTCCACACTAGGCGGGCTTCCACCCGTGTACTAGCGTCCTTGACATGCGCGTCGACATCGTCACGAAGGAGTATCCGCCGGAGATCTACGGGGGAGCCGGAGTGCACGTCGCCGAGATCGTGCGGGCGCTGCGCGCCCTCGCCGGTGAGCGAGACGTCGACGTGCAGGTGCACGCGTTCGGCGCGGCGCGCGACGAGGTCGGGACGACCTCGTACGCGACGCCGCCGGGCCTGGCCGGAGCGAACGGGGCGCTGCAGACCCTCGGGGTCGACCTCGAGATCGTCTCGGATGTCGCGGGCGCCGACGTCGTGCACTCGCACACCTGGTATGCGAACTACGCGGGCTTCCTCGCGTCGCTGCTGCACGGCATCCCGCATGTCGTCACCGCCCACAGCCTGGAGCCGCTGCGACCGTGGAAGGCCGAGCAGCTCGGGGGTGGGTACGCCCTCTCCAGCTACATCGAGAAGACCGCCTACGAGCAGGCGGCCGCCATCGTCGCCGTGAGCGACGGGATGCGGCGCGACATCCTCCGCTCATACCCCGCCCTCCACCCCGGCAAGGTGCGGGTCATCTACAACGGCATCGACGCCGAGGCGTGGCATCCGACCGACAACCCGGAGGTGCTCGCCCGATTCGGCATCGATCCCGCGCGGCCCTCGGTGGTCTTCGTCGGACGCATCACCCGCCAGAAGGGTCTGCCGTATCTGCTGCGGGCCGCGCGGCAGCTGCCGCCCGAGGTGCAGCTGGTGCTCTGTGCGGGAGCGCCTGACACCCCGCAGATCCTTGCCGAGGTCGAAGGGCTCGTGCAGGAGCTGCAGGCCACCCGTGACGGCGTCGTGTGGATCGACCAGCTGCTTCCCCGGCCCGAGCTGTCGGCCATCCTGAGCGCGGCGACGACGTTCGTGTGCCCGTCGATCTACGAGCCGCTGGGCATCGTCAACCTCGAGGCGATGGCGTGCGGTGCCGCCGTCGTCGGTACGGCGACCGGCGGCATCCCCGAGGTCGTCGTCGACGGCGTGACCGGGCGGCTCGTGCCGATCGAGCAGGTGCAGGACGGCACCGGCACTCCCGTCGACCCCGACCGGTACGTGCACGACCTGGCGCGCACCCTCATCGAGGTCGTGAGCGACCCGGCCGCAGCGGCCGCCTACGGCCGCGCCGGCCGCGAACGCGCCGTCGAGGCCTTCAGCTGGACGCGCATCGCCGAGCAAACCGCCGCGCTCTACACGGAGGTCATCGGCCGCGCCGGATAGGCTGGAGTCATGCCGCAGGTGCTCGAATTCGCCGATGTCGTCGTTCGTCGCAACGCGAAGGACATCGTCGAACACCTGACCTGGTCTGTGGCCGGCGACGAGCGCTGGGTCGTGCTGGGTCCGAACGGCGCCGGCAAGACCACGGTGCTGCAGCTGGCGGCGGCGCTGCTCTACCCGACCTCGGGAACGGTCTCGATCCTGGGGGAGCGGCTGGGACGCACGGATGTCTTCGACCTCCGTCCGCGCATCGGCTTCGCGTCGACCGCGCTGAGCCGCCGCATCCCGCCGGACGAGAGCGTGCTCGACGTCGTGCTCACCGCCGCCTACTCGGTGCTCGGACGCTGGCGGGAGCAGTACGAGGCGATCGACGAGCGCCGTGCGCTGCGTGTGCTCGCCGAGTGGAAGCTCGACCACCTTGCCGACCGCTCGTTCGGCACACTGTCCGACGGCGAACAGAAGCGGGTGCAGATCGCGCGAGCCGTGATGACCGACCCGGAGCTGCTCATGCTCGACGAGCCGACCGCGAGCCTCGATCTCGGCTCCCGCGAGGAGCTCGTCTCGCTCCTCGGCGGCTACGCCCAGGCGCCGAGCACGCCCGCGATGATCATGGTGACCCACCACGTCGAGGAGATCCCGATCGGATTCACCCACGTGCTGCTCATGCGCGAGGCGCAGGCGGTGGCGGCGGGTCCGCTCGCCGACACGCTCACCGCGGCGAACCTGAGCGCGACCTTCGGCGTCGACGTCGAACTCGACGAGCACGAGGGGCGCTTCGCCGCCCGCGCCGTGCGTTCCCGCTGAGCCGCCCGACCTGATAGACTCTCCCCTTGGTGCGTTCGGCACCGCAGACTTTCCTCCGTCTCTCGCAAGGAATCCGATGAAGACTGACATCCACCCCGCCTACGACCTCGTCGTCTTCCGCGACCTCGGCTCGGGCGAGACCTTCCTCACCCGCTCGACCGCGTCGAGCGACAAGACCATCGAGCTCGACGGCGTCGAGTACCCGGTCATCGACGTCGAGATCTCGTCGGCGTCGCACCCGTTCTACACGGGCAAGCAGCGCATCCTCGACTCGGCCGGTCGCGTCGAGAAGTTCAACCAGCGCTTCAAGAACTTCGGCGCTCGCTGAGTCGCCGCACCGCGAAGGCCCCGCCTGCTTCGGCAGGTCGGGGCCTTCGTCGTTGTCGGCGGTCGATGATCGTGGCGACCGCACGTCGAGGGCGACGTCTGCCGAGGCGTGCCGCTCAGCGCACCGGCCACGCGCCGTCGAGGGCGTCATCGGGGTCGAGGCGGCCGATGCGCACGAAATACTCGGTGAGGCTCTCCGCCTGCGACCGTGCCCACGCCACCTGCGCGGTGTGCAGGGCCGCCGGGGTCGACGGCAGTTCATCCGCGTAGCGGTCGAGCAGGGCGAGGGCTACGCGGCCGGCGGCGACGGCGTCGGCGGATGCCTCGTGGGCGCCCGTGAGCGCGACGCCATAGTGCGCGGCCACCACGTCGAGGGTGCGCTTTCCCTTGCGGTACCGATCGACGTTCTTGTCGAGCACGAGCGGGTCGATCACCGGCGTGGGGTCAGCGATCGGCGGGACACCGTGCCGCGCCGCCTCGTGCGCGAGGAGCGAGAAGTCGTAGGCGGCGTTGTAGGCGACCACCGGCACTCCCGCGTCGAACAGCGCGCGCAGTTCGGCGACGATCTCGGTCACGACTGCCGCGGCGGGTCGCCCGTCGCGGCGGGCGCGCTCGGTCGTGACACCGTGCACAGCTGTCGCCCCCGCGGGGATCTCGATGCCCGGATCGGCGAGCCAGGAGGCTGAGGAGAGGACCGTTCCGTCGGCGTCGAGCACGCCCACATAGGCGGTCACGATGCGGTCGGTCGTGACGTCGACCCCGGTCGTCTCGAGGTCGAACACGCCGACGCGCGCCGCCCAGTCGATGGTGTCGAAGCCCGGGAGCATGTCGTGCGCGGCCATGACTCGACGCTAGAGGGGAGGTGCGACATCCCGATGCAGGCGCGCCCGGGCGGCACGGAGCGGCGCCGTAGACTCGGGGGATGATCGTCGACGCCGGGCCCTATGCCGCACGGCTCGCCGACCGGCGGGTCGAGGGCCACGAGGTCGAGGTCCTCGGCGGCATGACCCGCTACTGGACCTACGATCCTCCGGCGGGCGTCGAGCCGTGGGCGACTGTCGTCGCCGTGCACGGCTTCCGCGGCGAGCACCACGGGCTCGACCCCGTCGTCGCGCATCTCGACGGTGTGCGTGTCATCTCTCCGGATCTCCCGGGCTTCGGCGAGACGCCGCCGCTCCCCGGTCGCACCCACGACCTCGACGCCTACGCGCAGTGGCTGACCGAGTTCGTCGCCGCCGTCGCGCCCGGCGCCGTCGTGCTCGGCCACTCGTTCGGCTCGATCGTCTCGGCGGCGGCCGTGGCGCGCGGGCTCGAGACCCCGCGCCTCGTGCTCGTGAACCCGATCGGTGCACCGGCGCTCGAGGGACCCCGCGGCATCCTCACCCGGCTCGCGGTCTTCTACTACCGCGCCGGGGCGGCCCTGCCCGCCCCGCTCGGCGAGGGCCTGCTGCGCAACCGAGCGATCGTGCGCGCCATGAGCATCGCGATGGTGAAGACCCGCGATCCCGAGCTGCGGCGCTTCGTGCACGCCCAGCACGACGCGTACTTCTCCCGGTTCGCCGATCGCGACGTGCTCAGCGACGCGTTCCTGACCTCCGTCTCGCACGACGTGCGGGCGTTCGCGCCGCGTATCGCCGTGCCGACGCTGCTGGTGGCCGCGCAGCTCGACGACATCACCCCGATCGAGGCCGAGCGCACGCTCGCGACGCTGTTCGACGACGTCGAGTTGGTCGAGATCCCCGGGGTGGGGCACCTCATCCACTACGAGACGCCGGAGCCCGCGGCATCCGCCATCAGTCGTTTTCTGCGAGCCGGCGCCGATACGCGTTGACGTTCATACGGTTCCCGCAGTTGCCCGAGTCGCAGTAGCGCTTCGACCCGTTGCGGCTGAAGTCGACGTAGACGCCCTGGCAGTCGTCGGCCGAGCATACGCGCACGCGGTCGTAGGCGTCCTGGCGGATCACGTCGACGAACGCCATCGCCGACTCGACCATCATGCGCACGGCCAGCGGCGCGTCGTCGTCCGTCGCGTGGATGTGCCAGTCGTACGGCTCGTGGATGACGAGCCGGGGGAGGGCGCTGCCGTCGGCGAGCATCGCGTTGACGAGGGGAACCGCGTCAGCGCGGTCGCTGTGCCAGAGGGCGTGCAGGCGGTCCCGGATGCCGCGCACCGCCGCCCGCTCGCGGTCGTCCCGGGCGATCGCTCCGCTGTACGGATGCGCGGCGAGGAACTCCTCCATGTCGTCGTCTGTGAGGAGGCGATCGACGTCGGAGGCGGCGGTGATCGGCAGGGTGTTGACCAGGTCGGCGGCCATGCGCAGGGACTCCGCCGTGTCATGAATGAAAAGCATGTTGACTCCTGACGCCCCGATCCCTTACGGTCATGAGTGTAATCACTGAACGGTCCTGACAGATCGGCGCCGCATGTCCGCTCCCACCGCACCCGTCCCGCTGATCGTCCCGACCCTCGCGACGATGCCGCTGCGCGACACGCCGCGCTTCGCGCCGTCCGGGCTCGTGTTCGCGGTCGGCTCGGCGTTCGCGTTCTCGTCGAGCGGCCCGCTCATGAAGCCGCTGCTCGAGGCCGGCTGGTCGGTGAGCGCCGTGCTGCTGGTGCGCATGACGCTCGCGGGGCTCGTGCTCTCGCCGGCGCTCGTGCGCGCGATCCGCCTCGAACCCGGGTTCCTGCGCCGCCACGCGATGACGATCCTCGCGTTCGGGGCCACCGGGGTCGCCGGCTGCCAGATCCTCTATTTCTCGGCGATGCAGCGAATGCCGGTCGCGATGGCCCTGCTGATCCAGTACCTCGCGCCCGTGCTGCTCGTCGCCGTGGCCTGGGTGCGCACCCGACGCAGTCCGTCGAGGCTCGTCCTCACCGGGTCCGTGCTCGCGATCGCGGGGCTGGTGCTCGTCGTCGACGTGACCGGCGCGCGATTCGACGTGCTCGGCACCGTCTTCGCGCTCGGTGCCGCGGTGTGCGTCGCCGCCTACTTCGTCATCGCGGAGCGCGCGGGGGACCGTCTGCCCGCCCTCGCACTCGCATCCGGCGGGCTGCTCGTCGGCGCCGCGGTCATGGCGCTCGTGGGCGTGACCGGCCTCCTGCCCCTGCACGCCGCGTTCGTCGACGTCACCTTCGCCGGCGTCGCGGTGCCGTGGTTCGTACCACTCGCCTGGGTGGGGCTCGTCGCGACATCCCTCGGCTATGGCCTCGGCATCGCCGCGGTGCCGCGCATCGGCTCGCGGGTCGCGTCGTTCGTGGGGCTGTCGGAGGTGCTGTTCGCGCTGCTGTTCGCAGCGCTGCTCCTCGGCGAGCTGCCGGGCCCGGTGCAGTACGTGGGGGCGGCGGTGCTGCTCACCGGCGTCGTGCTGGTTCGGCTCGACGCGCGGCCCGCTCAGGTCAGCGCTCCGAGCGCGCGAGGTCGATGAGGGGCGCGACCCGGTAGGGGATGAGCTCGTCCATCACGAGCGACGTCTCGGTGCGCTCGACGCCGTCGATGGCGAGGATGCGACGGTCGGTGGTGAACAGATGCGGGGTGTCGCGACAGGCCACGCGCACGAGGAGGTCCATCGAGCCGGCGAGGCCGTTGGCCTGCACCACCTCGGGGATGAGGGCGATCTCGTCGCGGATGCGGGGGATCTCGGGCTGTCGCAGGCGCACCGAGACGAACGCATCGATCGGATAGCCGAGCGCCGTGGTGGAGATCGCGCGCTCGTAGCTCAAGAGCGCACCGGCGCGCTCGAGCCGCGACATCCGCGCCTGCACGGTGTTGCGGGACATGCCGAGGTCGTCGGCGAGCGACGTCACCGCCCGACGGGGGTCGGCAGACAATGCCTGGAGAAGAGCGAGATCACTCGCGTCGAGTATCGCCATAATGGGGGACATTAGCACCGCTCAGAGGCAATATGCGCACTCGAATTGTTTCAGGCGTGAAAAATGCTCCTCCGTCAGTGCTGAGTGGAGGCGGCGACGAGCCGTCCGTCCGCCGTGAGGGCGAGCTCTCGCCATTCACCGTTTCCGACGCGCGCGTCATCGGTCGGCGCCACGCCGGATGCGGCCGCGCGAAGCACCGCGCGGATGAGCGCGCCGTGCGCCACCGCGATGAGCACGTCGGGGGAGTCGCTCGCGGCGATGAGCCGTCTCAGCGCGTCGTTCGCGCGGTCGGCGACCTCGTCGACGGTCTCGGCGCCCGGAACCTCACCGCTGTGGGTGTCGCCGAAGCGCGCACGGAACTCGGTGACGTCGAGTCCCTCCGCGATGCCGTATCCGCGCTCACGGAGTCCGATGTCGGAGGGGCCGAGCGGGAGGGCGAGTCGATCGGCGATGAGTGTCGCGGTCTCCCGCGCCCGCGACAGATCGCTCGAGACGACGGCGACGGTCGCGGCATCCGTCACCTCGGCGACGAGCCGCTCGGCGGCGTCCCGCGCCTGCGCGCGTCCGGTGTCGTTCAGGGGGATGTCGGTCGACCCCTGGATGCGTCCCGCGCGGTTCCAATCCGTCTCGCCGTGGCGCACCAGGATGATGCGTGTCGGGTGGTCGGCGGTGGAGCTCATTCGGGCCCTCCCAGGGCGTCGGCGAACGCGCGGAGCACTTCGGTGGTGCCGGCGTCGATCTTCACGGTGGCGCGGGCGTCACCGCGGGTGTCCCCGCGGTTGACGATCACGATGGGCAGACGGCGGCGTCGAGCCCGGTCGAGGAAGCGGATGCCGGAGTTGACGACGAGCGACGAGCCGGCGATGACGAGTGCGTCGCTGCCGCGCACGATCTGCTCGGCCTCGCGGAAGCGCTCCGCCGGGATGTACTCGCCGAAGAACACGACGTCGGGCTTGAGAGCTCCCTCGCACACGCTGCAGGTGGGGATCCGGAACCCGTCGGCGGTCGCCGGAGCCACGTCGCCGTCGGGGCCGAGCGGAAGGTCGGAGTCGGCCACGATCCAGGGGTTGTCGGTCTCGATGCGCTCGGCGAGGTCGCGCCGGTCGAACACCTGACCGCAGTGCAGGCAGATCACCCGGCGCATCGTCCCGTGCAGCTCGACGACGCGGCTGCTGCCGGCGCGCAGATGGAGCCCGTCGACGTTCTGGGTGACGACGCCGGTCACGGCGCCCGAGTGCTCGAGTCGCGCGAGGGCTTCATGGCCGGCGTTGGGCTCGGCGGCGGCGAAGCGCTTCCAGCCGAGGTGGGACCCCACCCAGTAGCGGCGACGCGAACTGTCGTCGGCGAGGAACTGGTCGAAGGTCATCGGACGGCGCACGGGCGCACCCTGCCCGCGGTAGTCGGGGATGCCGGAGTCGGTCGACACACCGGCGCCGGTGAGCACCGCGACGCGGCGCCCCGCGAGCAGATCGATCGCTTCGGCCACCCGCGCCTCCAGCTGCGGATCCGACTCGGTCGCTGTCGCCACGGCACCCTCCCACCGTCGAGCCTACGCCCCGCCGATTTCCTCCGTGTGACACGTGCGGCATTCTGGAGCGGTGCCCGTGATCGAGCTGACAGACCCCTCCGACGACCGACTCGCCGACTATCGCGACCTCACCGATGTGGCGCTGCGGCGGCTGCTCGAGCCGGCCGGCGGCCTCTACATGGCCGAGTCGGCCAAAGTGATCGGGCGCGCTCTGGCGGCGGGGCATCAGCCGCGTTCGGTGCTCGTGCAGCAGCAGTGGGTCGCCGAGATCACGGCACTGCTGGATGCCGCGGGGGCCGCGGCATCCGTGCCCGTGTACGTCGTCGCCCCCGACGTCGCCGAGACGCTGACCGGGTACGCCGTGCACCGCGGTGCACTGGCGGCGATGCACCGCCCGCCCGACCGCCCCCTCGCCGACGTGCTCGCCGATGCCCGCACCGTGCTCGTGCTCGAGGATCTCGTCGACCACACGAACGTGGGTGCGGCGTTCCGTGCCGCCGCGGGGCTCGGCGCCGACGCGGTGCTCGTGAGCGAGCGGTGCGCCGACCCGCTCTACCGGCGCAGCGTGCGGGTGAGCATGGGCACGGTGTTCCAGGTGCCGTGGACCCGCCTGCCGGCCTGGCCGGAGGCGCGGGACTCCCTCCACGCTGCAGGCGTCACGATCGCCGCGCTCGCTCTCGCCGACGACGCCGTCGGCCTCGACGTGTTCGCCGCAACGCGCGCGGAGCGGGTCGCTCTCGTCATGGGTGCGGAGGGCGACGGCCTCTCGCGTCGGGCCCTGGCCGCCGCGGACACGGTGGTCACCATCCCGATGGCGGGTGGAGTCGACTCGCTGAATGTCGCGTCGGCCGCGGCCGTCGCCCTGTGGGCCCTGCGGCATCCGCCGCGCTAGGGATCAGTGCTCGGATGCCGCGGCATCCGACTCGATGCGGTGCACGCGGCTCGGCTCCGGGCGCTTGGCGGTGACGTCGTCGCCCGACGACTGGTGGCGCAGGCGCCGCAGCACCCACGGCACGAGGAACTCCCGAGCCCACACCAGATCGCCGGAGCGCGCCTCCCGCCACGTGCGGAAGGGGATCGGCGAGGGCTGCATCGGCTCGAGGTCGTTCGGCACGTTGAGCGCGCGCAGCACCATGCGGGCCACCTCGTGGTGGCCGAGCGCGTTCATGTGCAGCCGGTCGCCGTCGAAGAAGCGCGCATCCTGGATCTCCTTCAGCGCCCACTGGTCGGCGACGATGCAGTCGTATTTCTCGGCGATCGCGCGCAGGTTCTCGTTGTAGATGGCGACCTTGCCGCGGATCGGCCGGAACACCGGGGTGAAGTTGGTGTCGATGCCGGTGAAGACGACGATCGTGGCGCCCTGGGACGACAGCCGGATGATCGCGTCCTCGAAGATCGTGGCGACCTCATCGGGATCGCTGCCCGGGCGGATGACGTCGTTGCCCCCGGCGCAGAAGGTGATGAGGTCGGGGGAGAGGGCGAGCGCGGGCTCGATCTGCTCGTCGACGATCTGCTGGATGAGCCGGCCACGCACGGCCAGGTTGGCGTAGGCGAAGTCGTCGACGGATGCCGCGAGCACCTCGGCCATGCGATCGGCCCAGCCGCGGTTGCCGCCGGGGCTCGCCGGGTCGGGGTCGCCGATCCCCTCGGTGAACGAGTCGCCGATGGCGACGAACCGACGCCACGGGTGCGTCTGCTCGTTGGACACGAAGGGGGAGCGGGTGGGGGATGACATCGCGGTGGCCTCCTCCGCCGAAGCCTACCCGCGGCGTGACGGGGCCTGGCGTCCGTGGCGTCGTCTATCGTGGAACCTCGCCGCCCGCCCGCGGCGGAGGGAGCTGGGATGACGGAGGACGAGGGACTCGCTCCCGAGGCTCCGGCGCACCAGTTCGGCAGCTTCGCCGCCGAGCACCTGTCGCCCTCGTTCCCCCAGCGCGCCCCCTGGGGCACCGCGCAGCGGCTGCGCGCTTGGCAGGCAGAGGCCCTCGACGCCTACTTCGCCCTCGACGGGCCGGACGGCGTCGGTAAGGGACCGCGCGACTATCTCGCCGCCGCGACGCCCGGCGCCGGCAAGACGACGTTCGCGCTGCGCCTCGCGAGCGAGCTCCTGCGTCGCGGAGTCGTGCGCCGCATCGTCGTCGTGGCACCGACGGAGCATCTGAAGACCCAGTGGGCGGATGCCGCCGCGCGCGTCGGCATCCGCCTCGACCCCGCCTTCAGCAACCGACACGCCCGGCCCGCCCGGCACTACCAGGGCGTCGCAGTGACGTACGCCCAGGTGGCCGTGAAGGCGAGCGTCCACGAGACCCTCATCCTCGACGCGCCCACCCTCGTCATCCTCGACGAGGTGCACCACGGCGGCGACGCGCTCAGCTGGGGCGACGCGCTGCGCACCGCCTACGGCCGCGCGACGCGGCGTCTCCTGCTGTCGGGGACGCCGTTTCGCAGCGACACGGCGCCCATCCCGTTCGTGGAGTACCACCCCGATGCGAAGGGCATCCGCGTCTCCCGCACCGACTTCGCCTACGGCTACCGCCGCGCGCTCGAGGACGGCGTCGTGCGGCCCGTGCTCTTCCTCGTCTACGCCGGTCACATGCGCTGGCGCACCAAGGCGGGCGAGGAGATGGAGGCCTACCTCGGGCAGGACAACACGAAGGATGTCACCGCGCAGGCCTGGCGCACCGCCCTGAACCCCGAGGGCGAGTGGATCCCGGCCGTGCTGCGTTCCGCCGATCGCCGTCTGAGCGAGGTGCGCGAACAGGTGCCCGATGCGGGCGGGCTCGTCATCGCGACCGACCAGACCGCGGCCCGCGCGTATGCGGCGATCCTCGAGGCGGTCAGCGGCGAGGCGCCGACCGTCGTGCTGTCGGACGAGGCCGAGGCATCCGCGCGCATCGAGCAGTTCGCCCAGTCCACGTCCCGCTGGCTCGTCGCGGTGCGCATGGTCTCCGAGGGCGTCGACGTGCCGCGCCTCAGCGTCGGCGTCTACGCGACGAGCGCATCGACGCCGCTCTTCTTCGCGCAGGCGATCGGACGCTTCGTGCGGGCGCGACGCCGCGGCGAGACGGCGAGCGTGTTCCTGCCGAACGTGCCGCAGCTGCTCGCGCTCGCGCAGGAGCTCGAGGCGCAGCGCGACCATGCGCTCGACCGCGAGGCGACAGGCGACGAATGGGACGCCGAGGAAGCGCTGATGGATGCCGCGGAGCGGCCGGACGCGGCATCCGACGCCCTCACCGAGGAGTTCGCGTTCCTGCCCCTCGATGCCCAGGCGCACTTCGACCGGGTGCTCTTCGACGGCAAGGAGTTCGGTCAGTTGGCCGTGCCGGGAACCCCCGAGGAGGAGGAGTTCCTGGGGCTGCCGGGCATCCTCGAGCCCGAGCATGTGCACGAGCTGCTGCAGCAGCGTCAGGCGCGGCAGACCCGCCACCGCAAGGCGCGGGAGGCCCGCGAGGCGAGCGCCGACGCGGACGCCGCGATCGACCCGCTCCTCCCCGGGGCGCTGCACCGCACCCTCAAGGAGCAGCGGCAGCTGCTCAACAGTCTCGTCGGTCTCTACGCGCGGCAGTCCGGGGAGCCTCACGCGATGGTGCACGCCGAACTGCGGCGCCTGTGCGGGGGGCCGGCGGTCTCCCACGCGACCGTCGCGCAGCTGCAGGCGCGCATCGACCTGCTGCGCCGCCGGGTGCACGCGTGAGCAGTCGCTACGACTTCGTCTCGGTCTGGCGCATCCCCGCCGACCCCGCCCGCTGCTGGCGCGCGATCGAGGGGATGCTGCGCCCCGCCGCCGGTGCCCCGTCGCCCTGGCCGGCGGTCGAGGTGACAGGCCCTCCCGTAGCGCTCGAACCGGGCGCGCACGTCGGCCTGACGGTGCGCAGCCCGTTCGGTTACCGCCTCGTGCTCGACGCCGTGCTCACCCGCGTCGAACCGGGAGTCGTGCTCGCCGCGCGCAGCGACGGCGATCTGTCGGGCGAAGGCGAGGTGGCGCTGTTCGCCGCGGCATCCGACACCCTGGTGCGCGTGCGCTGGGTGGTGCGCACCGAACGGGCGTGGATGAACCGCACGGCCTGGCTCCTGCGCCCCGTGTTCGTGCTCGCGCACACCGCGGTCATGGCTTCGGGGCGCCGAATGATGCGGCGCGCCGTGCGCGGCTAGCCTGGTGGCCCCGCCCCCCTGATCGAGGAGCTGCCCGTGGCATCCGATTCCGCTCCGGCGACTGCCCGCGACCGCGCCCGCTGGGCGCACTACCTTGCCAACGAACGGGCCGAGGCGGCCGTCTACCGTCACCTCGCCGCACGCCGCGAGGGGGAGGAGCGGGACATCCTGCTCGCACTCGCCGACGCCGAGGGACGCCATGAGGCGCACTGGCTGGCGCTGCTCGGCGGCGAGCCGGAGCGACTGCCGCGCGCATCGGCATCGACGCGGCTGCTCGGCTGGATGGCGCGACGGTTCGGGTCGATCTTCGTGCTCGCCCTTGCTCAGCAGGCCGAGACGCGCTCGCCCTACGACGACGACCCCCACGCGACCCCGGCGATGCGCGCCGACGAGAAGATCCACAGCGAGGTCGTGCGGGGGCTCGCCGCGGCGGGACGTCGCAGGCTGTCGGGAACCTTCCGTGCCGCGGTGTTCGGGGCGAACGACGGTCTCGTGTCGAACCTCGCGCTCGTCATGGGCATCGGGGCGACCGGCGTCGACGCGCGCATCGTGCTGTTCAGCGGCATCGCGGGCCTGCTCGCCGGAGCCCTGTCGATGGGCGCGGGGGAGTTCGTCTCGGTGCGCTCGCAGCGCGAGCTGCTCGAGGCCACCGAGCCCAACAACTTCGGCGACGACGTGCTGCCCGATCTCGACCTCGACCAGAACGAGCTCGCCCTGATCTACCGCGCGCGGGGACTCGGTGACGCCGAGGCGACCGCGCGGGCACGTCTGGTGATCGAGACGGCGCGCACGGCGGACCGTGCGGTACCCTACCGACGGCCGCCCGAGGGCGCGGACACGCACGAGGTCGTGGGCAGCGCGTTCAGCGCGGCGCTCTCGAGCTTCCTGTTCTTCGCGTCGGGGGCGATCATCCCGGTGCTGCCGTGGCTGTTCGGGCTGCAGGGTCTCGCGGCCGTGCTCGTCGCGCTCGCGCTCGTCGGGGTGGCGCTGCTCGGCACCGGCGCCGCGGTGGGTCTCCTCTCGGGAGCGCCGCCGCTGCGCCGCGGTCTCCGACAGCTGGGCATCGGCTTCGGGGCCGCCGCGGTCACGTACGTCCTCGGGCTCCTGTTCGGGGTGGCGGGAATCTGAACCTTCGTTACTTTCAGATATGCTGAAGGTAACGAAAGGGGAGAGATGTCTCGGATGTCTCAGCGCGCCGTCTTCATCGCGGCGAGCGTCTATCTGGTGCTCGGACTCGCAGGCGGTGTGTACTTCCGTGAGATGACCAAGGGAACGCCGTTCGAATCGGGGGAGGGCACCCAGCTCGCCGTGCTCCACACGCATCTGCTGACCCTCGGCTTCCTCGCCATGCTCATCGTGCTCGTGCTCGACAAGGTGTACCGCCTCGGCCACAGCCGCTTCTTCGCGTGGTTCTTCTGGGTCTACAACGCGGGGCTCGTGCTGACTGTCGCGATCATGACCGTGCACGGCACGATGCAGGTGCTCGGCGTCCCGGCGAGCGCGGCGATCGCCGGAATCGCGGGCCTCGGGCACATCACGCTCGGAGCCGGTCTCGTGCTGCTGCTGTTCGCGATCAACGACGGCCTGCGCGGCCGGACCGCCCCCGCCACCACGACCGACTGACCCGTGCGCCGCGCTACCGGGCGATGCGGGGAGTGCGCCCGACAGCGCACCACGCCACCGCGTCGATGACGCCGCTCGGACCCGGCAGGAGCGCTCCGCAGCGGACGCGCAGCTCTGCTCGGGCGGCCGCGTCGAGGGTCGCGACGAAAGCGCCCGCAGGCCCGACGCCGAGTTCGTAGGGTCCCCACCAGTCGTCGACGCCGGTGTACGGAACGTGCACCTCGAGCTCGTGCTCGACCACCTCGACGAGTCCGTTCGACCGGAAGAGGTCGGCGATCTGGCCCCGACCTGTGCCGACGCCGCCCGTCTCGTCGTCGACGGTCGGGTCCATCTCGCGCGCCGCGTGCCAGAACAGCGACAGGGGCGCGCGCCCGCCGTCGAAGTCCCAGACCGATGCCGCGATCACGCCGCCCGGACGGGTGATCCGTGCCATCTCCCGAATGGCGGCGTGCGGGTCGCGCAGGAAGTTGACCACCAGCTGCGCGATGACGAGATCGAAGGCGTCATCGTCGAACGGGAGCGATTCGGCGTCTGCGACACGTGCATCGCAGCCGGGAAGCCGTTCGCGCAGCGCCTCGACGAAGGACGGGGAGGGGTCGACCGCGGCCACCGGCGTGACCCCCGGAGTCGCGGTGAGTGCCGCAGCGATCGCCCCGGGACCCGCACCGACATCGAGCGCTCGCACACCATCGAGCTCGCCCACGACGTCCAGCGTGCGCTGCGCGAGCGGCTCCGAATAGCGTCCCATGAACCGCTGATAAGCCTCGGCCGGCACATCGAACGTCATCGCCCGTCCCTCCGTCGCGGCCCCGTCGCAGCAGGCCCGATGGGGCTCATCCTGCCTCTCCGCGGTCGTGGGCGCGACCCCTGGCGAGATCCGCAGCAACGGATGCGCCAACGACGAAGGCCCCCGTCTCCGGGGGCCTTCGTCGTGATGATGCCGAGGCATCCTGCGTGCGCGAGGGGGGACTTGAACCCCCACGCCCTATACGGGCACTAGCACCTCAAGCTAGCGCGTCTACCTATTCCGCCACCCGCGCATTGGGTGATGTGTGGTCTTGCAACCGAGGGTCGAGCCTAGCATGCTCCACGCGGCGTCACGAACCGGGCGGGCCCTCGCCGAGCGGGTAGCCTGGGGCGCATGACTGCAGCCGAGCCGGGGGAGCTGCCGGAGGTCATCCGGCTCGCCCGCGATCTGATCCGCATCGACACCACCAACTGGGGTGGCGGACGCAGCGAAGGCGAGCGCGAGGCGGCCGAGTTCGTCGGCGCGTACCTCGAGGAACTCGGACTCGAGACCCGCTACTTCGAGCCGATCGCGCGCCGCACGAACGTGTCGGCGCGAGTGCCGGGTCGTGATCGGTCGAAGCCTGCCCTCGTCGTGCACGGGCACCTCGATGTCGTCCCGGCGATGGCCGACGACTGGAGCGTCGACCCGTTCGCCGGTGAGATTCGCGACGGATACCTCTGGGGTCGCGGTGCCGTCGACATGAAGAACATGGACGCCATGATCCTCACGTCCGTCGCCGACATCCTGCGCGCCGGAGAACAGCCCGAGCGCGACCTGATCGTGACGTTCTTCGCCGACGAGGAGAACGGTGGCGTCGAGGGCTCGGCGCTCGTCGTGCGAGACCGCCCCGAGTGGTTCAGCGGTGCGACCGAGGCGATCAGCGAGGTCGGCGGTTTCTCCATCGATGTCGCCGGACGCCGGGCGTACCTGCTGCAGGTGGGGGAGAAGGCGCTGCTGTGGGTGCGGCTGGTGGCGCGCGGCGCCGCCGGACACGGCAGCCGGTGGCATCCGGACAACGCCGTCACCCGGCTCGCCGAGGCCGTCGCGGCGCTGGGGCGCGTCCCGTGGGAGGTGCGCCTCACCGAGACGACCGCGGCGCTTCTCGCGGCGGTCGCCGACCTCACCGGAGCAGACGTCGACGACCCGGATGCTGCGGCCGACCTGTTCGGTCCGGCCGCAGCGTTCATCCGGCCGAGCCTGCGCACAACGGCGAACCCGACGGGACTCGCCGGCGGTTACAAGCACAATGTGATCCCCGATCGTGCGGAGGCGACCGTCGACATCCGGGTGCTGCCCGGAACCGAGGACGAGGTGCTCGCCGAGGTGCAGCGGATCGTCGGGGACGACATCGCCATCGAGATCGTCGTGCGCGACATCGGTCTGGAGACCCCCTTCTCCGGCTCGCTCGTCGACGCGATGGTCGCGAGCCTTCAGGATGCCGATCCGGGTGTTCCCGTCGTCCCCTACCTGCTCGGCGCGGGCACCGACAACAAGGCGCTCTCCCGTCTCGGGATCGCCGGCTACGGCTTCGCGCCGCTGAGGTTGCCGAGCGGGTTCGATTTCACCGGTATGTTCCATGGTGTCGACGAACGCGTGCCGCTTGATGCGCTGACGTTCGGTCAGGATGTGCTGACCCGCCTGCTGCGCACCTACTGATCCATCGCGCCGCCTCCCGCCCCGCCCCCAACGGAAGACGACCATGAGCCACTTGTTCGAAGCGATCATCCTCGGCCTCGTCCAGGGGCTCACCGAGTTCCTGCCGGTTTCCTCCAGTGCGCACCTGCGCATCCTGGGAGCGTTCCTCCCCGGCACCGAGGACCCGGGCGCCGCCTTCACCGCCATCACGCAGATCGGCACCGAGGCGGCCGTCGTGCTGTTCTTCTGGCGCGACATCGTGAGGATCGTCAGCCGGTGGGCGCTCTCCATCATCGGGCGCGCGCCGCGCAACGATCCGGATGCGCGCATGGGCTGGCTCATCATTCTGGGGTCGATTCCGATCGTCGTGCTGGGCATCCTGTTCCAGAACCAGATCGAGACCGTGTTCCGCTCCCTCTGGCTGGTCGCCGGCATGCTCATCCTGTTCGGCGTGCTCCTCGGCATCGCGGACGCGATCGGCGCACGCCGGCGACGTCTGGATCAGCTCACCGTCGGCCACGGCGTGATCTACGGCCTGGCCCAGGCTCTCGCCCTCATCCCCGGTGTCTCCCGCTCGGGCGGGACGATCACGGCCGGTCTGCTGATGGGCTACGAGCGCGCCGCGGCGGCTCGCTACGCCTTCCTTCTCGCGATCCCGGCCGTGTTCGGCTCGGGCTTCTATCAGCTGTACAAGGTCGTAAAGGAGCCGGAGGTGAACCCGCCGTTCACCCTGCTCGAGACGGGCCTCGCGACGGTGATCGCGTTCGTCGTCGCCCTCGTGGTCATCAAGTACTTCATGGCGTTCATCTCGAAGCGCAGCTTCCTGCCCTTCGTCATCTACCGCGTGGCGCTCGGCGCCTTCGTGATGGTCATGCTCGCGACGGGCGTCATCACCGCCTGAGCGGGATCGGGCGCTCTCAGCGCTGCGGCCCGCCGCGGCCGGGCCGGTCGTCGCCGCGCTTGCGCAGGTACTGCTCGAACTCACGGGCGATCGCATCGCCGGACGCCTCCGGGGAGTCCCACGCGTCGCGGGTGCGCTCGAGGCCGCGGATGTACTCCGTCATCTCCTCGTCGTCGGCCGCGGCCGCGTCGATGGACGCCTCCCACGCGGCGGACTGCGTCGCCAGGTCACCGCGGTCGATCTTCGCCCCGGTGAGGTCCTCGAGGCGGTCGAGAAGTGCGAGGGTCGCCTTGGGCGACGGCGAGTGACCGGCGACGTAGTGGGGCACGCTCGCCCAGAGCGAGGCTGTCGGGATGCCGGCGGTGTCGGCGGCCTGACCGAGGACGCTGATAATGCCGACCGGCCCCTCATAGGTCGTGCGGTCGAGATCGAGAGTATGACGCAGCTGCTCGTTCTCGCTGCCCGCGAAGATCGAGATCGGACGGGAGTGGGGGACATCCGCCATCATCGAGCCGAGCGCGACCATGCCGGTGATGTCCTCACGCAGCGCGACGTCGATCAGCTCACCGGCGAACGCCTGCCAGGCCCGCGCCGGCTCGACGCCCGTGAGCAGCCAGAGCTGCGTGCCGCGCGTGGTCTGCGCGGGGCGCAGCAGCGTCGTCTCGGGCCAGGAGATGCGGCGCACACCGTCTTCGTCGGCGGCGATGCTCGGCCGGGTGTACTGGTAGTCGAAGTACAGCTCCGGGTCGACCGAGTAGACCGGTTCGTAGCCGCCGGTCTCGCGCAGACGGCTGACGGCCGCCGATGCCGCCTCGCCGGCGTCGTTCCATCCGTCGAAGGCGACGACCAGCACGCGTCGACCGAGTCCGTCCACCGGGCTCCTCTCGTTGCCTCCACGGCGCCGGGACGGCGCTCGCGGTCACACCAGGATAGGCGTCTCGGGCCCGTGACGGGCCGTGGCCGCGCGCGCCGCGCCGGTAGCATGGCCGGGTGAATCACCCCGCACCCGCCGCCGTGCTCTGGGACATGGACGGCACCCTCGTCGACACCGAGCCGTACTGGATGGCCGCCGAGACCCCGCTGGTCGAGAGCTACGGCGGCAGCTGGTCGCACGAGCAGGCGCTGCAGCTGGTCGGCCTCGGGCTCGACCAGTCGGCTCGGATCCTCCAGGACGCCGGGGTGCGCATGAACGAGGGCGCGATCATCGACCACCTGACCGAAACCGTGATGGGCGACCTGCGCACGACCGGTGTGCCGTTCCGTCCCGGTGCCCGTGAGCTCCTGTCGGAGCTGCGCGCGGCCGGGGTGAAGACGGGCCTCGTGACGATGTCGCTGCGGCGGATGGCGACTCACGTCGTCGAGTTGATCGACTTCGACGCATTCGACGTCATCGTCGCCGGCGACGATGCGACCCGCCCGAAGCCGCATCCCGACCCCTATCTGCAGGCGTGCGAGCTGCTCGATGTCGCCCCCGAGGACGTGGTGGCGATCGAGGACTCGCCGAACGGGCTGCGTTCCGCGATCGCCGCCCGCACGACGTCGGTCGGCGTCCCGCTGATGGTCTCGCTCGCGGGCGTCGGCGCTCACGTCCTCTGGCCCTCCCTCGAGGGGCGGGGCCTCGCCGACCTGGCCGAGGTCCACGCCGCACGCCGCGCCCGCGAGGTGCGCGCGTGAGCCTCGGTCGCGGTCCGTTCGCGTACGGAGATCGCGTGCAGCTCACCGGCCCGAAGGGGCGCCTGTCGACGGTGACCCTCCGCGAGGGGGGCGAACTCCATTCCCATCACGGCGTGCTGCGCCACGCCGACATCGTCGGCCAGCCCGACGGTTCGGTGCTCGTCAACAGCCACGGCTCCGAATACCTGGCGCTGCGACCCTTGCTGCGGGACTTCGTGATGTCGATGCCGCGCGGTGCCGCGATCGTCTACCCGAAGGACGCCGCGCAGATCCTCGCTCAGGCCGACGTGTTCCCCGGATGCGTCGTGGTCGAGGCGGGCGTCGGCTCCGGCGCGCTCTCGCTGTGGCTGCTGCGGGCGATCGGTCCGACCGGGCGTCTCGTCTCTTTCGAGAGGCGTGGGGAGTTCGCCGACGTCGCACGGGCGAACGTCGAGACCTTCCTCGGGGAGTCGCCGGCTTCATGGCAGATCGTCGAAGGCGACCTCGCCGAGGAGCTCCCGCGCGCGGTGGAGCAGGCATCTGTCGACCGTGTCGTGCTCGACATGCTCGCTCCGTGGGAGTGCATCGACGTCGCGGCCGACGCGCTCGTTCCCGGGGGCGTGCTCGTCTGCTACGTCGCCACGGCGACGCAGCTCAGCCGTGTGGCGGAGTACCTGCGCGCGACGGGTGCGTTCACCGACCCGGAGTCGAGCGAGACGATGGTGCGCGGCTGGCACGTCGAGGGTCTCGCGGTACGCCCCGACCACCGGATGGTGGCGCACACCGGATTCCTGATCTCCGCGCGGCGCCTCGCTCCGGGTGCCGTGCCGCCGGACGTGCGGCGGCGCGCCCTCAAGAAGCCCTCCTATGCGGACGAGGACGTCGAGGTCTGGACCCCGGGTGCGGTCGGCGACCGGGAGATCACGGACAAGAATCTGCGCAAGCGCGTGCGGGAGGCGCAGCGCGCCGCCGACGCCAAGCTGCGCGAGGCGGGCGGGTCGGAGAGCGACCAGTCGCCCGCATAGACTGATCCGGTGCGCAGAACCCTCGCCGCGGCCGCCGCTTTCGGCCTCGCCGCCCTCGCCCTGACCGGATGTGCGACCGCGTCCGCGCCGATGTGCGCCCGCACGACGAACCCGGGCAACCTCGCGTCCCTGGTGCAGGTCTCCGGTGACTTCGCGAAGAAGCCGACCGTCGACATCTCGTCGCCGCTCAGCCCCGGGGACGGCCAGTTCGTCGACCTCACGACGGGCACGGGAACCGAGATCGTGAGCGACGACCAGCTCGTCGGTCTCGCCGTCGACCTGTTCAGCGCGAAGACCGGCAAAGAGATCGTGACCGCGGGCTACGGGTCGACAGGTCCCACGATCACCCCGGTGTCCACATGGGTCCAGACCGTTCCCGGGTTCGAGGCGGCGCTGAAGTGCGCAGGCGAGGGAACGCGCATGATCGTGGGTCTGACCCCGACCGAGCTCGGTTCGTCGACGGCCTCGCTCGGCCTCGCCGCCGACGAGTCGGCGATCGCGGTCATCGACGTGCAGAAGGTGTATCTCTCGCGTGCCGACGGCACGCCCGTCTTCAACGACGGCCACAACCTCCCCGTCGTCGTGCTCGCCCCCTCCGGGCAGCCCGGCGTGACGATCCCCAAGACCGACCCGCCGACCTCGCTGGTCGTGCAGACGCTCCAGAAGGGCACCGGAGCGACCGTCGGCGACAAGGACACGGTGCGGGTCGCCTACACCGGACTCACCTGGGCCGACGGAAAGGTCTTCGACTCCTCGTGGGGATCGACCCCGGCCTCGCTCTCCATGACCGGAATCGTCCCGGGCCTGGCGACGGCGCTGAAGGGTGCGACCGTCGGCTCGCAGATCCTCGCGGTGATTCCGCCGTCCGACGGGTACGGGTCGACCGCGACGGGCCAGATCCCGGCGAACTCGACGCTCGTGTTCGTGGTCGACATCCTCGGGATCGACGCCACGCAGTGAGCCGCGGCCACGGGGACATCCTGCGACCATAGGATGTCCTCGTGCCGAACACAGGATCGAAAGTCGCGCCCGAGGAGCGGCTCGTGAACCTGGTGGTGGCGCTGCTCGCGACCGACCAGGGACTCACGAAGGACACGATCCTGGGCTCGGTCTCGGGGTATCGCGAGCAGTCCGAGGCGGGAGCGTCGAAGGATGCGCTCGAGAAGATGTTCGAGCGTGACAAAGAGAGCCTGCGCTCGCTCGGCGTGCCGATCGAGACGCTCGGCGACTACGCCGATCCCGATGATCTCCGCGAGGCCCGGTACCGCATCGCCACCGACGACTACGCGCTGCCCGACGAGGTATCGCTGACGGCGGCGGAGGCGGCCCTCCTCGACCTCGCGGGCACGGTGTGGCACGAGACATCCCTCTCGGTCGACGCCCGCGCAGGCTTGCGCAAGATCCGCGCCCTCGGCATCCCCACGACGGAGCCGTTGGGGGCCTACGCCCCCCGGATCAGCGTTCGGGATGCCGCGTTCGCGCCGTTGCAGCGCGCGATCGAGACCGCGCGCGTCGTGGCCTTCGACTACCTCAAGCCCGGTGAGCATGCCCCCCGGGCCCGTCGCGCGCGCCCCCTGGTGCTGCTGGAGTACGAGGCGCGCTGGCATCTCCACGCCCATGACCTCGACGCGGATGCGCCTCGCACCTTTCTGCTCTCGCGCATCGTCGGCGAGGTCGCGGTGACGCGGGTCTCGTTCGATCCCGGTCTGCGCGCCGGTGCGGGGGAGCGGGCGCGCACTCTGCTGGACGAGCTCGCCGCGTCGCAGAGCGCCCTCGTCGAGGTGCACCCGGGCACCGAGGCCGCGTTGCGGCTCGCCCGGCGCGCCTCGCCGGCGGCCCAAGGGCTGCGCATCCCGTTCGTCGATGCGCACGTGCTCGCGGACGAACTCGCCTCCTACGGTCCCGAGGTGCGCGTCGTCGAGCCCGCCGAACTGCGCCGCCTCGTGGTCTCGCGACTTCGCGCGGCGCTCGCCCGCAGCGGAGGTTCCGCATGACCGACGCCCGTCCGCCGCTCGTCGCCACCGACCGCGCCGCGCTCATTCTGCAGCTCGTGCCCTACTTGATCGAGCACGGCGAGGTGAGCGTCGCCGAGGCCGCCGCCGACTTCGACGTGTCCGAGACGCAGATGCGTCAGATCGTGGAGAAGCTCACCGTCATCGGCCGCCCGGGTGACGGCGGCTACTGGCAGCTGCCCCACGATCTGTTCGACATCGACTGGGATCTGCTCGACGAGCAGGACCGCATCGCGATCACCCACACCGTGGGACTCGAACGCGCCCCGAAGCTGACCGCGCGGGAAGCGGCGGCGCTCCTTGCCGGGCTCCAGGTCGTCGCCGCCGTCCCGGGAGTGGGGGAGGGCGACCTCATGCGGGGACTGCTCGCCAAGCTCGCGCGCGGGGCGGCGACCGCCCCCGCCGAGCTCGTGCTCACCCCGGCACCCGTCGACGCGGTGCGGCGCTCGATCGATGACGCGCTGACGCGGGGAGTCGCGGCATCCTTCACGTACAAGACCCCCGAGGGTGCACCGACGGTGCGCACGGTCGACCCCGTCAAGGTGCACATCACGGGGGGCGAGTGGTATCTGCAGGGCTGGTGTCACCTGCGCCGGGCGATGCGCACGTTCAATCTCGACCGGGTGAGCGATGTCGCGCTCACCGACATCCCGATCACCCACTCGGGCGAGCCGGTCCCCCCGCTGTTCGAGCCCGGCGGCGATGATGCGACCGCGACGATCCGCTTCGCGGAGCGACTCACGCCGCTGCTCGGCGAATACCTCTCGTACGCCGACGTCGTGTGCGTCGACGGTGTCTGCACCGCGACGATGCGCATCGGCGATCCGCGCAGCCTGCGTCGCCTGGTCACCCGCCGCGGCGGCGACGTCGAGATCCTTGCGCCCGAGAGCGCGCGTCGCGCGGCCCGCGACTGGGCGGCGGCAGCGCTCGCGCAATACGATCCCGCCTGAGTCGATCGTTCACAGGATTCGCAGAGACGAATCCGGGGCGTCACGGCGTCGCCGGGTGCACGCGAGGCTAGACTCGGGGAAACACGCCTGCGGTGAGGAGAATCATGGGCATCTTCGGTAACGCATTCGGGTGGCCCCACCTGCTGATCCTGGTGCTGATCATCGTCCTGCTGTTCGGCGCCGCCAAGCTTCCCGCTCTCGCGAAGAGCCTCGGCCAGTCGGCCCGCGTCTTCCGCGGCGAGATGAAGGCACTCAAGGACGACGAGAAGAAGGATGCCGCGGCATCCGCGACCTCGGAGTCCACCGAGGCGCCCGGTTCGACCCCGGCCTCGCCGTCGAGCACGAACTCGTCCTCGACGACCTCCTGAACCGGTGACCGCGGCCGACCTGCCGCGCATCGGCGAGCCCGGCGGCCCGAAGCGCGACAAGCGCATGTCGCTGGGTCAGCACTTGCGCGAGCTGCGCAAGCGCATCGTCTTCGCGCTGATCGGGCTCGTGGCCGGCATGGTGATCGCGGCGTTCCTCACCGATCCGATCATCGCGCTGCTGACCCACCCGATCGCCGTCGTGGCCGAGTCCCGCGGCAATGACCTCGCGGCACTCAACTTCAACTCGATCACGGCGGGCTTCGATCTGCGACTGCGCATCGCCTTCGCCGTCGGCATCATCCTGTCGGCGCCGGTCTGGATCTGGCAGGTATGGGCGTTCATCATGCCCGGCCTCACCCGCAAGGAGACGCAGTACACGATCGGCTTCATGCTGGCGGCGATCCCGCTCTTCTTCGGCGGATGCGCGGTCGGGTGGCTGATCATGCCGCACATCATCGAACTGATGTCGGGGCTCGTGCCCGAGCAGGGGGCGCTGTTCCTGCAGTACGACTACTACTACGACTTCGTGTTCAAGCTGCTGCTGGTCGTGGGCATCGCGTTCGTGCTGCCGGTGTTCCTCGTGGCGCTGAACCTGTCGGGCATCGTCAGCGGTCGCGCGATCTTCAAGGGCTGGCGCATCGCCGTGCTCGTGGCCGCCGTGTTCGCGGCGGTCGCGACCCCCGCCGCCGACATCACCTCGATGCTGCTGCTCGCGGGCATCCTCATCGTGCTGTACATCGCCGCCGCGTCGGTGTCGGTGCTGTTCGACTGGCGCAAGGCCCGGCGCGTCCGGCTCGATCTCGCCGGGCCGGAGGCGTGAGCGCCCCCGACGCGGGGCACGCGTCGCGCCGGGACGGCGAGTCGGGGCATCCGGTCACCGACGAGTTCGCGGCGATGCAGCGGTTCCGGCTCGATCCGTTCCAGCTCGAGGGATGCCGCGCCCTCGAAGAGGGTCGCAGCGTGCTGGTCGCCGCGCCGACCGGTGCTGGCAAGACGATCGTCGGCGAGTTCGCGGTGCACCTCGCGATGCGGGAGCCGTCGGACAAGGCGTTCTACACGACCCCGATGAAGGCGCTGTCGAACCAGAAGTTCCGAGAGCTGCAGGACGTCTACGGCCCCGAGAACGTCGGCCTGCTCACCGGTGACACGAACATCAACGGGAACGCCCGCGTCGTGGTGATGACGACCGAGGTGCTGCGCAACATGCTCTACGCCGACTCGCCGGCGCTGCGCGACCTGCGCTACGTCGTGATGGACGAGGTGCACTTCCTCGCCGACCGCTTCCGCGGCGCGGTGTGGGAGGAGGTCATCATCCACCTGCCGCGCCGAGTGCGGCTCGTGTCACTGTCGGCGACGGTCTCCAACGCGGAGGAGTTCGGCGATTGGCTCGACACTGTGCGCGGTGAGACGGACATCATCGTGTCGGAGAACCGGCCCGTGCCGCTCGAGCAGCACGTGCTCGTGCGCGGCGATCTGCTGCCGCTGTTCGACGATCGTGCGGGCGTCGCCGCCGCGCAGGTGAATCGCGAACTGCTGCGGATGCGGTCGGGCTCTGGCGTCGCGCAGGAGAACAATCGCCGCCTGCAGGCGCACCGACAGGGTGGGAACGGCGGCCGGGGCGCGCGCTTCGTGCACCACGGCAACCCGCGCCGCGCCGAGCGCATCGATCGCCCGCACGTCGTGGACCTGCTCGAGAGGGCGACGCTGCTGCCGGCGATCTTCTTCATCTTCAGCCGGGTGGGCTGCGACGCCGCCGTGCAGCAGGTGCGTCGCTCGGGGCTGCGGTTGACGACCGCCGAGGAGCGTGCGGAGATCCGCCGGGTCGTCGACGAGCGCACCCGCCTGCTCGCCGACGAGGATCTCGCCGTGCTCGGAGTGTGGGAATGGCGCGAGAACCTGGAACGCGGCATCGCCGCGCACCACGCCGGTCTCCTGCCGGCGTTCAAAGAGGTCGTCGAGGAGCTCTTCCAGCGCAAGCTCGTGAAGGTGGTGTTCGCGACCGAGACCCTCGCGCTCGGCATCAACATGCCGGCGCGCACCGTCGTGCTCGAGAAGCTCGAGAAGTTCAACGGCGAGGCGCGGGTGGCGATCACGTCGGGGGAGTACACACAGCTCACCGGGCGCGCCGGACGCCGGGGCATCGACGTCGAGGGGCACGCCGTCGTGCAGTGGACGGAAGGGATGGACCCGCAGGCCGTCGCGGCCCTGGCCTCCCGTCGCACCTACCCGTTGAACTCCAGCTTCCGCCCGACGTACAACATGGCGGTCAATCTCATCGATCAGTTCGGTCGTCCGCGTGCGAGGGAGATCCTCGAGTCGTCGTTCGCGCAGTTCCAGGCCGACCGATCCGTCGTCGGCGTCGCCCGGCAGGTCAAGGAGGCCGAGGCGTCGCTGGAGGGCTACCGCGAGGCGATGACCTGCGACCGCGGCGACTACGTCGCGTACTCGTCGATCCGTCGGGAGCTCAGCGACCTCGAGAAGATCAACCGACGGGATGCCACGGCTCCCCGCTCCCTGCGCGATCAGCGTCAGAAGCAGATCCAGCGGCTGCGCACGTCGATGCAGCGGCATCCGTGCCATTCGTGCCCCGAGCGCGAGGATCACGCCCGCTGGGCGGAGCGCTACTGGAAGCTGCGCCGCGACACGGACCGCCAGCGTCGCCAGATCGAGTCGCGCACGGGCACCGTCGCGCGGGTGTTCGACCGGGTCGTCGATGTGCTCGAGGCCCTCGACTACGTGCGGGCGGGCGAGGACGGCACCGCGACGCTGACCGACGCAGGTCGCACGATGAGGCGGATCTACGGTGAGCGCGACCTCCTGGTCGCGGAAGCGCTGCGCACCCGCATCTGGGAAGGTCTGGATGCCGCGGCCCTCGCGGCGCTCGTGTGCGCCTTGGTGTACGAGCCGCGGCGTGACGAGCGCGGCGCGGGGGAGGCGGGCCTGCCCCGCGGACGCTTCCGGGAGGCGCTCAGTGCCACGGAGACGCTGTGGCAGCGTCTCGACGATCTGGAGCAGGATCACCATCTGCCGGGCTCGGAGCCGCCCGCCCTCGGCCTCAGTCAGGCGATGCACTCGTGGGCCCGGGGCGCCCTGCTCGATCGCGTGCTCACCGAGGCCGACATGGCGGCAGGCGACTTCGTGCGGTGGGCCAAGCAGACGATCGATCTGCTCGACCAGCTCTCCCTCGTCGCCGACGGCGAGCTCGCTCGCACCGCCCGCGCGGCGCTGGATGCGGTGCGTCGCGGAATCGTCGCCTACGCCTCGGTCTGACGATGGGGCTCAGCGTGCGCGCGGGGATCGCCGCCTACAGTGATCGAGTGCCCGCGTCCCCGCCTCGCCTGTTCCCGCTGTGGCTCGCAACGCTGCTCTCGGTGGTCGCCGGCCTCGCACTTACGACGGCGTTCCCGTCGCTCGCGTGGTGGCCGATGGCATTTCCCGCCGTCGTGCTGGCTCTCGCGACGCTCGTCGGTCGCGGCGTGTGGGGGAGCGTGCTGTGCGGGCTCCTCTTCGGGCTCTCGTTCTTCCTCGTGAACGTGTCGTTCACGGGTCGATACCTCGGACCGATCCCGTGGATCGCCCTGTCGGTGCTGGAGGCGGCGCTCGTCGCGATCGCGTCGATCCCGATCTCGCTCGCGTATCGGTGGATGCCGCGGCTCCTTCCCGGCCCGTGGGGCCGTACCCTCGTGCTCGCCCTGGTCGTCGCCGGTCTCTGGACCGCTCGCGAGGTGCTCGTCGGCACCTTCCCCTACGGCGGGTTCCCGTGGGCCCGCCTCGGCATGACCCAGGCCGACAGCCCCCTGGCGCGCGTCTCCTCGTGGACGGGGATCAGCGGGCTGACCTTTCTGATGGTGTTCGTGTGCGCGGCCGCGCTCGAGGTGATCCGGCTGCGACGGCGCGCCGTGTGGGCAGCGATCCCGGCGGCCGTCGTCGCGGTCGTGCTGTTCGCGCTGCCCGCCTTCCCGACGACGGCGAACGGCACGCTGCGGGTGGGCTGGGTGCAGGGCAACGGTCCCGCCGGGTACTTCGACTCCCGCACCGCCGACGCCGTTCTCGACGCGCAGCTGAAGGCGACGGCTCCTATCGCCAACGAGCGCATGGATGTCCTCCTCTGGCCCGAAGGCGGCGTCGACTCCGACCCCACCCACCACACCGCCACGGCCGCCGTGCTCGATGCGGTGTCCGCCCAGGTACAGGCGCCGCTGCTCATGAACGCAGCGACCGAGCGGGGCGCCGACGTCTTCAACAGCTCCATGATGTGGCTGGACGGGGCGGGGGCCACACAGACGTACGACAAGCGGCATCCCGTGCCGTTCGGCGAGTACGTGCCCGATCGCGACTTCTTCTACGCGCTCGCACCCGATCTCGTCGGACTCATCCAGCGCGGCTACACGCCGGGAACCGCCGCGCCGGTCATGTCGGTGGCGGGCACCACCGTCGGGCTCGCGATCTGCTTCGACGTGATCTACGACGACGTCGTCCACGATGCGGCGCGGGACGGGGCATCCGTCTACCTGCTGCAGACGAACAACGCAGACTTCCGCGGCACCGACGAAAACCTGCAGCAGCTGGCCTTCGCCCGCATGCGCGCCATCGAGACCGGGCGCGCCGTCGTCAACCTGTCGACCGTCGGCACGAGCCAGGTCATCGCCCCGGACGGCTCGGTGATCGCGGGCCTCGCGGCCGACGAGCCCGGGGCGGCGGTGACGGATGTCCCGCTGCGCACGGGGCTGACACCCGCCGTCGTCATCGGCGACGGCGTACAGGTCGCGCTCGTCGCCGGGTCGCTCGTCGCCCTCGCGGGGGCCGGTGGCGTGCTGCTGTGGCGCCGACGGAGGTACGCCAAGACGCCGGCTCCCGCGGGGGGAACCGGCGTCGACGTGGAGCGCGGTTAGGCGCTCTTCTTCGCGGTGCTCTCCGAGCCGCGGCGCTCGCGCAGGTACGCGAGGCGCTCCTCGAGGATCTCCTCGAGCTCGGGGATGGTGCGGCGTTCCAGGAGCATGTCCCAGTGGGTGCGGGGCGCCTTGTCGTCGCTGTGATCGATCGTCACGGTGCCCTCGCCCACGCGAAGCACGGCCTCACCGCCGCATGAGCGGCACTCCCAGGTCTCGGGAGCTTCGGCATCGGCCGCGAACGTCAGGGTGGTGTCCTTGCCGCAGACGCTGCAGACGTAGGTACGCTGCATGCGCTCATGGAGAATGACGCCCTCTTCGCTCTGTAGGCTCTGGGCGCCGAGTCGGATTCCGCGGAGGCTGCGATCTGCCATTGTGTGGTCCTCTCGTCGCTGTCGCTTGACTGGTATAACGCCATGACCTGGACGGATCATCCACGGCGCCCCAGCGCGGCCTGAACTCCCAGTGGTTCTCCAGGCCCGGTCACGACCGGGCGCGTCGCAGCAGGTGCAGTGCGGCGTCGGCCCGATCGGTCACGATCCCGTCGACGCCGAGCGTGACGAGGCGCGTCATCTCGCCCGGGTCGTTGATCGTCCATACGTGCACCTCGACGCCGTGCGCGTGGGCATCGTCGATCAGCCGACGGGTGACGACGGGGACCGGTCCCTGACGCACGGGAACCTGCAGCGCGTCGACCCCCGCGACCGCACGCCCGAACGCCCGGCGGAGCCGCACGGCGCTCGCCCCGACGGCACGCGCGACGACCGAGCTCCCCGCGGAGGTCGCGGGCTCTCCGCCCGCCGCCTCCGCCGCGGCGAGCGCCCGTCGCCGACGGGCATCGTCGAAGCTGGTCACCAGCACTCGCGCCGCGTGCGGAGCGACGAGGCGGCCCACAGGCTCGGCCGCGGCATCCGCCTTCACATCGAGGTTGAACCGCACGGTGGGGAACGCGTCGAGCGTGTCGGCGAGCACCGCGAGACCGCCGCGCTCCCGCATGAGCGCCTCGAGCTCGACGGTGGTCACCTCGGAGAGGCGCCGCGGGTCGCCCGTGACCCGGGAGAGGTCGCTGTCGTGGAAGAGCACGACGGTGCCGTCGGCGGTGAGGTGACAATCGGACTCGACGATGTCGGCACCGACAGCGTGGGCCGCGGCAATCGCGGCGAGGCTGTTCTCGGCGATGCCGGATGCGGCCGCCACTGCCGTCACCAGGCCGCGGTGGGCCAACACGCGGGGGACCGGCCCCGCGAGGAAGGGGTGCGTCACGCGGTCGGCTCTCCGGGCTTCGGCGCGGATGCCGCGGCGCGCCCGGCGGCGCCCGAGAACCCGCCCGCGATCTGGGAGAGGGCGTCGGTCAGCTCGCTCGGGATGATCCAGAGCTTGCTCGACGGGCTCTCGCTGATCTTCGGGAGCGTCTGCAGGTACTGGTAGGCCAGCAGCTTCTCGTCGGGGTTGCCGGCGTGGATCGCGTCGAACACGGCCTGGATGGCCTGCGCTTCGCCCTCGGCGCGCAGGATCTGCGCCTGCTTGTCACCCTCGGCCTTGAGGATCTCGGCCTGCCGGCGCCCCTCGGCCTCGAGGATCTGCGACTGCTTCGACCCCTCCGCCGTGAGGATCGCGGCGCGGCGGTCGCGCTCCGCGCGCATCTGCTTCTCCATCGAGTCCTGGATGGACACGGGCGGGTCGATGGCCTTCAACTCGACGCGCGAGACGCGGATGCCCCACTTGCCCGTGGCTTCGTCGAGCACGACGCGCAGCTGGCCGTTGATCTCGTCTCGGCTGGTGAGCGCCTCCTCGAGGTTGAGCCCGCCGACGACGTTGCGCAGGGTGGTAGTCGTGAGCTGCTCGACGGCGCCGAGGTAGTTCGCGATCTCGTAGGTCGCGGCCCGGGCGTCGGTCACCTGGAAGTACACGACGGTGTCGATCGAGACGACCAGGTTGTCCTCGGTGATCACCGGCTGCGGCGGGAACGACACGACCTGCTCGCGCATGTCGATGAGGGGGCGCAGCCGGTCGATGAACGGCACCAGCAGGTTCAGACCCGGGGCGAGGGTCTTGTGGTAGCGCCCGAGCCTCTCGACGACGCCTGCGGTCGCCTGCGGGATGATGCGCACGGCGCGGGAGAGCACCACGAGCACGAAGATGACGATCGCGATCGCGAGTCCCCAGCCGATCGCGACGGGGATGATGGAGTCGGGGTTCATACCGGGAGCCCTTCGGTGCGGCGGATGACATGGACGTGCGCCCCGGCGACGCGGTCGACGCTGACCTCGGTGCCGGGTTCGAGAACGGATGCCGCGTCGGCCCGTGCGCTCCAGGTCTCGCCGTTCGCGAGACGCACCTGGCCGCCGGTGGCGTCGATCGTGGCGACGACGCGTCCGGACATCCCGATGAGGGCGGCGACGTTGGTCGGCGTGGGGTCCTCGCCGCGCCGCAGGCGTCGCAGCAGCGGCGGCCGGATCAGCAGCAGCAGGAGCACGGCGACAACCGCGACGATCACGACCTGGAGCCAGAGCGGCGCGCCGGTGAGGGCTGAGACGAGGCCCGCGAGCGAGGCGATGCCGAACATCAGGAAGAGGAAGTCGAGGGTGAGCATCTCGACGACGAGGAAGACTGCGGCGAGCGCGATCCAGACGATCCAGGCGAACTGCGTGATCGCGGTGACGATGTCCATACGGGCCTCCTCGCTGTCTCGAGCCTAACAGCGGGAGGGCGTGCGCGAGCGGTTATCACCAGGCCGGATGACGGGTGGTTGGTAGGGTCGAAGGCGGCCCGCGGCATCCTCATCCGCGGCATTCGACACGTCATCCCAGGAGTCCTCCGTGACCGAGCACCTCGTTCCCCTTGCCCCCGGCAGCCTCGCCGGAAAGACCGCCCTCGTCACCGGGTCGTCGCGGGGGATCGGCGCCGACACCGTGCGCTACTTCGCCCAGGCGGGCGCCAACGTCGTCATCAACTTCCGCAACAAGGCCCCGCGGGCCGAGAAGCTCGCCGCCGAGCTGCGCGAGCTGGGCGTCGGCGCGCTCGTCGTCGGCGCCGACCTCACCGACCCGGCGTCCGTCGCGGCCATGTTCGAGGCAGCCGCGGCGGAGTTCGGCGGGCTCGACATCCTCGTGCTCAACGCCTCCGGCGGCATGGAGTCGGGCATGGCGCCCGACTACGCGCTGCAGCTGAACCGCGACGCCCAGGTCAGCGTGCTCACCACGGCGCTCCCGCACCTGAACGCCGAGGCGCGGATCGTGTTCGTCACGAGCCACCAGGCGCACTTCATCCGTACGACGCCCACCATGGCCGAGTACGAGCCGGTGGCGCTCTCGAAGCGCGCGGGCGAGGATGCGCTGCGCGCCCTCATCCCGACACTCGACGAGAAGGGGATCGGCTTCACCGTCGTCTCCGGCGACATGATCGAGGGCACGATCACCGCGACCCTGCTCGAGCGCGCGAACCCCGGCGCGATCGCCGCACGGCGTGACGACGCCGGCAAGCTCTACAACGTCGCCGAGTTCGCCGCCGAGGTCGCCCTCGCCGCCGTCGACCCGGTTCCGGCCGACAACACCCGACTCGTCGGAGACACGAGCTCGTTCCTGGGGGAGTGACCATGCGTGCCGCAGACATCGAGAAGCTCGTCTCCGTCTCCCGGCCCGCCGTCGCTCCCGACGGTTCGTTCGCGGTCTACGCGACCTCGCGACCCGACGTCGCGGCCAACCGTGCCGTCGGGCAGCTGTGGCGTATCGACCTGCCCGGTGGCGCGCCGCGACGTCTCACCCGGGGCATCGCCGACCGTGCGCCGCGGCTGTCGCCCGACGGCACCGTGGTCGCGTTCCTGCGCGGGGACGTGAAGGGCTCGGCGCAGATCCACGTCGTGCCCGCACTCGGCGGCGAGCCCGTGCAGGTCACCGACGCACCGCTCGGCGTCAGCTCGTTCGTCTTCTCACCCGACGGCGGCACGTTCGCCTACCTTGCGCTCGTGCCCGAGAAGGGGCGGTACGGCACGGTCGACGGGCTGGGTGCGGCATCCGAGTCGCCCCGGCGCGTGACCGGCCTGCGCTGGCACGCCAACGGACTCGGGTACACGCTCGACCGCCCGTCGCACGTCTTCGTCGTGCCGGTGCCGGATGCCGCGGGCGAGCCGTTCTACGCCCCGGCTCCGCGCGTCGCGGCGGAGGGGGAGGAGCCGCCGACACCGCGGGTCGTGCCCGCGGAGGCCACGGCGCTGACCTCGGGGGCGGTGTGGCACGACCTGCTCGCGTTCACCCCGGACGGCACCGAGGTGATCACCTCGCCGTCGCCGATCGTCGACGAGCGCATCGACCTGCGCTCGCGGCTCGTCGCTGTGCGGGTCGACGGGGGAGGGGAGCGCGAGGTGCTCGGCCTCGACGCCGGCTACGCCATCGACGAGGTCGTCGCGTCACCCGACGGCGCGCTGTTCGTGCTCGGCCACACGCTCGGCGACTCCCACGTCGACTTCATCGCGCCGGGCGTCGCGCTCGGACTCGTCGACGAGGGATCGGTGCGGCTGCTCACCGACCCCAACGCGCTCGACCTCGGAGAGCCGGGCAGTGCGATCACCCTCGCCGGCGACGACGTGCTGGTGCAGAACCGCACCCGCGGGCGCGTCGAGCTGGTGCGCGTCACCCGCGCGGGCGTGACGAGCGTGCTGCTGGCGGACGCCGAGGTCACGGGCGTCGGGGCGGATGCCGCGGGCGCCCGCGTGATCGCCGCGATCGCCGCACCCGACACCTTCGGCGCTCTGGTCGAGATCGACGGCGACGGCGACTCCCGGCGCATCGTCGACCTCGGCGACGAGCTGCGGGCGAGCGGTGTCGTGACCCCGGTCGAGACGCAGATCGCCGCCCGCGACGGCTACCCGGTGCACGGGTGGGTGGCGGTTCCCGAGGGCGACGGACCCTTCCCGGTGATCCTGCAGATCCACGGTGGACCGTTCGCCCAGTACGGCGTGCACGTGTTCGACGAGACCCAGGTGCTGGTGGACGCGGGCTACGCCGTCGTCTACTGCAACCCGCGCGGGTCGGCCGGCTACGGACGGGCGCACGGGCGCAGCATCCGTCAGGCGATGGGCACCGTCGACTTCACCGACGTGATCGACTTCCTCGAGGCGGCACTGGCGGCCGACGCACGCCTCGACGGCACCCGCCTCGGCGTGCAGGGCGGCTCGTACGGCGGCTACCTCACGGCGTGGGTCATCGCGCACGACCACCGGTTCGCCGGCGCGATCGTCGAGCGCGGCTTCCTCGACCCGGAGGCGTTCGTCGGCACGAGCGACATCGGATCGTTCTTCGGGCAGGAGTACGTTGGCACGGATCCGGCGCTCGTCGCCTCGCAGAGCCCTGCCGCCGTGGCGCATCAGGTGCGTACGCCGACGCTCGTGCTGCACTCCGAGCTGGACTTCCGCTGCCCGCTCGAGCAGGCGACGCGTTACTACCTGTCGCTGCGCACGGCCGGCGTCGACGCCGAGATGCTCATCTTCCCCGGAGAGAACCACGAGCTCACGCGCGCGGGTCAGCCGCGTCATCGCGTGGAGCGCTTCGACGCGGTGCTCGACTGGTGGCGCCGGGTGCTGCCGACCGACTGAGCGGTCGCCGCACCCGGCGCCTCAGATCACGCGGACTTGCCGAAGGTGAAGGCGCGGATGATCTGCACGATGCCGAGCACGAGCAGCGACGCGCCGACGAAGATCCAGAGGAACGCCGCCCCGATCGCGGGGGAGAAGAGCAGCGTGATGCCGGCCAGCAGGCTGACGATCGCGTAGAAGATCGTCCAGCCGCGGCCCGACGAGCCGTCGAGCGTGGTGAGCGCGACGACGCCCTCGACGATCCAGGTGATGCCGACGAACACGCCGACGAACACCGCGAGGAAGATGGTCGCGCTCGTGAGGTTCGAGAACGCGACGATGCCGGCGGCGATGAACACGATGCCGAGCAGGATGTGGCCGATGCGCGACCAGAGCCCGCGCACCTTCGAGAAGATGCCGAGTCCGAGGTAGACGAGACCGGAGACGATCGCGTAGATCGCGATGATGACGGTGCCCACCGAGGCGGTCTTCAACGGCCAGACGAGGATCAGGATGCCGACGATCAGGGCGACGACGCCGCCGATGCCGAGGGCGGTGCGAATGCCGTTGACGGCGGTGTCGGCCGGAGCGGGAGCAGTAGTCATGATGCGTGCTTTCTGTGAGAAACCTGGGGACCCGTGGGCTCACTGTATCGCTCGCACCGAACGCGGGGGAGAACGTGAAGAGCGGATGTCGCGACGTGACGCCGCGGCATCCGCCCTACACGGTGCGACGGTCAGCGACGCGGGACGCGGTTCTCCGAGCTGACGAGCCACGCGAGCTGTTCGAGACGCTCGAGGATCGCGTGCAAGATGTCGGCGCTCGTCGGATCTTCACCGTCGACGTCGTCGTGCACGCCGCGCACTGTGGCGGTGACCGCATCGATGCGCTCGGTGATGAGGTCGACGACCTCCGAGGTGGACACCTCGCCCTGCGGGAACTCGGGGAGAGTCGTGGTCTCGGCGACGGTGTCGCTGCGGCCGTCGGGAAGGGCGTGGAGTGCGCGCAGCCGCTCCGCCACGGTGTCGGAGAACTCCCGGGCGGCGTCAATGATCTCGTCGAGCTGCAGGTGCGTATCGCGGAAGTTCGTTCCCACGACGTTCCAGTGCGCCTGCTTGCCCTGCAGCGAGAGCTCGATCAGGTCGACGAGCACGCGCTGGAGGTTGTCGGCAAGCTGGGCGGACGCGGTGAACCCGGACTCCGCGTTCTGCTCGTCGGTCAGCTCGACGCCGCGCGCCGCGCGTCGGTTGTTCTTGGTGGGCGTGAGGGTCGTGGACATGCGTCCTCCTTTGTCGGGGCCGGATGCCCCCACGCTACGCGCGTGAGGTGACAGCCGCCTCGAGGAACCGGGGTCAGATTCGGATGTACGCCGCCCCAGCGAACTGCGCGCCGGCGAGTTCGACCGCGGCGGACGCAACCGTTACTACGCCTGGCGCGAGGTGCGCCGTCTCGATGCCACGTCGTGCCATCCCGATCTCGCATGCCTCGACGCCGGGTGGGGCATCCGCCTGCGTGAGCGCGCTCAGCGCCTCGCCGTTGACGATGATGCGCACCTGCACCGAAGGGAATGACGCTCGAATCGCTTCGGCAGTCGTCGCGGCGCGAGCGACGTCGTCGGGCGAATCGCTGACGTGCAGGACGACGGTCTGCTGTGCGTGATCCGTCATGAGGCGCGTCCGGCCTCGGGAGCGCTGTGAGACTCGGTGCTCGACCCCGATGGAGTATCGACCGCGTCGTGCTCACGAGGAGACACTCCGCCTCGCCGGGAGGCCGGGGCATCCTCGCGGGTGAAGATCGAGGGCTCCGGTTCCGGATGCCGCCTGGTCTGCACGACGAACAGAACGAGACCTGCAACGACAGCGAGCATCGAGGTCCACGAGTTCGCCGGGATGCCGAACAGGCCGTCGCTGGTCGGATCGATGCGGATGAGCTCGAGGAACGTGCGCGCGAACCCGTACCACATGAGGTAGATCGCGAGGACGCGCCCCCATTGCAGGCGCACGCGACGCTCGAGCAGCAGGATCACGGCAACCCCGATGAGGTTCCACACCAGTTCGTACAGGAAGAGGGGCTGGAAGAGGGTTCCGGGTGGCAGGTTCGCCGGGAACTTCGGGTTGGTCGACTCGATCTGAAGCCCCCAGGGGAGGGTCGTCGGAAGGCCGAACAGTTCATGGTTGAACCAGTTGCCGAGACGGCCGATCGCTTGCGCGGCGAGGAGCCCCGGAGCCATGGCATCGGCGAACGAGAGGAAACGGATACCGGCGCGGCGGCAGCCGATCCACACACCGAGCGCGCCGCCGAGCAGGGAGCCGTAGATCGCGTTGCCGCCGTCCCAGATCGCGAACACGTTCCAGAGGTTCGCACCCGGGTAGAAGTAGTCACCCACGTGCGTGAACACGTGATAGAACCGCGCCGCGATGATCCCGAGCGGCACGGCCCACAGGGCGATGTCGATCACCGTCCACGGTGCGACGCCGCGGCGCCGCAGGCGCCACTCGGTGAGGAGGACGGCCACCACGATGCCCGCGATGATGCAGAGCGCGTACGTGTGGATCGTCACGGGGCCGATCGAGAACTGCGCCCACGCGGGAGGCGGGCTGGGGATGCTGAGATGCGACATGTGCGAGGCGGCGGGGGTAGGACGCCGTCGGGAACTTTACACCGGCGGGATTTCGATCAGCGGCACGTGCACGCGCGATGGGTAGCCTGGGCAGGCGGGCACACGACGGCGATGCCCGAGATCGACGGGGGAACGTCATGGGGGAGCGGCACATGCGTGGGATGTCGCACGGTCGGGCCGTCGGTGGAGTCATCGCGGCAGTGGTCATCGGCGCACTGACCGGGTGCGCGGCGAACGGCGGCACGCTCGGGGCATCCAGATCGTCCGGGGCGACGGCGTCTCCGTCGGCGAGGGATACCCCGGTGGTCACCTCTGTCGGGGCGCCGTTGAGCGGTGTCGGCACGAACCCGCCGACGCCGACCGACGATGCACGTCTCGCGGTGCCGGAGGGCGCACACACCGTCACGTTGTCGTTCTCGTGCGTCGGAACCGGCACCTACACCGTCGACATTCCCGACGCGACGCCCGATCGCCAGGCCGGGCTCGTCGGCGCCTGCGGGTCGACGGCGACGTGGACGTGGACGGTTCGTCCGACGTCATCGCCGAGCGTGTCCGTGGTCGTTCCGGACGGCGCCACGTGGACGGCGACGCCGACCTATTCGAGCGCGGTGTTCACGAGCGACTCGTCGCTGTCGGCGGTGTGCGCGGGATTCGGCGCCGCGCAGAGCGCCGTCATGAACGCCATCGAGGGGTACAGCACCGCCCATGCCTTCGGGCTCGAGCAGTGGAAGAGCCGTCTCGATGCCGCGGCCGCTCAGTTCACGCAGCTCGCAGCGACCGCGCCCGCGAACGACGCCGCGGAGCTCAACGGCTATGCCGCGGCCGTCTCTGCACCGCAGCGCACCCCCGATGCTCTGCGCCAGGCGTTCTTCACCAACCACCTGTTCCCGGCGTCCACCGGACTGCGCGACGCATGCGCAGCGAATCAGACTCCCGTGCAGCTCACCGCTGAATTCGGTGGCTGAGTCTCTGCATGCGCGTTATCCGATAATGCACATTATGTCAGGATGAAGGATTGAGCCCTGTCCCCACTCCATGCCTGAGGAGCGCTGCGGCCCCCGGCTATGCGATGAAGCCGCGGCATCCGCTCACTTCGTCGGGATCGCGAGGCGGTCTTCGAACTTGCCGAGCCGCCACACGATGACCGCGATCAGCCAGGTCGCGAGCAACGTTCCCACGATCGCGAACCCGAGGACGTCCAGGTTGGTGAACCAGTCGATCGCCGGGATGTCCCAGCCGAGATTGGTGGCCAGCACCGAGGCGAGCTCGAACCCGCCGATCACGAGCGCGATGAACACGCTCATCGCGGTGATGACGACGTTGTAATACACCTTGCGCGCCGCGCCGAGGAACGCCCAGCCGTAGGCGAAGTTCATCAGCACGCCGTCGACGGTGTCGAACAGGCACATCCCCGCGGCGAACAGGATCGGCAGCGACAGGATCGCCCACCACGGCAGTCCTGCGGCCGCCGCGGTGCCGGAGATCACCAGCAGCGCCACCTCGGTCGCCGTGTCGAATCCGAGGCCGAACAGCACCCCGAGCGGGTAGATCTTCCACGACGCGTCGATGCGGTCGGCCATGCGGCCGAACACACGGTTGAGGAGGCCGCGCTTCGCGAGCTCCTCCTCGAACGCGGCTTCGTCGAACTCCCCCGTGCGCATCCTGCGGAACACGCGCACCATCCCGACTGTCACGAGGATGTTGATGACGGCGATGATCACGAGGAACGAGCCGGACACGGTGGGCCCGATGATCCCCGTGATCGTGTGCAGCAGTGACGCGTCGTCGGTGACCTGCCCGGCGACCCAGCCCATTCCCGCGGCGAGCAGCACCGCGAGGGCGAACACGACCGATGAGTGCCCGAGCGAGAAGAAGAATCCGACAGCGAGTGGTCGCTTGCCGTCGGCGGCGAGCTTGCGCGTGGTGTTGTCGATCGCCGCGATGTGGTCGGCGTCGAACGCATGCCTCATGCCGAGGGTCAACGCGAGGATGCCGGTGGCCCAGCCGAAGACCGAGCCGCTCCCGCCCGCGCCCTCCCCCGTGATGGCGACGTGCATTCCCGTCGCGGCGGCGACCAGCGCGATCCCCACCGCGAACAGTGTGAGGATGACCGCGCCCATCAGTGCGACCTGACGCCACCCACCCGCATCCAGCCGATAACTCGGTGCCGAGCCGGAGGCGGGGGCGTCGAGCAGCGACATGGCGGTCCTCCGGAGGGTCAGCGTCGGCGTCGTCGCCGCGTGGGGGCGACGCTACGCCCGCTCCCCCGCGTCCGCCGCCGGGCGGGCCGTGAGAAAGCGCCTCGTCAGGCGGATGCCCCGCCGGCGCCGTGGATCGCCGACCCCGCCTTCACCCGATCCGACGCCGTCGTGACGATGTCGATGAGCACGTCGAGATCGATGTCGGCAAGGCTCTTGAGGTAGAGGCATCCCTTCCCGGCCCGGTACGCGCCGAGGCGCGCGAGCGCATCCGCGTGCGCGTCGAGACGGTCGGGCACGTAGACGACCAGCGTCGACGCGCGGGCGGCGAAGCCTGCGGCCGGTGCATCCCCTTCGCGTCCGCTCGCGTAGCGGTAGTGGTAACTGCCGAACGCGATGATGCTGCTCCCCCAGACCGTGGCGGACTCCCCCGTCGCGCGGGCGAACCGCTCCAGGAGGAGGCGCGCATCGGCTCGGCGTGTCGCGACGGGGATCGCGGCGATGAGATCGTCGGGACTGAGGGCCCTCATGACGAGAGTCTGGCGCAGGGCGCGTGTGGCCGTCGAGCCAGGGTCGCGCTCACGACGACGGTGAGACCAGCACCCAGGTGCCGGCCTTCGCGACGCGGCCGTCGCCCGACGACGTGCCGGTGAGGCGGCGCTTCACCCATGGCACGACGTGGGCGCGGTAGTACGCCCAGCCGCCGGGGCCGGAGGGGGCCGCGGCATCCGGAAGCGACCACCACTCCCCCGGCGCCTCGAGCCCGACGCTCTCGATGACCCGCGCGGCGACACGGTGATGACCCCGCGCGTTCATGTGCAGGCGGTCGTCGGACCAGTAGTCGGGCCCGGCGAGTTCCCGGTCCGGCCAGTTGTAGGCCCGGATGATGTCCGGGCGGTCCGCGACGATCTCCTCGACCGCGCGCGACAGCTCGTCGCCGCGCCGTTGGATGAGACTCGACATCGGCAGCCTCGCCGACGGGTTCGCCCCCGACAGCAGGATCAGCTGCACGCCCTCCTCGTCGCACCGCCGGATGACGTGGCGGAACGCGTCGACGATCGAGGGGATGCCGGTGCGCGGTCTCAGCATGTCGTTGCCGCCGCCGTTGAACGACAGGTGCGTGGGGCGCAGAGCGAGCGCGGGCTCGAGCTGCTGCTCGACGATCGGCCAGACGAGCTTCCCGCGTATGGCGAGGTTGGCATATTCGATCGGCTCCCCCGCCGCACGCGCCCAGCCGGCGGCCGTGAGGTCCGCCCAGCCCCGCACCGACCCGTCGTCGAGCTCATCGCCCACGCCTTCGGTGAACGAGTCCCCGATCGCCACATATCGCACGGATGCCACGCGCTCACCCTACGCCGCCGCGGAAGGCGCGCGGACTACGCTGGGACGAGTGAACCCCCTCGCCCCTGTCGCCCCGAGCTGGCGGGCGTGGCTCATCTGGGGAGTCGGCGTCGCAGCCTATCTGCTGTCGGTCACCAACCGCACCTCGCTCGCCGCGGTCGGCGTCGACACGGCGGCGCGGTTCCACGCCGACGCGTCGACCCTCGCGATGTTCGCGGTGCTGCAATTGGGCGTCTACGGCGGCATGCAGGTGCCGATCGGCGTGCTGCTCGACCGCTTCGGCGCGCGCCCCATCATCGCGATCGGGATGCTCCTCATGGCCGCCGGGCAGCTGGTGATGGCGTTCTCCCCCAACGTCGGCATCGCAATCGCCGCCCGCATGCTCATCGGCGCCGGCGACGCGGCCATCTTCCCGAGCATCCTGCGCGTGGTCGCCGTATGGTTCCCGGCACAACGAGCGCCCGTGATGATGCAGCTCACCGGCATCGTCGGACAGGCCGGTCAGCTGCTGGCGATCCTCCCCCTCGCGGCGCTGCTGCACGCGACCTCCTGGACGATCGCGTTCTCGAGCCTCGCCTCCCTCTGCGTGCTCTTCGCAATCCTCACCTGGGTGATCATCCGCAATCGACCGCCGGGGCGTACCGCTGACGTCTCAGTCGACACCCGAACGGGCACGATCGCGGCGATCACCTCGACGATCGACAACCGTGTCGGCGTCCGGGCAGCGTGGTCGCACCCCGGCACACGTCTCGCGTTCTGGTCCCACTTCACGACCCCGTTCGCAGGAACCGCGTTCGTCATGCTGTGGGGAATCCCGTTCCTGACCTCAGGCGAGGGCCTCAGCACAGCGGGAGCCAGTGGCATCACGACGGTATATGTCGTGATCGGCATGGCGCTCGGGCCGATCATGGGGACACTCTCGGCCCGTCTGCCGATGCGCCGGTCCCACCTGCTCGTGCTGCCGAGCGTGGCCTTTCAGTTCGTGGCATGGATGGCGGTCATCCTGTGGCCGGGCACGGCCCCGGTCTGGCTTCTCGTCGTGCTCGCCATCGCGCTCGCGACCGGCGGACCCGCGTCGATGATCGCGTTCGACCACGCCCGCACGCACAACCCCCAGCACCGGCTCAGCACGGCGACCGGAATCACGAATGTCGGCGGATTCCTCGCCGCGCTGGTGGCGGTGTTCCTCATCGGTCTCGCGCTCGACCTGCAGGGGGCGGGAACTCCCGGCACCTACTCGTTGAACGCGTTCCGTGCCGCGTTCCTCGTACAGGTGCCCCTGTGGGCCCTGGGTGCCACCTTCATCGTGATCGAGCGGCGGCGCACCCGCGTGCACCTCGGTCTCGAGTCGCCCCGCACACCGCGCCGCTGACGCTCACTCCCCCGCGAGCAACTCCCGCACCCGCGGCACGACGACCGTGCCGTAGAGCTCGATCGAACGCAGCATCCGTGCGTGGGACAGCGTGCCGTTCGAGAACTTGAGATCGAATCGGTCGAGGTCGAGCGTGCGTACGGCGTCGGCGATCTTCTGAGCAACGCGCTCCGGTGATCCCGCGTAGATCGCACCCTCTGGCGAGACGTCGTGAGCGAACTGCGCACGGCTGTACGGGGGCCACCCGCGTTCGCGGCCGATCGCGTTGCGGTTGTACTCCATCGCCGGATACAGCTGCTCCCAGGCCTCCTCGTCCGTGTCGGCGATGTGGCCCGGCGAGTGCACGCCGACGGGCAGCGCGCCGTGCCCGAACGACGCGGTCGAGCGATGGAACAAATCGACGTAGGGCCGGAAGCGGGCGGGCGACCCGCCGATGATCGCGAGCAGCAGGCCGAATCCGTAGCGTGCCGTGCGCACCACCGACTCCGGACTGCCCCCGACGCCGATCCACGTCGGGATGGGGGTCTCCGTCTTGGGGAAGACGTCGGCGTCGGTGAGGGCGGCGCGGGTGCGACCCGACCACGCGACGGGCTGCTCGGCGCGAAGCTGGTGGAACAGGTCGAGCTTCTCCTCGAAGAGCTCCTCGTAGTCGTGAAGGTCGTAGCCGAAGAGCGGGAACGACTCGGTGAACGAGCCGCGACCGAGGATGATCTCGGCCCGGCCCGACGACACCGCCTGCAGGGTGGCGAACCGCTCGTACAGCCGCACCGGGTCATCGGAAGAGAGCACCGTCACCGCGGTGCCGAGGTGGATCTGCGACGTGCGCGCCGCGGCGGCGGCGAGCACGATCTCGGGGCTCGAGACGGCGAACTCGTGGCGGTGGTGCTCCCCCACGCCGAAGAACGCCAGCCCGGTCTCATCCGCCACGACGGCCTGCTCGACGACGTCGCGGATCGTCTGGGCGTCAGTGAGCGTCGCCCCCGTCTCATCGGCCGTCACGTCGCCGAAGGTGTCGAGTCCGAACTCCACCGCAGCGGCTCGGGATGCGTCATCCGTCATGGGTCACCCTTTCATTCAGGGGAATGGAACAGGATGCCGCGGCCCGGCATTCCCGTTCAAGGAACGAGGGCGCTGCGCAGCGTGTCGAGACCGACGCCGCCGATGTCGAGCGCCTTCTTGTGGAACGCCTTGATGTCGAACGCGTCGCCCTGGGCGGCACGGTACGCGTCGCGGATCTGCTCCCAGATGCGCTGACCCACCTTGTACGACGGCGCCTGGCCCGGCCACCCGAGGTAGCGGTTCACCTCGAACCGGATGAAGGCGTCGGACATGTTGACGTTCTGACGCATGATCTCCAGCGCATAGTCGGCATCCCACGTGCCCGAGCCGTCGAGGCGCGGCTTGCCCAGGTGCACCCCGATGTCGAGCACCACGCGCACCGCGCGCATCCGCTGCCCGTCGAGCATCCCGAGGCGGTCCGCCGGATCCTCGAGGTAGCCGAGCTGCTCCATGAGGCGCTCGGCGTAGAGTGCCCAGCCCTCGGCGTGACCCGACGACCCCGCGATGAGGCGACGCCAGGAGTTCAACTGGGCGCGGTTGTAGACCGACTGCGCGATCTGCAGGTGATGCCCCGGAACGCCCTCGTGATAGACCGTCGTCAGCTCGCGCCACGTGTCGAACTCGGTGACGCCTTCCGGCACCGACCACCACATGCGTCCCGGACGCGAGAAGTCGTCGGTCGGGCCGGTGTAGTAGATCCCGCCCTCCTGGGTGGGGGCGATCATGCACTCGAGGCGACGCACCGGCTCGGGGATGTCGAAGTGACTGCGGCCGAGCTCGGCGACCGCGCGATCGCTCGTCTCCTGCATCCAGCGCTGCAGCTCGGCGGTGCCGTGGAGCTTGCGCGAGGCGTCGGCTTCGAGATGCGCGACCGCCTCGGCCACGGATGCCCCGGGCAGGATCTCGTTCGCGATCGACTCCTGCTCGGCGACCATGCGCGCGAGCTCCTCCACGCCCCACTCGTAGGTCTCATCGAGATCGATCGTCGCCCCGAGGAACCGCCGGGAGTGCAGGGCGTAGAGCTCGCGGCCCACCCCGTCGTGCTCGAGCGCGACGGGGGTGAGCTCGGTGCGCAGCACCTGCGCCAGGTCGTCGTAGGCGACGCGGGCCGCACCCGCGGCATCCGTGAGCTCCCGCGCGAGCGAGGCCGGCAGGGCGCCGTCGGAAAGGGTCGCGCCGCCGACGAAGTCGGCGAAGAAGCCGTCCTCCGCCGTGTAGCGGGCGATCTGACCGACGACCTCGTCGACCTGGCGACGGGCGGGCACCACGCCGGTGCGGATGCCTTCGCGCAGCGTCGACACGTAGCCGTTCAGGGCCGCGGGCAGTGCGCGCAGCCGCTCGGCGACCACGGTCCAGTCCTCGACCGAGTCCGTGGGCATGAGATCGAACGCGTTGCGCAACTCCTGCGCGGGGGAGGCGATGACGTTGAGATCGCGCAGATGCGCGCCTGCGTCGTGCAGATCGACCTGCAGCTGCAGTTCGGAGCGGAGGTCGGCGAGGGTGACCGCGTCGATGTCGTCGACCGGCTGGGCGTCGGCCAGATCGCGCAGCACGGTGGTGATCGCGGCGTGCTTCTCCTGCTCCCCCTCGGGCGACAGGTCGTCGAAGCGGCCGTTGTGCTCGAAGCGTCCGATGTAGGTCGCGGTCATCGGCGACAGCTCGGCAAGCATGTCGACCCATGCCTCCGCGATCGCATCGATCCGGGTGGGGGTGCGTTCTGCGTCGGTCATGGCATCGAGCCTAGGCATGCCGCCTCACGCAGGCCAAACCTGTCGTGCAGTTCGCCGCTCTCCTGCGGGTGACCCCCGCAGCGACACCGCTCCTGCTGTGGCTCACCCGTCGCCGACCCGCACGCGGCGGCCGCGGCGTCGATCCGCGCGGCACGCGGGTGCGGGAGCGATCAGTGCGCGGCGCCGTTCCAGTCACGGCCGTGACCGATCTGCACGTCGAGCGGCACCGACAGGTCGGCGGCGTCGCCCATCCGCTCGCGCACGATCCGCTCCGCGGCATCCCACTCCCCCGGCGCGACCTCCACGACGAGTTCGTCGTGGATCTGCAGCAGCACGCGGGAGGCCAGCCCCTCGCTGCGCAGCTCGTCGTGGATGCGGAACAGCGCGAGCTTCATGATGTCGGCCGCACTCCCCTGGATCGGGGCGTTGAGCGCGGCGCGCTCGGCGTTCTCGCGCAACACGCGGTTCGGGCTCGTGAGGTCGGGGAACGGCCGGCGCCGCCCGAAGATCGTCTCGGTGAACCCGTCGATACGGGCCTGCTCGACCGACGAGCGCAGGTAGTCGCGAACCGCACCGAACCGCGCGAAGTATTCGCTCATCAGCTGCTTCGCCTCGGACTGCTCGATGCGCAGCTGCTTGGAGAGTCCGAAGGCGCTCAGCCCGTAGACGAGACCGTACGACATGGCCTTCACCTTCGTGCGCATCGCCGGGGAGACCTCGGCCGGGTCGACGCCGAACACGCGCGCACCCACGAACCGGTGCAGGTCCTCGCCGGACCGGAACGCCTCGATCAGCCCCGGATCACCCGAGAGATGCGCCATGATGCGCATCTCGATCTGCGAGTAGTCGGCTGTCAGCAGTGTCTCGAATCCGGTGCCGACTTCGAAGGCGGCCCGGATGCGGCGGCTCTCCTCGGTGCGCACCGGAATGTTCTGCAGGTTCGGGTCGGTGCTCGACAGGCGGCCGGTCTGGCTGCCCGTCTGCACGTAGGTCGTGTGGATGCGTCCGTCGTCCTGGATGCCCGCATCGAGGGACTCGATGATCTGCCGCAGCTTCGTCGCTTCGCGGTGCTGCAGCAGCAGGTCGAGGAAGGGGTGCGGGTTCGACTCCTGCAGATCGGCGAGCACCGCGGCATCCGTCGAATAGCCCGTCTTGGTCTTGCGGGTCTTCGGCAGCTGCAGGTCGTCGAACAGCACTTCCTGCAGCTGCTTCGGCGACCCGAGGTTCACTTCGCGTCCGATCGCCGCGAAGGCGTCGGCGGCGATCGCGTCGGCACGCGTGGCGAGCTCCGTCGAGAAGGCCGACAGGTGGTCGTGCGACACCGCGACGCCCGCGAGCTCCATGTCGGCGAGGGTGTCGAGAGTGGGCAGCTCGATCTCATCGAGCACGCGCGCGAGAGGAGACGGGATGTCGTCACGGATCGCGGTTCCGACACGAGCGACGAACCAGGCCAGCTGACCGGGGGTCGCTCCCTCTGTCTCGGGCACGAGCTGCGTCGGATCGGCCTCAGGGAGCTTCTCGCCGAGGTAGCGCTCGACCAGGTCGCCGAGCGTCTTGTCGGGGAAGCTGGGGCGGATGAGCCAGCCGGCGAGGGCGGCGTCGAAGACGATGCCGCGAAGATCTGCGCCGGCGCGGCGCAGCGCCTTGAGCTGCGGCTTCGCATCGTGCAGCACCTTCGGTGCGTCGGAGGCGAGCCACGGGCCGATCGCCGTTGCCGCGGCATCCGACCAGCTCAGCTCGATGGCTGCGGTCGCATCCGCGAACCCGAGGCGCGCCGGGGTGCCCTGTTCGACGGTGACGACCACGCCGACGTCCCCGGTGCGACCCGTGAGCCAGGTGGCGGCGTCGGCGGGCGTCGACTCGACGGCGACCGGGGCGACCGTGACCGGGGCGCTCTCGCCCTGGTCGTCGCCCGCATCGATCACCTCGAGCAGGCGCGGCATCAGCGTGCGGAACTCGAGCCGCGCGAAGATGTCGCGCACCTCCTGCAGGTCGGTGGCACCGATCTCGAGATCGGCCGGGGATACCGGGAGCTCGACGTCGCGCAGCAGGCGGTTGAGGGCGCGGTTGCGCTTCACATCATCGAGATGCTCGCGCAGGTTGCCGCCGACCACGCCGCCGATCTTGTCGGCGTTCTCGAGCAGCGCCTCGAGCGTGCCCCACTGCGTGAGCCACTTCACCGCGGTCTTCTCGCCCACCTTCGGCACGCCCGGCAGGTTGTCGCTCGTCTCCCCCACCAGCGCCGCGATGTCGGGATACTGCTCGGGGCGCACGCCGTAGCGTTCCTCGACCGCGGCCGGGTCGTAGCGCTTCAGCTGCGAGACGCCCTGCACGCTCGGATAGAGGAGGGTGACATCGTCGGTCACCAGCTGGATCGTGTCGCGGTCGCCCGAGCAGACGAGCACCTTGTAGCCGGCTTCCGCGCCGCGGGTAGCCAGCGTCGCGAGGATGTCGTCTGCCTCGATGTCCTCCTTGGTGAGAACGGTCACACCGATGGCCCGCAGGCAGTCCTGCAGCAGCGGGATCTGGCCGGCGAACTCGGGCGGCGTCTCCGATCGGTTCGCCTTGTACTCGGCGTACTCGCGGGTGCGGAACGACACGCGCGAGGTGTCGAACGCGACCGCGAGATGCGTCGGCTTCTCGGACTTCAGCAGGTTGATGAACATCGACAGGAACCCGTAGATGCCGTTGGTGTGCTGGCCGTCCTTCGTCGTGAAATTGTCGACCGGCAGCGCGTAGAAGGCGCGGAACGCGAGCGAGTGGCCGTCGACGACCAGAAGGGTAGGCTGAGCGGAATCGGTCACCGTGTCAGCCTAACGACGCGCGCCGACACCCGCCGGGTCCGATCGGGCGCCGCGCCGTGACATCCCGAAGGAGTGCGATGAGCCCCGACCTGCCCGCCGGAGCCGACGGACTCGCCTGGGCGCAGTCGCGCGGCATGGGAGCCCTCGCCGAGAAGATGGGGCTCGAGTGGATCGAGTTCGGCCCCGACCGCGCGATCGCCCGCATGCCCGTCGAGGGGAACACGCAGCCGGTCGGCCTCATGCACGGCGGCGCCTACGTCGTGCTCGGCGAGTCCATGGGCTCGATGCACGCGAACTTCCACGCCGGGGCGGGCCGGCTCGCCGTCGGCATCGACATCAACGCCACCCACACCCGGTCGGCCACGAGCGGCTACGTCACGGGCGTGTGCACGCCGATCCACCTCGGACGGTCGCTGACCGTGCACGAGATCGCCATCTCGGATGACGCGGGTCGCCGGTGCTCGACGGTGCGCATCACCAACATGGTGCGCGACGCTCCCGGCGTCTGAGGCGGCGCTCAGGCCTTCTTCGGAGCCAGCTGCTCGATGATCGCCTTCGCGACATCCTGCATCGTCAGGCGGCGGTCCATCGACGCCTTCTGGATCCACCGGAACGCCTCGGGCTCGCTCAGGCCCATCTTCTCGTTCAGCAGACCCTTCGCGCGGTCGACGAGCTTGCGGGTCTCGAAGCGCTCGACCATGTCGGCGACCTCGGCCTCGAGCGTGATGATCTGCTCGTGGCGGGCGAGGGCGATCTCGATCGCCGGCAGCAGGTCGTTCGGGGTGAACGGCTTCACGACGTAGGCGAGCGCGCCCGCCTCGCTCGCCCGCTCCACGAGCTCCTTCTGGCTGAAGGCGGTGAGGAGCACGACCGGGGCGATGTGGTTCTTGTTGAGCTTCTCGGCGGCGGAGATGCCATCGAGCTGCGGCATCTTCACGTCCATGATCACCAGGTCGGGGCGCAGCTCGGTCGCGAGGGCCACAGCCGTCTCGCCATCGCCGGCCTCGCCGACCACGTCGTACCCGTTGTCGCGCAGGATCTCGACGATGTCGAGTCGGATGAGCGACTCGTCCTCGGCGACGACGACGCGGCGCGGGGCCGCGGGCTGGGCGGGTACGTCTAGATCAGTCACCTTTGAATCCTAAGGTATGGTCAAACCCGATGCGCGGCGCAGGCCGCACGCCGGTGTGGCGGAATGGCAGACGCGACCGACTCAAAATCGGTTGTCCGTGAGGGCATGTGGGTTCGAGTCCCACCACCGGTACCGACGACGAAGAGGGATGTCCCGCGGGACATCCCTCTTCGTCGTACCGGTGCTACTCGGCTTCCGCCTGGTAGATCGGGGCCTTGCCGTGCACGGCGTCGCCGATCTTGTGGATGCGGATGTCGTTGGTGGAGCCGATGATGCCGGGAGGGGATCCCGAGATCACGACGACCTTGTCGCCGACCTTCGCGAGGCCGTGCGAGAGGAAGAAGTCGTCCACCTGGATGAACATGCGGTCGGTGTGCGGCACGTGCTCGACGATGGTCGACTGCACACCCCAGCTGACCGCCATCCGACGACGGATCGCCGGGTCGGCGGCGAACGCCATCATGGGGATGCGCGGGCGCAGGCGAGCCATGCGACGGGCAGTGTCACCGGACTCCGTGAAGATGCACAGCCACTTCGCGTCGACGAACTCGGCGACCTCGAGGGCCGCGAGCGTGATCGCTCCGGGCTGCGTGCGCGGCTTCGTGGTCAGCGGCGCGATGCGCTCGAGCCCGTGCTCCTCGGTCGACTCGACGATGCGGGCCATGGTCTCCACGACCACGACCGGGTACGCGCCGACGCTCGTCTCGCCCGAGAGCATGACCGCGTCGGCACCGTCGAGCACCGCGTTGGCGACGTCGCTGGTCTCGGCGCGGGTCGGCACCGGGTTCTGGATCATCGACTCGAGCATCTGCGTCGCGACGATGACGGGCTTCGCCATGCGGCGGCAGAGCTCGACCGCGCGCTTCTGCACGATCGGCACCGCCTCGAGCGGCAGTTCGACGCCGAGGTCGCCACGGGCGACCATGATGCCGTCGAACGCGTCGATGATCTCCTCGAGGTTGTCGACGGCCTGGGGCTTCTCGATCTTCGCGATGACCGGGATGTGGCGCCCCTCCTCCGCCATGATCACGTGCACGCGCTGCACGTCCTTCGCGGAGCGCACGAACGACAGGGCGATGATGTCCGCGCCGATGCGCAGCGCCCAGCGGAGGTCCGCCTCGTCCTTCTCGCTCAGCGCCGGCACGTTCACGGCGACGCCGGGCAGGTTGATGCCCTTGTTGTTCGAGACCGGACCGCCCACGATCACCTCGGTCGTGACGGTGACGCCGTCGGTCTCGAGGACCTTCACGCGCACCTTGCCGTCGTCGATGAGGAGGAAGTCGCCGGCCTTGACGTCCTGCGGCAGGCCCTTGAAGGTCGTCGACACGATCTCCTTGGTGCCGGGGATGTCCTCGACCGTGATCTTGAAGATGTCGCCGGGGGCGAGATCGTGAGGTCCGTCGGCGAACTTGCCGAGGCGGATCTTGGGACCTTGGAGGTCCACGAGCACCGCGACCGGGCGCTCAGCGTCGTCGGCTGCCCGGCGCACGTTCGCGAAGTTCGCGTCGTGCACGGAGTAGTCGCCGTGGGAAAGGTTCAGGCGCGCGACATCCACACCTGCGTCGATGATCGCGCGGACCATCTCGTAGGTGGAGGTTGCCGGGCCGAGGGTTGCGACGATTTTCGCGCGTCTCATCCTGTGTTCGGCTCCAGTGTGTGGCTGTGGGGTTGGATTCGAGCCTACGCGGGCTGGAGGCCGATCGCGACATCGCCGGCACGAACCGGTGACGGCAGCGAGGTCTCGCCCATGAGGTAACGGTCGACGGATGCCGCGGCGGCCCGTCCTTCGGCGATCGCCCAGACGATCAGCGACTGGCCGCGACCGGCGTCGCCGGCGACGAAGACGCCCGCCACGGTGGTCTCGTAGTCGTCGGCGCGCTCGACGTTGCCGCGGTCGGTGAACCGCGTGTCGAGCTGGTCCTCGAGCAGAGCGCGCTCCGGGCCGGTGAAGCCCATCGCGATGAGCACGAGGTCGGCCGGGATCTCCCGCTCAGTACCGCTCTTGGGCACGCGACGGCCGTCGACGTACTCGGTCTCGGCGACGCGGAGGGCCCGCACCTCGCCCGCCTCGTTCGCGAGGAACTCGACGGTCGATGCCAGGAACATCCGCTCGCCGCCCTCCTCGTGCGCCGAGGAGACCTCGAACACGGTCGGGGTCATCGGCCACGGCTGGTGCGCGGGGCGCTCGGTCGGTGGCTGGGTGCCGATGGCGAGGTTGGTCACGCTGAGCGCGCCCTGGCGGTGGGCGGTGCCGATGCAGTCGGCGCCGGTGTCACCGCCGCCGATCACGATGACGTGCTTGCCCTCGGCGGAGATCTGGTGGGGAACCTGGTCGCCCGCGACGGCCTTGTTCGACTCGACGAGGTACTCCATGGCGAAGTGCACCCCGTCGAGGTCGCGGCCCGGGATGGCGAGGTCGCGCGGGATCGTCGATCCGGTCGCGATCACGACCGCGTCGTAGCGCGAACGCAGGTCGGACCAGGAGATGTCGGTGCCGATGGTCACGCCCGCGCGGAAGCGGGTGCCCTCGTCCTGCATCTGACGCAGCCGGGCCTCGAGGTGGCGCTTCTCCATCTTGAAGTCGGGGATGCCGTAGCGCAGCAGGCCGCCGATGCGGTCGTCGCGCTCGAAGACCGCGACCGTGTGACCCGCACGGGTGAGCTGCTGGGCGGCGGCGAGACCGGCGGGGCCGGACCCCACCACGGCGACCGTCTTGCCCGTGAGGCGTGCCGGCGGCTTGGAGTCGACCCATCCGTTCGCGAAGGCCTGGTCGATGATCGACACCTCGACCTGCTTGATCGTGACGGCCGGCTGGTTGATGCCGAGCACGCACGCGCTCTCGCAGGGGGCCGGGCACAGGCGACCGGTGAACTCCGGGAAGTTGTTGGTCGCGTGCAGACGCTCGATGGCCGCGCGGCCCTCGCCGCGCCAGGTGAGGTCGTTCCACTCCGGGATGAGGTTGCCCAAGGGGCATCCGGTGTGACAGAACGGCACGCCGCAGTCCATGCAGCGGCCCGCCTGACGACGCAGCACCGCGGAGTCGCCCGGTTCGTACACCTCGCGCCAGTCGAGGATGCGCACGGGTACCGGTCGACGCGACGGGGTCTCGCGCTGGGTCGTCTTCAGAAAGCCCTTCGGGTCAGCCACCCGTCACCTCCAGGATGCGGTTCCACACGACGTCGCCGTCGGGGTCGAGGCCCTGCGCGAGCGCCTCCTGGCGCGTCTGCAGCACCGCTGCGTAGTCACGCGGAACGACCCGCACGAAGTTGCCGATCTCCTCGTCGAAGCGCTCGAGGAGGCTCGCGGCGAGCACGGACTCGGTCTCGGCGACGTGGCGCTCGAGCAGGTCCTTGAGGATCTCCGCGTCGCCCGAGCCGAGCTCATCGAGCATGAGCTCGCCGGCGGCCAGCGCCTCGCGGTTCACGAGGGCGGAGTCGAGCCTGTACACGTAGGCCGTGCCGCCCGACATGCCCGCACCGAGGTTGCGTCCGGTCTCACCGAGGATGACCGCGAGCCCACCCGTCATGTACTCGAGCGCGTGGTCGCCCACGCCCTCCACGACGGCGGTCGCGCCGGAGTTGCGCACCAGGAACCGCTCCCCCACGGTGCCGCGCAGGAACAGCGTGCCCTGCGTTGCGCCGTAGCCGATGACGTTTCCGGCGATCACGTTCTTCGAGGCGGGGAATGTCGCGCCGCGCGGCGGTCGCACGACGATCTGTCCGCCCGACAGACCCTTGCCGACGTAGTCGTTCGAGTCGCCCTCGAGGGTGAGGGTGATGCCGGCCGGCATGAACGCGCCGAACGACTGCCCGGCCGAGCCGTGCAGATTCACGACGATCGAGTCGGTCGGCAGACCGTTCTCGCCGTGCGCGAGCGTGACGTGGTGGCCGAGCATCGTGCCGACAGCGCGCGCGGTGTTGCGCACGGGCAGGTCGATCTCGAGGTGGCCGCCGTGTGCGATGACGTCCTGCGCGCGCTCGATGAGCTGCACGTCGAAGTGGTCGTCGAGCTCGTGCTTCTGGGCGCGCTGATTGCGCCGCGGCTCGTCGTCGGCGAAGTCGGGACCCTGGAGCACGGGGGCGAGGTCCAGACCATCCGCCTTCCAGTGCTCGATCGCGCCGTTCAGGTCGAGCGCGTCGACACGGCCCACGGCCTCGTCGAGCGTGCGGAACCCGAGCTCGGCGAGGATCTCGCGCACCTCCTGGGCGATGAACTCCATGAAGTTGACGACGAACTCGGGCTTGCCCGAGAAGCGCTCGCGCAGCACCGGGTTCTGCGTCGCCACGCCCACCGGGCAGGTGTCGAGATGACACACGCGCATCATGATGCAGCCGCTGACGACGAGGGGCGCGGTCGCGAAACCGAACTCCTCGGCACCGAGCAGCGCGCCGATGACGACGTCGCGCCCAGTCTTGAGCTGGCCGTCGACCTGCACCACCACGCGGTCGCGCATGCCGTTCAGCATGAGCGTCTGCTGGGTCTCGGCGAGGCCCAGCTCCCACGGGGTGCCGGCGTGCTTGAGCGAGTTGAGGGGGCTCGCGCCGGTGCCGCCGTCGTGACCCGAGACGAGGATGACGTCGGCGAGGGCCTTCGCGGTGCCGGCGGCGACCGCCCCGATGCCGGACTGGCTCACGAGCTTCACGTGCACCCGGGCGCGCGGGTTCGCGCGCTTGAGGTCGAAGATCAGCTGCTTGAGGTCCTCGATCGAGTAGATGTCGTGGTGCGGCGGCGGCGAGATGAGGCCGACGCCGGGGGTGCCGCCGCGGGTGCGGGCGATCCACGGGTACACCTTGCCGGGAGGCAGCTGACCTCCCTCGCCGGGCTTCGCGCCCTGGGCGAGCTTGATCTGGATGTCGTCGGCCTCGGTCAGGTACAGGCTCGTCACGCCGAAGCGGCCCGATGCGACCTGCTTGATCGAGCTGCGACGCTCCGGGTCGAGCAGGCGGTCGACGTCTTCGCCCCCCTCGCCCGTGTTGGACTTCGCGCCGAGGCGGTTCATCGCGATCGCGAGCGTCTCGTGCGCCTCCTTCGAGATGGAGCCGTAGCTCATCGCGCCGGTGGAGAAGCGCTTCACGATGGCGGAGACGGGCTCCACCTCATCGATCGGCACGCGCGGACGCTGGTTCTTCTTGAACCCGAACAGGCCGCGGAGGGTCTTCAGCTCGGCCGCCTGGTCGTCGACGAGCTTGGTGTACTCGCGGAAGATGTCGTACCGGCGCTCGCGCGTCGCGTGCTGCAGACGGAAGATCGTCTGCGGGTTGAACAGGTGCGGCGAGCCGTCGCGGCGCCACTGGTACTCGCCGCCGGTCCACAGCCGCTCGTGGGTGCGGGCGGCCTCGTCCTCGGGGTAGGCGAACGCGTGGCGTGCGGCGTTCTCGGCCGCGATCACGTCGAGGCCGATGCCTCCGAGCTTGGACTCCGTACCGGTGAAGTAGGCGTCGATGAGCTCGCCCGACAGCCCCACGGCCTCGAACGCCTGCGCGCCCGCGTAGGACGACACGGTCGAGATGCCCATCTTCGACATGATCTTCAGCACGCCCTTGCCGAGCGCGTAGATCAGGTTGCGGACGGCCTTCTCGGGCGTGATGTTGGTGATGAAGCCGGCGCGCACGAGGTACTCGACGGTCTCCATCGCGAGGTACGGGTTCACGGCGGATGCCCCGTAGCCAATGAGGGTGGCGACGTGGTGCACCTCGCGCACATCACCGGCCTCGACGACGAGCCCGACCTTCATGCGGGTCTCGTTGCGGATGAGGTGATGGTGCACGGCGGCCAGCGAGAGCAGCGACGGGATCGGCGCGAGGTCCTTGTTCGAGTCGCGGTCGCTGAGCACGATGAACTCGGCGCCGTCCTCGATGGCCTGGTCGACCTCGCTGCACATCTGCTCGAGGCGCTTCTTCATGCCCTTCGCGCCCGCCTCGACCCGGTACAGGCCGCGGATGGTCACCGAGGTGCGGCCCGGGAGGGCGGTGTCGATGTGCTGGATCTTCGCGAGCTCGTCGTTGTCGATGACGGGGAAGTCGAGCGTGACCGTGCGCGTGTGCTCCGGACCCCAGGCCAGCAGGTTCGGCTCCGGGCCGAGACCGAGTGCGAGGGAGGTGACGATCTCCTCCCGCAGCGAGTCGAGCGGCGGGTTCGTGACCTGAGCGAACTGCTGGGTGAAGTAGTCGAACAGCAGACGCGGACGCTCGCTGAGCACCGCGACCGGGGTGTCGCTTCCCATCGCGCCGAGGGGCTCGGCGCCGTTCTGTCCCATCGGGGTCAGGAGGATGCGCACCTCCTCCTCGGTGTACCCGAACGTGCGCTGGCGGCGCGTGATCGAGGCGATCGGATGCACGATGTGCTCGCGCTCGGGAAGATCGGCGAGTCGCACCCGGCCCGCGTCCAGCCACTCCTGCCACGGGTGCAGGGTGGAGAGCTGCTGCTTGATCTCGTCGTCCTCGATGATGCGGCGCTCGGCCGTGTCGACGAGGAACATGCGCCCCGGGCGCAGACGGCCGCGGCGCTTGATGCGCTCGGGCTCGAAGTCGAGCACGCCGGTCTCGGAGCCGATGACGACGAGGCCGTCGGTCGTCTCCGTCCAGCGGCCCGGGCGCAGGCCGTTACGGTCGAGGGTCGCGCCGACGAGTGTGCCGTCGGTGAAGATGAGCGCGGCGGGGCCGTCCCACGGCTCCATCTGCATGGAGTGGTAGTCGTAGAACGCCCGCAGTTGCGGGTCGATGTCGGCCTGCTTCTCGTACGCCTCCGGCACCATCATCATGATCGCGTGCGGGAGGCTGCGTCCCGTGAGCGTGAGCAGCTCGAGCACCTCGTCGAACGAGGCCGAGTCGCTGGCGCCGTCGGTGCAGATGGGCAGCAGCGGGCGGATGTCTCCGACCAGCGCCGACTCGAGCTGCGACTGACGCGCCCGCATCCAGTTGCGGTTGCCGCTGACCGTGTTGATCTCGCCGTTGTGCGCGAGCATGCGCAGCGGCTGCGCGAGCGGCCACGACGGGAACGTGTTTGTCGAGTACCGGGAGTGCACGACGGCGAGCTCCGAGGTGAACCGCTCGTCCTGCAGGTCGGGGTAGAACGGCTCCAGCTGCAGGGTCGTGACCATGCCCTTGTAGCCGAGGGTGCGGCTGGAGAGCGACACGAAGTAGGCGCCGTGCTCGCGGCGCGCCCGCTTGCGCAGCCGGTAGACGCGGCGGTCGAGCGCGATGCCCGACAGCGCCGGCGCGTCGCCGACCGCGGGACGTGAGACGAAGATCTGCTCGAACGCGGGACGAGCCTCGAACGCGAGCTTGCCGAGGTGGGCGTCGTCGGTGGGCACCTCGCGCCAGCCGAGCACGATGAGGTTCTCGGACGCCGCGACCTGCTCGATGCCGTCCTTGACCCGCTGGCGCTCCGCCGCATCGAGCGGCAGGAAGGCGAGCCCGGCGGCGTACTCGCCGACCGGGGGCAACTCGAAGCCGACGACCGCGCGCAGGAAGGCATCGGGCATCTGGGTGAGGATGCCGGCGCCGTCACCCGTTCCCGCGTCGGAGCCGATCGCGCCGCGGTGCTCGAGGTTGCGCAGGGCGGTGAGCGCCAGGCTGACGATGTCGTGGCCGGGCGTGCCGCGAAGGGTCGCGACCATCGCCAGGCCGCAGGCGTCCTTCTCGAACGCGGGGTTGTACATCCCCTGGGCGGCCGGGAACGTCCCGCCGGGGATGCTGTGACGGAGGCTGGGGGCCATGCGTACCGTCCTCACTTAGTGCTGTGCTGGGACGACGTCGGCCCGAAGGAGTTACTGTGCGGCAGCGGAGCTTGTGGCGGTGCCCCGACCGAGTGCGTCCGCGGGCGGCTCGCTCACGTCGACGTACTGGTCGGTATCCAGCGATTGTACAGGCGATGAACCGGGTGCTCCGCGTCCGGGCCGATAGGGCGACGGCTCGAGGCCGAGGTGGCGCGTCGTCTGCACGATGTAGATCACGAGGCCGGCGATGACCCCGAGGATCGCCGCCCAGACGTTGACGCGGAGCCCGAGGTAGATCTCGCTCGGGTCGATGCGGATGCTCTCCCAGACGATGCGGCCGGCGGAGTACCAGATCAGGTAGATCGCGAACAGGCGACCCCACTGGAGGCGGAACCGGCGGGCGATGACGAGCAGCACGATCGCGCCGAGCGTGTTCCAGATGACCTCGTAGAGGAAGGTCGGCTGGAACAGCGTTCCCGCGGGCAGGCCCTGCGGGATCGCCGGGTTCGACGAGTCGATCTCGAGGCCCCACGGGGCGTCGGTGGGGAGGCCGAAGAGCTCCTGGTTGAAGTAGTTGCCGAAACGGCCGATGGCCTGGGCGAGGATCAGGCCCGGTGCGAGGGCGTCGGCGAAGGTCCAGAAGCGGATGCCCGTCCAGCGGCATCCGATGATCGCTCCGATCGCCCCGCCGATGAGCGCGCCGTAGATGGCGATTCCGCCCTCCCAGATGTAGAACACCGAGAGCACGTCCTTGCCGGCGCCGAAGTAGTCGGCCGGGTGGGTGAGCACGTGGTAGGCGCGGGCCCCGATGATCGCCAGCGGCACCGCGAACAGGGCGATGTCGATGACGACCCAGCGCTCCGCTCCGCGCTTGGTGAGGAAGTGGTTCGTCATCAGCACCGCGACCACGATCCCCGCGATGATGCACAGCGCGTAGAAGTAGATGCGCACGGGACCGAGCTGGAAGTAGCTGATCGACGGGCTCGGGATGCTGGCGAACACGCTGGTCAGCGCGCTCGTGGGGGCAAACGTCATGGTGCGAGTCTACGGGCGCGGACGAGCCGTGCCGGACGCGAGCACCCCCGCCACCCGGCGCAGTCCGTCGACCCCGCCGTCGCGCAGCGCGCGCACGAGCGCGGTACCCACGATCGCGCCGTCGGCGTAGCCGACGACACCCGCGACCTGCTCGGGCGTGGAGATGCCGATGCCCACGCACGCGTGCGCCGCGCCGTGCGCGCGGAGACGCTCGGTGAGGCGGCGGGCCGCGGCATCCAGCTCTGCCCGCTCCCCCGTGATGCCCATCGTCGAGACCGTGTACACGAAGCCGGTCGAGGCCTTCACGACCAGGTCGAGGCGCTCGTCGGTGGAGGTGGGCGCCGCGAGGAACACGCGGTCGAGGCCGGTGCGCTCGCTGGCGGCGATCCACTCCGCGGCCGACTCGGGCGTGACGTCGGGGGTGATGAGACCTGTGCCGCCGGCGGCGAGGAGGTCGTCCGCGTACCGGTCGACGCCGTACTGCAGCACCGGGTTCCAGTAGGTCATCACCAGCACCGGGACATCCACGCGGCGGGTGATCTCCGCGATCGCCGGGAACAGGTCGCGCAGCCGGAAGCCGTTCGCGAGCGCCTGCTGGGTCGCCTGCTGGATGACCTCGCCGTCCATGACCGGGTCGGAGTACGGCGGACCGAGCTCGAGGATGTCGGCCCCCGCCTCGGCGAGGGCGACGGCCGCCTCGATGCTCGTGGCCGTGTCGGGGAACCCGACGGGCAGGTAGCCGACGAACGCACCGCGCGCCTCGGCGTGGGCCTTCTCGATCGCGGCGGCGACGCGGCTCATGCGCCGGCCTCCTCGTCGTAGAGGCCGAAGTAGCGGGCGGCGGTGTCCATGTCCTTGTCGCCGCGGCCCGACAGGCTCACGGCGAGCACGGCGTCGGGGCCGAGCTCGCGGCCGACGCGGATCGCACCGGCCAGGGCGTGCGCCGACTCGATGGCCGGGATGATGCCCTCGGTGCGGCTGAGGAGCCTCAGCGCCTGCATCGCCTCGTCGTCGGTCGCGGGGATGTACTGCGCACGACCGATCGCGGCGAGCCACGCGTGCTCGGGACCGACGCCCGGGTAGTCGAGGCCGGCGGAGATCGAGTGGGATTCGATGGTCTGGCCGTCCTCGTCCTGCAGGACGTAGGTCTTCGCGCCGTGCAGGACGCCCGGACGTCCCCGTTCGATGGATGCCGCGTGCCGCTCCGTGTCGACGCCGTCACCGGCCGCCTCGACGCCGTAGAGGGCGACGCCCTCGTCGTCGAGGAACGCATCGAACATGCCGATCGCGTTCGACCCGCCGCCGACGCACGCCAGCACGGCATCGGGAAGGCGCCCGATCTCGTCGAGGAGCTGCGCGCGCGCCTCTTCGGAGATGACCTTCTGGAAGTCGCGCACCATGGCCGGGAACGGGTGGGGACCCGCCGCCGTGCCGAAGACGTAGTTCGTCGTCTCCACGCTCGCGACCCAGTCGCGGTACGCCTCGTTGATGGCGTCCTTCAGGGTGCGGCTGCCGGTCGTGACCGGCACGACCTCGGCACCGAGAAGACGCATGCGGGCGACGTTCAGCGCCTGGCGCTCGGTGTCGACCTCGCCCATGTAGATCGTGCAGTCGAAGCCGAAGAGGGCGGCCGCGGTGGCTGTCGCCACGCCGTGCTGGCCGGCGCCCGTCTCGGCGATCACCCGCGTCTTGCCGAGCCGCTTCGTGAGCAGCGCCTGCCCGATGACGTTGTTGATCTTGTGGGAGCCGGTGTGGTTGAGGTCCTCGCGCTTGAGGAAGATGCGCGCGCCGCCCGCGTGTGCGGCGAAGCGCGGCACCTCGGTGATCGGCGACGGCCGGCCGGCGTACGAGCGCAGGAGTTCGGCGAACTCGGCATGGAACGCGGGGTCGACCTTCGCCGACTCGTAGCAGGCGGTGAGCTCGTCGATCGCGGCGATGAGCGACTCCGGCATGAACCGGCCGCCGAACTCGCCGAAGAACGGCCCCTGGGCGTCGCGCAGCGCGCTCATACGGTCTCTCCTCGGAACGCGCGGAGGGTGGCGACGGGGTCGCCGGTGACGAGCGCCTCGCCGACCAGCACGGCATCGGCTCCGGCCCCGCGGTAGTGGGCGACATCCGCCGGCGTCAGCACGGCAGACTCCGCCACCTTGATCGCCCCGACCGGGAAGCGGTCGACGAGGCTTCCGAACAGGTCGCGGTCGAGGTCGAAGGTGGTGAGGTCGCGGGCGTTCACGCCCACGAGCCGCGCACCGATCTCGCCGGCCGCGTCGAGCTCGCTCGCCGAATGGGCCTCGACGAGCGGAGTCATGCCGAGCTCGGTGACGAGCGCGTGCAGCCGCGTGAGGGTCGGCAGGTCGAGGGCGGCGACGATCAGCAGCACGAGGTCGGCGCCGGCGGCGCGGGCCTCGAGCACCTGGTACTCGGTGGCGATGAAGTCCTTGCGGAGAACCGGCAGGGTCACCGCCTGCTTCACGGCGCGCAGGTCGTCGAGCGACCCCTTGAAGCGACGCTGCTCGGTGAGCACAGAGATCGCGCTCGCGCCGCCGGTCTCGTAGAGAACCGCCTGGTGCGCCGGATCGGGGATGGCCGCCAGGTCGCCGCGCGACGGGCTCGCGCGCTTGACCTCGGCGATGATCTTCACCCGGTCGGACGGCGCGAGGAAGGCGAGGGCGTCACGAGCTGCGGGCGCGGCGAGAGCCGAGCGCTCGACCTCGTGCAGCGGGCTGCGGGCGGCGCGCGCCTCACTGTCGGCGACGGAGCCGGCGGTCAGCTCCTCGAGCAGGTTCAATGCTGCTTGGGGACGTACTTCGGCCCGTTGGCGCCCCAACCGAGGCGCGACAGCACGAGACCGACGAGAGCGCCCACGACGACGAGCACCACGGAGGCCCAGACGAGCCAGACCACCTCGAGGTAGAACGCGACCGTGCCGATCGACAGCGCGACCAGCATGATCACGACGGCCGTCCATGCGGCGGGCGAGTGTCCGTGGCCAGGGTCGCCAATCGAGTCGGTCATGATCCTCCTTCGGGAGCGTGCGAACGCCCGTCCAGTCTAGTGGTCTCGTCTTCGTCCTCCGGTGCGGCGCGGCCCGCGTCGGTCGGGTCGTCGCCGCGGGAGAGGGAGTCCCACGAGTCGACCGCGTCGAGCGGCCCGGTGGCCGCGACGGCCGCGATGGATGTCTCGTACCGCCGACCACCCGTGCGCCACCGGTGGGCGGTGGCGAGGGTGAACGCGCCGCTGACGGCGAGCAGCACCCAGCCGAACAGCGCGCCCCACGCCCAGCCCGAGACCACGGCATGGTCGATGAGCGCGGCGATCGCCGACGAGCCCGCGATGCCGGTGGCCTTGGTGATGGGCGCGGCGACCGCGGCCACCGGCGGACCCGTCACGACCTGCAGCGTCAGGATGAACAGCCACACGGCGCCCGCGAGGGCGAGGGCGCCGAAGACATACCGCAGGATGCGCCCGACGATCGACAGCGCGAGGCCGAGTGCGAGCGCGGCGAGGCTGAGCGGCGCGAGCACCGGCACGGCATCGTTTCCGGCGACCGCGATGTCGGGAGCGGAGCCGGCCGTGAGGATGACGTCGACCCACGTCTGCGTGGAGGAGATGATGCCGATCGCCCCGGCGACGAGCGCGGCGAGCACGGCGATCAGACGCGCACGGGCGATCACGGGCGCTCCTCCCCCACCACGCCGTCGACCGCGTCGAGGTCGGCGGTGTCGAAGCAGCTGCGCAGGCCCGTGTGGCACGCGGGCCCCACCTGGTCGACCTCGATCAGCAGTGCGTCCCCGTCGCAGTCGAGGTGTGCCGACTTCACGAGCTGGATGTGGCCCGACGTGTCACCCTTACGCCAGTACTCCTGGCGGGACCGCGACCAGTAGGTGACGCGACCGGTGGTCAACGTGCGACGGAGCGCCTCGGCATCCATCCACCCCAGCATGAGCACCTCGTGGGTGTCCCACTGCTGCACGATCGCAGGGGCGAGACCGTCGGCGTTGAACGCGACGGCGGCGATGCGCTCGTCGAGCGAGCCCGTCATCGGCGTACCTCCACTCCGTCGGCGACGAGGGCGGATTTCACATCGCCCACCGTCAGCTGGCCCGAGTGGAACACGCTCGCCGCCAGCACCGCATCGGCGCCCGCGCGCACAGCGGGGGCGAAGTCGGCCGCACGGCCGGCGCCGCCCGAGGCGATGACGGGCACACTCGAGATCTCGCGCATGAGGGCGACGAGCTCGAGGTCGAAGCCGTCCTTCGTGCCGTCGGCGTCGATGGAGTTCACCAGCAGCTCGCCGGCGCCGCGCTCGATGGCCTCCTGCGCCCAGGCGAGGGCGTCGAGGGATGTCTCGGTGCGTCCGCCGTGGGTGGTGACGACGAATCCGCTGGGCGTCGCCGCCGAGCGCTTCACGTCGAGGGAGAGCACGAGCACCTGAGCGCCGAAGCGATCGGCGATCTCGCCGAGCAGCTCGGGGCGTGCGATGGCGGCTGAGTTGACGCCCACTTTGTCGGCGCCGCAGGCGAGCAGGCGCGCCACGTCGTCGGTCGCCCGCACGCCGCCGCCCACGGTCAACGGGATGAAGACCTCCTCGGCCGTGCGCTGCACGACCTCGTAGGTGGTCGCCCGCTCGTCGACGGTCGCGGTGACGTCGAGGAAGGTGATCTCGTCGGCCCCCTGCGCGAAGTAGAGCCGGGCGAGCTCGACCGGGTCGCCCATGTCGCGGAGGTTCTCGAAGTTCACGCCCTTCACGACGCGGCCGGCCGCGACATCCAGGCACGGGATCACCCGCGTGACGACGCTCATCAGAGCCTCGCGGCGGCGATCTCGGTGACGAGGATGGCGCGGGCGCCGAGCGCGTAGAGGTCGTCCATGACGCGGTTGACGCCCTTGCGGGGGCTCATCACCCGCACGGCGACCCACTCGGGGTCGCGCAGCGGCGACACGGTCGGCGACTCGATGCCGGGGGCGACGGCGACGGCCTGGTCGAGCAGCACCAGCGGCAGGTCGTAGTCGACCATCACGTACTGGCGCGCCACGAGCACGCCGCGCAGGCGTCGCAGCAGGGTGTCGAGACCGTCGGGCTCGGTGCTGCCGCTGATGAGCACGGCCTCGGACTGCAGCAGCACGGGACCGAAGATCTCGAGGCCCGCCTGGCGCAGCGTGGTGCCCGTCGACACGACGTCGGCGACCGCATCGGCCACACCGAGCTGCACGGCCGACTCGACCGCGCCATCGAGGGGGACGAGGTCGACGGCGACGCCCTGCTCGTCGAGGTAGCCGTCGACGAGGCCGGGGTAGGCCGTGGCGACGCGCAGCCCGTGCAGGTCGCTCAGCTCGCGGAAGCGGCCGGGAGGGCCCGCGAACCGGAACGTCGAATCGGCGAAGCCGAGCGTCTCGATCTCGCGTGCACCGGGCATGCGGGCGTCCAGCAGCAGGTCGCGGCCGGTGATGCCGACATCGAGCGCGCCCGAGCCGACGTAGGTCGCGATGTCGCGGGGGCGGAGGTAGAAGAACTCGACGTCGTTGGCGGCGTCGAGCACGTAGAGGTCTTTGGGATCGCGTCGGCCGGTGTACCCGGCCTCCTGCAGCATCTCGGCTGCGGTCTCGGCGAGCGAGCCCTTGTTGGGCACGGCGATTCTGAGCATGGTCTTCTCTGCGGTCGTGTGATGAGCGGATGCCTCGTGCCGGCGGGGCCGGCGTGGGTCACAGATGTCGGTAGACGTCCTGCAGGGTCAGACCCTTCGCGAGCATCAGCACCTGGAGGTGATAGAGCAGCTGGGAGATCTCCTCCGCCGCCTCGGCGTCGGACTGGAACTCCGCGGCCATCCACACCTCGGCGGCCTCTTCGACGATCTTCTTGCCGATCGCGTGCACACCCGCATCGAGCTCGGCGACCGTGCCGGAACCGGCGGGACGCTCCTGGGCTTTGACGGTGAGCTCAGCGAACAGCTCGTCGAACGACTTCACCCTGCAAGGGTAGCGAACCGCGCGGCCCCCTCGGGCCCAGGCTCACCTCAGTGCGCGTGGGTGTGACGGGCGGCGCCGTTGCGCAGCGCCTCGATCGCGCGCGCCGGGTCGTCGGCGCCGAACACCGCGGAGCCGGCGACGAAGGTGTCGGCGCCCGCCTCGGCGGCCTGGGCGATCGTCGACTCGCCGATGCCGCCGTCGACCTGCAGCCACACCGACGATCCTCGGCGACGCGCCTCGGCGGCCAGCGCCGACAGCTTCGGCATCGCGGAGGTCATGAACGACTGTCCGCCGAAGCCCGGCTCGACGGTCATCACCAGGATCTGGTCGAACTCGTCGAGCACGTCGTACAGGCCCTCGGCGGGGGTTCCGGGCTTGATGGCGACGCCGGCGCGCGCGCCGATGCCGCGCAGGGTGCGGGCCAGGGCGATCGGATCGGTCGCGGCCTCGAGATGGAAGGTGACGGATGCCGCGCCGAGCTCGGCGTAACCGGGCGCCCAGCGCTCGGCGTCGTCGATCATCAGGTGCACATCGAGCGGCACCGGGCTCGTCTCCTGGATGCGCTGCACCATCTGCGGTCCGAAGGTGAGGTTCGGCACGAAGTGGTTGTCCATGACGTCGACGTGCACGAAGTCTGCGGTCGCGATGCGGTCGAGGTCCGCCTGCATGTTCACGAAGTCGGCGGAGAGGATGGAGGGATTGATGCGGATGTCGCTCACTCCCCCATTATCCCGGGCCGGACCTCGCCACCCGGGACGTCAGCGACGTCGGAGCAGCGCGAGGAACATCCCGTCGGTGCCGTGGCGGTGGGGCCAGAGCTGGGCGTGTCCGTCGTCGGACGCCGGCTCGGGGAGATCGAGCGGGCGCCGGGCGACCCGCTGCAGCACCTCGCGGGCGTCGACCGGCTCGAGGGCGTCGCCCCACTCGCGGCGCACGTCGGCCACGACGCCCTGCGTCTCGGCGAGATGCGGGGAGCAGGTGACGTACGCGACCACGCCGCCCGGGGTCAGCGCGCCCACGGCCGAGGACAGGAGCTCCCGCTGCAGCGGGGTGAGGTCCGCGACATCCGATGACTGCTTGCGCCACCGCGCCTCGGGACGCCGGCGCAGCGCGCCGAGACCCGTGCACGGCGCGTCGACGAGGATGCGGTCGTACGCACCCGCGGCGCTCGCCGCCCGCTCGCGCCCGTCGAGCTCGGAGACGTCGACCGGGAGCGGCACGGCGGCCACCGAACGGCGCACCAGTCCCGCGCGGGCCGGAACCGGCTCGTTCGCATCGAGGACGGCTCCGTGCGCGAGGGCCTCGGCCGCGAGCAGTGCGGTCTTGCCGCCCGGCCCCGCGCACAGGTCGAGCCACCGCTCCCCCGCGCGCACGGGGGCGTGGCGGCTGAGCGCCAGGGCGACGAGCTGGGATCCCTCGTCCTGTACGCGCACCCGGCCGCCCGCCGCGGTGATGACGGGCTCCGGGTCACCGCCGGCGAGTCGGAAGCCGACGGGCGAGTACGGGGTGCAGGCGCTGTCCGCGTCAGGATCGACGAGCCCCGGGAGCGCCGCCATCGTGACGCCCGGTGCCGCGTTGTCGGCGGTCAGCAGCGCCTCGAGCTCGTCGGCGCGGCCCTCGGCGGCGAGGGCGCGACGGAAGGCGCGGATCACCCAGACCGGGTGCGAGAACCGCAGCGCGAGGCGCTCGTCGTCGGAGCGCGCCTCGTCGGCGATGCGGGAGAACCAGTCGCCAGGGTTGTCGCGGGAGATCCGGCGCAGCACCGCATTCGCGAAGCCGGTCACGGCGGGGCCGATCTCGCGCCGCACCAGATCGACGGTGTCGTGCACGGCGGCATGCGACGCGATGCGCGTCGCGAGGATCTGGTGGGCGCCGAGCCGCAGCGCGTCGAGCACGGGCGGGTCGATCAGGGCGATGTCGCGGCCCGCGGCGAGCGAGATGACCGCGTCATAGGTGCCTTCGCGGCGCAGGGTGCCGTAGGTGAGCTCGGTCGCGAGCGCCGCATCGGCGCTGCTCAGCCCGGCGCGGGTGATGGCGGCGGGCAGCAGCAGGTTCGCGTACGCGTCGTCGGCGTGCACGGCCCGGATGACCTCGAACGCGACACGGCGAGCGGGGGCGGTCATTTCTCGACCCGCAGCTCGTCGACCCGCAGGCCGCGCCACCAGTCGCCGGCGACCATCGCCGCCTTGCCCGCCGGCTGCACCCGCTCGAGCGCGATCGCGTCGTCGGCGGTGCCGACCACCACCTCGCGGCCCTGCAGGGCGAGCTGACCCGGGGCACGGCGGGCGGTGGACTCGGCGCGGTGGGCGGCGAGCACCTTCAGGCGCTGACCGTCGACGACGAGGTGGGCGCCCGGCTCCGGGGTGACCCCGCGGAACCGGGCGAGCACGACGTCGGCGGGCTGTGTCACGTCGAGCCGTCCGTCGGCGGCGTCGAGCTTCGGCGCGAGGGTCGGCGTGCCCGCCTGGGGCGTCGCGACGGCCGTTCCGGCCGCGAGGGCGTCGACCACGCCGACGATCTGCTCCGCGCCGATGATCGACAGCTCGCGCAGCACGTCGGCGGCCGTCGCGAGCGGCGGGACGCGGTAGCGCACCTCGCTGTAGACGTCACCGGCGTCGAGCTCCGCGACGAGACGGAACACGCTCGATCCGGTCTCGGCGTCGCCCGCGATCAGCGCGTGCTGCACCGGGGCGGCGCCCCGCCAGCGCGGGAGCAGCGAGAAGTGCAGGTTGATCCAGCCGAGGCGCGGGGCGCTCAGCAGCGGCTCGCGCACGAGCCCGCCGTACGCGACGATCACGCCGAGATCGGCGTCGAGGGCCTCGAGATGAGCGGATGCCTCGGGGTCGAGGCGACGGGTCTTGAGCGTCGGCAGCTGCAGCTCGTCGGCGGTCGCCGCGACCGGCGACGGGGTGAGCACGCGCTTGCGGCCGATCGGGGCATCCGGGCGCGTGACGACCGTCGCGATCGTGTGAGAGGAGGTCGCGAGGGCACGCAGCGACGGCACCGCGGCCGCCGGCGTACCGGCGAAGATCAGACGCATGGGCTCCCTGTTCGTGGACGACCGCGGGCATCGCGACACCGGGTCGTCGAGCGGGTCACAGGTCGACGTCGAGAAGGTCGGCCCGGACGTTCAGTGTATTGCGCGGCACCGGTGGCCGCCCCTTCGGCGGGCGTCGCCCGGAGATCGCCGCGGCCACGACGCTCGCGCGCAGCGACCGCATCGTGTCGGCGCCGGCGGCGTAGTCGACGCGCAGCAGCGCCCGCACGCGCCCGTCGTCGAGCGCGACGGGTCCGAGCAGGGCGTCGGCGGGAAGGGGTGCGTGGGCCGCGGCATCCTGCACCGCCTGCTGCACCCGTTCGGGCGTGCCCTCGATGCGCACGATGCGCACGGTCGGCGGCATGCGCAGCGGTGCGCGTTCGGCGAGCTCGGCGCGGGCGTAGGCCGCCGGCGTCCAGGTCGCGAGCGCCCGTGCGGCGGGCCCGGTCACTCCGACGAGATGCACCGGCGCGCCCGGGCGCGCGAGGGCCGCCGCGTTCGCCCACCAGCGCAGGCACGCCTCGCCGATGCGCAGATCTTCGGCGAGCAGCATCCGCTCGCCGTCGAGGAGCACGACCGCACGGTATCCGCCCGCGGCGATCGGCTCGGCGCCGCGCGTCGCGATCACGAGGGCGGGTGCGTCGTCGACGCGTTCACGGGGGTGGGCGCCGTCGGCCACGATCACCCGCATGCCCGCGAACGCGCGGCCGAGCTCGTCGGCGGTGCGCTCCGTCCCCGCCGATGCGAAGCGGAAGGTGCTGCCCGCGCAGTGCGGGCACGCCCAGCCGTGCGCGCGACGGCCGCACCAGCCGCACTCGGGCACGCCGCGCGGGGCGTCGGCCCGCAGGGGGCCGCCGCAGTGCAGGCAGCGCGCGGGGCGCCGGCACTCGGCGCACAGGACGACCGGCGCATAGCCGGGGCGCGCGACCTGCACGAGCACCGGTCCTTGACGCAGCCCCTCGCGCATCGCCGCGAACGCGGACGACGGGATGCGGGCGCGCGATGCGGCGTCGTCGGGTGCGCTCAGCACGACCTTCGGCGACACGCGGCGCCGCGCGGGCACGTCGGTGACCCAGCCGAGCTGCACCAGCCGCTCGACGTCGGTCGTGCGGGTGTGACCTGCGAACAGCAGCGTGTGGCCCTCGAGCTCCTGGCGCACTAGGGCGGCGTCGCGCGCGTGCACCCCGGGGCTCAGGGGTTCGGCGAGCAGTGGATCGCCGTCGTCCCAGAGCGCCACGAGCCCCGTGCGCGCCGCGGGAGCGTAGGCGGCCGAGCGCTTGCCCACCACGATGCACGGGGCCTCGGCGAGGATGCGGAGGTAGGCGGCGTACCGCTCCGGCCCGCTCTCGCGCGCATCGTCGCGCACCACGGCGTCGGCCGGGGCGAGGTCGGCGAGGGCTGCCAGCAGCTGCTCCTGGTCGCGATAGTCGGGCACGACCAGCACCGCGCTGCGACCCTCGGCGAGGGTGACGGTCGCCGCGGCGGCGAGCAGCACGGCCCAGGCGCCCACGTCGGTGCCGTCGCCGAGGCGCGAGGGTCGGGGCGGGGCGTCGACGGCGAGCCGCGCGCCCTGCGCGAGGGCGCCCTCGAGCGTCGGATAGTCGGCCAGGATGCCGCGGGCCGTCCGCAGTCGCTCGGCGTCGACGTGCGGGACCTCGGGCGCGGGACGGGCGAGCCACGCCTTCTCCGCCCGCACCATGCGCTTGGGCACCACGAGACGCAGGATGTCGGACGCCGACCCGGCGGCCCGGTCGGCCGCGCGACGGGCGAGCGCGTAGAGCGGTGCCGGCAGCACGGCGACCGACGACACGACCGATTCGAGCTCCGACAGCGGACGCTCGGGCGCGACCGCCTCGGCGATCTCGACGATGAACCCGTCGACCACGCGACCCGCGGTACGCAGCGGCACCTTCACGCGCACGCCGGGGGTCGCGGCATCCATATGCTCCGCGGGCACCGCGTAGTCGAACAGGCGGTCGAGCTGCGGCAGCGGAGAGTCGACGAGGACGCGCGCGACCGTCAGCCGCCGCGGCTCATCGCTCGTCACGGCGTCGCGGTCAGAGTCCGGCAGCGGCGCGGAGCTCGTCGACGCGGTCGGTGCGCTCCCAGGTGAAGTCGGGCAGCTCGCGGCCGAAGTGGCCGTATGCCGCCGTCTGCGCGTAGATCGGGCGCAGCAGATCGAGCTGCTCGATGATCGCCGCCGGACGCAGATCGAACACCTCGCGGATCGCCGCGACGATGTGCTCGTCGGCAACGTGCCCCGTGCCGAACGACTCGACGTAGAGGCCCACCGGGTTGGCCTTGCCGATCGCGTAGGCGACCTGCACCTCGAGACGGTCGGCGAGACCCGCGGCGACCGCGTTCTTGGCGACCCAGCGCAGCGCGTAGGCGGCCGAGCGGTCGACCTTCGACGGGTCCTTGCCGCTGAAGGCGCCGCCGCCGTGCCGCGCCGCTCCCCCGTAGGTGTCGATGATGATCTTGCGGCCCGTCAGACCCGCGTCGCCCTTCGGGCCACCGGTGACGAAAGGCCCGGCCGGGTTGATGAAGTACTGCACGTCGGTCGTCGCCAGACCCGTCAGCTCGAGCACCGGGTCGATGACTTCCGCCTGCACCGCGGCGCGCAGCGCCTTCTGCGAGATGTCGGGCTGGTGCTGGGTCGAGAGCACGACGGTCTCGACCGTGCGCGGCACGGCGCCCTCGTAGCCGAGTGTCACCTGCGTCTTGCCGTCGGGCCGCAGGAACGGCAGCGCACCCGAGCGACGCGCCTCGGCGAGACGCTCGGCGATGCGATGCGCCGTCCAGATGGCGGTCGGCATGTACTGCGGCGTCTCGTTCGTGGCGTAGCCGAACATGATGCCCTGGTCGCCTGCGCCGAGCAGCTCGATCGGGTCGTTCGAGCCGGACTCGCGGTGCTCGAGCGCGGCATCCACACCGCGCGCGATGTCGCTCGACTGCTCGCCGATCGACACGCTCACCCCGCAGGAGTCGCCGTCGAAGCCGGTGTCGCTCGAGGTGTAGCCGATGCGGTTCACGACTCCGCGCACGATGCCGGGGATGTCGACCCAGCCCGACGTGCGCACCTCGCCCGCCACGTGCACGAGCCCCGTGGTCACGAGCGTCTCGACGGCGACACGCGCGTCGCGGTCGACGGTGAGGAGGGCGTCGAGGATGCTGTCCGAGATCTGGTCGCAGATCTTGTCGGGATGCCCCTCGGTGACGGACTCGGAGGTGAACAGTCGCAGCTGGCTCATCGAAGCTCCTGGAGAAGATGGGAACGCCATCATGCGCGCGGCCCCGGACATCATGTCACGGGGCCGCGGTGCAGAAGGCGGGTGTTACTCGGCGGGACGCAGCCGCAGCTTGTCCTCGTGGATCTCGTGCATCGCGATCGTGAGCGGCTTGTCCTCGATCGTCGAGTCGACGAGCGGGCCCACGTTGTCGAAGAGGTTGCCCTCCTGCAGGTCCGAGTAGTAGTCGTTGATCTGACGGGCGCGCTTCGACGCGTAGATCACGAGCTGGTACTTGGAGTCGACCTTCTCGAGAAGGCTGTCGATGGGCGGGTCGATGATGCCCTGATTGGTCCCTGCCATGGCGAAACCTCCTGGTTCGGGGATGACGGCGGAAGACGGCGCGCTACGAAGCGGGCGCGGAAGCCTTCGCCAATTCTACGACCTCGCGCGCGGCGGCGGCGACATCCTGGTTCACGACGCGGTAGTCGAACTCGTTCTGGGAGGCGAGCTCCACCTTCGCCGTGCGCAGGCGGCGCTCCCGCTCCTCCGCGTCCTCGGTGCCGCGGCCAACGAGACGCTGCACCAATTCGTCCCAGCTCGGCGGCAGCAGGAACACGAGGGTCGCGTCGGGCGCCGCCTGACGCACCTGGCGCGCACCCTGCAGGTCGATCTCGAGCAGCACGGTGCGGCCGGCGGCGAGGGCCTCCTCGATGGGGCCGCGCGGGGTGCCGTAGCGGTACTTGTTGTGCACCGTCGCCCACTCCAGCAGCTGCCCCGACTCGATCAGCCGGTCGAAGCTGAGCTCGCCGGTGAAGAAGTAGTGCTCCCCCTCGACCTCACCCGGGCGCGGCGGCCGGGTCGTCGCCGACACCGACAGCAGGATCTCGGGGAAGTGCTCCTTGATGTACGTCGCGACCGTGCCCTTGCCGACCGCGGTGGGCCCCGCGAGCACGATGAGGCGGCTGCGCCCGCGGCGGGGCCGGGGCTCGGGGAACCGCTCGTCGAGCCAGCCCGCGAGCACCTCGCGCTGACGCGCACCGAGCCCGCCGAGCCGCTTCACGGGTGAGATGGCGAGCTCCTCCAGCACCCGGTCGCGCTTGCCCTCGCCGATCGCCGGCAGCGCGGTGAGGAAGTCGGTGATGCGCAGGGTGCCCGACGGCGACTGCGGGTCGGAGATCGCGCGGCGCAGCACCTCCTGGCCGGTCACGACCCGGAACGACAGGTCGCGCTTCAGACTCGCCCGGGCGCGGCGCACCTCGACGGCGCGCTGGGATGCCGCGACCCGGTCGACCTCCGGCGGGCTGCGATGCTCGGTCACAAGCGCGCCCCGTAGAGCGCCGCGCGCTCGGCGATGCGCTCGGCCAGCCGGTCGGGGCCGACGGCGAGCACGCTGCGGCTCTCGTTCGCGATCACCTGCGACGACACGTAGCCGAACAGGCGGCCGAGCTCGGCCGGGTCGGCGCCCTGCGCCCCGAAGCCCGGAGCGAGGATCGGCGTGCCGGCGAGCAGGATGTCGCTCAGTCCGAAGCGTGAACGGGTCACGGTCGCGCCGATCACGACGCCGACGGAGCCGAGCGCGCCCGGAAGCCCCACGTTGTGCCAGCCGGCGTCGCGGGCGACGCGGGCGGCGACCCGCTCCCCCTCCTCGGCGGCCGCATCGGCGGTGACCGCCGTCTGCACCGGCTCCGCCTCGGGGTTGCTCGTCGCCGCGAGTACGAACGCGCCCTTGCCGTGCCGCAGCGCGAAGGTGAGTGTCTGCTGCAGCGAGTCCGGCCCGAGATAGGGGCTCAGCGTCACCGCGTCCGCCTCGAGCGGCGACCCCGGCTGGAGCCAGGCGGCCGCGTAGCCGTCCATCGTCGAGCCGATGTCGCCGCGCTTCGCATCGGCGATCACGATCAGCTCCGCCGCCCGCGCCGCCGCGAGCACGTCCTCGAGTGCCGCGAAGCCGCGCGAGCCGAAACGTTCGAAGAATGCGACCTGCGGCTTCACGACGCCGACACGGCCGGCCGCGGCATCCACCACCCTCAGGCCGAACTCGCGCACGCCGTCCGCCGAGACCGGCAGACCCCACGACTGCAGCAGGCTCTCGTGCGGGTCGATGCCCACACAGAGCGGCCCGTGCGTGTCGAGGGCCTGCCAGAGGCGCTGACCGAATGTCGTCACAGGCGTCCCGCCCGATCGGCCGCGTACTCCTGCAGGCTCTTCACCGCGAAGCCCTCGCGCAGTGCCGGCATGGCGCTGACCGCCGCGCCCAGCACCGCCATCGTGGTGAACAGCGCCTTGTCGGCCGCGACGGCCGCCGCACGGATCTCGTAGCCGTCGGCACGGGCGAGCCCGCCCGAGGGGGTGTTGACGATCATGTCGATGCGTCCGTCGTTGATGAGGTCGACGATGTTCTGCTCACCGGATTCCTGGGTGGCGGAGTACTTCTCGACGACCTCCACCCGGATGCCGTTGCGCGCCAGGATCTCGGCGGTGCCCTCCGTCGCGACGAGCGCGAAGCCGAGCTCCTGCAGGCGGTGCGCCGGGAGGATCACGGCGCGCTTGTCGGCGTCGGCGACCGAGATGAAGACGGTGCCCTCGAGCGGCATGCCGCCGTACGCGGCATCCTGGCTCTTCGCGAACGCCGTCGGGAAGTCGCGGTCGATGCCCATGACCTCGCCGGTGGAGCGCATCTCGGGACCGAGCACCGAGTCGACGGTCTGGCCGTCGCGGGTGCGGAAGCGCTTGAACGGCAGCACCGCCTCCTTGACGGCGACGGGGGCGTCGAGCGGCACCCGGGAGCCGTCCTGGGCGGGCAGCAGGCCCTCGGACTTCAGATCGGCGATGGACGCACCCGCCATGATGCGCGCCGCCGCCTTCGCGAGCGGGATGCCCAGGGCCTTCGACACGAACGGCACCGTACGGCTCGCGCGCGGGTTGGCCTCGATCACGTAGAGCACGCCCGCGCTGATCGCGAACTGCACGTTCAGCAGGCCCCGCACGCCGACGCCGCGCGCGATCGCGAGGGTCGCCTCGCGCACGCGGTCGATCTCGGTGCGGCCAAGCGAGACGGGCGGCAGCGTGCACGACGAGTCGCCGGAGTGGATGCCGGCCTCCTCGAGGTGCTCCATCACGCCGCCGATGTACAGCTGTTCGCCGTCGAAGAGCGCATCGACGTCGAGCTCGATCGCGTCGTCGAGGAAGCGGTCGACGAGCAGCGGACGGCCGGCGCCGATGATCGCCTGGTCGGCGATGCGGTCGAAGTAGTCGCGCAGGCTCGCCGTGTCGTAGACGATCTCCATGCCGCGGCCGCCGAGCACGAAGCTCGGGCGCACCAGCACCGGGTAGCCGATGTCCTCTGCGACCGCGATCGCGCCGTCGACGTCGATCGCCGTGCCGTGACGCGGGGCGACGAGCTCGGCCTCGTCGAGCAGGCGCGAGAACAACTCGCGCTCCTCGGCGAGATCGATGGCCTCGGGGCTCGTGCCGAGGATGCGGTAGCCCGCCTCCTCGATGCCCTTCGCGAGCCCGAGCGGCGTCTGACCGCCCAGCTGGCAGATCACACCGAGGATCTCCCCCGACCGGCTCTCGGCGTGCAACACCTCGAGCACGTCCTCGAGGGTCAGCGGCTCGAAATAGAGCCGGTCGCTCGTGTCGTAGTCGGTGGAGACGGTCTCGGGGTTGCAGTTGACCATGACGGTCTCGTAGCCGGCGTCGGCGAGGGCGAACGACGCGTGCACGCACGAGTAGTCGAACTCCACGCCCTGTCCGATGCGGTTCGGGCCGGAGCCGATGATGACGACCTTGGTGCGATCCGACGGCGTCACCTCGGTCTCGGCGTCGTAGCTCGAGTAGTGGTAGGGCGTGAGCGCCGGGAACTCCCCCGCGCACGTGTCGACGGTCTTGTAGACGGGACGCACGTTCAGGGCGTGACGGACGCCGCGCACCTCCGCCTCGGCGATGCCGCGGAGCTCGGCCAGCTGGGCGTCGCTGAAGCCGTGCTCCTTCGCGATGCGGAGGGTCGAGGCATCCAGCTCGGCGGCGTCGGCCACGAACTGGGCGACCTCGTTGATGAGCACGATCTGGTCGAGGAACCAGGGGTCGATCTTCGTCGCCTCGAAGGCCTGCTCGAGGGTCGCGCCCTTCCGCAGAGCCTGCTGCACGACGACGATGCGTCCGTCGGTCGGGGTCTGGGCGATCTCGAGCAGCTCGTCGACCGAGCGGGTCTCGGTGCCCCAGTGGAAGCTGGAACCGCGCTTCTCGAGCGAGCGCAGCGCCTTCTGCAGCGCGGTCGCGTAGTTGCGGCCGATCGCCATCGCCTCGCCGACCGACTTCATGGTGGTCGTGAGCGTCGTGTCGGCGGCGGGGAACTTCTCGAAGTTGAAACGCGGCACCTTCACGACGACGTAGTCGAGCGTCGGCTCGAAGCTCGCCGGCGTCACCTTCGTGATGTCGTTCGGGATCTCGTCGAGGCGGTAGCCGATGGCGAGCTTCGCGGCGATCTTCGCGATCGGGAAGCCGGTGGCCTTCGACGCGAGCGCCGACGAGCGCGACACGCGCGGGTTCATCTCGATGACGATGATGCGGCCGTCGTCGGGGTTGACCGCGAACTGGATGTTGCAGCCGCCGGTGTCGACGCCGACGGCGCGGATGATGTCGATGCCGATGTCGCGCAGCTTCTGGTACTCGCGGTCGGTGAGGGTGAGCGCCGGTGCGACGGTGATCGAGTCGCCGGTGTGCACGCCGACGGGGTCGACGTTCTCGATCGAGCAGACGACGACGGTGTTGTCGTTGCCGTCGCGCATGAGCTCGAGCTCGTACTCCTTCCACCCGAGGATGGACTCCTCGAGCAGCACCTCGTGCGTGGGCGAGTCGTGCAGGCCCGCGCCGCCGATGCGCCGCAGATCGGCCTCGTCGAACGCGAAGCCCGAGCCGAGGCCGCCCATCGTGAACGAGGGGCGCACGACCAGCGGGTAGCCGAGCTTCTCGGCGCCCGCGAGCAGGTCGTCCATCGAGTGGCAGATGACGGATGCCGCGACATCCGCCCCCGCCTCGAGTACGAGCTCCTTGAAGATCTGGCGGTCCTCGCCGCGCTTGATCGCGTCGACCTTGGCGCCGATGAGCTCGACGTCGTACTTCTCGAGGATGCCGCGCTCGTGCAGCGCCATGGCCGCGTTGAGCGCGGTCTGCCCGCCGAGGGTCGGCAGGATCGCGTCGGGGTTCTCCTTGCGGATGATCGACTCGATGACCGCAGGGGTGATCGGCTCGATGTAGGTCGCGTCGGCGAAGTCGGGGTCGGTCATGATCGTGGCCGGGTTCGAGTTCACGAGGATGACGCGCACGCCCTCCTCGCGGAGCACGCGGCAGGCCTGCGTGCCCGAGTAGTCGAACTCGCACGCCTGGCCGATGACGATCGGGCCGGAGCCGATGACGAGGACGGAGCGGATGTCGTCGCGCTTGGGCATCAGGCGGCGCCCTTCTGGGTCTGCTGCGCGATCACGAGGTCGCGGAATCGGTCGAAGAGGTAGTTGGCGTCGTGGGGGCCGGCCGCCGCCTCCGGGTGGTACTGCACGCTGAAGGCGGGGATGTCGAGCGCGCGCAGGCCCTCCACCACGTTGTCGTTGAGACCGACGTGGCTCACCTCGACGCGGCCGTAGCCGTTCGGGCTGTCGATGACCGCGTCGATCGGCGCGTCGACGGCGAAGCCGTGGTTCTGCGCGGTGATCTCCACCTTGCCGGTGGTCTTGTCGAGCACCGGCTGGTTGATGCCGCGGTGGCCGAAGGGCAGCTTGTAGGTGCCGAGCCCGAGAGCGCGGCCGAGCAGCTGGTTGCCGAAGCAGATGCCGAAGAACGGCAGTCCGTCATCGAGCAGCCCGCGCAGCAGCGCCACGTGGGCATCGGATGCCGCGGGGTCGCCGGGGCCGTTCGAGTAGAACGCCGCGACCGGCCCGATCGCGCGGATCTCCTCGAGCGTGGCCGACTGCGGGAAGACGTGCACGTCGAAGCCGCGCGCGGCGAGGTTGTCGATCGTCGCCTGCTTGACGCCGAGGTCGAGCACGGCGAGGCTGCCGATGCGCTCGGTCGTCGCCGGCGTCACCTCGACGCTCGCGACCGACACCTCGGCCGACAGGTTGCGCCCCGCCATCTGCGGCGCCTCGCGCACGATGCGCAGCTGCTCGTCGTCGTCGAGCCCGGCCGCCTCGCCCGAGAAGATCGCACCGCGCATCGACCCGGCCGAGCGGATGTGGCGGGTCACCGCGCGGGTGTCGATGCCGCTGATGCCCACGATGCCGTCGCGCTCGAGCGCCGCGTCGAGGGACTCGTCGGCACGCCAGTTCGAGACGACGCGCGACGGGTCCCGCACGATGTAGCCCTCGACCCAGATGCGGCGCGACTCGGGGTCCTCGCCGTTCATGCCGGTGTTGCCGATGTGTGGGGCCGTCTGCAGCACGATCTGGCCGGCGTAGGACGGGTCGGTGAGGGTCTCCTGGTAGCCGGTCATGCCGGTCGTGAAGACCACCTCTCCGATGGTGGTGCCGCGCGCGCCGTAGGCGCGTCCGGTGTGGCGGGTGCCGTCTTCGAGGACGAGAACGGCGCGTTCGGTGTGGAACCTGGTCATGCGTCGCTTCCTGCGGGGGTCGAGGGGGATGAGGTCAGTAGGGGGCGCACCGCGTCGGCGAGCACCTTGGCGGAGGCGTCGCGGGCACGCAGGTAGGTGTCGACCGGGGTGCCGTCGTCGAGCGTCCAGGTGATGCGGGCGAGGCCCTCACGCTCGACGACGCGGTCGATCGCCACCGTCGCCTGGGCGACGTCGACGACGCGCGACGCGGTGAGCTCGACGGTCGGCTCCCCCGCGATCGCGAGCAGCAGCGCGCGGTCGGTGACGACGAGCGTCGCCGGCGCCCGGTAGGCGAGGCCACGGGCGGCGAGGCGCTCGAGGGGACGCTCGTGCACGGTCGTGGCGACGTAGAAGACGTCGAAGCGCGCGCGCTCGTCGATCTCGGCGGCGGGGTCGGCCAGCGGTACCGCAATGCCGGAGTCCCGACGGGTTCGTCGCCACCAGCCCCACGCCATCAGGCCGATGAGCACGAGGGCGAGGCCGATCATGAGAAGGAGGGCGCCTTGCTGGGTCATGCGGACTCCTTCGTCAGGTCGACGAGGTCGCCGTGGGCGACGGTTGGGATGCCGGCGTGGAAGGTCCAGACCACGCGGCCCGGGAGCTCCCGGTCGAGGTAGGGCGAGTTGCGGCTGCGCCCGCGCAGGTCGTCCCGGCCGAAGGTCGCGGTGACGGCCGCGTCGTAGAGCGCGAGGTGGGCGGGCTCCCCCACGGCGATCGGGCGGCCGTGCCCGGCGAGGCGGCCGATGCGGGCCGGTGTCTCGCTCATGACCCGCGCGACATCGGCCCAGTCGAGGAGCCCGGTGTCGACCATCGACTGCTGCACGACGCGCAGGGCGGACTCGAGGCCGACCATGCCGTTCGCGGCCGCCTGCCACTCGCAGGCCTTCGCCTCGGCGGGGTGGGGCGCGTGGTCGGTCGCGACGATGTCGATCGTGCCGTCGGCGAGCCCCTCGCGCACCGCCCGCACGTCGTCTGCGGTGCGCAGCGGCGGGTTCACCTTGTAGCGCGCGTCGTAGCCGCGTACCAGCTCGTCGGTCAGCAGCAGGTGGTGCGGAGTCACCTCGGCGGTGACGTTCACACCGCGCCGCTTCGCCCAGCGGATGATGTCGACCGAGCCGGCCGTCGAGAGGTGGCAGACGTGCAGGCGGGAGCCGACGTGCTCGGCCAGCAGCACGTCGCGGGCGATGATCGACTCCTCGGCGACCGCCGGCCATCCGGCCAGTCCCAGCTCCGCCGAGACGGCACCCTCGTTCATCTGGGCGCCCGCGGTCAGCCGGGGGTCCTGGGCGTGCTGGGCGATGACGCCGTCGAACGCCTTCACGTACTCGAGCGCGCGTCGCATGATGAGCGGGTCCCAGACGCAGGAGCCGTCGTCGCTGAACACGCGCACCCGGGCGCGCGAGTCGGCCATGGCGCCGAGCTCGGCGAGCCGTTCGCCCTTCTGGCCGACGGTGACGGCGCCGATCGGCTGCACCGTGACGTAGCCCGCCTGCTCGCCGAGAGCGAGCTCCTGCTCGACGACGCCCGCCGTGTCGGCGACGGGCGAGGTGTTCGGCATCGCGAAGACGGCGCTGTACCCGCCGGCGGCGGCCGCGCGGGAACCGGTGAGCACCGTCTCCGACGCCTCGTAGCCGGGCTCGCGCAGGTGGGTGTGCAGGTCGACGAGTCCCGGCAGAGCGAGCAGTCCGTCGGCGTCGATCACCGCGGCACCCGCGCGCGACAGCGATATGCCGAGCTCCGCGATCCGGCCGTCTTCGATGAGGATGTCGGTGGTCGTGCCGTCGGCGAGTCGTGCGCCGCGGATCAGATGAAGGCCGGTCATCGCTCGTCCTCCTTCTTCTGCTCGTCGTCGTGGTCGGCCTGCCCGCTCAGGAGCAGGTAGAGCACCGCCATGCGCACCGACACGCCCGCGCGAACCTGGTCGAGCACAGTCGACCGGGGCGAGTCGGCGGCATCCGCCGAGATCTCGAGGCCGCGATTCATGGGGCCGGGGTGCATCACAATGCTATCGGCAGGAAGCGCCGCGAGCCGCGTCGCGTCGAGTCCCCAGCGGCGGGAATACTCCCGTTCAGTCGGGAAATACGCGGCGCTCATGCGCTCGAGCTGGATGCGCAGCATCATGAGCGCGTCGGGCCCGGCGGCGATCGCCGAATCGAGGTCGTAGGAGATGGTCGCGGGCCAGGCCGAGACATCCTGCGGTACGAGCGTCGGCGGCGAGACGAGGGTGACCTCGGCGCCGAGGGCCGTGAGCAGCCAGACGTTCGACCGCGCGACGCGGGAGTGCAGCACATCGCCGACGATCGTGACCTTCACCCCGGCGAGGTCGCGCCCGCGGCTGTCGTCGCCGAACCGGCGCTTGCGGATCGTGAACGCGTCGAGCAGCGCCTGGGTCGGATGCTCGTGCGTGCCGTCGCCCGCGTTGACGACCCCCGCGGTGATCCACCCGCTCGTCGCGAGGGTGCGCGGGGCGCCGGACGCGCCGTGGCGGATGACCACCGCGTCGGCACCCATCGCCTGGAGGGTCTGCGCGGTGTCCTGGAGCGACTCGCCCTTCGAGACGCTCGACCCCTTCGTGGAGAAGTTGATGACGTCGGCCGACAGGCGCTTCGCGGCGGCCTCGAACGAGATGCGCGTGCGCGTCGAGTCCTCGAAGAAGAGGTTCACGACGGTCTTGCCGCGCAGGGTCGGCAGCTTCTTGACCTCGCGATGCTGCGTGTCGGCCATGTCCTCGGCGATGTCGAGGATCGTCAGCGCGTCCTCACGGGAGAGGTGCTGCGTGTCGAGCAGGTGGCGCATCCCGGTCACTCCCCCTCGATCGTGACGGCGTCCTCGCCGTCGTGCTCGACGAGTCGCACGTTGACGCGCTCGTCGCGGGAGGTCGGCAGGTTCTTGCCGACGAAGTCGGGTCGGATCGGCAGCTCGCGGTGGCCGCGGTCGACGAGGATCGCGAGGCGCACGGCGGCGGGGCGGCCGATGTCCTGCAGGGCGTCGAGGGCGGCGCGGATGCTGCGGCCCGAGAACAGCACGTCGTCCACCAGCACGACCGTCTTGCCGTCGATGCCGGTGGCGGGGATGTCGGTGCGCTGCGGCGCGCGGGTGGGATGCTGCGCGAGGTCGTCGCGGTACATCGTGACGTCGAGGGCGCCCACCGGGACCGGGGTGCCCGAGATGGCCGCCAGGTTCGTCGCGATGCGCTGGGCGAGGGCGACGCCGCGCGTCGGGATGCCGAGGACGACCAGGTCGTCGGCACCGCGCTGGGTCTCGAGGATCTCGTGGGAGATGCGCGTCAGAGCCCTGGTGATGTCCGCGCCCTGCAGAACGGTGCGCTCGCTCATCAGCCGCTCCCTTCTCCGCCTCACGGGACGGTGTTAAAGGTTGCTTCGGTGTGTCCAGCCTAGCCGGTGATCGGCGCTCAGTCGGTGATCGGCGCCGACGCGCCCCGCGGCGCGAGCAGCCACCGCACGCCGCGGCGCGCGAGCATAAGCACGATGATGAGCGCGGTCACGAGGAAGAACCCCCCGAGGGCCACGGCATCGCCGAAGATCAGGTGGATGAGCTCGAGGACGACAAGCTTGCTGCCGGGCAGCAGCAGCACCAGCACGACGATGCTGACGACGCGGCGAGGCCAGGTCGAGGCCGACTTCAGTCGCGTGAGCACGGCCTTCTTCAGCCACAGCACGGCCTCGAGCACGAGCTTGAGCACGATGGCGGTGAACAGCGACGTCGTGAACGACTCGGTGATCACCTGCGGCACCCACTGGGCCGTGAGGTTCAGCACGGTGACGTAGACGAAGACGTCGACGACGTGCAGGGGGTCGAGGCGACGGATGCCGCGGGCCGTGCTCACTCGGACGCTCAGACCGACGCTGCGGCGGCTTCGGGGCTCGCCGTCTCGTCGGCGCGGCGGGCGCGGATCGGGTGGCCCTGCGAGGTGAGGCAGCGGCCGGAGGCGAGATCCCACTTCCAATCGTGCAGGGAGCAGGTCAGCACGCCGTCCTCGATCTTGCCGGTCTTGGTGAGGTCTGCGCGCAGGTGCGGGCAGCGGCGCTGCACGACCCAGTCGTCGAGCTCGGTGTCCTCGGTCTGGTCGGACTGCTCGGCGTACCAGTTCTCGACGTACTCGATGCGGTCGCGCGAGAGGCACTTGAGGAAGGTGGTGAGGAACTCGTTGAACTTGCCGGCGCGTCCGACTTCGAACTGCATCGACAGGAAGATCGAGTTCGACCAGTCGATCTCGTGGTCGGCGATGTTCGTCGAGACGAGGTCGGCGGGGATCGTGTACCAGTACACGCACTCCTCCCCCGCGTACTCGCGCACCTTCGCCTTGGGGAAGTCGACGACCATGTCGAGGTCGCCGATGCGGAACCGCACGTTGCCGCCGACGCCGTTGCGGATGGTGCGTGCGCGGCGCAGCAGCGGCTCCCACCACTCCTGGAGCGCAGCGAGCATCTCCGCGGGCGGCAGCACGGCGGCGCGCTGCGCCTCCTCGGCGCGCACCTCGTCCTGACGGGCGTCGAGCTGCTCGGCGAGATAGGTCCACTTGTCGGAGAAGATGCGCTCGATCTCCGCCTCGGTGTACAGGGTCTGCGTCACCTGGATCTCGCTGCCCGCGAGGTCGACCTGGGTGCCGGGCACGAACCGGTAGCCCTTCTGGGCGGGAGAGACCTCGGCCATGTGGTCGAGGAACTGCTGCTGATCGGTGAAGATCGAGTCGTCCTCGAGGCCGTAGCCGTTGTAGCGGAACAGCTCCTCGCGCAGGAACATCGGCGGGCCGGCCATCGGGAAGACGTGCTCGGCGGCGACCTTGTCGATGTAGTACATCGCCCGCTTGTTCTGGGCGTCGCGCTTGAGCCTCGCGAAGTTCTGCTTGGCGTCCTGGGGCAGGTCGTAGACCATCGGCCACCAGATCGCGCCGCTCACCTGGGTGAAGTAGGCGTCGGGGCGGGAGAACGCGAGCAGCTTCTCGAGATCGAGCGGGTGGGCGTCGTTCTGGTTGAGCATGCTCGCGGTGCCGTCGTCGACGCTCAGTGACGAATCGCCGATCGGGCCGTCGCTCGGGGCGCGCAGCGGGGTCACCATGATGGTCAGGCCGTTGTCGTACACGAGGGGAACGCCCGCCTGCGTGTAGACGATGTTCTCGTATCCGAGGGCGCGAAGGTCGACCTCGAGGTCGTCGGTCGGGTACTCGGGCAGGAGCACCCGGATGTCTCGGGGCACGTAGCGCTGCAGCAGCTGTGGGTCGAAGTGGTCACGGTGCCGGTGCGAGACGTAGAGGAAGTCGGCGTTGCCGAACCGCTCCCAGTCGAGCCCGCGGTTGTCGGGGAACGGGAACCACGATCCGAAGAACGAGGGGCCGATGACCGGGTCGCAGAGGATGCTGCCGCCCGTGGTCTCGATGAACATGCCGGCGTGGCCGAGGCCCGTGATGCGCATGCGCTCTCCCTTCCGCAGTCGAGTCTAGGCACGCGGGTGCGGCGCGCCGGGGTGCCGCGGCCGGGAAAACGCGCGGCGTGGGCGCTCAGACGGCGCGCGAGATGCGGGCGAGCACGCCGTGCACGAACGAGCCCGAGCCGTCGGTCGAGTACTCCTTCGCGAGCTCGACCGCCTCGTCGATCGCGACGGCGCTGGGCACCTCGCTGTTGAACACGATCTCCCACGTGGCGATGCGCAGCAGCGCGCGGTCGACGGCGGGCATGCGGTCGAGCTTCCAATCGCGGGCGTGGGTGATGATGAGCTCGTCGATCTGGTCGGCGTTGTCGATCACCCCGTCGACGATGTCGCGGGCGTACAGCCAGGAACCCACGCGGGCGGGCTCGCTCGCCGCGCGCTTGGCCTCCGCGGCGAGCACGGCGGGAAGGTCCTCACCGCGCACATCCGCCTGGAACAGGATGTCGAGCGCGCGCTTGCGCGCCTTCGAACGGGCGCTCACGCGTCAGCTGACGCGGCCGAGGTAGTCACCCGTGCGGGTGTCGACCTTGACCTTCGTGCCGGTCTCGAGGAACAGCGGCACCTGGATCTCGTAGCCGGTCTCGACGGTGGCGGGCTTGGTGCCGGCCGACGAGCGGTCGCCCTGCAGGCCCGGCTCGGTGTAGGTGATCTCGAGCACGACGGACGCGGGCAGCTCGATGTAGAGCGGGTTGCCGTTGTTGAGCGCGATCTGCACCTGCTGGTTCTCGAGCAGGAAGTTCGCCGCGTCGCCGACCGTCGCGGCGGCCACGTTGATCTGGTCGTAGTCGGCGACGTCCATGAACACGAAGCTGTCGCCGTCGTTGTAGAGGTACTGGAAGTCGCGGCGGTCGACGTTCTCGATCTCGACCTTGGCGCCCGCGTTGAACGTGCGGTCGACGACCTTGCCGGTGAGCACGTTCTTCAGCTTGGTGCGCACGAACGCGCCGCCCTTGCCGGGCTTGACGTGCTGGAACTCCACGACGCTCCAGAGCTGACCGTCGATGTTCAGGACGACGCCGTTCTTGATGTCTGCGGTGGATGCCATGAGGGTGCGCTTTTCCGTTTCGTGTGGGTGCGAGGCCGAGACGGCCGACACGAGAGTCTAACGGATGCCCCGTGACCCGGCGATTCCGAGGATCAGCCCTCGGCGCGACCGGTCACGACGTCGAGCAGCAGGTTCGTCGCGCGCACGTAGCCGGCGACGCCCTCTCCGATCACGTGCACGACGGCGACGTCGTGCACGTACGAGTGGTGCCGGAACGCCTCGCGGGCGTAGACGTCGGAGACGTGCACCTCGGCGACCGGCAGGGCGACCCCGCTGAGCGCGTCGCGCAGCACCACCGAGGTATGGGTGAGACCGCCGGGGTTGATGACGATCGCCGCCGCCGTGAGGCGCGCCTCGTGGATCGCGTCGATCAGCACGCCCTCGTGGTTGGACTGCACGGCGGTGACCTCGAAGCCGCGGGAGGCCGCGGCATCCGTCACGAGACGCTCGACGTCGGCGAGGGTCTCGTGGCCGTAGATCGCCGGTTCCCGCACGCCCAGCAGGTTCAGGTTCGGGCCGTTGACGAGCAGGATGCGGCGCGGGGCGGTCATGCGCCGAACCTATCAGCGGCGCGCTGCTGCGCCGTGAGGCGGACGGCGGCGTTCTGGGGGCCGTATCCGTCGTAGTGGCCGCGGCGCTCGACGAACTCGAAGAACACGCCGCCGATCGTGCGTGTGTAGACGTGCAGGTAGGAACCGTCGGCGTCGGCGTCGTAGAGCACGGATGCCGCGCGCAGCCCGTCGAGCGTCGATTCCGGAAGTGCGAACCGGGCGGCGAGGTCGTCGTAGTAGTTCGCGGGGACGGGAAGCGGCGCGACGCCGGCGTCCGCGAGGGCGCGCGCGAGTGCGATGACGTCGTCGCAGGCGAAGGCGATGTGCTGCACGGGCCCGCCGTCGCGGCCCGCCTCGGCCGACAACGGCGGCGCGACGTTCAGGGGGAGACGCACGGCGCCGTCGGGCGAGCCGAAGACGTGGCTCTGCACGAGTCCGGCAGGACCCGGGACATCCGTGGAACCCTGCGGCTCCAGTGCGAAGGCGGCGGACAGGAACAGCCGGGTCTCGTCGATGACCTGCCAGGGCTGGGTGAGGCTCACGTGGTCGACGCGGGTGACGCCGTGTGCAGCGGAGCGCTGCACCGGGCCGAACTCGGCGGCCCACTCCGGGTCGCCGGCGTCGGCCGCCTGGCTCCAGTACACCTCGGTGCCGTCGGGTGCGATGGTGCCGGGCAGGTCGGCCTCATCGGCGAGCCGGCGCCGGTCGACGCGCGGCACCCCCAGGGCGGTGAGCCGGCGGGTGACGGCGTCGGCATCGTCGACGTCGAAGCCGACGGCGGCGATGCGGGGCGCGAGACCCGCGGCGCGCTCCTCGTTGAGCACGATGCGGGCGCGCCCGCTGGTCCACAGAGTGACCGCCTTGGAGCGGTGGCGGCCGTGGGCGGTGAAGCCCGCCGCGGCGAGCACACGGTCGAAGCCGCTCGTGTCCTCGCCCTTGATCTCGACGAACGCGACCCCGGCGGGCGCCGCGGAGTCCGGCAGGAGCTGCAGGTCGGGAACGTCCGGGTCGATGCGCGCGACGGCGTCTTCGAGCCAGCGCAGCGAGCGGCGGGCCTGCGCGGCGGTGCGCACGGGGTCGGTCTGCCGGAAGGTGTCGTTGAACACCTCGAGCGACAGCGGACCGCGGTATCCGGCGTCGAGGACGCGGCGCGTCAGGTCCGCCAGCTCGAACGCCCCCTCGCCCGGGAACAGGCGGTGGTGCCGGCTCCACGAGAGCACGTCGAGCGACAGGGCGGGTGCGTCGGCGAGCTGTACGAAGAAGATGCGGTCGCCCGGGATCTCCGTGATGCCCTCCAGCGGGGTGCGGCGGGACAGGATGTGGAACGAGTCGAGGCACACGCCGACGGCGGGATGATCGGCGCGCCGGACGACCTCCCAGGCGGTGCGGTAGTCGTCGATGTGGCGTCCCCAGGCGAGGGCCTCGAAGGCGATCCGGATGCCGCGGCCCGCGGCGAGCTCGCCGAGGCGCCGCAGCTGCGCGGCGCTGACGTCCAGGTCGTCGGTGACGGCGGTCGCGACGTTGCTGCAAGCGAGCACCGTGCCGACGCCGAGCCGCTGCATGAGCGCGAACTTCGCGTCGGCGCGGTGGAGGACCCGGGCGAACTCCTCCTCGGAGACCCCTTCGACGTCGCGCAGCGGCTGGTAGAGGTCGATGCGCAGGCCGAGTCGTGCGGCCAGCGCCCGGATCTCCTCTGGGCTCTCGGGCGCGGCGATGAGGTCGGGTTCGAACAGTTCGATGCCGTCGAAACCGGCGGCGGCGATGGCGTGGAGCTTGGCGGAGAGGGGCCCGCTGATGCACACCGTTGCGATCGAGGTCTCCATGGTCAGGGAATGTACCACTCGGTACATTCCCGGCGGTATGCCGTTCCCGACTCCCCCGATCCCGCTCGGATACTCTGACGGCGTGAGTGACGTGCGCCGCGACCCCGAACGCACCAAGGCCGAACTGCTCGCGGTCGCGACCGAGGTCTTCGCCGAAGAGGGCTTCTCCGGCGCCCGCGTGGACGAGATCGCCCGCCGCACCCGCACGACCAAGCGGATGATCTACTACTACTTCGACAGCAAGGAAGGCCTCTACCTCGCCGTGCTCGAAGATGCCTATCGCGGCATTCGCGAGGCGGAGCGCGGGATCGACGTCGATCACACGGATCCGCTGGCCGCGGTGCGCCAGCTCGCGGAGCTGACCTTCGACCATCACGTCTCGCACGAGGCGTTCATCCGGCTGGTGGCGATCGAGAACATCCACCGCGGGACATCCATCTCCCGGATCCCGTCGCTGCGCACGCTGTCGCAGCCTGCCAAGTCGCTGCTCGACGGAATCCTCGCGCGCGGCCGCGATGCCGGGCTGTTCCGCAGCGACGTCGACGCGCTTGACGTGCACCTCGTCATCAGCGCCTACTGCGTCTTCCAGGTCGCGAACCGCCACACGTTCGGGCAGCTCTTCGACATCGACTTCACGGATGCCGCGACCCGTGCGCACCTGCGCAGCACGATCGGCGACGTAGTCGTCGGCTGGCTGCGCACGACTCCCTGACACCGGTGCTTGACACGTCGGATGTTGTCGTGTTCACTGCGAACGTACTAGTTAGTACAAACGCTTCGGACGAAGGAGTACCGTGCACAGCGATCGACGCTTCCTGGTCGGCCTCGTCGGCGACGGTGTCACCCCCTCGCTGACCCCGCCCATGCACATGGCGGAGGCCACCGCCCTCGGGATTCCCTACGTCTACCGCCCGATCGACACGGCGCTCCTCGGCCTCGGCGTGACCGAGCTCGGCGAGATCCTCGCCTGGGCCGAGCGCCTCGGCTTCGACGCGCTCAACATCACCCACCCCTTCAAGCAGGCGGTCCTCCCCCACCTCGACCACGTCGACCCGGTCGCCGCCTCGCTCGGCGCCGTGAACACCGTCCTGCTGACCGCCGAGGGCCGGCTCGGCTACAACACCGACACCACCGGCTTCGCCGCGGCCCTGCGTGAAGGGCTGCCGGGCGTCCCCCGGGAGCGGGTCGTGCAGTTCGGTGCCGGCGGTGCAGGCTCCGCCGTCGCCGACGCACTGCTGCGCGACGGCGTGCGCGAGCTGACCATCGTCGACCTCGACATCGAGCGGGTGGCCGCCCTGGCGGTGCGCGCCGGTGAACGGCACCCCCACGCCGAGGTGCGCCCCGGGACGCCCGCCGAGGCGGCCGACCTGCTCGCCCGCGCCGATGGAGTGGTCAACTGCACCCCGCTCGGCATGGCCGCCCACCCCGGCACCGCGTTCGACCCCGCGCTGCTGCGCCCGCAGACCTGGCTCGCCGACATCGTCTACCGCCCGCTGCGCACCGCCCTGCTGGACGCCGCTCGCGAGCGCGGCTGCCGCACGCTCGACGGCGGCCAGATGGCGGTGCACCAGGCGGTCGACGCCTTCGAGCTGATCACGGGCGTGCGTCCCGACCCCCGACGCATGACCCGGCACTTCCGCGACCTCGTCACCTCCGAGGAGATCCTCGCCCGCTGAGCCGACCGGCAGACGCGGCATCCGTTCCTTCCATCCCACCCCTACCCCCGACAACACCCATCTGATAGAGGAGACTCATGTCCACTCCCGCAACGACGCGGAAGACCCCAGTGCGCGCGGCCATCGCGAGCTTCATGGGGAGCGCCGTCGAGTACTACGACTTCTTCCTGTTCGGCTCCGCGGCCGCGCTCATCTTCCCGAGCGTGTTCTTCCCCTCCAACGACCAGGCGGCTCTCGTCATGTCGTTCGCGACCTTCGGGTTCGCCTACATCGCGCGTCCCGTCGGCGCCGTCATCCTCGGGCACTTCGGCGACCGCGTCGGACGTCAGCGCGTGCTCATGTTCACGCTGCTGCTCATGGGTCTGTCGACCTTCGCGATCGGATGCCTCCCCGGCTATGCGCAGATCGGCTGGGCGGCGCCCATCCTGCTGGTGCTCGCCCGACTGCTGCAGGGACTCTCGGCCGCCGGCGAGCAGGCCGGCGCCTCGTCGCTCACGCTGGAGCACGCCCCCGATGACCGTCGCGCGTTCTTCACCTCCTGGACCCTCACCGGCACCCAGGGCGGACAGATCCTCGCTGCCCTCATCTTCGTTCCCGTCGTGGCCCTTCCCGTCGACATCAAGTTCTCGTGGGGCTGGCGCATCCCGTTCTGGCTCAGCGCGGTGGTCGTGCTCGTCGCGTGGGTGATCCGTCGCCGGCTGCACGAGACCCCCGAGTTCGAGCAGGCGAAGGCCCGCGGCGAGATCGCTCGGCTCCCGCTCATCCCGCTGCTGCGCCACCACTGGCGCGACGTGATCCGCGTCGTGCTGTGCGCGACCATCTCGGCGGTCTCGACCGTCTTCGGCAACCTCGCCATCGCCTACGGCGTGAAGGTCGGCCTCGCCGCGTCGCTCACACTCTGGCTGGTCGTCGTCGCCAACCTGTTCGCCCTCGGCACGCAGCCGCTGTTCGGCCGCCTCGCCGACCGCATCGGCCGCAAGCCCGTCTTCATCTACGGGGCGCTGGCCTCGGCGGTGCTGATGCCCTTCTACATGCTGTCGATGTCGAGCGGCAACGCGCTGCTGACGTTCGTGCTCGCCGTGCTCACGTTCTCGTTCGGCTACGCGGCCGCGAACGCGGTCTGGCCTGCGTTCTACGGCGAGATGTTCTCGACCCGCGTGCGCTTCTCCGGCATGGCGATCGGCACCCAGCTCGGGTTCCTGGCCGCCGGCTTCGCACCGACCATCGTGACCGCCCTCGGTGGCGTGCAGGTGGGTGGCTGGGTCGTGACGAGCGTGTTCACCGCCGTGGTCGCCCTCATCGCGGCGGGCGCCGCGTTCACTGCACGGGAGACCAAGGATGTCGCGACCGCCGACCTCGGGGAGGCCCGTCCGGCCCCGGTGACCGTGAGGGAGCACATCGCGGCCTGACCTCCGCTGTCGCAGAGCCCCGACCGCCTTCGGACGGCCGGGGCTCTGCGCATTTCAGGAGCCGATCTCCTGATAGGCCGCGAACAGCAGTGATTCGTCGGGTGCCTGCAGCACGGTGGGACGGGCGAGGTCGTCGAGCACGATGAAGCGCAGCATGGCGCCGCGCGTCTTCTTGTCGCGCTGCATGGTCGCCAGCAGCTGCGGCCAGGCGCCCGCGCGATACGAGGTGGGAAGACCCAGCAACTCCAGAACCGAGCGGTGCCGGTTCGCCACGTCGTCGCTGAGGCGTCCGGCCAGACGCGACAGCTCGGCGGCGAAGACCATGCCGACCGAGATCGCCGCGCCGTGGCGCCAGCGGTAGCGCTCGGCGTGCTCGATGGCGTGACCGAGAGTGTGTCCGTAGTTGAGCACCTCGCGCAGCCCCGCCTCGCGCAGGTCCTCGCCGACGACGCGTGCCTTCATCTCGATGGCGAGCTCGATCGATCGACGGAACGCCTCCGAGCCCGGATCGACGACGGCCGCGGGATCCTTCTCGATGAGATCGAGGATCTCCGGGTACCAGATGAACCCGGCCTTCACGACCTCCGCGAACCCGGCGGTGCGCTCGTGCGCGCTGAGACCGTCGAGGAGGTCGAGGTCGCAGATCACCGCACGCGGCGGCCAGAAGGCGCCCACCAGGTTCTTGCCCTCCGCGGTGTTGATGCCGGTCTTCCCGCCCACCGCGGCATCCACCATCGCCAGCACCGTCGTCGGCACCTGCACGATCGCGACGCCGCGCAGCCAGGTGGCAGCGACGAAGCCCGCGAGGTCCGTGACCGCTCCTCCGCCAAAGCCGACGACCGCGTCGGTGCGGGTGAAATCGGCCTGCCCGAGGATCTGCCAGCAGAACGCCGCGACCTCGACGCGCTTGCCCTGCTCAGCGTCCGGCACCTCGGCCAGCAGCACCTCGCGCGCACCGTCGCCGCGCAGCACCTCGCGCAGCGCGGCCGCCTGATCGGCGAGGGTCGGCGGGTGCACGATGAGCACCTTGCGGGCGGTGGCGGGCAGGGCCTCGGCGACGAGGGGCAGGATGCCGCGGCCCACCGTCACGTCGTAGGGGGTGTCTCCGCCGACGGTGATCGTGGTGGTGCTCATGAAGGGGATCCTTCCGTCCGGCGGGCGCGGTCCCAGGCGACGATGCGCTCGACCACGTCCGACAGGGGGCCGTGTGAGGTGTCGAGGGTGAGGTCGGCGACCCGTTCGTAGAGGGCTCGTCGCTCGTCGTAGATGCGGTTCCAGCGGGCGATCGGGTCGTCGCCGGCGAGCAGGGGGCGATCGTCGCCGACGATGCGGGACGCGACGATGTGCGGGGCTACCGTCAGCAGCACGACGTGATGCGCGGCGAGGTCGGCACGGGTCTCCTCGTGCAGCACCGCCCCGCCTCCGAGCGCGATGACGCCGCCGGTCGTCAGGGCCTCGGCCACCGCGGTGCGCTCGATCGCTCGGAACGCCGTCTCCCCGTGCGCCTCGAAGTACGCCGGGATCGGCCCGTGGTCGCGCGTGATGATCTTGTCCGTGTCGAGGAACGGCCGTTCTAGCGCGCGGGCGACGCGTCTGCCGACGCTCGTCTTCCCGGCGCCCATCGGGCCGACCAGCACGATCGAGGGAGCGACCCCGCTCATCCGAGGGGGATGTCGACGACCGCGTCGACCGCCGCGAGGGCGGCATCGCTCTCCCCCGCCGTCGCGAGCGCGTCGGGGATGTGCGCGAGGTAGGCCTCGAGGTTGCGGCGGGTCTCGTCGACGTGGTCGCCGCCGAACTTCTCGAGCACGACGTCGGCGAGCACGATGGCCACCATCGCCTCGGCGACGACGCCCGCCGCCGGCACGGCGCAGACGTCGGAGCGCTGGTGGTGTGCGGCGGCCGCGTCGCCGGTCGCGACGTCGATCGTGCGCAGGGCGTGCGGCACCGTCGCGATCGGCTTCATACCGGCCCGCACGCGCAGGAGCGTGCCCGTGGACATCCCGCCCTCCGTGCCGCCGGCGCGGTCGCTCGACCGGGTGATGCCGTCCTCGGCGACGAAGAGCTCGTCGTGGGCGGCCGACCCGCGGCGTCGGGTGGTCTCGAAGCCGTCGCCGACCTCGACGCCCTTGATGGCCTGGATGCTCATGAGCGCCTGCGCGAGCTTCGCGTCCAGGCGCCGATCCCACTGCACATGGGAGCCGAGCCCCGGCGGCAGTCCGTAGGCGAGCACCTCGACGATGCCGCCCAGCGTGTCGCCCGCCTTCTTCGCGTCGTCGACCTCCTCGACCATGCGTGCGGATGTCTCCGGGTCGAAGCAGCGCAGCGGGTCGGCGTCGAGGCTGTCGACGTCGTCGGGCGTCGGCCACGGGGCATCCGAGGGCACCTGCACGGGTCCGATCGACAGGGTGTGGCTGACGAGCCGGATGCCGAGCTCGGCGAGGAAGGCGCGCGAGAGGGCTCCGAGAGCCACGCGGGCGGCCGTCTCACGGGCGCTCGCGCGCTCGAGGATGGGGCGCGCCTCGTCGAACGAGTACTTCTGCATGCCGACGAGGTCTGCGTGTCCCGGACGAGGGCGGGTGAGGGCGGCGCCGCGGCCGCGGGAGCGCTCGGTGAGCTCGACCGGCTCGGCGCTCATCACCTCGACCCACTTGGGCCACTCGGTGTTGCCGATGCGCACGGCGATGGGGCTGCCGAGGGTGTAGCCGTGACGCACGCCCGAGGAGATCGTGAGCTCGTCCTCTTCGAACTTCATGCGCGATCCGCGACCGTAGCCGAGCTTGCGTCGGGCGAGGTCGGCCTGGATGGCGGCGCGCGAGACGGGGACACCGGCCGGGAGTCCCTCGACGAGCGCGACGAGTTCGGGGCCGTGCGATTCGCCGGCCGTCAGCACGCGGAGCATTCCCTTAGTCTCCCACGCCGGGGACGACCGCATCCGCCTCTGTGACGGCGGCGCGCATCGCAGCGACGACGCCGGCCTCATCGGGCAGCGGCACCGCCGGATCGCCGTGCAGGAACGCGCTCACCTGCCGCACCGCCTGGTGCAGCAGCATCCCGAGGCCGTTGGCGGAGATCAGGCCCTCCGCCTCCCACGCGCGGGAGAGCGGGGTGGGCCAGGTGCCGTAGGCGACGTCGTAGAGGATGCCGCCGGCCCCCGCGAGGTGCGCGGCCACCCCGGGGGGGAGCTCGGCGTCGGTGGGGATCGTCGCGACGGTCACGGGAACGGGGGTCGCGTCGGCGTCGTCGAACGTCGCCGGGGTCACCTCGACGCCGAGGGTGGCGGCGAGGTCGATGAGCGCCGCCGCAGCCCCGGGGCGGCGGGTCACGACGCTCACCCGGTCGGCGCCGAGACGGTGCAGCGCAACGAGGGCGGAGGTCGCGGTCGCTCCCCCGCCGAGGATGCGCGCGTGCGTCAGCTCGGACACGCCCAGCTCTCGCAGCACCGCGATGAGCCCGGCGACGTCGGTGTTGAAGCCGTCCCAGCCTGATTCTGTGCGCACGAGGGTGTTCACTGCCCCGGTGGTGGTCGCGTCGTCGTCGCGTCGCCCGGCCGCGGCGAAGGCGACGCCCTTGAGCGGCATGGTGAGCGAGAGTCCGCGCACGCGCGTCGCGGCCTCGCCGAGGGCGCCGGGAAAGGCCGACTCATCGACGCGGAGCCGGTCGTAGCTCCACTCCAGGCCGAGGGCGGCGTAGGCCGCGCGGTGCAGCGCGGGCGACTTGCTGTGCGCGATCGGGTCGCCCCACACCTCGCAGCGGGGCGGCGTCAGCATCCCGAGTTCGGGTTCTGCGCGCACCAGGACCGCCACTGTGCCACCGCGGCCTCATGTTCCGCATCGGTGGTGGAGAACACGGTCTCACCGGTGTCGAGGTTGACGGTCACGAAGTACAGCCACGGTCCGTCTGCCGGGTGCACGGCCGCATCGATCGCCGTGTCCCCGGGGTTGGAGATGGGTCCCTTCGGCAGCCCCGTGATCACGTACGTGTTCCAGGGGTTGTTGTCCGCCAACGCCGCGGCCGACGAGCTCACACTGCCGTCGTGCATCTCGCCGTAGCCGTACTGGGCGGTGGAGTCCATCTGGAGCTTCATGCCATCGGCGAGGCGGTTCTGGATGACGCGGGACACCTTGTAGAAGTCGGCGGACTGGCGGGCTTCGCGCTGGATGATCGAGGCGATCGTGAGGATCCGCTGCTGATCGGATGCCGCAACCCCCGCCTGCTGGAGCGACTGCTTCGTGCGGTCGACCATCGCCTTCACGGCCTGCGTCGCGGTGGTGCCGGGATCGAAGGTGTACGTGGCGGGAAAGAGCCAGCCCTCGAGGGAGTCCGCACTGACGCCGTAGTCGGACGGGGTCTTCACCGCTGCCTGCACATCGGCCAGGGGGATGGTCAGATCGTCGGAGAGCGCCTGGGCGATCTGGCTGACCGTGAGACCCTCCCGGATGAGCGCCGTGTTCTGCTGGCGATTCGCGGGGTCCTGGATCGCGGCGAGCGCCGCGGCGGCGGTCATCTGCTTCTGCAGCTTGTAGACGCCGGGCTGGAAGTTCGGGTTCTGCTGCGACTTCACGAGCATGTTGTAGAAGACCGAGGACGTCTTCGTCACGCCGGCCTGGTAGAGCTTCGTCGAGATCGTCATGCCGGTGTCGCCCGAGGCGATCGTGAGGAGTGCTTCGCCGTTGGCGAGTCCGGTGGCATAGTCCGCGGGCTCCTCCCATCCCATGAACGAGCGCACCTTGTCGCCGTACGTGTTCCACACCCACACGCCACCGGCGCCGATACCCCCCAGCAATACCACGACGATGGCGAGGGCGATCCACCCCCGTGCGCGCCGACGTCGCTTCGAGGGCTTCTTCGGCACGGCTCCGACCGTATCGGACGATGCCCGCCCGGTGAAGAGGTCCGCGAGGTCTCCGGGGGCGGACGCTCTTGCGGCGCCGACGGGAGCTGTGCGCTCCGGCTGCCGAGTGACCGGCGGTGGGGTGCTTCCCGACGGAGGCATGGCGGCGGTGGGCGCCGGGGTCAGGCCGGTGAGGCTCGCGGGGTGGAGCGCGTCGGGTTGACTCGGCACGCGCGGGGGCCACGAGGCCGGTGTCGGGCTGACGGGGGCGGCGTCGGGCGCCGGCTGCTGCTGCCCGGTGGTTTCGCGGGTCAGTCGCTCGCGAAGCTCGCGGCGGGTGAGCGGCGCCGTCTCGGTGCCCGGCTCGGCGGATGCGGGCGTCTCGTCGGCCGCACTCGTCCGCGGCCGGTTGGCGGGCAGCTGCGAGTACAGGGTCGAGAACGGATCGTCCGCGCTCTTCTCGTCAGTCATTCGGCGTGGCCTCCTCGGGCGCGGGCACGACGGCCCCGGGGGTGCGCCCGGTCTGCTTCTCGGTGTCGATCGCGTTCTGCAGGAGAATCACTGCGGCGACCTGATCGACGATGTTACGAGACTGTCGCTGCGAACGCCCGGAGCCACGCAGGGCCGCGTGCGCGGAGACCGTGCTCAGGCGCTCGTCGACGAGGCGCACGGGCACACCGGAGGCGGCCAGTTGCGCCGCGAACTCGCGCGCATCCGCCGTCGACGCGGTCTCCCGACCCGACAGCGCGACGGGCAACCCGACGACGAACTCGATTGCGTCCCACTCGGCGCCGATCTCCCGCACGCGGGCGACGGCCGCGTCTGTGCGCGGCACGGTCTCCACGGGGGTCGCGAGCAAGCCGTCCGGGTCGCAGCGGGCGACGCCGACCCGGGCGGTGCCGACGTCGACGCCGATCCGGATGCCGCGTCGGAACCCCGTCACGTCACGCGACCTCGAGAGCCCGAACCGCCGCCGAGAGCGCATCGGGCAGGAGCGCGGCATCCGTACCGCCGCCCTGGGCGACATCGTCGCGCCCGCCGCCGCCGCCGCCGAGCACGCCGGCCGCGGTCTTCGCGAGCACACCCGCCTTGGCTCCGGCCTCGCGTGCGCGGGCGGTGGTCGCGGCGATCACGACGGGTCGGTCGCCGGCCACGGCGCCGAGCACGATCACGGCGGGCTCGTCGCCGAGTCGATCGCGAACGGCGAGCGCCACCGTGCGCAGGTCGTCGGCCGAGCCGACGGCGCCGATCGCGGCGCTCACGACGCGGAACGGTCCGGTGGTCGTCGCCGACGCGGCGAGCTCGGGGGCGCGCTCGGCGAGCTTGCCGGCCTCGAACGCCGCGATCTTCTTCTCGGCGGCCTTCAGGTTGGCGCCGAGCTCGGCGATGCGCGCGACGAGCTGGTCGCGCGGAGCCTTGAGGTTTGCAGACAGCTCGGCGACCAGCGCCCGTTCGGCCGCGAGCTCGCGGAACGCGTCGTGCCCGACGAGGGCCTCCACGCGGCGGTTGGACGCGCCCACCGAGGACTCGCTGACGAGCGAGATCAGCCCGATCTCAGCGCTCGTGGCCACGTGGGTTCCCGCACAGAGCTCGCGCGACCACGGGCCGCCGATGTCGACCATCCGCACGGTCTCGCCGTACTTCTCGCCGAACAGCGCCATCGCGCCGAGTTCCTTGGCGTCCGCGAGCGGCAGCACGCGGGTCGTGACCTCGAGGTTGTCGTAGATCGCGTTGTTGGCGATCTCCTCGATCTCCGTGCGCGTCTCGGCCGACAGCGCCTGGCTCCACGAGAAGTCGAAGCGCATGTAGCCGGCGCGGTTCAGCGAACCCGCCTGCGTCGCGGTCTTCCCCAGCGTGTCGCGCAGGGCCGCGTGCACGAGGTGCGTCGCGGAGTGGGCCTGACGTGCTGCGCGACGGTTCGCGCGGTCGACGACGGATGTCGCGGGGGCGCCGAGACCGACGTCGCCGCGGGTCACCTCGACCGTGTGGCTCACAAGGCCGGGCACGGGCTTCTGCACGTCGAGCACCTCGAGCTCGTACCCGGGGCCGACGATCACGCCCTTGTCGGCGACCTGGCCGCCCGACTCGGCGTACAGCGCGGTCTCCCGCAGGATCACCTCGGCGATCTGGCCCTCGGTGGCGCGGTCGGTCGGCACGCCGTCGACGAGGATGCCGAGCACCGACGACTCGGTCTCGAGGTCGGTGTAGCCGGTGAAGACGGTTTCGCCCTTCGCGCGGAAGTCGCCGTAGACGCTCACGTCGGCGAGGGCGCGCTTGCGGGACTTCGCGTCGGCCTTCGCGCGCGCCTTCTGCTCCCGCATCAGGGTGTCGAAGCCGTCGCGATCGACGGTGATGCCCGCCTCCTCGGCGATCTCGAGCGTCAGGTCGATCGGGAAGCCGTAGGTGTCGTGCAGCAGGAAGGCCTCACTGCCGGCGAGCTCGGTGCCACCGGCATCCTTCGTCTGCGTCACCGCGAGATCGAGGATCGTCGACCCCGACGCGAGCGTGCGCAGGAACGTCTCCTCCTCGGCGAACGCGTACTGCGAGATGCGCGCCCAGTCCTCGTCGACGACCGGATAGGCGCTCTTCATCGCATCGCGCGACGCGGAGAACAGCTCGGGGAAGGTCGGGGCGTCGACGCCGAGCAGGCGCATCGCACGGATCGAGCGGCGCATGAGGCGGCGCAGGATGTAGCCGCGTCCCTCGTTCGAGGGCGTGACGCCGTCGGAGAGCAGCATGAGCGACGAGCGGATGTGGTCGGCGATGACGCGGTAGCGCACGTCGTCCTCGTGCACGGCGCCGTACGGCCGTCCCGAGAGCGCGACGGCACGGTCGAGCACGGGACGCACCTGGTCGGTCTCGTACATGTTGTCGACACCCTGCTTGATGAACGCGACACGCTCGAGGCCCATGCCGGTGTCGATGTTCTTCTTGGGGAGCTCCCCCACGACGTCGAACTCGGTCTTCGAGCGCACGTTCGTGATGGCGTACTGCATGAACACGAGATTCCAGATCTCGGTGAAGCGGCTGTCGTCGACCGCAGGCCCGCCGTCGCGGCCGTACTTGGGGCCGCGGTCGAAGTAGATCTCCGAGCAGGGGCCGGCGGGGCCCGGCTGGCCGGTGGACCAATAGTTGTCCTCGGCGCCGAAGCGCTGGATGCGCGCCTCCGGGAGTCCGGCGATCTTCTTCCACAGCGAGGCGGCTTCGTCGTCGTCCTCGTAGACGGTGACCCACAGGTCGCGCTCATCGAACCCGAGGCCGCCGTCGGCCTCACTCGAGGTGAGCAGCTCCCACGCGTAGCCGATCGCGCCTTCCTTGAAGTAGTCGCCGAACGACCAGTTGCCGAGCATCTGGAAGAACGTGCCGTGACGGGCGGTCTTGCCGACCTCTTCGATGTCGTTCGTGCGGATGCACTTCTGCACGTCGGCGGCGCGCGGGTACGGCGGCGGAACGGTGCCGTTGAGGTAGGGGATGAAGGGCACCATGCCCGCGATCGTGAACAGGATCGACGGGTCGTCGCTGACGAGGGACGCCGACGGCACGATGGTGTGGCCGTTGCGCTCGAAGTAGTCCAGGTAGCGCTGCGCGATCTCGGCGGTCTTCATGCGGGAGTCCTCATGGTGAACGGGCGGTGCCGGAGCCCGGCCCGCGGATGTCTCGGGGTGATCAGTCGTTCGCCGGCCGGGAGGCGGCATCCGCGACGGCCTCGGCGGCCTCGTGGACGGCGTCGCCGACGGTCTCGCCGAAGCGCGCCTGCTGCTCGCGGTACGCGTCGGTGACGCGTTCGGTGAACTCGGTGATGCGCGCGTCGATGTCGGCGAGCACCTCGTGACCGCGAGGATCCTTGTTCACGACGTGCGCGACCACGAAGCCGGCAGCGGCGCCGAGCACGAACCAGAGCACGTTCTTCACAGTCAGATCACTTCCTCGTCGGGCGCGACTCTCACGTCCGTGGTCCATCGTAGGCGACGGGTGGTGTCCGTCGGCGGGCGCCGGCGGCGCAGATACGAGAAGGGCGCCGGGTTTCCCCGACGCCCTTCTCGGTGCGACTCAGCGTGCGGCGTAGTACTCGACGACGAGCTGCACGTCACAGGTGACGGGCACCTCGACGCGCTTCGGGCGACGCACGAGGCGCGCCTGGAGCTTGTCGAGCTCGACCTCGAGGTAACCCGGAACGGCCGGTAGCACGTCGGCGTGACCGCCGGCGGCCGCGACCTGGAAGGGCTCGGTGCCCTCGCTGCGGGCCTTGACGTGGACGAGCTGGCCGGGCTTCACGCGGAACGACGGGCGGTCCACGATCTGGCCGTCGACCAGGATGTGACGGTGGGTCACGAACTGGCGGGCCTGGGCGGTGGTGCGGGCGAAGCCGGCGCGCAGCACGAGCGCGTCGAGACGCATCTCGAGCAGCTCGACCAGGTTCTCACCGGTCAGGCCGTCGGTGCGGCGGGCCTCATTGAACGCGATGCGCAGCTGCTTCTCGCGGATGCCGTACTGCTCGCGCAGACGCTGCTTCTCACGCAGACGGACGGCGTAGTCGCTGTCGGCCTTGCGCTTGGTGCGGCCGTGCTCGCCCGGAGCGTAGGGACGCTTCTCGAGGTAGCGGGCGGCCTTAGGGGTGAGTGCCACGCCGAGGGCGCGGGACAGGCGGACCTTGCGGCGGTCCTGGGACTTCGTGACCACGAAGTGTTCCTTCCGATGACGCGGCCGTGTCTCTCACGGCCCGCGGACGTATCTCCCTCTCCCGCCCTCTCGGTGTGCACGCCGGGGCGCACCGTGAGGTGTTCCAGGAAGGAGGGGATGCCCGAAAACCGGTTTCGAGCCGGTCCATGCTACCAGACCGGCCCGCGCCGGCCGGGCCGCGTCATCCGTCGCCCAGAATGCGCCGGATGCGCTCGAGCCGAGCCTGCACGTCTCGCTCCTGGCCGTGCGCCGTCGGCGTGTAATAGCGGCGCCCGACCAGCGGGTCGGGAAGGTACTGCTGTGCGGCGACGCCGAGGTCGGTGTCGTGCGGATAGACGTAGCCCTTGCCGTGTCCGAGCCGCTTCGCGCCCGCGTAATGCGCGTCGCGCAGATGCGGCGGAACGGCGCCGAACGACCCCGCCCGCACGTCGGCGATGGCCGCGTCGATCGCCAGGTACGCCGCGTTCGACTTCGCGGTCGTCGCGAGGTACGCGGTCGCCTCGGCGAGCGGGATGCGCCCCTCGGGCATGCCGATGAACGCGACCGCGTCGGCGGCGGCGACGGCGATCTGCAGCGCGTGCGGATCGGCGAGGCCGATGTCCTCGGCGGCGGAGATGACGAGGCGTCGGGCGATGAACCGCGGGTCCTCCCCCGCCTCGATCATGCGCGCGAGGTAGTGGATCGCGGCATCCACATCGGAACCGCGGATCGACTTGATGAAGGCGCTGATCACGTCGTAGTGCTCGTCGCCCTGCCGGTCATAGCGCAGGAGCGCGCGGTCGACCGCCGCCGCGACGTGCTCGGCCGTGACCTGGGGTGTCGCCTCGTCGTCATCGGATGCCGCGTCCCCCGCCGCGAGCGTCGCCGCCGCCTCCAGCGCGGTCAGCGCCCGACGCGCGTCACCGGAGGCGAGCCGCACCAGCGCGCCGCGCGCGTCGTCGTCGAGCGCCACCGCGCCGGAGAGCCCGCGCGGATCGGCGACCGCGCGGTCGACGAGCGACCCGAGGTCGTCGTCGGTGAGCGCGCGCAGCGTCAACAGCAGCGAGCGCGACAGGAGAGGCGCGATGACCGAGAAGGACGGGTTCTCGGTCGTCGCGGCGATCAGCACGACCCAGCCGTTCTCGACGCCCGGCAGCAGGGCGTCCTGCTGCGCCTTCGTGAAGCGATGGATCTCGTCGAGGAACAGGATCGTGGACTGCCCGTACAGGTCGCGCTGGTTCAGTGCGTCCTGCATGACCTCGCGCACGTCCTTCACCCCCGCGGTGATGGCCGACAGCTCGACGAACCGGCGCCCCGACGAGCGGGCGATCGCCTGCGCGAGCGTGGTCTTGCCGGTGCCGGGCGGCCCCCACAGGATGACCGACACCGCGGCGGCGCTGCGGGAGTCGGGCGAGGCGAGCGCCACGAGCGGCGACCCCGGACGCAGCAGATGCCCTTGACCCGCTACCTCGTCGAGCGACGTCGGGCGCATGCGCACCGCCAGCGGCGTCGGGGACGACAGCAGGGGCGCGGAACTCACCACGCCAGGCTAGCGGCGCCATGAGACACCGACGCTTTGGCCGCCCACCGGATCACTGCGTAGGATCGGTGCGCTCAACGACCAGTGCAGGAGGACCCGTGGCCGCAGGCGGAAAGTCGCGCGACGAGAGGGTGGCGCGCGAGCGCGCCAGGGCGTACGAGGCCCGCCGTGCGCTGCACGAGGCGAGCCGGCGCCGTCGCGTCCGCGACAACACGATCGCCGCCGTCGCCGGCGGCATCCTAATCCTCCTTCTCGCGGCGGGTCAGTTCGCCTACTACTCCGTCGGACCCGGCGCGCCCGCGCCGTCGCCCAGCCCCACCCCGACGGTGAACCCGAGCGATCAGCCGCTGTTCTTCCCGACCCCCCGCGCGACGGATTCGCCCAGTCCGACCCCGTGACGCGTGACGACGCCCCGACCGGGCCGTCGGAGGGCGCGTACTAGGCTGAGCACGTCCATCCGACCGCCCGGCGAACCGCTTGAGGTGCACCCGTGACTGCCACGAACGACCAGACTCCTGACGTCCCCGCCGCCGAGGCGGACCCGACGCCCGAGACCCCGGCCGAAGAGACCCCTGCCACCGACGTCACTGCAGACGTCGAGGCCACCCCCGACGTCGCCGACGAGGCGTCTGCCCCGGCCGCGATCGCCGCGGTCGAGGCATCCGGGGACGAGGCGCCCGCGGTCGAGAGCCCGGCGCCCGACGCTCCGGTCGAGGACGACACGGTGACGGATGCCGCCCCCGCACCGGCGCCCGTCCCGTCACCGTCGCGCGCGATCCCCGTGCCCACCCGCCCGCGCTCCGCCGCACCGGTCGCTGCGCCCGCCGCGACCACGGAGCCCTGGGGGCGTGTGGAAGAGGACGGCACCGTGTCGGTGCGCGAGTCCGCCGGCTGGCGCGTCGTCGGCCAGTACCCCGACGGGTCCAGTGACGAGGCTCTCGCCTACTTCGAGCGCAAGTACGCCGATCTCGCGGGCGAGGTGGTGCTCCTCGAGGCGCGTCACCGCCGCGGAGGCGCGGGCGCCGCCGACCTGAGCTCCACCGCCGCCGCCGTGCGTGAGCGCGTCGTGGGCGCGGCCGCGGTCGGCGACCTCGAAGGACTCGCCGCGCGACTCGACGCTCTCGTGGCCGCGCTGAGCGCCGCCACCGAGGTCGAGGCGCAGCAGGCCAAGGAAGCCGTCGACGAGGCGATCGCCGAGCGCACCGCGATCGTGGAGAAGGCGGAGGCTCTCGCCGCCCGCGACCCGCAGAGCGTGCAGTGGAAGCAGACCACGGCCGACATCGCCACGCTCTTCGACCAGTGGCAGAACCACCAGCAGAACGGTCCTCGTCTCCCCCGCGCCATCTCTCAGAAGCTCTGGGGCCGCTTCCGTGACGCGCGCGCGACGATCGACCGTCACCGTCGCGCCTACTTCGCCGACCTCGACGAGACCCACAAGTCGGCGCGCGACAGCAAGTCGCGTCTGGTCGAGCGGGCCGAGGCCCTCGCCCCGCGCGGCGAGGACGGCATCGCCGCCTACCGCACCCTCCTCGACGAGTGGAAGAGCGCGGGCCGCGCGGGCAAGAAGATCGACGACGCCCTGTGGGCCCGGTTCAAGGCCGCCGGTGACGTGCTCTACGGCGCCCGTTCCGACCGCGAGAGCGTCGAGGCCGAGGAGTCGAAGGAGCGCATCGAGCTCAAGCGGGCGCTGCTCACCGAGGCCGCCGCGGTTCCGGGCGAGAAGGACCTTGCCGCCGCGCGGCAGTTGCTCACCGGTCTCCAGCGTCGCTGGGACGAGATCGGCCGCATCTTCCCCCGTGACAAGGAGCGCCAGCTCGACGACGAACTTCGTCGCATCGAGCAGGGCGTGCGCGACCGCGAGCAGACGTACTGGCGTGAGAACAACCCCGAGACGAAGGCGCGTGCGAACGACATGACGCGTCAGCTCGAGGATGCCATCGCGAAGCTCGAGGACGACCTCGCCGCGGCGAAGGCGACCGGCGACAGCCGCAAGGTCAAGGCGGCGACCGAGGCGCTCGAGGCGCGTCGCGGCTGGCTGCGCGCCATCGGCGGCTGACGCCTTCTCCACAGCTTCGACCCTCCGGTCCGGCGAGCGGATGCCGCGTGCGGCACCATGGCTCGCATGGGATCGCCGTTCGTGTACGTCGCAGGTGACCGCTTGTCGGTCGCGGAGTTGAGTGCGGCGCGCATCGACGGCGACCTCGTCGAGGTCGGCGATGCGTTCATGCCCGCCGACGCCATCGAGACCCCCGCGATCCGGGCGGCCTCCCTCGCCCAGCTCGTGCCGGCCAACACCGCGCTCGTCGGTCGCAGCGCCGCCTGGGTCCACGGAGCGTTGCTCCCGCTGCCCGAGCGTCAGAGCGTGCAGCGCGCGGTCGCGCACCGCATCGGCCAGCCCGTCGACCGGCGCCTCGTGTACAGCGATCAGGGTCTTCCCGCCGACGCCGTCGAGCTCTGCGGCGGCGTGGCTGTGACATCCGCCGTGTACACCACGACCGACCTCGCCCGTGCGGGCGACGAGGTCGCGGTGCGCGCGCTGTGCGACGCTCATCCCGCGCCGGCTGTGCGGGTGCGTGATGCCTACGCTCTTCTGCAGGCGGCGGGCCCGCTGCACCACAAGCGCCGTGGCCTCGCGATGCTGGAGGCTCTGATCGACGAGCTCAGGACGACGTGACGCGGTAGACGTCGTAGACCGCGTCGATGCGACGCACGGCGTTGAGCACGCGGTCGAGGTGCACGGTGTCGCCCATCTCGAACACGAACCGGCTGAGCGCGAGGCGGTCGTCGGTGGTTGACACCGTCGCCGACAGGATGTTGACGTGGTGCTCGCTGAGCACGCGGGTCACGTCGCTGAGCAGTCCCGATCGGTCGAGGGCCTCGACCTGGATCTGCACCAGGAACACGCTCTTCGTGGTCGGCGCCCACTCGACGTCGATGAGCCGCTCCGGGTTGTCCATGAGCGCCTTCACGTTCGTGCAGTCGGTGCGGTGCACGGAGACGCCGCTGCCGCGCGTCACGAACCCGACGATCTCGTCGCCCGGGACCGGGGTGCAGCACTTCGCGAGTTTCACGAGGATGTCGGGAGCGCCGCGCACGAGGACGCCCGAGTCACCGTCACGCGGCGCGCGGCTGCGGCCGACGTGGGGCAGCTCGATGGCCCCCGTGGAGGTGTCCCCCTCCGCGACGAGCGCGGTGACCTTCTCGATGACCGATTGGGTGGAGACGTGCCCTTCGCCGACGGCGGCGTACAGGGCGGAGACATCTTCGTACTTCAGCTGGTGTGCGACCTGGGAGAAGGAGTCCTGATTCATCAGGCGTTGCAAGGGCAGGTTCTGCCGCCGCATCGCGCGGGCGATCGACTCCTTGCCCTGTTCGATCGCCTCTTCGCGGCGCTCCTTCGTGAACCAGCCGCGGATCTTGTTGCGCGCGCGGGTGCTCTTGACGAACGTGAGCCAGTCCTGGCTCGGGCTCGCATCCGGGTTCTTCGAGGTGAACACCTCGACGACGTCGCCCGAGTTCAGTTCACTCTCGAGCGGTACGAGACGCCCGTTGACCTTCGCCCCCATCGTGCGATGGCCGATCTCGGTGTGCACCGCATAGGCGAAGTCGACCGGAGTCGCGCCGGACGGGAGCCCGATCACGCGTCCCTTCGGCGTGAAGACGTAGACCTCCTTGGCGCCGATCTCGAACCTCAACGACTCGAGGAACTCGCCGGGGTCAGCGGTCTCGGCCTGCCAGTCGGAGATGTGGGCGAGCCACGCCATGTCGGTGTCGACGGTGCGGTCGTCGGTGCGACTGCCCGACATCCGCTCCTTGTACTTCCAGTGCGCCGCGACGCCGTACTCGGCCTGCTGGTGCATCTCGTTCGTGCGGATCTGGATCTCAACGGTGCGCCCGCCGGGGCCGATCACCGTGGTGTGCAGCGACTGGTACAGGTTGAACTTCGGCGTCGCGATGTAGTCCTTGAAGCGGCCGGGCAGTGGAGTCCAGCGGGCGTGGATCGAGCCCAGCACGGCGTAGCAGTCGCGCACGGTCGCGACGATCACGCGGATGCCGATCAGGTCGTAAATGTCGTCGAACTCCCGACCGCGCACCACCATCTTCTGATACACGGAGTACAGCTGCTTCGGACGACCCATGACGCGCCCGCGGATGCGCAGCTCGCGCAGATCCGCATCGACGGAGTCGATCACACTGTGCACGTACTGCTCGCGCTGGGGCGTGCGCTGCTTGACCAGACTCTCGATCTCGGCGTAGAGCTTGGGGTGCAGCACGGCGAACGAGAGGTCCTCGAGCTCCGACTTGATCGCCTGGATGCCGAGGCGGTGCGCGAGCGGAGCGTAGATCTCGAGAGTCTCGCGCGCCTTCTTCTGCGCCTTCTCGGGCGGCACGAAACCCCACGTGCGGGCGTTGTGGAGCCGGTCGGCGAGCTTGATGAGGAGCACGCGGATGTCTCGCGACATCGCGACGATCATCTTGCGGACCGTCTCGGCCTGCGCGCTCTCGCCGTACTTGACCTTGTCGAGCTTCGTGACGCCGTCGACGAGCATCGCGACCTCGTCGCCGAACTCCGCCGTCAACTGGTCGAGGCTGTAGTCGGTGTCCTCGACGGTGTCGTGCAGCAGGGCCGCAGCGATCGCCTTCGGTCCGAGACCGAGATCGGCGAGCACCTGAGCGACCGCGAGCGGGTGCGTGATGTACGGCTCACCGCTCTGGCGCTTCTGGTCGCGGTGCGCGCGCTCCGCGACGGTGTATGCGCGCTCGATGACAGCGAGGTCGCCGCGCGGATGATGCGTGCGCACCGTGCGCACGAGCTGGTCGACATCGTCGCGCCGGTGCGCGCGGGAGAAGATCCGAGGCACGAGCCGCCGCAGCGAAGAGGCCTGGGGCGCGGCCGGAACGGTCTCGGTCACTCGCGTCTCACCGCCCTTCGCCGGATCGGATCATCCTACGCCCGCTGCCGAGGTGGACGGCCGCTCAGGCGGCGACCGCTGCCTTGCTGCGAGAGGCGCGCACGCGGGCGTCGCGCGCCTTGACCTTCGGCTCGTTCTCACGGAACAGCGAGTACAGCGGCGCCGCCACGAAGATCGTCGAGTAGGCAGCCACGATCGTTCCGACGAAGATCGACAGCGAGATGTCGGTGAGCGTCTGTGCACCCAGCCAGAACGCGCCGATGAACAGGATCGCACCGGTCGGGAGCACCGCGACGATGGTCGTGTTGACCGAACGGATGAGGGTCTGGTTGACCGCCAGGTTCACCGACTCGCCGAACAGGCGACCGGCCGCCTCACCGCCTTCGCGCGTGTTCTCCCGGATCTTGTCGAACACGACTGTCGTGTCGTAGAGCGAGTACGCCAGGATCGTGAGGAATCCGATCACCGCGGCGGGCGAGATCGCGAAGCCGCAGACCGCGTAGATACCGATCGTGATCACCAGCACGTCCACCACGCCGATGACGGCCGCGGCCGACATCTTCCACGTGCGGAAGTAGAGCGCGAGGATGAGGAACGTCAGCGCGAGGAAGATCGCGAGTCCCCAGAGCGACTGGCGCGTGACATCCGCGCCCCACGCCGGACCGATGAACGAGTCGGTGACGTCGGTCTGCGGCACGTCGAACGCCGTGGCGAGCGCCTGGCTGACCTGCTGGGTCTGCTCGGGCGTCATCTGGTTCGTCTCGACCTGAACCGAGGTGCCCCCGACCGTGGTGACGCTCGAGACCGAGCCGGGGACGACACCGTTGACGGCGTTCGTCGCGGTGAGCTGATCGGGGTTCGTCAGACCGCTCACGGTGAACTGCGAGCCGCCGGTGAACTCGATCGAGAAGTGGATCGGGCGCACGAGGGGAACGAGCACCGACGCGATCACGAGCACCGCCGCGATGATGAACCACACACGACGACGGCCGACGAAGGGGAAGGACGTCTTGCCGGTGTAGAGGTCGTTTCCGAGCTGATTCATGGAGCGCATCAGTCGTCTCCCTCCTTGGTCGCGGTCGTGGTCCCGCCGCCGAGTTCGGCCGCGCGCTTTCGCTCGGCGATCGTCTGCCGGCGCTCCGCCTCCTTGCGCGACTTCGCCGAACGCCCGGCGGTCGCCGCTGCCGGGGCGCGGAACTGGGCGCGGCCGCGGTAGACGGCGCCGAGCGCCTCGGGGTCGAGACCCGAGAGCGGGTGCCCCGAGCCGAAGAACCGGGTGCGTGCCAGCAGCTGCATGACAGGGTGCGTGAACAGGATGAAGATGAGCACGTCGATCGCGGTCGTGATGCCGAGCGTGAACGCGAAGCCCTTCACCGTCGCATCCGCGAGGATGTAGAGCACGACGGCCGCGAGCACGTTGATCGACTTCGAGATGTAGATCGTGCGCTTCGCCCGGCCCCAGCCGTCCTCGACGGCGGAGGTGATCGACTTGCCGTCGCGCAGCTCGTCTCGGATGCGCTCGAAGTACACGATGAACGAGTCGGCGGTGAAGCCGATCGTCACGATCAGACCGGCGACACCGGCGAGAGACAGGCGGAAGCCCATGCGCCACGCCAGGATGCAGAGCACCGCGTACGTGATGACCGCCATCACCGCGAGGGAGGCGATGATCACCGAGCCGAGAGCCCGGTAGACGATGAGCGAGTAGATCGCGACGAGCGCCAGACCGATGAGTCCCGTGATCAGACCGATCATGAGCTGCTGTGAGCCGAGGGTCGCCGAGATGGTGTCGGAGCTCTGCACCGAGAAGCTCAGCGGCAGAGCACCGAACTTGAGCTGGTCGGCGAGCGTGGTCGCGCTCTCCTGCGTGAACGAGCCCGAGATCTGCGGTTTGCCGTCGGTGATCACGGCGTTCATGCTGGGGGCGGAGAGAACGGATCCGTCCAGCACGAAGGCGAACTGGTTGAGCGGCGCCGTCTGGCTGTAGAGGCGCTTGCTGATGTCGCCGAAGGTCTGGGTTCCCTCGCCGTTGAACACGAGGTTCACGACCCACTGGCCGTTCTGCGTGTTCAGACCGGCACTGGCGTCGGTGATGGCGGAGCCGTCGAGCTCGACGGGCCCGAGGATGTACTTCGCGGTGTTGGTCGAGTCGCAGGTGACGAGCGGCTTGTCCTTGGGCGCGTTCGCGGGGTCGTTCGTCGTCGCCGAGCAGTTGTAGGCCTGATACTCCGCCTGCAGCGCCGGGGTGATCCACGAGGTGTCACTGCCGCTCGTGGGCGACGCGGTCGGGGTGGACTGCAGGGTGGGCGCGGGCGTCGGGTAGGGCGTCTGGTTCCCGTCCTGTCCGGTGAAGCTGCCGGTGACGTCGGCCGACGTGTACAGCACGGCCCGCAGCTGCAGCTGGGCCGAGGCCTCGATGCGCTGTCGCGTCTGCTCGTCCGCCGTTCCGGGGATCTGCACGACGATGTTGCGGCCGCCCTCTGTCGAGACGGATGCCTCGGACACACCCGACGCGTCGATGCGCTGGCGGATGATCGACACCGCCTGGTTCATCTGCGTGTCGGTGGGTGCCGCGCCGTCGACGGTCTGCGCCTGCAGGATGATCTGCGTGCCGCCCTGGAGGTCGAGCGCGAGCTGCGGGGCCCACGACGACTTCTGGAACACGTAGACGCCGAGGGCGTTGATGCCGAACAGCACGGCGATCACGGCCAGCAGGCCGATGAGGGCACGCCAGGCGTGCTTGACGGGGGTGGATGTCGCCACTGATCAGGTCTTTCGGAAGGGGTGCGCGGGCACCGTGTCAGGCGTCGGTGCCGTTCTTCTTCTCGTCGTCGGCGTCGTCGGCCTTCTTCTGGTCGTCGCTGATCGAGGAGATCTCGCCGCTGGCGACGCCGGCCTCGTACTCGTCGTGGGTGGCCTCGGCCTCGAGGTACTCGTCCTCGGTGACGACCTCGTCGATCGGGTCGACGACGCGAAGGATAGCCTGGCTGTGCACCTCGATCTCGACGCCGGGGGCGATCGAGACCACGGCCGGCTGGTCGAGGTTGTCGGAGTCGAAGGTCACGATGGTGCCGTACAGGCCTCCCTGCAGCAGCACCTTGGCGCCGGGGACGGTCTGACGCGCGCGGGCCTCGACCTCGGCCTTCTGCTTCTGCATGCGGCGTCGGGAGCTCCAGAACATGAAGACCAGGAGCAGGACGAGCAGGATGAGCAGGCCGTAGTTGCTGAAGAACGTGCCGAAGTCCATGCGGGCGCGGAGCCTTTCAGATGAGGCGCACTCAAGATGGGCGCCGTAGGGAGAGGGCGGCGAAAGCCTTCAGCGATTATAGGTCATCCATATCGAGCGTTCCGGTCGCATGTGCCGGGGCCACACCGAGATGGGCATACGCCTCGGGCGTGGCGACGCGCCCGCGGGGCGTGCGACCCATGAGTCCGATGCGCACGAGGTAGGGCTCGACGACCGACTCGATCGTGTCGGCCTCCTCTCCGACCGTCACCGAGAGGGTGCCGAGGCCGACGGGCCCGCCGCCGAACCGGCGGATCAGAATGTCGAGCACCGCCCTGTCGAGCCGATCGAGACCGATCGGGTCGACGTCGTAGAGCTCGAGCGCGGCGCCGACGGCCGCGACATCCGTGCCCGCGCCGCCGTGTACAAGCAGGTAGTCACGTACGCGGCGCAGCAGTCGGTTCGCGATGCGGGGTGTCCCCCGGGAGCGGCGGGCGATCTCGGCGCGCGCGCGGGCGGACAATTCGACCCCGAGCACGATTGCCGAGCGCTCGACGACGCGTTCGAGCTCGGCGGGGTCGTAGTACTCCAGATGGGCGGTGAAGCCGAACCGGTCGCGCAGTGGGTTCGGCAGCATGCCGGAGCGCGTCGTCGCGCCCACGAGCGTGAACGGGGCGAGATCGAGCGGGATCGAGGTGGCGCCGGCGCCCTTGCCCACCATGATGTCGATGCGGAAGTCCTCCATCGCGAGATACAGCATCTCCTCCGCCGAACGGGCCATCCGGTGGATCTCGTCGATGAACAGGACCTCCCCCGGCTGCAGGCTCGACAGCAGCGCCGCGAGGTCCCCCGCGTGCTGGATCGCGGGGCCGCTCGAGAGCCTCAGGGGACGCCCGCTCTCGTGCGCGACGATCATCGCGAGGGTGGTCTTGCCGAGCCCCGGGGGGCCGGCGAGCAGGATGTGATCGGCGGGCCGCTCCTGGATGCGGGCGGCATCGAGCAGCAACTGCAACTGCCCGCGCACCTTGGGCTGCCCGATGAACTCGGCGAGCGACGTCGGGCGCAGTGCGCCCTCGATGGCGAGCTCGGTCTCATCGACCGCCTGCGGGTTCACCTCATCCACGCACATGCTCCCCTCGCGCGGGCCCGAGTTCGGCGAGGGCGAGCCGGAGCAGGGCGGGAACGCTGCGTTCGGTCGCGGGCGCGCTCTCGATGACGGATGTCGCGGTCTCCTGTGCGACCCGGTCGTTCCAGCCGAGACCGTTCAGGGCCGCGGTGAGCTGGGTGAGCAGCGCGGCGTCTCCCCCGCCCGTCGGAGAGGTCGAGGCAGCTGACGGCGGGGCGAGGCGCCCGGCGAGCTGCACGACGATGAGCTTCGCCGTCTTCGGGCCGATCCCGGAGACGCGCCGGAACGGCGCGTCGTCCTCGGCGGCGACGGCGGCGGCGATCTGGTCGATCGACAGGTGCGAGAGCACGCCGAGGGCCGACTTCGGGCCGACGCCGGAGACGCCGAGGAGCGCCAGGAACACGACGAGCTCGGCGCGCTCGGTGAACCCGACGAGCTGCATCGCGTCTTCGCGCACGACGAGATGCGTGTGCAGCAGCACCTCGGCGCCGGGAGTCAGGCTGTGGGCGACGGGTTGCGTCACTGCGACGGCGTAGCCGACGCCGCCGGTCTCGACGACGACGGTGTCGCCGTCGACGTACAGCACGGAGCCGCGCACGGAAGCGATCATGGCTCCACCCTACGAGACGGTTCGCAGATATGTTCGAGCGACACGCTAGCGGCGGGCGCGGCGCTCGGCGTCGGCCCAGGCGCGCTGCGCCGGCGTCAGGGCGGATGCCCCAGGGGCGGCGGGGCCGCGACGCCAGGCGTGGCAGAGCGCGAGGGCCAGGGCGTCCGCGGCATCCGCAGGCTGCGGGGGTGAGTCGAGGCGCAGCAGGCGCGCGATCATCGCCTGCACCTGCGCCTTGTCGGCTGAGCCGTAGCCGGTGACGGCGGCCTTCACCTCGGACGGCGTGTGGGTCGCGGCCTCGAGGCCGAACTCGGCGGCGACGAGCAGCGCGATGCCGCTCGCCTGTGCCGTGCCCATGACGCTGTGCCGGTTGTGCTGGGCGAAGACGCGCTCGACGGCGACCACGTGGGGCTGATGGACGGCGACGACCTCGCGGACGCCGTCGGCGATGAGGCGCAGGCGCCGCTCGATCGCGAGGTCGGGTGAGGAGCGCACGACCCCGACGTGTACGAGGCGCGCAGAGCGGTCGGGAGCGACATCCACCACGCCCACGCCGCAGCGGGTGAGGCCGGGGTCGATGCCGAGCACGCGCAGCGAAGGGGTGGTCACTCCCCCACGCTAACGATCGCGGGTCGCGGCGCTCGAGCGGCGCGCCCGCGTGCGATCACTCGTCCTCTTCGAGCTCGGCCTGCACCTCGGCGGTGAGGTCGAAGTTCGAGTAGACGTTCTGCACGTCGTCGCTGTCCTCGAGGGCGTCGATGAGGCGGAACACCTTGCGGGCGGTCTCGGCGTCGATCTCGACCTTGAGGGTCGGGACGAACTCGACGTCGGCCGACTCGTACTCGATGCCGGCGTCGACGAGCGCGCTGCGGACGGCCACGACATCGGATGCCTCGGTGATGACCTCGAAGCCCTGGGCGTGGGGCTCGATCTCCTCGGCGCCCGCCTCGAGGGCCGCGAGCATGACGTCATCCTCGGTCGTGCCCTCGTCAGAGACGACGATGACGCCCTTGCGGGAGAAGTTGTAGGCGACCGAACCGGGGTCCGCGAGGGTGCCGCCGTTGCGGCTGAGTGCCGTGCGCACCTCGGCCGCGGCGCGGTTCTTGTTGTCGGTCAGACACTCGATCATGAGGGCGACGCCGTTGGGACCGTAGCCCTCGTACATGATCGACGAGTACTCGACCGACTCGCCGCCGATGCCGGCGCCGCGCTTGATCGCGCGGTCGATGTTGTCCTTGGGCACCGAGGTCTTCTTGGCCTTGAGCACCGCGTCGAAGAGGGTCGGGTTGCCCTGCAGGTCGGCACCGCCGAGCTTGGCTGCGACCTCGATGTTCTTGATGAGCTTCGCCCACGACTTCGCGCGGCGGGCGTCGACGACCGCCTTCTTGTGCTTGGTCGTGGCCCATTTGGAGTGTCCGGACATAGATTCCAGTTTACGGGCGTGTGGCGAGGATCTTCACGAGGGTGCGGAGATTGCGCGTCGTGGTGCGCTCCCGCCAGGTGCGACGCGCGACCGCCTTCGCGAAGGGGGTGTCGGTCGAACGCCCCTTGGGTGGGTTCCAGTACACGACGGCGCCGACGCGGGCGACCGGATCGAGGTCGTCGTCGCGGGGCTCGTCGATGAGGGATGCCGCGGTCTGCGCGGTGTCGCAGAAGATCACCCACGGCTGACGCGCGGTGTCGTCGGCCGCGAACGGGAACCCGCCGATCGCCTCTTCGACGGCCTCCCGGGCAACGAGCAGCAGGTGCGCGTCGTAGTCGTAGTGGCGTCCGAGCGCCGCCTCGAGCCTCGCGCGGAGAGCCGCGGCATCCGCTCGCTCGGTCGGGTGGTCGAACACGACGTTGCCGCTCGCGAGCACCGGCACGACGTCAGTGCCCCCGATGCCCGTCACGATCTCGCGCAGCTCGGCGTTGCGCACGGTCGCGCCGCCGACGTTGACCCCGCGCAGCAGGGCGATCCAGCTGGTCACGTCGCGAGACTACGCGGCGGGGACGACATCGAACGGATGCCGCGGCTCACGCCGCCGCGACGGCGTCGAGCAGCAGGCGGTGGAACCTCAGCTCCCCCGTGACCTCGGGGTGGAACGACGTGCCGAGCAGGGGGCCCTGCCTCACGGCGACGACCCGCCCGTCAGAGAGGTGGGCGAGCGGTTCGGCCCGGGCGCCGACCTGTTCGATGAGCGGTGCGCGGATGAACGCGGCGTGCACAGGCGGTGCGCCGAGGGAGGGCACCTCGAGGTCGGTCTCGAACGAGTCCACCTGGCTGCCGAACGCGTTGCGGCGCACCGTCACGTCGAGGCCGCCGAAGGTTTGCTGCCCGGCGATGCCGTCGACGATGCGCTCGGCGAGCAGGATGAGGCCGGCACAGGTGCCGTACACCGGGAGCCCTCCGGCGATCGCCTCGCGCAGGGGGTCGTGCAGCTCGAAGGCGCGGGCGAGCTTGTCGATGACGCTCGACTCGCCGCCCGGGATCACGAGCCCCTGCACGGCGGCGAGGTCGTCGGGGCGCCGCACCCTGGCGACATCCGCCCCCAGCGCCGCCAGGGCGACGGCGTGCTCGCGCACGTCGCCCTGGAGCGCGAGCACCCCGATGCGCGGGCTGGTCACCAGCCGCGCTCGGCGAGGCGGTGCGGTGCGGCCAGGTCGGTGACATTGATGCCGACCATCGCCTCGCCGAGTCCGCGCGAGACCTCGGCGATGACGGCCGGGTCGTCGTAGAACGTGGTCGCCTTCACGATGGCGGCGGCGCGCTCGGCCGGGTTGCCGCTCTTGAAGATGCCGGAGCCGACGAACACGCCGTCGGCACCGAGCTGCATCATCATGGCTGCATCCGCGGGGGTGGCGACGCCGCCGGCGGTGAAGAGCACGACCGGGAGCGTGCCGGTCTCGGCGATCTCGGCGACCAGCTCGTAGGGCGCCTGGAGCTCCTTCGCGGCGACGTAGAGCTCGTCCTTGGTGAGAGAGCGCAGCACGTTGATCTCGCTCGTGATCTTGCGGATGTGCTTGGTCGCCTCGGACACATCGCCCGTGCCGGCTTCGCCCTTGGAGCGGATCATGGCCGCGCCCTCGTTGATGCGACGCAATGCCTCGCCGAGGTTGGTGGCGCCGCAGACGAAGGGCACCGTGAACTTCCACTTGTCGATGTGGTTGACGTAGTCGGCGGGCGAGAGCACCTCGGACTCGTCGATGTAGTCGACGCCGAGCTGCTGCAGCACCTGCGCTTCGACGAAGTGCCCGATGCGCGCCTTCGCCATGACCGGGATGGAGACCGACGCGATGATGTCGTCGATGAGGTCGGGGTCGCTCATGCGGGCGACGCCGCCTTGGGCGCGGATGTCGGCGGGCACCCGCTCGAGCGCCATCACGGCGACGGCGCCGGCGTCCTCGGCGATGCGCGCCTGCTCGGCGGTGACGACGTCCATGATGACGCCGCCCTTGAGCATCTCGGCGAGGCCGCGCTTGACGCGGTCGGAACCGATGGTGGGAGTGGTCACGGTCTGCTCCTTCGGGCGTCCGGATGACGCCATGTTTTGGCCTAGGCCGAAATGTAACACGACTGGCGCTTAGGCTTGCTGCGAGGGGGTCACACATGACGACAGGCATCACGGGCACCACCGCGACCGAGATCGCGGACAGCGTGCGCACGCTCGTCGAGCGAGGCGATCGCGTCCCCGGCGCGCTGCTGCCGCCTGTGCGCACCCTCGCCGACACGCTCGGCGTGAACCGCAACACCGTCGTCGCCGCCTACCGGCAGCTCGCTCTGGCGGGGGTCGTGGTCTCGCGGGGGCGCGCCGGAACCCGCATCGCCGCGCGCACCCGCATCGCGCAGGAGGGCTACGCCGCCGACACCGTGCTGCGCGACATCGGCACGGGCAACCCCGACCCGCGACTCATCCCCGACCCGACCGAGGCCCTCCGACGCGTCGGCGGACGCCCCGTGCTCTACGGCGAGCCGGTCATCGACCGTGCGCTCGAGGCGTGGGCGCGGGACTGGATGACCGAGGCGCTGCCGGAGGCGCGCGACATCCGCCTCACGATCACCGGCGGCGCGTCCGACGCGATCGACCGCCTGCTCTCGCAGACCCTCGCCCGCGACGACGCGGTGGCGCTCGAAGACCCGTGCTTCCTGTCGAGCCTGAACATCGTGCGCCTCGGCGGCTACAGGGCCGTGCCCGTCCCGGTCGACGAGGAGGGCATGACTGTGGCCGGACTCCGGGCCGCGCTCGCCGCGGGCGTGCGGGCGGTCGTGCACACCCCCCGCGCGCAGAACCCCACCGGCGCGAGTCTCAGCGCCGCGCGCGCGACGCAACTTCGGGAGGTGCTCGCCGAGCACCCCTACGTGCTCATCATCGAGGACGATCACTTCTCCCTGCTCTCCACCCGCCCGTTCCACTCGCTCATCTCCCCCGCCCACGAGCGCTGGGCCCTCATCCGCTCGGTCTCGAAGTTCCTGGGGCCCGACATGGGGCTGGCCATCACAGCCGCAGACCCGCACACCGCCGAACGCCTCGCCCTGCGGCTGAGCCCCGGCACCACCTGGGTCAGTCACCTGCTGCAGCGCCTCGCGCACGCCCTCCTCATCGACCCGGCGGTGCGCGCGCAGATCGACGCGGCCGGCGCGCATTACGCCTCGCGCAACGCCGCCTTCATCGCCCGGCTCGCCGACCGCGGCATCGTCGTGCCGCCCTCCGACGGACTCAACGTGTGGGTGACGACGGATGCCGCGGCCCGCCCCGTCGCCGAAGGGCTCATGCGTCGCGGGTGGCTCGCCCGGCCGGGCGACGAGTTCGAGCTGGCCGGCGGGGGTGCGGCATCCGCTCTTCGTCTCACGGTGCACGAGCTTGACGATGCCGATCAGGAGCGCCTCGCGGACGACGTCGCCGCGGCCGTCGTCGCGGCGCGCGCCGCGGATGCGAGGATCGACGGATGAAGATCCTCTCGATCCAGTCGGCCGTGGCCCACGGGCACGTCGGCAACTCGGCCGCCGTGTTCCCGCTGCAGCGCATCGGTGTCGAGGTGCTGCCGGTGTACACGGTGACCTTCTCGAACCACACCGGGTATGGCTCCTGGCGGGGTCCGCTCATCGCCCCGAGCGACGTGCACGAGGTGATCCTCGGCATCGAGGAGCGCGGGGTCTTCCCCGAGATCGACGTAGTGCTGTCGGGCTATCAGGGCAGCGAGGGCATCGCCGATGTCATCCTCGACGCGGTCGCGCGGGTCAAGGCCGCGAACCCCGACGCCATCTACGCCTGCGACCCGGTGATGGGAAACGCCGTGTCGGGATGCTTCGTGGCCCCCGCAATCCCCGATCTGCTGCGCGACCGGGTCGTGCCCGCCGCCGACCTCGTCACGCCCAACCAGTTCGAGCTGGGATTCCTCACGGGCACCTCCCCCGACACGATCGCCTCGACGCTCGAAGCGGCCGACCTCGTGCGGGCCTCCGGCCCCGAGACCGTGCTCGTCACGAGCGTCGCCCGCCCCGACCGCCCGGAGGGCACGATCGAGATGCTCGTCGTGAACGGGGACGGCGCCTGGCTCGTGCAGACGCCCATGATCGGCATGAAGGCGAACGGGTCGGGCGATGTGACGGCGGCCCTGTTCACCGCGCATTACCGCGCGACCGGCGATGCGCAGGCCGCGCTTGCGCGCACCACGTCGAGCGTCTTCGATCTGCTGCAGCGCACGCACGACGCGGGATCTCGGGAGCTGCTGCTCGTCGAGTCGCAGGAGGCGTACGCCCACCCCCGTCTGCAGTTCGACGTCGCGCGCGTGCGGTGAGCCTCGGCATCCATCACATTCGGTGATGGCCGCGATCGTTTTCCGATTCTTGTGGCGCCGGGGCGCCGGATCGACGATGAATCCGGCCGCCGCACCCGACGGGCGGCCGGAAGGCAGGTGCCGACATGCGCGCCCTCACCCTCGCCGCCACCGGCGGCATCGTGCTCACCGAGATCGACGAGCCATCGGCTGATGCGACGCCGGCGACGCTCGTCGCGGCGGCGGTGAACCCCGTCGACCGGGTGATCGCCACCGGGACCATGCCCTTCCGCCCGCTCGCACCGGGCGCCGTCGCCGGCCTCTCCGGCGTGGTGCAGGATGCCGCGGGCGGGCTTCTCTACGTGAGCGCGCCGCCCGCGCCGTTCGGCACGTTCGCCGACGTCGTGCCGCTGCGCGGTGCCGAGAGCGTGCCGGTGCCCGACGGGCTCGACCCGGTGACGGCGGCGGCGATCGGGGTGCCGGGGATCGCCGCGTGGCTCGCGCTGCACCGTGCCTGTCGCCACTCTTCCCGAGCTCGCGGCGTCGCCGTTCATCGACGCCCCGCGCGGGTTCGGCACCCGCGACCTCATCGACGAGGTGTTCGCCCGGGCGGGCCTGCGGCGCGACATCGGCGTGGAGGCACCGGATGCCGCGGCGATCCCCGTGCTCGTCGCGAAGGGCGCGGGGGTCGCGATCGTCCCCGACTTCGTCGCAGGGCTCGGAGACGTGGGCGATGCCCTCGCGGTGCGACCGCTCGACCCGCCTCTGCCCGCGTGGACGCTCTTCCTCGGCACAGCCGTGCACACGACGCCGTCGCGCGCGGCCGCGGCGTTCATGGCGATGCTGCGCGCCGTCCGCCGCGGCGGGTGAGGCGCGGCATCCGCTCTCTCGAGGGAGAGGGGACGCGGTCAGGCCGGCCAGGCGTCGGCGAGCGACTGGCGCACCTCGCCGAGCAGCTGCGGCAGGGCCTTCGTCTTCGCGATGATCGGGAAGAAGTTCGCGTCGGTCGCCCAGCGCGGCACGACGTGCTGGTGCAGGTGGGCGGCGACGCCCGCGCCGGCGACCTCGCCCTGGTTCATGCCGATGTTGAAGCCGTGGCAGCGTGCGGTCTCACGCAGCGTGCGCATCGCTGTCTGCGTCAGGCGGGAGATCTCGTCGATCTCCTCTGCGGTGGCCTCGTCGTAGAGACCGACATGGCGGTAGGGGCACACCAGCAGGTGTCCTGAGTTGTACGGGAAGAGGTTCAGCAGCACGTAGGCGTGCACACCCCGGTGCACGATCAGGGCGTCCTCGTCGCTCATCGACGGCGCTGCGCAGAACGGGCAGTCGTGCTTCAGCGGCTCGGGGCCTGCCTGGATGTACGCCATCCGGTGCGGGGTCCACAGGCGCTGGAACTCGTCCGGCACGCCGGGCAGATCGGATGCCGCGACCAGCGCGTCATCCGATCCGCCCGCGTGCGACGAGGTCATACGAGCTGATCCGCCGTGTCGACGAGGGTGTGCTGCGCGATGGCGCGCAAGACGAGGGCGATCGCATCGTCGACGGGTACGCCGTTGGTCTGCGACCCGTCGCGGAAGCGGAACGAGACCGTGCCCGCGGCGCGGTCCTGCTCCCCCGCGATCAGCTGCAGCGGCACCTTCTGGGTGGTGTGCGTGCGGATCTTCTTCTGCATGCGGTCGTCGGAGTGGTCGACCTCCGCGCGCACGCCCGCCTCACGCAGGCGGCCGACGATCTCGTCGAGGTACGGCGCGTACTCCTCGGCGACCGGGATGCCGACGACCTGCACCGGGGAGAGCCACACCGGGAACGCGCCGGCGTAGTGCTCGAGCAGGATCGCGAAGAACCGCTCGATCGAGCCGAACAGTGCACGGTGGATCATGATGGGGCGGTGACGCTCGCCGTCCGAGCCGGTGTACTCCAGCTCGAAGCGCTCGGGCAGGTTCGGGTCGACCTGCACGGTCGACAGCTGCCAGGTGCGCCCGATCGCGTCACGGGTCTTCAGGTCGATCTTCGGGCCGTAGAACGCCGCCTCGCCGGGCACCTCGGTGAGCTTCAGTCCGCTCGCCACCGCGACGTTGCGCAGTGCGTTCGTGGAGTACTCCCAGAACTCGTCCGAGCCGATCCACTTCGACTTCTCGTCGTCGCGCATCGACAGCTCGAGCTCGAAGTCGTCAAGGCCGAAGTCCCGCAGCATCGAGATGACGAACTCCAGCACCTTCGTGGCCTCACTCTCGAGCTGCTCGGGGGTCACGAACAGGTGCGAGTCGTCCTGGGTGAAGCCGCGGACGCGCGTGAGGCCGTGGAGGGCGCCCGAGAGTTCGTTGCGGTAGACGGTGCCGTTCTCGGCGAGCCGCATCGGCAGGTCGCGGTAGCTGCGGCCGCGCTCCTTGTAGATGAGGATGTGCATCGGGCAGTTCATCGGCTTCAGGTAGTACTCCTGGCCGGCCTTGGTGATGGTGCCCTCGGCGTCGCGCTCCTCGTCCATCGTGATGGGCGGGAACATGCCGTCCCGGTAGGTCACGAGGTGGTTCGAGGTCAGGAAGAGGTCTTCCTTCGAGATGTGCGGGGTGTACACGTAGGTGTAGCCGGCCGCCACATGGCGGCGGCGGGCGTGCTGCTCCATCTCGCCGCGGACGATGCCGCCCTTCGGATGCCAGACGCTCAGTCCCGAACCGATCTCGTCGGGGAACGAGAACAGGTCGAGCTCCTTGCCGAGCTTGCGGTGGTCGCGCTTGGCGGCCTCCTCGAGGCGCTGCTGGTAGGCGCGCAGTTCGTCCTTCGTCGCCCACGCGGTGCCGTAGATGCGCTGCAGCTGCGGGTTCTTCTCACTGCCGCGCCAATAGGCTCCCGCGATGCGCTGCAGATCCCAGCCGTTGCCGATCGTGCGGGTGTTGGGCACGTGAGGTCCGCGGCACAGGTCTTTCCAGACGGTCTCGCCGTCGCGGTCGACGTTGTCGTAGATCGTCAGCTCGCCGGCTCCGACCTCGACCGAGGCGCCCTCGGCGGCCTCCTTCGTGCCGCCCTTGAGGCCGATCAGCTCGAGCTTGAACGGCTCGTCGGCGAGCTCGGCGCGCGCCTCGTCGTCGCTGACGACCCGGCGAACGAAGCGCTGGCCCTCGCGGACGATGCGCTCCATCTCCTTCTTGATGGCCTTGACGTCATCGGGGGTGAACGGCGCGTCCGTGCCGAAGTCGTAGTAGAAGCCGTCGGTGATCGGCGGGCCGATGCCGAGGTTCGTCTGCGGCTTGATGCGCTGCACCGCCTGGGCGAGCACGTGGGCGGTCGAGTGCCGCAGGATCGCCAGGCCGTCGGCGCTGTCGATCGTGACCGGCTCGACCGAGTCCGCAGCGGTCACGACCGTCGCGAGGTCCTTCAGCTCACCGTTGACGCGCAGCGCCACCACGGATCGGTCGGGGAAGAGGGCGAAGCCGTCGGCGGGATACTCGACGACGGTGGGTACGACATCAGACACAGGGAAATCTCCAGAGAATCGCTCGGTTCCAGGCTACTCAGCTTCGGGGCGCACGCGCGCCGCCGCCCGCTCAGGCGCCGAGCGTTCGCGTCGCCGTCGCGCGCACGACGACGGTCGTGAGCGGGCGAGGGCGGATGTCCATGCCGCGAGCCTACCGCTCCCGCGTTCGTCGAGGAGCAGGATGAGAGCGTGAAACTCGCGGGCGTCGGCGCCGTGCTCCTGGTGCTGTCGGCGATCGCCGTGGCGACCGGCGTGCTTCCCGCGGCGAACGCCCTCGCCATCGGCGACCGCGTGTGGCCCATCCTGCTGTTCGTCGTCGCGGTGACGGTCGTCGCCGAGCTCGCCGCGGCCGCCGGCGTCTTCGACGCCGCGGGCCACCTGCTCGTGCGCCTCAGCCGCGGGCACACGGTGCGGCTGTGGTTCAGCATCGTGCTGCTGGCGGTCCTCGCGACCGCCTTCCTCTCCCTCGACACGACCGCGGTGCTGCTCACCCCGGTCGTGGTCGCCGTCGCGCGCCGGGCGGGTCTGTCGCCGCTGCCGTTCGCGTTCGCGACCGTGTGGCTCGCCAACACGGCGTCGCTGGCGCTGCCGGTGTCGAACCTCACCAATCTGCTCGCCGCCGACCGGCTCGCGGGCGGCGACCCGCTGCAGTTCCTCGCGCTCATGGGGGCGCCCGCGCTCATCGCGATCGTCGTCACTGTCACGGCGCTGCTGCTGTTCCACCGCCGTCAGTTGCACGGGCGGTTCGAGACGCCGGTCGCCCCCCGAATCGACGATGCCCCCCTGCTCATCGTGAGCGCGGCCGTCGTCGTGGTCATGATGCCGCTCCTCGTGTCCGGTCTCGCACCGTGGATCCCGGCCCTCGGAGCCGCTGTGGTCTTGACGATCGTGTTCGCCGTGCGCTCCCCCGCCGCGCTGCGCCCCTCTCTCCTCCCGTGGCAGCTCGTCCTGTTCGCCGCCGGGCTGTTCCTCGCCGTCGGCGCGCTGGAGGCGCTCGGCGGCGCCGCCGTCATCGGAGCGGTGGCGGGAGCGGGCGACGATCTGCTCGAACTCTGGCGGGTCGCGGCATCCGCCCTTGTCGGCGCGAATCTCATCGACAACCTGCCCGCCTACCTCGCGCTCGAGCAGGTCGCGCACACACCGGCGCGCCTGGGCGCGGTGCTCGTCGGGGTGAACGCCGGCCCGCTGATCACGCCCTGGGCCTCCCTTGCGACGCTGCTCTGGCATGCCCGGCTGCGGTCGCTCGAGGTGCAGATCTCGTGGCGCACCTACATGCTGCGCGGGTGCCTCGTGGCCCCGCTGGTGGTCGCCCTCGCGACCGTGCCGCTCGCGTTCTGACGCCTCAGAGGTTCCTCAGGGCCTCGCGGCGACTGAGCGGACTGAGCGGATGCGCCTCGACGTATGCGCGCACCCAGTCGGGTGCGACGCGCGCGTGGTCCCGCAGCGCCCAGCCGATCGCCTTGCGCACGAAGAACTCGGTGTCGGCGATGTTGGGGCGGATCGCATCGTCGAGCAGCGTCTCGTCGAGTGCGGTGCCGCGACCGAGCTGCGAGATGATCGCGATGCGTCGCAGCCACATGTCGTCATTGCCGGCCCAGGCGCGCACGAGGCGCGCCGTCTCGCGCGGTCGCACCTCGAGCTGGTCGGCGACACGGTGGGCGAGCTCGTCCACGAGGTCCCACCACTGCCCCTCGCGCACACATCGCTCGATGGTCCCCAGCAGGGAGGGGTCGTCCTGCAGCGGCCTGAGAGCGAGGATCGCGAGGGCGGCGTAGCGCTCCTCACGCACCTCGGCGCCGCTCCACAGTGCCTCGGCGGCCGCGCGCAGGGTCCCGGCGTCCGCCACACCCTTCGCGCGCTGCCGGGTGAGTCGTCGCACCTCCGGCACCGGCACACCGCGGAACGGCATCGCCGATGTCATGTACGCCTGCTGGGCGGCGGCGCGAGCGGGGTCGGCGCGCGCTCGCAGATCGGCTCGGACGCCCTCGACGATCTGCGCCGACGCGGTCATGACGCGTCGAATGTGAGATCGACCTGGATCTCCCCCGCGAGCTGCTCGAGCGCCGCCGTCGCGTCGTCGGCGACGGCAGCGGATGCCGCGTGCGCGGCGATACTCGCCTCGAACAGCGTCCCTCCGGCCATCGGCGCATCGAACACGCGACTCGTGAACGCGTCGATCGTGAGGCCGCGCACGCTGAGCGCGCGGGTGACGTCGTTCACGATGCCGGGACGATCGTTGCCCAGCACGGTGAAGGTGAGACGCGACCCGGCGGGGTCGGGAGCGTGTGTCGTGAGGTGCACCGACACCCGCAGTGCGGGAAGGTCGGCCAGGGCCGTCGTGAGGGCGTCGACCGCGTCATCGGCCACCTCGACGAGCACGATCCCGGCGAACGCGCCCGCGAGCTCGGCGAGTTCGCTGCGCTGCCAGTTGCCGCCATAGGCGGCGACGGCGTGTGCGAGGGACTGGACGATGCCGGGGCGGTCGTCGCCGACGACGGTGAGCACGAGCTGGGCCATGCGCCGAGCCTAGGGTGCGGACGGTGCGGCTGTCAGGGGCTCCCTGAAGTGTCGTGTCCACACGCGTACGTGGAGGCGGACTCCGCGGTACTCCGAGTCGCGTTCGTCCAGGGCGGTGAACCCCGCAGCGCGGCACACACCGTTCGAAGCGTCGTTCTCGATCGAGGGGAAGGCGACGATGAGCGACCGCGGCGCCGCGATCGTCGGGGCCATCTCGACGAGTGCCCGCAGCCCCGCCCCGGCGTATCCGCGGCCCTGCCACGGCGGGAGCACGTGCCAGCCCGCTTCGTACACTGGCGCGCCGCCGAGGTCGCTCGGCCAGAAGCCGATACCTCCGATCGCGGTGCCCTCCCGCTCGATCGCGAACATCCACGCTTCCCCCGCCGCGGTGAGGCGCAGATACTTCGCGTGTCGCGCCCGGACCTCGTCGTCGGTCTCGGGGCCGCCGAGGTGCACGGTCATCTCGGGGGTGTTCGCGGCGATCAGGACGGGCAGGTGGTCATCGCGCCAGGGGGTGAGGGAGACATCCGTCATGTGACCAGTGTGCGCGGCGGCGCCGACATCCTCCGGAAACGAGAAAACCCCCGGCGAGCCGGGGGTTTCGGGTGGTGCGCGATACTGGGATCGAACCAGTGACCTCTTCCGTGTCAGGGAAGCGCGCTACCGCTGCGCCAATCGCGCCTGTTCAGGCATGTTCACTTGTGAGTGGAGGTGGCGACGGGATTCGAACCCGTGTAAACGGCTTTGCAGGCCGGTGCCTAGCCGCTCGGCCACGCCACCGTGTGGTTTGACCCCACGTGCCGTGATCGTTCGATGGAACGACCCCTGCACTCGAGCGGATGACGAGACTCGAACTCGCGACCCTCACCTTGGCAAGGTGATGCGCTACCAACTGCGCTACATCCGCGTGTTTCCCAGTTGCCCGGGGCACTCGTACGACTTTAGCCGACGAATCGGTCGACGCAAAACCGGCACGCGCGCGGGCGTTTCGCGCTCTCGGTTCGCGGCGGGCCCGCCGCATCCGGTATGCTCGACACTCGGTCCTCCGGGGCCGATCGGGCGATTGGCGCAGTTGGTAGCGCGCTTCCTTCACACGGAAGAGGTCATCAGTTCGAGTCTGGTATCGCCCACCACAGAACCCCCGCTTCGGCGGGGGTTCGTCGTGTGAGTTCTACGCCTCGCACAGGCGCGTGCGCGTCGTCCGGATGGCGATGACGAGGCACACGGCGACCGCGATCGCCCACAGGGTCCACAGCACCGCCGTCGCCGGCGCACCGAGCACCGGACCCGAGATGCAGTACGAGCGTCCCGGCACCGACGAGTCGTAGCATGCCCCCTCCGTCAGGCTACTCACGGCCCAGAGGGGCGCCGCGACGCCACCAGCGACGGCGGTCCAGATCCACGCCCAGATGACACCGCCCAGCCCACGGCGATCGGATGCCTCGTGCTCCCCCATGCCGCGAGGCTAGCCCGCCGCGCAGCTCCCGGCTAGATGCGCCAGCCGTACCGGCGCTGCAGCTCCGCGGCGACGCGGCGGAACGTGCGCGCGTCGAGCGCCGCGGCTTCGCGGCGCACCGCCGCATCCGGCACCCGGTACAGCTGATCGAGATCGAGCCACGACTCGCGCCGGGAGGCATCCCATGCACCGCTGCCGAGCGAGACGTACTCGCGGTCGCCGACGTGGGACTTGCTCGTCAGCTTCATCGCCCACGCATGAGCGCGTCCGGCGCGGCCGATGACGAGCACCGGCCGGTCCTTCCCCTGACGCGGGTTCTCCTGGAACGGCACCCAGGTCCACACGATCTCTCCCCCGTCGGCCGCGCCGCCGGGAGACGGCGAGTACGCGACGCGGATGCCGCGTGTCGTGCGTATGTCGACCTCTTCGGCGCGAGCGGGGCGTCCGGTGAGGGCGCGCACCAATCCGCGGAGCAGTGTCGAGAAGGCCACATCCTCACGCTAGCGGAGCGCGCCCGCCGGGGAACGCCGAAGGGCGCCGCGGCCGAAGCCGCGACGCCCTTCGGGACGATCGGTGAAGGTCACTCCGCGAGTGCGTAGCCCTCTTCACCGTGGACCGTGGTGTCGACACCGGCGATCTCGTCCTCGTTCTTGATGCGGAACCCGATCGTCTTCTCGATCGCGAAACCGACCACGAAGGCGACGACGAAGGAGAACACCAGCACCGTGGCTGCGGCGATCGCCTGCAGGATGAGCTGGTCCCAGCCACCGCCGAGGAACAGCCCCGTGCCCGTGGCGAAGAAGCCGAGGTACAGCGTTCCGATGATGCCGCCGACGAGGTGGACACCCACGACGTCGAGCGAGTCGTCGAAGCCGAGCTTCCACTTCAGCTCGATCGCAATCGCGCACACGCCACCGGCGATGAGGCCGAGCAGGAGCGCCCAGCCCGGGTCGAGGTTCGCGCACGAGGGGGTGATCGCGACGAGACCGGCGACGGCACCCGAGGCGGCGCCGACCGAGGTGGCCTTGCCGTCCTTGAGCTTCTCGACGATGATCCAGCCGAGCACGGCCGCAGCCGTGGCGCCGAGCGTGTTGATCACGATCAGACCGGTCGGTGAGCCGACGGCACCGATACCCGCGAGGATCGCGCCGTTCGCCGACGAGGTGCCCTCGGGCGAGACGAAGAAGGCCGAGGCGCCGGCGTTGAAGCCGAACCAGCCGAACCACAGGATGGCGGCGCCGAGCAGCACGAGCGGCACGTTGTGGGGCTTGGTGATGCCCTTCTTGAAGCCGACGCGCTTTCCGAGCACGAGTGCGAGCGCGAGCGCCGCGGCACCGGCGTTGATGTGCACCGCAGTACCACCGGCGTAGTCGATGACCTCAACGCCAGCGTCCTTGCCGAACAGCGTCGTGCCGAGGTTGAAGATCCAGCCGTTGGTGTTCCAGACCCAGCCGGCGACCGCGAAGTAGTCGATCGTCGCGAACAGGAACGCGAAGATCATCCACGAGCCGAACTTGGCGCGGTCGGCGATGGCGCCGGAGACGAGCGCGACCGTGATGATCGCGAACGTCGCGCCGTACGAGACGGCCGTCAGGTTGACCGATGCGGTCTCCGGGGTGTTGGCCATGGTGGTCAGGCCGAAGTCGCTGAAGGGGTTGCCGAGTACGCCAGGCCACCAGTCGGCGGTCTGCATGTTGAATCCGTAGAGGATCCAGAGCACGGCGATGAGGCCCATTGCTCCGAAGCTCATCATCATCATGCTGACGACGCTCTTGGCCTTGACGAGTCCTCCGTAGAAGAACGCAACGCCCGGCGTCATGAACAGCACTAGCGCCGTTGCGGCGATGTACCAGGCGAGACTTCCGTTGTCCATGAAATCCTCACTCATGTGTCGTGTTACAGGACCCTCGGCAGAACGCGCGGGAGAGCGTAGCGTCGGGTGCCGCCAGTCTCGCGAGAGCGGGTTTCGCCCGGTATGCGCCTCGTGTTTCCGGCAGGTAACAGTGCACAGGCCCGCGTTAACATCACGTTTCGGGAGTCGCAGAGATCTCGAGGCATGACCGTGAGGTTCCCGTGCAGCTGCGCGGGAGCGACCGGGAGTCGTCAGGAATGCGTCAAGGCGTTCAGGCGAGAGATGGCGCGCAGGTACTTCTTGCGGTACCCCCCGCCGAGCATGTCCTCGCCGAAGACCCGATCGAGGGCGACTCCGGTCGCACGGATGGGGACCTGCGCATCGTAGGCGCGATCGACGAATGCGACCAGTCGCAGGGCTGCGGACTGGTCCTCCAGCGTGACGACGTCGCGCAACCCGATGGTGGCGAGACCATCGATGAGGCGGATGTAGCGCGACGGGTGCACCCGGGCCAGGTGCGCGACGAGGTCCCCGAACGCGTCATCCGAGACGAGACCGGATGCCGCGGCATCCGCGATCGCCACCGTGTATGCCTCGTCGTCGAGCACGACCGCGTGGCCGTCGAGGGCGCGCTGGCGGAAGTCGACGCCGTCGATGCGCAGCGTCTCGAAGCTGGCAGACATCGCATTGATCTCGCGCAGGAAGTCCTGGGCGGCGAAACGGCCCTCGCCGAGCGCGTTCGGAGGCGTGTTGGATGTCGCGGCCAGCCTGGTTCCACCGGGAACCAGCTCGCCGAGGAGACGGGTCATCACCATCGTGTCGCCCGGGTCGTCGAGCTCGAACTCGTCGATGCACAGCAGGTCGGCGCCGCGGAAGAGCTCGACGGCCTTTTGATAGCCGAGTGCGCCGACGAGCGCCGTGTACTCGATGAACGAGCCGAAGTACTTACGGCGGGCGGGCATCGCATGGTAGATGGACGCGAGGAGGTGGGTCTTGCCCACGCCGAACCCGCCGTCGAGATACACCCCGGGTTTTGTGGGCTCGATCTTCGGCGCCTTCGAGAAGAGCCCCCGACGCACCGGTGCGGCCGCTCCGCCGCCGGAGAAGGCGATCAGCTTCTCCTTTGCCGCCTGCTGCGACGGATAGGCGTCATCGGCGCGATACGTCTCGAAGGTCGCTCCGTCGAACTGGGGCGGGGGGACGAGGGCGGCGACCATGTCCGCGCCGCTCACGTCAGGGGTTCGGTCGGTGAGGTGGATGACGCCCGTGGTCACGGCGGCTGCCATTCGTGCCCCTGTCATTTTTCGACGCAACAGATCCGCCCCCGCTGCACCGACGTAGGTTGGCGGGGACGCGAACAACCCTAACGCCGTCACCCACCCGTCATTTCCGAGGAGCAGCGATGTCCGTCGCACCCGACACCGACAGCCAGAAGTTCGCCGAGTATGCGCACAGCGACCGGCTGGTGAGCACCGCGTGGCTCGCCGAGCACCTCACCGACCCGGGCCTGGTGGTCGTCGAGTCCGACGAGGACGTCCTCCTCTACGAGACCGGCCATATTCCCGGCGCCGTCAAGGTCGACTGGCACACCGAGCTCAACGACCCGGTCGTGCGTGACTACGTCGACGGCGCGGGCTTCGCCGAGCTGCTCAGCCGCAAGGGCATCTCGCGTGACGACACCATCGTCATCTACGGCGACAAGAACAACTGGTGGGCCGCCTACGCACTGTGGGTGTTCTCGCTGTTCGGCCACGAGGACGTGCGCCTGCTCGACGGTGGCCGTGATCGCTGGATCGCCGAGGGCCGCGACATCACGACCGCGCCCGCCGAGCGCGCCGCGACGTCGTATCCCGTCATCGAGCGCGACGACTCCGTGCTGCGCGCGTACAAGGAGGACGTCCTCGTCCACCTCGGCAAGCCGCTCATCGACGTGCGGTCGCCGGAGGAGTACTCGGGCGAGCGCACGTCCGCCCCCGCCTACCCCGAAGAGGGCGCCCTGCGCGCCGGCCACATCCCCAGCGCGGCGAGTGTTCCGTGGGCCAAGGCCGTGGCCGCGGACGGCACCTTCAAGTCGCGCGCCGAGCTCGACGCCATCTACCGTGACGAGGCGGGACTCGGCGACGCCGATGAGGTCATCGCCTACTGCCGCATCGGTGAACGCTCGAGCCACACCTGGTTCGTGCTGAAGCACCTGCTCGGCATCGAGAACGTGCGCAACTACGACGGCTCCTGGACCGAGTGGGGCAGCGCCGTGCGGGTTCCCATCGTCACGGGTGCCGAGCCGGGCGCGGTCCCCCCGCGCGCCTGACGTTCTTCCTGCGTGCGAGGATGGGGGCGATGTCGGACTCTGACGCGCTCCCGCCCTCGCTCGCCGAGGCGCGCGACGCCTTCCTCGAGCTCACGGACCCCGAGCGCCTCCAGTTGCTCCTCGAGTACTCCGAGGAGCTCCCCGAGGTGCCTCCGGCCCTGCAGGGCCATCCCGAGATGTGCGAGCGTGTGGCGGAGTGCCAGTCCCCGGTCTATATCTTGATCGAGGTCGCCGACGGCATCGTGACGATGCACGCGATGGCTCCCGCCGAGGCGCCGACGACCCGCGGCTTCGCCAGCATCCTCGTGCAGGGGATCTCCGGTCTGACCGTCGCCGAGGTGCTCGCGATCCCCGATGACTACCCGCAGACCATCGGGCTCACGCGCGCGGTCTCGCCGCTGCGCATCGTCGGAATGTCAGGGATGCTCCGGCGCGCCAAGCGCCAGGTGCACGAGAAGTCGGGTGCACTGGCGGGATGACCCTGCTCGAACTCGAGCCGCGCACGCTCCGCGCGTTCGACACCCTCGCCCCCGGCACGCGTGAGGCACTGCGTCATGTCTATGCGCCCACGGCCGACCGCTTCGTGCGGCTCAACATGATCACGAGCCTCACAGGAGCGGCCGCCGGCGACGACGGCACGAGCGAGTCGCTCACGAACCGCGTCGACCGTCTCATTCTCGGCATCATCCGCGAGCTCGCCGACGTCGTCGTCGTCGGCGCGCAGAGCGTGCGGGCAGAGGGGTACATCGTGCCCCGCCGTGCGCGTCTGGCGATCGTCACGTCCAGCGGAGACCTCACCGGCCACCGCCTCGCTCTGGCCGAGGGTGCCGCGAGCGATCAGGTGATCGTGATCTGCCCCGCCGATCGCGCCGATGCGATCCGCTCGCATCCGGATGCCGCGGGCATCACTGTGCTGCCGGTGCCCGGAACCGCACCGCTGTCCCCGCGGGACGTCCTCACGGTCCTGGCGGAGGAGGGCCATCGCCGCGTTGTCTGCGAGGGTGGACCGTCGCTCGCGAGCCAGTTCGCGGCGGCCGGAGTGATCGACGAGTACTGCCTCACGGTCGCGCCCGTGCTCGAACCCGTCAGTTCGCCCTTCCTGCGGCTGGCGCGCGATCAGCGCGTCGCCACGCGGGTCGTCGGCCACCTGGTCGACGAGACGGGGTTCACGTATCTGCGCCTGCGTCCCGCGGGATGAGCGCGTGCGCGTCGAGCCACGATTCGATCGCCCGGCTCCAGCGCTCCTGGTCGTAGTTCCAGAGCTTCGTGTGGCGGGCGACGGCGAAGACCTGCAGGTCGACCAGGTCGGGACGGGCCTCGGCGAGCTGGTGCGACGCCTCCGAGGGAACGAACCCGTCGTCGTCGCTGTGAAGGATCAGAATCGGATGCCGCAGCTCCTCCGCTCGCGCCACGACGTCGAGGCGGTCGAACGGGATCGGCGCTCCACTGCGGGTCAGGGCGGCACCCCACTCCGACTGCAGCGCGGTGAGCGCGAGCTCGGTGACCGGCTCCGGCAGCCCCATCTCCCGACCCTGATACCGCAGCACGATCCTCCAGTCGACCACCGGTGACTCCAGGATCACGCCCACGATGCGATCACGGTGCGCCGAACTGAGCTCGAGCTGGAGAGCGATCGCGCCGCCCATCGACCACCCCATGAGGATGATGCGCTCCGCCCCGTGGCGGCGGGCGTAGCCGACCGCGGCGTCGACGTCGCGCCACTCCGTCGCGCCGAGCATGTACGTGCCCGTGCGGCTGCGCGGTGCCTCGCCGTCATTGCGGTACGACGTCACCATCGTCGTGATGCCCAGGCTGTGCAGCAGTGGGACCGCGCGCAGGCACTCCGCCCGCGCGGCGCCGCGGCCATGGATCTGGATGCACCAGACGTCGCTGCCGCCGTCGGCGGGGAAGATCCACGCCGGGCACGGCCCCACGGCGGAGCCGATGAGTGTCGACCGGTAGGGCAGATGCAACTGCTCGGGACGGTCGTAGTACCACCCGCTGAACGCGGCGGGGTCGGCGAGCTGTGTGCCCGTCGGCACCTCGGTGAGAAGCTTGCGCTTGACCGTGCCGGCATCCGCCTGCAGGACCGAGCCGAGCTTGAGGTACTCCTCGGCACCCGTCGTGAACAGACCGTATCGTCCGGGCAGTTCCGTGTCGGGCGTGCGCGTCAGGGTGATCGTCTGGGCGGCCGGGTCGAGCGCGACGATGGTCGTGTCGGGGCGCCGGCGCGAGGGCGTCACCACGAGTCGCGCGATGCGTCCGGCCACTCCGGCGATAGCCGCGAGCGAGAGTCCGAGCAGCACGCCGAGCGCGACGATGAGGGTGCGCAGACCGAGAGAGACCGCAGGTGAGGCGCCGCGCGACGCGGCGCGCCTTGAGCTTGCCATCGAGGCTTCATTCTAGTCTGTCGTCGTGGTCGACCAGGCTCCCGCGGCATCCGCGTCGTTCGCCGCCGCGCTTGCCCAGCTGCATGCCGCGGACCTTCGCGACGACCTCGTGACCCGCGAGCTGCCCGCCCCGACGGGACTCGCCCCCGAGGCGTTCGCCCTCGCAGGCGACATCCGTCCCGAGCCCGGTGCGCTCGACTCCGTCTACGGCACGGGTCGGTTCGTGCTGCTGCACGACCGGGAGGAGCCCGACGCGTGGGGCGGTGCATGGCGCATCGTCTGCTATGCGCAGGCGCCGCTCGAGGTCGACATCGGCGTCGATCCGATGGTCGCCGAGGTGGCCTGGGCGTGGTTGCTCGACGCGCTCGACGAGAACGGCGCGGCCTATCACTCCCCCTCCGGCACGGTCACCAAAACCGTCTCGCAGGGCTTCGGCTCGTTGGCCGCCGAAGGCTCCGGCTCGCAGCTGGAGCTGCGGGCGTCGTGGACGCCCGACGGCCCGTTCGACGCGCACGTGCGTGCCTGGGCCGAGGTCGTCTGCATGCTCGCCGGTCTCCCGCCGGGCTCTGAACAGGCCCCCGTGCTGAATCCCCGAGGACGTGCCCGTGCCTGACTACGACGTGATCTCGACGACCGAGGGACTGGATGCCGCGGCCGCCGTGCTCGCGGCGGGAACCGGTCCGATCGCTGTGGACGTCGAGCGGGCCTCCGGGTTCCGCTACAGCCAGCGCGCCTACCTCGTGCAGGTCTTCCGACGGGACGCCGGTGTCTTCCTGTTCGACCCGCCGGCACTGCCCGATGCCTCCGTGCTGCAGGCGGCTCTCGATGACGAGTGGGTGCTGCACGCGGCGAGCCAGGACCTCCCGTCGCTGCGCGAGTGGGGCCTCGTGCCGCAGCGCATCTTCGACACCGAGCTCGCGGCCCGGCTCCTCGGTCACGAACGCGTGGGGCTCGGTGCGATCGTCGAGGAGACCCTCGGGATCACGCTCGCGAAGGCGCATTCGGCCGATGACTGGTCGACGCGTCCGCTGCCGCAGTCGTGGCTGGAGTATGCGGCGCTCGATGTGCTGCATCTCGTCGACGTGCGCGACATCCTCGTCGACGAGCTCGCTGCGCAGGGGAAGACCGAGCTCGCGGCCGAGGAGTTCGACGCCGTGCTGCACCGTGAGCCGAAGCCCGTCCGCGCCGACCCGTGGCGCCGACTGAGCGGACTCCACACCCTGCGCGGGCGCCGCAACCTCGCGATCGCCCGCGCCCTGTGGATCGCGCGTGAGGAATACGCGCAGCAACAGGATGTCTCCCCCGGCCGGCTCGTGCCCGATCGCTCACTCGTCGCGGCCATTCAGGCGAACCCCGCGACCAAACGTGCCCTCGCCGAGGTGAAGGAGTTCACCGGCCGGGCCAGCCGCACCCAGCTCGACCGCTGGTGGGATGCGATCGAGCGGGGTCGCGCGGATACCGACCTTCCCCCCGACCGCATTCCGGGCGACACGCTGCCGCCGCCGCGCGCGTGGGCCGACCGCGCCCCCGAGGCGGACGCGCGGCTGAAGGCGGCGCGCCCGGTCATCGAGGAGCGTGCGTCGAGTCTCGGAATGCCGACGGAGAACCTGCTGACGCCCGAGCTGCTGCGCCGCCTGGCGTGGGAGCCGCCGGTTCCCGCCGACGCGGACCACATCGCGGCCGCCCTCGCGGCGGGTGGGGCACGCCGCTGGCAGATTGCGCAAACCGCACAGCTGATCGCCGAAGCCTTTGTCGTTTCCGCGCAAAACCCGGCGGAGCCCGCCGAACCGGCATCGTAGGTTCGAACCAACCGATTTCGTGAGACGCAGTTCCACCTTAGGCTGGACTCGATCCCAGACTTTGGAGGCAGAGTGGCCGAGAATTCGGACGTCTATTTCATCGACGGCATGCGTACCCCGTTCGGGCGCGCGGGTGAAAAAGGGCAGTACTGGAACACCCGGGCTGACGACCTCGTCGTCAAGACGATCATCGGCGTGATGGGGCGCAACCCCGACGTCCCCGCCGACCGGATCGATGACGTCGCCATCGCCGCGACATCGCAGACGGGTGACCAGGGCCTCACCCTCGGGCGCTCCGCCGCGATCCTCGCCGGTCTCCCCCAGAGCGTGCCCGGATTCGCGATCGACCGCATGTGCGCGGGCGCGATGACGAGCGTCACCACCATGGCCGGCTCGATCGGCTTCGGCATGTATGACCTCGCCCTCGCGGGCGGCGTCGAGCACATGGGCCGTCACCCCATCGGAGCGAACTCCGACCCCAACCCGCGATTCGTCGCCGAGCGGCTGGTCGACCCGGGCGCCCTCAACATGGGTGTGACCGCCGAGCGCATCTTCGACCGCTTCCCGCACCTGACCAAGGAGCGCAGCGACCGCTACGGCATGCTCAGCCAGCACAAGGCGCAGGCCGCCTACGACGCCGGCAAGATCCAGCCCGACCTCGTGTCCGTCGCCACGAAGGACGCCGAGGGCGCCTGGGGCATCGCGACCGAGGACGAGGGTCGTCGCCCGCAGACGACGATGGCCGACCTCGCCGGTCTGAAGACGCCCTTCCGTCCGCACGGACGAGTGACCGCCGGCACCTCGTCCCCGCTCACCGACGGCGCGACGATGAGTCTCCTCGCGGGAGGCCACGCCGTGCGCGAGCTGGGCCTGCGCCCGAAGATGAAGCTCGTCTCGTTCGCGTTCGCGGGCGTGCAGCCGGAGATCATGGGCATCGGGCCCATTCCGTCGACCGAGAAGGCGCTCGCGAAGGCGGGTCTGTCGATCACTGACATCGGACTGTTCGAGCTCAACGAGGCGTTCGCGATCCAGGTGATCTCGCTCCTCGACCACTTCGGCATCGCCGACGACGACCCGCGCGTGAACCAGTGGGGCGGGGCGATCGCGCTCGGACACCCCCTCGCGGCATCCGGTGTGCGTCTGATGATCCAGCTCGCCGCGCAGTTCGCGGAGCGCCCCGACGTGCGCTACGGCCTCACCGCCATGTGCGTCGGCCTCGGCCAGGGCGGATCGGTCATCTGGGAGAACCCGTACTACGACGGCAAGAAGAAGTGAGCACCGCGATGACCCGCTACGACCAGATCGACTTCTCCGCGCTCGAGAACCTCGTCCCCGACGAGGTCGTCACCCGCTCCCTCGTGCGCGACGTGCGGCTTTCCTCCGGGAAGGTGCTCGCCCTCGTCACGCTCAACAACGGACGCGACCACACCCGGCCCAACACGTTCGGGCCGAAGACCATCCTCGAGCTCATCCGCACGCTCGACGCACTCGCACAGCGTGCGAAGTCGGGTGAGATCCAGGCCGTGGGAGTCACCGGCAAGCAGTACATCCTCGCCGCCGGGGCTGACCTGAGCGACGTCGCCAAGGTGCCGTCGAAGGAGATCGCGAAGCTCATCGCCCAGGGCGGTCACTTCGCCTTCTCGAAGCTCGGCGACCTCGGCGTGCCGTCGTTCGCGTTCGTGAACGGCCTCGCGCTCGGCGGCGGACTCGAGATCGCGCTGCAGTCGACGTATCGCACGGTGGATGCCTCGGCCGCGGCGATCGCGCTGCCCGAGGTGTTCCTGGGGCTCATCCCCGGCTGGGGCGGCGCGTACCTGCTGCCGAACCTCATCGGCATCGAGAACGCCCTCGAGGTCGTGATCTCCAACCCGCTCAAGCAGAACCGGATGCTCAAGCCCCAGCAGGCGTTCGAGCTCGGCATCGTCGACACGATCTTCGAGCCGGCCAACTTCCTCGAGGAGTCGCTGGCGTGGGCCGACGGTGTGCTGTCGGGAGCGATCAAAGTCGAGCGCAAGAACGAGCCCGGCAAGATCGAACGCCTCACCAAGTGGCCGATCGCGATCAAGATCGCCCGCGGGATGCTCGAGAGCCGCATCGGCACTGTCCCCCGCGCGCCCTACCTCGCACTCGAGCTCCTCGACAAGGCCAAGAGCGGCACCAAGTGGGAGGGCTTCGAGCGCGAGGACGAGGCGCTCTCCGAACTGATCGTGGGCGATCAGTTCGCGGCATCCATGTATGCCTTCGACCTCGTGCAGAAGCGCGCGAAGCGCCCCGTCGGCGCCCCCGACAAGGCCCTCGCGAAGAAGGTCTCGAAGGTCGGCGTCATCGGCGCCGGGCTCATGGCCAGCCAGTTCGCACTGCTGTTCCTGCGCAAGCTCCGGGTGCCGGTGGTCATCACCGACATCGACCAGGCACGCGTCGACAAGGGCCTTGCCTACATCCGTGACGAGATCGGCAAGCTCGAGGCGAAGGGCCGGCTCGACGCCGACACGGCCAACCAGCTGCGCGCGCTCGTGCACGGGACGACCGACAAGAGCGAATACGCCGACTGCGACTTCGTCATCGAGGCGGTGTTCGAGGAGGTGGGCGTCAAGCAGCAGGTCTTCGCCGACATCGAGCAGCACATCGCGGAAGACGCGATCCTCGCCACGAACACATCGTCGCTCTCAGTCGAGGAGATCGGCGCAAAGCTCGCCCACCCCGAACGCCTCGTCGGCTTCCACTTCTTCAACCCCGTGGCACTCATGCCGCTGCTGGAGATCGTGAAGACCCCGCACACGAACGAGCAGAGCCTGTCCACCGCGTTCGTCGTCGCGAAGGCGATCGGCAAGAACGCGATCCTCAGCAAGGATGCCCCGGGCTTCATCGTCAACCGGCTGCTCGCCAAGCTCCTCGGCGAGGCCGCCCGCGCGATCTACGAAGGAACGCCGCTGACGACGGTCGACAAGGCCTATGCGCCGCTCGGGCTGCCGATGACGCCGTTCCAGCTGATCGACCTCGTCGGCTGGAAGGTCGCCGCTCACGTGCAGGACACGATGGCGGGGGCCTTCCCGGACCGGTTCTTCGCGTCGGAGAACTTCCACGAGCTCGCGAACCTCGACCAGGTCGTCGAGAAGGACAAGAACGGTCGGGTCACCGGCTGGACCAAGCCCGCGCAGAAGCTCGTCGACCAGGTCGCGGGGAAGACGCCGGCGAGCGAGGCGGAGATCCTCCGTCGCGTCGAGGACGGACTCGCGACCGAGATCAAGATCATGCTCGACGAGGGCGTGGTGCCCGAAGTGCAGGACATCGACCTCGCGCTCATCTTCGGCGCCGGGTGGCCGTTCATCGACGGCGGCGCCTCGCCGTACCTCGACCGCTCGGGCGCTGCCGAGCGCGCGTTCGGCGACACGTTCCATCACCCGCCCATCCGCGGGATCGGCGCGTAGGGATCGCACGAAGGAGGGGCCCGTCCGTGCGGACGGGCCCCTCCTTCGTGCGATCGGCCGTCGCGTACGGCTCAGTCGTCCGCGCGTCGGCCGGCGTCCTCGGGGGCGGCATCGGCGGCGGTCCACTCCCCCGCGTCCTCCGAGGCGCGAGCCTTCGGCACCCGTGTGCCGAGCACCTGCGCGACGACGTCGTGGGCGATCTTCGGGGCGACGAGACCGGCGTCCTCGAGGATCTGCTCGCGGCTCGCGTGCGAGATGAACTCGTCCGGAACGCCGAGTTCATCGACGGCCGTGTCGATGCCGGCCTCCCGCAGCACCTGACGGATGCGGGTGCCGACGCCGCCGACACGGATGCCGTCCTCGATCGTGATGACGATGCGGTGCTGCGCGGCGAGCTGGACGACCGACGGCGCAACCGGCACCGCCCAGCGGGGGTCGATGACGGTCGCGCCGATGCCCTGCGAGTGCAGGCGGTGGGCCACGTCGACGGCCACCTGCGCCATCGGCCCGATGCCGACGATGAGCACGTCCTGCTGGTCGTTGCGCGCGAGCACGTCGGTGCCGTCGGACAGCCGCTCGATCGCGGGAAGCTCGTCCCCCACGTTGCCACGGGGGAACCGCACGACCGTCGGTGCGTCCTCGACGGCCACTGCCTCGTGCAGCAGCTCGCGCAGGCGGGCCGCATCGCGTGGCGCCGCAATGCGGATTCCCGGCACGATCTGCAGCATCGCGAGATCCCAGATGCCGTGATGGCTGGGGCCGTCGGGTCCGGTGACGCCGGCCCGATCGAGCACGAAGGTCACGCCCGCACGGTGGAGGGCAACATCCATCATCACCTGGTCGAAGGCGCGGTTCATGAACGTCGCGTAGATGGCCACGACGGGGTGCAGGCCGCCATAGGCGAGGCCGGCCGCCGACGCGACCGCGTGCTGCTCGGCGATGCCCACGTCGTACACCCGGCCGGGGAACCGGTCGGCGAAGGGCTTCAGGCCCGTGGGCCGCAGCATCGCGGCCGTGACCGCGATCACGTCGGGACGCTGCTCCCCGACAGTCACCAGTTCGTCGGCGAACACGCTGGTCCAGGCCGTTCCCCCGCCCGAGCCGAGCGTCTCCCCCGTCGCGGGGTCGATCTTGCCGACCGCGTGGAACTGATCCGCCTCGTCCTCGAGCGCCGGAGCGTATCCGCGGCCCTTCTCGGTGATCACATGGACGATCACGGGCGCCTGGTAGCGCTTCGCGAGTTCGAGCGTCTCGAGGAGGGTCGGGATGTCGTGGCCGTCGATCGGCCCGAAGTACTTGATGTCGAGGTTCGAGTACAGCGATTCGTTGTTCACGAAACGGGAGAGGAAGCCGTGCGTTCCGCCCCGCACACCGCGGTAGACGGCTCTCGCCCACGGGCCGAGGGCCCGGAACAGCGAGTCCGACGACGTACGCAGCGTGCGATAGGCGCCCGCCGCCCGCACGCGGTTCAGGTATCGGGCCATGCCGCCGATCGTCGGAGCGTAGGAGCGACCGTTGTCGTTGACGATGATGACGAGGTTGCGATCGTTGTCGTCGGAGATGTTGTTGAGCGCCTCCCACGTCATCCCGCCGGTCAGCGAGCCGTCGCCGACGACGGCGACCACGTGATGATCGCGTCGACCGGTGCGGCTGAGCGCACGCGAGATGCCGTCCGCCCAGCTGAGCGAGGACGACGCGTGGGACGACTCGACGACGTCGTGGGGGCTCTCGGAGCGCTGCGGATAGCCGGCGAGGCCGTCGCGCGAGCGGAGACCGGAGAAGTCCTGACGACCCGTCAGGATCTTGTGCACGTAGGACTGGTGCCCGGTGTCGAAGATGAACGGGTCATCGGGCGAGCGGAACACCCGGTGCATGGCGATCGTCAGCTCGACCACGCCGAGGTTCGGGCCGAGGTGACCGCCCGTGCGGGCGACGTTCTCGATGAGGAACGTGCGGATCTCCGACGCGAGTTCCGTGAGCTGTTCGGGCGAGAGTCGATCGAGGTCGCGGGGACCGGTGATCGTCGGAAGGAGTGCCATTCCGTCCTCTCGTTCGGGCGACGCGGACAGCGCCGATCGGTTCAGTGTATCCGCGTGCACAGGCCCGACAGGGGGCTTGACGCGCACCGGCGGAAACGCCGTCGGGGCCCCGGATCGCTCCGAGGCCCCGACGGCGTGAGCGCTCAGACGAGCGAGCGCAGAACGTACTGCAGGATGCCGCCGTTGCGGTAGTAGTCGGCCTCACCGGGGGTGTCGATTCGCACGACCGCGTCGAACTCCACGGTCTGCTTGCCGTCGGCCGAGAACTCGCTCGGCTCGGCGACGACGCGCACCGTCTTCGGAGTGACGCCCTCGTTGAGCTGCTCGAGGCCCGTGATCGAGATGATCTCGGTGCCGTCGAGGCCGAGGGACTTCCAGCTCTCGCCGGCCGGGAACTGCAGCGGGACGACGCCCATGCCGATCAGGTTCGAACGGTGGATGCGCTCGAAGCTCTCGGTGATGACCGCCTTCACGCCGAGCAGGCGCGTGCCCTTGGCGGCCCAGTCGCGGGACGAGCCCGAACCGTACTCCTTGCCGCCGAACACGACGAGCGGGGTGCCCTGCTCCTGGTAGTTCTGCGACGCGTCGTAGATGTAGGACTGCGGTCCGCCGGCCTGGGTGAAGTCGCGTGTGTAGCCGCCCTCGACGACCGCGCCGTCGTTGACAGCCGCGGTGAGCTCGTTCTTCAGACGGATGTTCGCGAAGGTGCCGCGGATCATGACCTCGTGGTTCCCGCGGCGCGAGCCGTAGGAGTTGAAGTCCTTCTGCGCGACGCCGTGCTCGGTCAGGTACTGTGCGGCGGGCGTGCCCGCCTTGATGTTGCCGGCCGGGCTGATGTGGTCGGTCGTGACGGAGTCGCCGAGGGTCGCCATGACTCGTGCGCCGGTGATGTCGGAGACGGGGGTGAGGTCCATGGTCATGCCGTCGAAGTACGGCGCCTTGCGCACGTAGGTCGAGTCGGCATCCCACTCGAAGACCGGGCCGCTCGGGGTCGGCAGGCTCTTCCAGCGCTCGTCGCCGTCGAAGACGGTGGCGTACTGGTTGATGAACTGGTCGCGCGAGATCGACGAGTCGATGATCGACTGCACGTCGGCCGTGTCGGGCCAGATGTCCTTCAGGAACACGTCGTTGCCGTCGGTGTCGGTGCCGAGCGCGTCGGTCTCGAAGTCGAAGTTCATCGTGCCCGCGAGCGAGTACGCGACGACGAGGGGCGGTGAGGCGAGGTAGTTCATCTTCACGTCGGGGCTGATGCGGCCCTCGAAGTTGCGGTTGCCGGAGAGCACGGCGGTGACGGCGAGGTCGTTCTCGTTGATCGCCGCCGAGACCTCCTCGATGAGGGGACCGGAGTTGCCGATGCAGATCGTGCAGCCGTAGCCGACGGTGTAGAAGCCGAGACCCTCGAGGTCCTTGTCGAGGCCGGACTTCTCGTAGTAGTCGGTGACGACCTTCGAGCCCGGGCCGAGCGTGGTCTTCACCCACGGCTTGCGCTTCAGGCCCTTGGCGAGGGCGTTGCGCGCCAGGAGGCCCGCCGCGACCATGACAGACGGGTTCGACGTGTTGGTGCACGAGGTGATCGCCGCGAGGGTGACCGCACCGTTGTCGAGGATGTAGGACGCGCCGTGGGGCGGGGTGACCTTGACGGGCTTGGATGCCGCGGCCGGCCCGCCGCTCGAGATGAGCACCTCGCCGGTGTGGGTGTGCTCGTCGCCGGGCACGACGCCCGCATCGGACGCGGGGAACGATCCGGCCGACTCGAGGTCGACGATCGAGTCGCTCGTGGCGGGAGTGGCGTAGTTGAGGATGTCCTTCTCGAACTGCGACTTGGCCTCGGCGAGCAGGATGCGGTCCTGCGGGCGCTTCGGTCCGGCGATCGAGGGCACGACCGTGGCGAGGTCGAGCTCGAGGTACTCGCTGTACTGGGGCTCGTTCGCGGCGTCGTGCCAGAGCGACTGGGTCTTCGCGTACTGCTCGACGAGCGCGACGGCCTGCTCGCTGCGGCCGGTGAGGCGCAGGTAGTCGAGGGTGACGTCGTCGATCGGGAAGATCGCCGCGGTGGAGCCGAACTCGGGGCTCATGTTGCCGATGGTGGCGCGGTTGGCGAGCGGCACCGACGCGACGCCGGCTCCGTAGAACTCGACGAACTTGCCGACGACGCCGTGCTTGCGCAGCAGGTCGGTGATCGTGAGCACCACGTCGGTCGCGGTGACACCGGCGGGGATCTCGCCGGTCAGCTTGAAGCCGACGACGCGCGGGATGAGCATCGAGACGGGCTGACCGAGCATCGCGGCCTCGGCCTCGATGCCGCCGACGCCCCAGCCGAGCACGCCGAGGCCGTTGACCATGGTGGTGTGCGAGTCGGTGCCGACGCAGGTGTCGGGGTAGGCGCGCAGCACACCGCCGACGGTGCGGTCGTAGACGACCTTGGCGAGGTGCTCGATGTTCACCTGGTGCACGATGCCCGTTCCCGGGGGCACGACCTTGAAGTCGTCGAACGCGGTCTGACCCCAGCGGAGGAACTGGTAGCGCTCCCCGTTGCGCTCGTACTCGATCTCGACGTTGCGTTCGAGGGCGTTCTCGCTGCCGAACAGGTCGGCGATGACCGAGTGGTCGATGACCATCTCGGCGGGCGAGAGCGGGTTGATGCGCTTGGGGTCGCCGCCGAGCGCGGTCACGGCCTCGCGCATGGTGGCGAGGTCGACGATGCAGGGCACGCCCGTGAAGTCCTGCATGACCACGCGGGCGGGAGTGAACTGGATCTCGGTGTCGGGCTCGGCTTGCGGGTCCCAGGAGCCGAGCGCCTCGATCTGCTCCTTGGTGACGTTCGCGCCGTCTTCCGTGCGGAGCAGGTTCTCCAGCAGCACCTTGAGACTGAACGGGAGCTTGTCGTAGCCCGCGACCGCGTCGATGCGGAAGATCTCGTAGTCGGTGCTGCCGACCGTCAGGGTGCTCTTGGCACCGAAGCTGTCAACCGTGGACACGATCGTCTCCTTCGTCGGCATTCGGGCGGCAGTGAGCGCCGCCGTTCCCATCTTCCCGCCCGGTTCCGGGGGTGGCTAGCAAGGCTTGCCTAACTCAGGTGGAAGACGGAATTTATCTTGATATCAAGATAAAAGTATCACTCCTGACCTGATTCGGCATCGGATGCCGCGGCGCGCCGCGCGGTCGGATAGAGGGCGCGTGCCACGAGCCACGTCACCACCACCAGCGGCGCGAACAGCGGAAGTCCCATGGCGATCTTCAGGGTGCCGAGCGCCGGGACGTCGCCGGCGAAGTAGAACGGCAGTTGCACGGCGAGGCGGACGGCGAAGAGGGTTGCCCACGCCAGCGTGATCCAGACGAACGCGCGGCGCTTTCGACGATCGCGGCGCCAGCCCGTGGCGTCCCCCATGAGCCATCCGACCGCCAGACCGATCAGCGGCCAGCCGACGAGCGCCGAGACGAGGAGGGCGAGGCCGTAGGCGCCGTTCGTGACGAAGCCGAGGATGAAGTTGTCCTGACCGCGCCCGGTGAGGAGCGCGAGCGCGGCCGCGGCGGCCGTCGCCACGAGTCCGCCCAGGGCGGCGCTCGCGGGCGAGCGCTGGACGAGCCTCACCACCGAGAACACCGCCGCGAGCCCCACCGACGCGCCGAGGGAGAGAAGGAGGTCGCCGCGGCCGGTGCCGCTGTCGAGGGTGACGGTGAACAGCACCACGAAGACCAGGCTCGGAAGGACGGACTCGATGATGCCGCGCCAGCCGCCCATCGCCGCCCACGCGACGTGTCGGGCACTGGTCTGCGCGGACGGATCGAGCCCGGCGCGGCGCGCGGCGGATCCGAGGGCGCGGGCCAGTGCGTCCGACGTGGACGGACGGGCCTCGTCGGGGGCGGGGGGTTCGACGCTCACGCGGCGCCCGGCGCGACCGGCATCTTCAGCGGGATGAGGTCGCGCGGCGGCATGGGCTGGCTGCCGCGCACGATGACGAGGGATCGGAAGAGATCCTCGACCCGCTCGGCGGCGATCGGGTCGTTGGCCGCGGCGCCGCCGATGACACCGCGCAGGAACCAGCGCGGGCCGTCGACTCCGACGAAGCGGGCCAGTCGTTTGATCGGCGCGCCGCCGTCGACCGCGGTGGGCACCTCGGCGAGGAGCTCGGTGCCGAGGGCGCCCTCACGCTCTTCCGCCCGGCCGCCCTGCTGCCGCACCTGCTCGAGCAGCTGGGCGCGGGTCTCATCCCAGAGCCCACCGCTGCGCGGGGCGGCGAAGGCCTGCACCTGCAGGGTCGAGTCGGCGTAGTCCAGCCCCACGGCGACGATCTGCTTCGACTGCTCCTCGACCTCGAGGCGCAGGTTCAGACCTTCGCGCGGGAGCACCTTGATCGCGCCGAGGTCGATGTAGGGGCGAACCGGGTTCGCCTCGCTCTCGTCGTAGGGCCCGGCCTCCGCGCGGGTCTCGGGGGCGGACTTGTCGCCGAAGGAGGGGACGATGTCGCTCACGAGGGAGCTCCTTCCGTGCTCTGATAGCCCGTCGAACCGAATCCGCCTTCGCCGCGCACACTGTCGGGCAGCTCGTCGACCGGCACGAAGCGCGCACGCGGAACGGGCAGGACGATGATCTGCGCGATGCGGTCGCCGACGGCGACCTCGTACGTCGCGTGAAGGTCGGTGTTCAACAGGGTGACCTTGATCTCACCGCGGTAGCCCGCATCGACCGTGCCCGGTGCATTCACGACGGTGATGCCGTGCTTCGCCGCCAGCCCGCTGCGCGGGACGACGAACGCGGCGTACCCGTCGGGCAGCGCGATGCGCACACCGGTGCCGACGAGGGCGCGCTCGCCCGGGCCGAGGATGACCGCCTCCGCGGCGACGAGATCCGCTCCTGCGTCGCCCGGGTGGGCGTACTGCGGGATCGTCGGCGCGATAATGGGGACGTCAACGCTTTCGGTCACGCAAAGAGGCTAATGCAGATCACCCAGCTCTCGAGGAGCGTCGCATCCGGTTCGTACCGTGAGCGGCTCTCGCCGTCACTGTGGGCGCTCGTCGCCTCCGCGGTCTGTGCACCCATGGCGGCGCTCGTGGTCGTGCCGATCGACGCGACGTTCTCGCTCGCGGTCGGCGTGATCGTCGGATGCCTCATCGTCGCCCTGCTGCTCGCGGCGTCGCCGAGCGTTCGAGTCGCCGACGGCGTGCTCCACGCCGGGCGCGCTCGCATCGACGTCATTCATCTCGGCGATGCGGTGGTGTTCACCGGCGAAGAGGCGCGGCGCGTGCGGGGTCCGGGTCTGCCCCGTGACGCCTGGCACCTGTTCCGTGGCGGGATCGATGCCGTGGTCGTGTTCCCGGTCGTGGATCCGGACGATCCGACGCCGGCGTGGGTCATCGCGTCCCGCACGCCGGATCGTCTCGCGGCCGCCGTCGCGGCCGCTCAGCTCACGCGGCGCACTCCGCGCAGATAGGGCCGATGCCCTCTTCGTGGTCGAGCTGCGAGCGGTGCTTCACCAAGAAGCAGCTCACGCACGTGAACTCGTCCTCCTGGGGCGGGAGCACGACGACGTCGAGCTCGAGGTCGGAGAGGTCCGCGCCCGGGAGCTCGAAGCCCGACGGGTTGTCGGTGTCTTCGGAATCGCCCGAGCCGGAGAGCTTGTCCGGCACACGCTCCTTGAGGGCCTCGATCGACTCGCTGTCGTCGTCGGTCTTGCGCGGGGCGTCGTAATCCGTGGCCATTCGTCCGTGTCTCTACTTCCAGATGCTGCGTGCCGCGCGGCGCGCGGCGGCGATAGTTTGCATGACGCGGAACACAAACGCAAATGCGTTCCGCTGAGGCGTGCATCGTCGAAACGCCCGCCACGCGGGCGATATTCCGAGCGGTCCGGTCGCGGTGTGGAACCATGGCGGAACACGGCAGATCGGAGGCGTGTCCCGCATGGAAAAGCTCAGAGTCATCGGCGTCGAGGATGATGTGCTGGTGCTCGCCACGGAGACGGGTGAGCGCTTCGGTGTCCCGGTGGACGAGGTGCTGCGAACCCAGTTGCGTCGCGCCGACCGTTCCAGCGCCGGATCCCGCACGAAGGCAAGCCCCCGCGACATCCAGGCGCAGATCCGTGCCGGGCTATCCGCCGAGGAGACCGCCGCGGTGCTCGGCCTCTCCGTCGACGATGTGGTGCGTTTCGAGGCACCGGTGCTCGCAGAGCGCGAGTTCGTCGTCGGGCAGGCGCTCTCCGTTCCGGTGCTGCTCACGAGCGACTTCGACTCCGACACGCCGACCACCTTCGGCGACGCGGTCCGCGCGAAGCTGGTGGAGGCGCACGCCGTGGGCGAGCGGTGGTCCAGCTGGAAGGACGACAGCGGCTGGACGGTGAAGCTCTCGTTCTCGATCACCGAGGTCGAGCGGGACGCGCGCTGGAGTTTCGATCCGAAACGTTCCGTGCTCTCCCCGATCAACGCCGATGCGACACAGCTCTCACGTCAGGGGTCTCTGCCCGACGGTCTGATTCCGCGGTTGCGCGCGCTCGAGATCCCGGGCATCAAGGACGATTCACGGTTCGACAGCGGCGCATTCGGACCTCGCGCACTCCCGGACCTCGAGCCGGAGGATGCGCACGAGGTCGAGCCGCTCGATCACACTCCTGTCGCGCCACCGCAGTCGAGCCCCGCCGTTCAGCACGCGGCGATCAAGCGGGCGCCCGAGGCATCCGTCACCTCATCCGAGACGGCCGACCTCCTCGAGGCGCTGCGTCGTCGTCGCGGCCAGCGGCCCGACGCGCCCGATGTCATCGCCGAGGTCCCCCGCGGCGCGGCCGCACCGGTCGCCCTGTTCGACGCGGTCGAGCCGGGGTACGACGAGGCTCCGGCGCCCGTGGAGACGCCCGCACTGCCGACGAGCCCGCCCGGCGGGAGCGACGCGCAGCGGCGCAAAGGTCGCACTTCGATGCCGTCGTGGGATGAGATCGTCTTCGGCGCCCGCACCGACGAGAGCTGACCTCAGCTCCAGGCGGCCAGCCCGATGAGCGGGACGATGCGCTCCTGCTCGGTGAGTGATCCGTGCTGTCCGACCATGCGGCGACTGCTGATGTCGTCGGTGCGCCCGTCGTAGTACGCGACACCGCTGCGCGCGGCGACGATCACGTCTCCGATGCGTTTCGCCGCCTCGGGAGCGACGCGGGCACCGAAGAGTCCGGCGTCGATCGCCTCGTCGCGGCTCAGCACCCAGGCTCGCTCCCCCTCTGCCGTGCGCCACGCCTCGACCAGTCGCGCGGCAGACCCTTCGCGCGCGTAAAGGTGCAGCATGCGGGGCTCGCCTGCGACATCCGTCACGTCATCGCGCAGCGCCGCGTCGTCGACGATGATCTGGCGGTGCGCCGGCACATCGACCATGCCATGGTCGGCGGTGACCACGATGCCGGCATCGGATGCCGCGTGCAGCCGCCTCGCGGCTCGGTCGATCTGTTCGAGCACCGCCGCCCACTCATCGGACTCCCATCCGGCGCGGTGACCGGCGGTGTCGAGTTCGGGTGCGTAGAGGTAGACGAGGGTTCCGGGCACGGCGGCGGCCTCGATCGCCTTCTCGACGCGGTCGTCGAGGTCGGCGGCGTCGCGATGGATGCCGTGCGGGAACACCGCGGTCGTGAAGCCGGATGTCGCGTACTCCGGACGCGAGCAGACCACGAGACGCTCGCGTCCACGGAGTGTCGTGGTGAGCGAGCGCGCCAGCGGCCAGGATTCGGTGTCGAGCTCGCCGCGCTCCCAGCCATTGAGCTGGTTGGCGACGATGCCGGTGTCGGGCACCCGCACGCGGTATCCGAGGATGCCGTGCTCCCCCGGCGTGACTCCCGTCCAGAGGGAGGCGAGAGCGGCCGCGGTCGTCGACGGGAAGACCGACCGTGCGACATCCTTCTTGCCCATCGCTTCCGCGAGGAATCGAGCGTGCCCCGCACGCTGGCGCAGGTTGAGCGCGCCGAGCCCGTCGACGAGGAGCACGATCACGCTCGGCGCCGGACGGAACCAGCCCTCCTCGCCGCGGATCGCCCGCAACGCGTTCGACACGACGCCGGTGAGGCTCCGGGCTCCGGCGGGGTCGGTCGGTAGGCTGGAGCGCATCGGGGTCAGTCTCGCACACGCGCACGCCCCGCCCCGCGACACGAGGCAGAACGTCATGGCCAGCACCCGAAACCCCTCCACGCCGCCCTCAGAGGAGCGCATCGACGACGTCGACCTGTCGACCGAGATGCAAGGCTCCTTCCTGGAGTACGCCTATTCGGTCATCTACTCCCGGGCGCTCCCCGATGCGCGCGACGGACTGAAGCCCGTGCAGCGCCGCATCCTCTTCCAGATGGCCGACATGGGGCTGCGCCCCGACCGAGGCCACGTCAAGAGTGCCCGCGTCGTCGGTGAGGTCATGGGAAAGCTGCACCCTCACGGCGACGCGCCGATCTACGACGCACTCGTGCGACTCGCGCAGCCCTTCACGCTGCGCGTGCCGCTCGTCGACGGTCACGGCAACTTCGGCTCCCTCGACGACGGTCCCGCCGCCCCGCGCTACACGGAGGCGCGGCTCGCGCCGTCGGCACTCGCCCTCACCGCCGACCTCGACGAGGACGTCGTCGATTTCGTGCCGAACTACGACGGGCAGTTCCAACAGCCCGAAGTGCTGCCGGCTGCCTTCCCGAACCTCCTCGTCAACGGCGCCGCAGGCATTGCCGTCGGCATGGCGACGAACATGGCGCCCCACAACCTCATCGAGGTCGTGGCCGCCGCGGTGCATCTGCTCGAGAACCCCGAGGCATCCGTTGAGGAGCTGATGGAGTTCGTCCCTGGCCCCGACCTTCCGTCGGGCGGGATCATCGTCGGGCTCGACGGCATCAAGGACGCCTACACGACCGGCCGCGGCACGTTCCGCACGAGAGGCAAGGTCACGGTCGAACAGCTCGGCCCGCGCCGCACCGGCCTCATCGTCACCGAACTCCCGTACATGGTCGGCCCTGAGCGCGTCATCGAGAAGATCAAGGACGCCGTCAACGCGAAGAAGCTGACCGGCATCTCCGATGTCACCGACCTAACCGACCGTGAGCACCCGCTGCGCATCGTGATCGGCATCAAGACCGGCTTCGAGCCGACCGCTGTGCTCGAGCAGCTCTACCGGCTCACGCCCCTCGAGGACTCGTTCGGCATCAACAACGTGGCCCTCGTCGACGGCCAGCCGCAGACGCTCGGCCTCAAGCCGCTGCTGCGGGTCTACCTCGACCATCGCCTGCGCGTCATCACGCGGCGCAGCGAATACCGTCTTGCCAAGCGCCGGGACCGGCTGCACCTCGTCGAGGGCTTGCTCATCGCGATCCTCGACATCGACGAGGTCATCCAGGTGATCCGCACCTCGGATGACTCGGAGTCGGCGCGCGGGCGGCTGATGACGGTGTTCGACCTGTCCGAGGTGCAGGCGGAGTACATCCTCGAACTGCGGCTGCGCCGGCTCACACGGTTCTCGCGCATCGAGCTCGAGTCGGAGCGCGACGAGCTGAAGGCTGAGATCGCGAGCCTCGAGGAGCTGCTCGGCAGTGACGTGCTGCTGCGCGCGGCGGTGGCGAGCGAGCTCGAGCTCGTCGCCGAGCAGTACGGCACGCCGCGGCGCACGCTGCTCATGAACGGCTCTCCGGTCACCGCGCGTACCGCGTCGCGTGCGACCGCGCCGAGCCTGGAGATCGCCGACGACCCGTGCCGCGTCTACCTGTCGGCCACCGGCCGCATGGTGCGCGCCGAGCTCGGCGAAGACGGCGCGATCGTGCCGCCTGCGCGCCGGTCGAAGCACGACGCGGTGCGCTCGGTGGTGACGACCACGGTGCGGGGCGAGATCGGTGCGGTGACGACGCGCGGGCGGCTCGTGCGGCTCTCCCCCGTCGACCTTCCGTCGGTGCCCGCCAACTCGGTGCAGCTCGCCGTCGGCACCCGCGTCGACCAGTACCTGGCGCTGGAGAAGGGCGAGCACGTCGTCGCCCTCGTGCCTCTCGTCGCGGAGCCGCCGATCGCGCTCGGCACCCGTCAGGGAGTCGTGAAGCGTGTGTCGGCCACCGAACTCGCCCCGGGCAAGCACGACATCGAGATCATCGCTCTGAAACCCGGCGACGAGGTCGTCGGAGCGGCCGTCGCGCCCGACGAAGCCGAGATCGTGTTCGTCGCGAGCGACGCCCAGCTCCTGAGGTTCGAGGCGTCGGCCGTGCGACCACAGGGTCGCGCCGCGGGTGGCATGGCGGGCATCCGTCTGTCCGACGGCGCCGAGGTCATCCACGTGGCCGTCGTGACCGATCCGGACGCCGCCGAGGTTGTGACCGTCGCGGGAAGCTCCTCCGTGCTGGCCGGGGCAGACGCGGGCAGCGGCAAGGTGTCGGCGTTCGCGGAGTTCCCGCCCAAGGGTCGCGCCACCGGCGGTGTTCGCGCGCAGCGGTTCCTGCGTGGCGAGGACGCCCTGACGCTCGCCTGGGTCGGCGTCGAGCCGCGCGCCGTGGGTGCGGACGGCTCGACGCGGGCGCTGCCGGCCTCCGGGGCGAAACGGGATGCCTCGGGCCAGACGATCGATGCCGTCATCGGCGCCGTCGGCACCGCCCTCGCGTAGCCGGCCGAGGTGCGGCATCCACTCGTGATTCGGGCGGCCGTAAGACGTGCCGGCGGCGAGACTCCGAGCGTGTCGCCGGTCAGGCGTCGATGCGGTCGCGCGCCAGTCGGTCGCTCGAGGTCACGATGAACTCGCGGCGCGGTGCGACCTCGTTGCCCATGAGCAGCTCGAACACGGTGGCCGCGGCCTCCGCGTCGGAGAAGGTCACCCGACGCAGGGTGCGCCCGGCCCGGTCCATCGTGGTGGTCGCGAGCTGCTCGGCATCCATCTCGCCGAGACCCTTGTAGCGCTGGATGGGCTCCTGCCAGCGGCGACCCGCCTTCTGCAGCTTCGCGAGCAGGGCGTGCAGCTCCTGCTCGGAGTAGGTGTAGATCGTCTCGTTCGGCTTCGAGCCGGGGTTCACGACGATCACCCGATGCAGCGGAGGAACAGCGGCGTAGACGCGGCCCGCCTCGACGAGCGGACGCATGTAGCGGAAGAACAGGGTGAGCAGCAGCGTGCGGATGTGCGCGCCGTCGACGTCGGCGTCGCTCATGAGGATGACCTTGCCATAGCGCGCCTGCTCGAGATCGAACGAGCGTCCGGAGCCCGCGCCGATCACCTGGATGATCGAAGCGCACTCGGCGTTCGAGAGCATGTCGCTGATCGATGCCTTCTGCGTGTTCAGGATCTTCCCGCGGATGGGAAGCAGTGCCTGGTACTCGCTGGTGCGCGCCTCCTTCGCGGTGCCGAGGGCCGAGTTGCCCTCGACGATGAACAGTTCGGAGGCGGCGACGTCGTTCGTGCGGCAGTCGACGAGCTTCGCGGGCAGCGACGACGACTCGAGCGCGTTCTTGCGGCGCTGGGTCTCCTTGTGGGCGCGCGCGGAGATGCGCGCCTTCATCTCGGCGACCACCTTGTCGAGCAGAAGCGCGGTCTGGGCTTTGTCGTCGCGCTTGGTCGACGAGAACCGCTCGCCGAGGGAGCGTGAGACCACGGAGGTGACGATCTGGCGCACCGCGGGCGTGCCCAGCACCTCCTTCGTCTGGCCCTCGAACTGGGGCTCGGGAAGACGGACGGTGAGCACCGCGGTGAGGCCCGCGAGGATGTCGTCCTTCTCGATCTTGTCGGTGCCGACCTTCAGTCGGCGGGCGTTCTGCTCGACCTGGGTGCGCAGCACCTTCATGAGGCCCTGCTCGAAGCCCTGTTGGTGGGTGCCGCCTTTGGGCGTGGCGATGATGTTCACGAACGAACGGCTGACCGTCTCGTATCCGGTGCCCCACCGCAGCGCGATGTCGACCTCGCACGTGCGCGTCACCTCGGTGGGAACCATCGCGCCCGATGCCTGCAGCACGGGTACGGTCTCGGTGAAGTCGCCGGTACCGGTCAGGCGCCACGTGTCGGTCACGCCGCTGTCGGGCGCGAGGAAGTCGGCGAACTCGGAGATGCCCCCGTCGAAGTGGAAGTCGGTGGTGACCGGTGTCTCACCGCGGGCATCGCCGATCGCGATGTGGAGCCCCGGGACGAGGAACGCGGTCTGCCGCGCCCGCTGCTCGAGCTCGTCGAGGTGGAACGTCGCATCGCGGGTGAAGATCTGACGGTCGGCCCAGTAGCGCACCCGCGTGCCGGTCACGCCTTTCGCGACCTTGCCGATGACCCGCAGCTCGCTGCGCTCGTCGTACGGGGTGAAGGGGGCGTCGGGTCGCGGTTCACCGCTGTCGGCGAAGACGCCGGGCTCGCCCCGACGGAACGACAGCGCGTACGTCTTGCCGTCGCGGTCGACCTCCACGTCGAGGCGCTCCGACAGCGCGTTGACGACCGAGGCGCCCACACCGTGCAGACCACCGGATGCCGCGTAGGACCCGCCGCCGAACTTGCCGCCGGCGTGCAGCTTCGTGAACACGACCTCGACGCCCGTGAGCCCGGTGCGCGGTTCGATGTCGACCGGGATGCCGCGGGCACGGTCGCCGACCTCGACGCTCCCGTCGGGACGCAGGGTGACGTCGATGCGTTCGCCGAACCCGCCGAGCGCTTCGTCGACCGCGTTGTCGATGATCTCCCACAGGCAGTGCATGAGTCCGCGGGAGTCGGTAGAGCCGATGTACATGCCGGGACGCTTGCGCACGGCCTCGAGTCCCTCGAGGACCTGGAGGTGGTGGGCGGAGTACTCGGCGGTCACAATCTCCAAGCGTATGCGCGGGTACCGACGTCGCCTGGCACAGACACGGGGTACGGGGGCCGCCGTACGCGTTGAGCGAAATGTGACGCGTTCGCGGCATACCCGAAACATCGGCGTGCTTGTATGTGAGGACTTCGGCGCCACCGGGCGTCGGGCAGACGCATCGAGGAGGCAGTCATCATGACCTACACGTCGACCCCCACCGAGGGCAATGCCGTTCTCGACTACCGTCTCACCGCCGTCGACCGCTGCGACTCCTGCGGCGCTCAGGCCTACATCGCCGCCGAGGTGAACGGCACGCAGCTCCTGTTCTGCGCCCACCACGGCCGCAAGTACGAGGCCAAGCTCCGCTCCGTCGCCACCTCGTGGCACGACGAGACCGCTCGCCTCATCGAGTCCTGACGTCGTCCTCGGCGCGACGCTCGATGAGGGGCGACAGCCGCACCGCGATCTCCTCGCCGATCGTGTCGATCGCTTCCGCCAGGTCGGTGGCGCTGAGCGCCCCCGTGCCGTAGAGGCGCACCGTTTGACCGACGGACGCGCCGGGCCATGCCGCGACCGAGGTCGTGAGATCGTCCACGTGGTCGAGAGCGACCATCCCCGCCGGGCTCAGCGCTCTCACTCGGCCGCCGAGGCGTGAAGGAAGCCCGTCGAGGGCGCCGATCCCGAGCACCGCGGTGCTGTCCCTCACCTCGACGACCTCGGCCTCGAGTGCGCCCACCGGCGCGATGCCGAGGTCGTCCTCGCCGGGTCCGCCGGCGGGGCGGATCCCATAGCTGAACGCGCCGATGCGCACCATGTCGTAGCGGAACTCGGGTCGCAGGGATGCCGCGGCGCTGGCCGCGAGGTGGGCGCGCGGTCGCGGCAGTCCGGCCTCGCGGACGGTGGCGAGGGCCTGCTCGAAGAGGGCGCGGGCCGCGTCGTCCTCGTCGTCGGATGCCTCGGCGAGATGGCTCCACACGCCCTCGAGGCTCAGCGCCCCGGTCGTCTGGGCCGCGGCCGTGCGGGCGACGGCATCGGGCCACTGCTCCGGTCGGATGCCGTTGCGGTGCAGGCCCGTGTCGATCTTCAGGTGCACGCGCGCTGTCACGCCGCGCGCGGCGGCGAGGCGCACCACTTCGTCGAGCAGTGCCGGGTCTCCGACGCCGAGGTCGATCCCGGCGTCGAGTGCGGCGCGCAGGGACTCGTCGCCCGCGACCATCCACGCGAAGACGCGCACCTCGTCGCCTGCGAGGGCACGCACGCGGAGGGCGGTCGGCAGGTCGAACGCCCCGATCCAGGTGATGCCGGCCGCGAGGGCCGTCGGGATGACGTTCGCGAGACCGTGTCCGTAGGCGTCGTCCTTCACGACGAGCATCAGCTCGGCCGGAGCGACGCGCGCGCGCAGCGACGCGAGGTTGCCCCGAAGCGCCGTGCGGGAGACCCGCAGCACGGCGGTCATGACACCGCCTCGCGCCGGGTGTGGAGTCCCACGGCGGTGACGATCTCCGACGGCCGGAGTGCCGTGACCGCTGCCCAGTGCGCCACGGTGTCGCCGCCGCGACCGAAGAACACCGCCTCATCGCCGCGCGCGATGTCGGCGTCGCCGATGTCGATGACGCAGACATCCATGGCGACGCGCCCCACGATCGGGCGCCGCGCATGGCCGAGGGACACGGATGCCGCACCTCCCGCACTGCGCACGACTCCCTGTGCGTAGCCGCCCGTCACCAGAGCGACGCGCGTGTCCGCGGGGGCGCGGAATCGGTAGCCGTAGGACACGCCTTCACCGGTCAGCAGTCGCTTCGTGCTGAGAACGGTGCCGACGAGCGTCATCGCCGGCACGCCGTCGACCCAGCCGTAGGTCACCGCCGGGCTCACCGCCGGCTCCCCCGCGCGCACCACGCGGTCGCCGAAGGTCGTCGCGTCATCGACGAGCAGGGTCGCGTCGGTCTCGGACAGCAGTGCGGTCGCGACGGCGTCGACCCCGTGGCCGTAGGCGTCGTGGCGAAGATCGACGAGCGGGGCGGACGCCGCGGCCCCTCGGACGTTCGCGACGATCGCCGCCACGCTGATGCGGGCGACGGGAGCAGCATCGTGGGTCATGGCCTATCGCAGCTGGATGGCCGTGAACCGCTTGCCGGAGGCCAGGCGCTCGATCTCGGCACGGGCGGCGTCGGCGTGGGCGTCGATCGCGGCGTGCGCGTCGCCGGTCGAGTACGTGAGAGCGCGACGGGCTGTCGCTGCGGTGAGCAGCAGGTCGGCGAGCCAGGGGTTCAGCGGAAGCACCGGGCCCTGCAGGTTCGTTGCGACGACGCTGCCGGCGCGCACGGTCTCGTGGCCGCCGTCGACGCCGCCGCTGCCCGCGAGCACCGTTCCGTACGCGAGGGCGGGGTCATCGAGCGACCACAGCGAGGCATGGTCCTCGAAGCCGACGAGCCGTCCGTCGGCCGTGTCAGCGACGACGTAGCCGACACGACGCTCTCGCGTGCGGGCGACCCGCGCCGGAACGAGGCCGAGCCCGTCGAGACGGGAGCCGTCCGTGAGGGTGATCTGCTCGGCGAGCAGCTCCGCACCGCCGCCGACGGCGAGCACGGGGCATCCGTTCTCGACCGCGGTGCGCAGCCAGCCGGCGCGGGCACGAAGGTCGGATTCGACGGTGCGGATCGCGGAGAGGGGTCCGTTGCCGATGACGATCAGGTCGGCCTCGCCCGGCGCGGTGTCGCCGGGTTCGACGGTGACGACCTCGACCTCGAACCCGGCGAGACGCGCGCGGGTCGCGAGCACCTCGACGTTTCCGGCGTCGCCGGAGATGCCGAGCAGGGTCGGATAGAGCTGGACGAGGCGCAGAGTCATCGGCGGGCGATCTCCTGGTCTCCGTGACCGAGCACGCGACGTCCGATCATCATGAGCTCGTAGTTGACGAACCAGTTCTGACGGCCGGACGCCGTCACCGGGAACGACCGCATGATCTCGACGGCCTTCTCGAGGTCGGGTTCGACGACCCCGATCGGGATTCCGGCGTAGGCGAAGCGCGTGGCGATCTGGTGGGCCTTCTCCCCCGTGATCACATCGACATGGTCGAAGGCCGAGAGGTCGACGTCGTAGAGCCAGGAGATGTCGGGCGTGCCCTCGTCGATCGCGAACAGCAGCCGCTCGGGCGTGCCGTCGAGCGCGTCGATGTTCAGCTGCAGGCTCGGGCCGTTCTTGAACATCACGAACTCCACCAGCTCGCCCGCCGGATCGCGACGCAGCGGAATGACCTCGCCGCGTCCGTAGGCCGGGGCCATCGCGGCGAAGCCGGCCTGCGCGGCCTCGGGCCGGAAGGCGTCGCCGAGCACGTGACGGGCGGCGCTGACCGCCGCCGCCGCATCGACCGCGTAGTGCAGGCCGCGCGCGGGAAGGCGGACCGGGATGCTCCGCCCCTCGAGGGAGATCTCCACCTCGCGTCCGGAGACCGCGGTGACCTCGCTCTCCGCCTCATGGCGGATCGCCTGCGCGGTTCCGCTTCGAGTGTCGGCGGCGTTGTTCAGGCCGTGAGCCGACGCGGCGACGACCTCATCCGAGGCGCCGAAGAACGACACCGGCGCGCGCAGCGTCGACGGATCGATCTTGCTGAGGTACGGGTCGTCGCGGTTGGTCACCACGCGCACGCTGGCGCGGGTCGTGGCATCCAGCATCATGTCGGCGACCCGCTCGGTCTCGTAGAACCGGTACAGCTGGTCGACCTGCACGTTCAGCGCAACGATCACCCGCGGCGAGAGGATGTCGGCAAGGTCGGCCGCATAGCCCTCGTCGACCTCCAGCACCGCGACATCAGCCCGCACTCGACCGAACAGGGTCGCATCCGCGAGGAACGCGCTCGTGACGCCCTGCGGCAGGTTCGCACCGGTGGGGTTCGTGAACACCCGCAGACCGTGCGCCCGCAACACCTCACTGATCATGTGCGTCGTCGTGGTCTTGCCGTTCGACCCCAGCACGAACACGACGCCCGCCGGGAACTGCGCAGCGATGCTCGACAGCAGCGTGGGTGCGAGCCGGTTGGCGACGTACCCCGGGAACGCCGATCCGCCGCCGCGCAGGCGCGTGGCGAATCGGGCGAGCTTGCCGACGGCGACCGCGGGGACGTACTTCGCGCGGAACGTCATGCGGGGCTCACTCGAGGTAGTCGCGCAGCGACTGCGACCGCGACGGATGACGCAGCTTCGCCATCGTCTTCGACTCGATCTGACGGATGCGCTCGCGCGTGACGCCGAACGTGTCGCCGATCTGGTCGAGGGTCTTCGGCTGGCCGTCGCCGAGACCGAACCGCATGCGGATCACGCCCGCCTCGCGCTCGCTGAGCGAGTCGAGGAGCGACTCGAGCTGACGCTGCAGCATGGTGAAGCCCACCGCGTCGGCCGGGACCACCGCCTCGGTGTCCTCGATCAGATCGCCGAACTCGCTGTCGCCGTCCTCACCGAGCGGCGTGTGCAGCGAGATCGGCTCACGGCCGTACTTCTGCACCTCGATGACCTTCTCGGGGGTCATGTCGAGCTCGCGGCTCAGCTCCTCGGGCGTGGGTTCGCGACCGAGGTCCTGCAGCATCTGCCGCTGCACGCGGGCGAGCTTGTTGATGACCTCGACCATGTGCACGGGGATGCGGATCGTGCGCGCCTGATCGGCCATCGCGCGGGTGATCGCCTGACGGATCCACCACGTCGCATACGTCGAGAACTTGAAGCCCTTGGTGTAGTCGAACTTCTCGACGGCGCGGATGAGGCCCAGATTGCCCTCCTGGATGAGGTCCAGGAACTGCATGCCGCGCCCGGTGTAGCGCTTCGCGAGCGACACGACCAGACGCAGGTTCGCGCCCAACAGGTGGCTCTTCGCGCGCTGACCGTCACGGGCGACCCACTGCAGGTCGAGGCCCGTCTGGCCGGCCTTGTCGGCGGCCGACATGCCCGAGAGCTTCTCCTCGGCGAACAGACCCGCCTCGATGCGCATCGCGAGCTCGACCTCTTCGGCCGCGTTCAGCAGCGGCACCTTGCCGATCTGCTTCAGGTAGTCCTTGACCGGGTCGGCGGTCGCACCGGTGATCTGCGTCGAGTAGACCGGGACGTCGTCCTCGTCGCTCGACGAGATGACGATCGCGCCCGTCGGAAGCGGCTCGCTGAACGCGGGCTTCTTTTCGTCGTCGTCTTCCGCATCGTCGTCGGCGTCGTCGGATGCCGCGGCATCCGTCTTCTTCTTCGCCGTGGGCGTGTCGTCGCCGTCGCTGTCGTCCGACTCGTCGCCGTCATCGGCGGAGTCGTCGAGCTCCTCGTCGATCTCGACGTCGTCCTCGTCCTCGTCCTCGTCGAACTCGTCGTCCTTCGGCTTCGCGGTCGACTTCTTCGCAGGCGCCTTCTTGGCGGGCGCGGCCTTCTTTGCTGCGGGCTTCGCCGTCGCGCGGGTCTTCGTCGCGGGCTCCGTCGCCGCGGCATCCGTCTCGTCGACGACGGCCGTCTCGTCGGCGGCGTCCGCAGCCTTCGTGGTCGCGCGCGATCGGGTTCCGGTCTTGGTGGCTGGAGTCACGTTTCGCCTTTCACCGAGGGCGTTCCCTCCCTCGGACAGAGGTAAGACCCTTGTCAAGTCCAGTGCTGTTCGCAACCGGATCGACAACGGGTCGGTCCCTCATTGTCTCATACCCGCGTCGGCGTCCTCGCCTCGCGGTCTTCCCTGTGGCAACATCGGTGCGCTCAGGCGCATTCCCCGCTCAAGAGAACGGGCCGGCGCGCCGGTCGTCGTCGCCCGGGCGTGACGCGAGGAAGCGCTCGAGCTCGGCGGCGAGCTCGTCGGCGCTCGGCAGATCGCCCTGGTGGATCAGCGGAGTGGCCTGCGTCGCTCCCGCCATATAGGCGTCGTAGCGCTCCTCGAGGCCTGACAGCATGGTGCCGAGCTCGTCACTCTGCTCGATCTGCTCGGCGACCTTCGCGACGAACGCCTCGTTCTCCTGCCGGAGGGACTCGACGTCGAACACGAGACCTGTGGCGAGCGTGATGCTGTCGAAGGCGGCGATGGCGGTGGCGGGGTACTCGGCGTCGCCGAGGTAGTGAGGTACGAGCAGCACGAACCCCGCGATCTTCGCTCCCGCCTCGGCGAAGCGGTACTCGAGCAGGTGCCCGATGGTGGCGGGTACCTGCGTGCGGGGCTTCCACACCGAATGCGCCGCCGTCAGGTCTGGTCGGGTGCCCGACACGGTCGCGCCGAGGGGCCGCGTGTGCGGCACGGGCATGGGGATCGCGTGCACCCAGGTCACGCCCGAGACGCCGAGGGCGTGCGCAGCCTCGGTGACGGAGGACGCGAAAGCCTCCCAGGCGAAGTCCGGTTCGTATCCCGACAGCAGCAGGAACCGCTGTCCGAGGGTGTCGCGTCCGAGCGACAGTTCGAGCCGCGGCGGACGGTAGTCGGACAGGTGGTCCTCGTCGAACACGACGATCGGCCTGCGGGCGCGATAGTCGAGCAGCACGTCGTTCTCGAAGCGCAGCACTGTCTGCAGGTCCCCCGCCTCGCGCAGGTGGTCGATGACCTGCGATGCCGCCGATCCCGCATCGGTGAAACCGGTGAACGCGATCACGAGCGGAAGGCCGTGCGGCACCTCCGGCGCGTCGTCCGCGGCGTCGTACAGAGGAGCGTCGAAGGGCATGACTCCATGCTAGGAGCCGGACGAGGGGGTGGGCCGGACGCTTCGCCCTGGGCGTACCTAGGATGAAGTCATGCCGTACCCCGTTCTCGAGTTCACCGACCAGCCGACCACCGAGATCGCCGCGGACGCGGTGCTGTTCCTCCTTCCCTGGGGTGATCCCGCCGACGATGCGAGCACGTCTGTGCGCGCCGCGGCCGACGCGGTCGGCGCCTCGCGCAGCGCAGGCGCCGTCACCCGGGTGAGCGTGCCGGAACTCGTCTCGCTCCCCGCCGCGGTCGTCGCGGTCGGCGACGGCGCGGATGCCGCGGCATCCCGTTTCGCGGCCGGCGCCGGCATTCGCACCCTCACCGGATTCGAGACGGTCGCGATCGTGCCTCTCGGCGGCACCGCCGCGCACGCCCGCGCGATCGCCGAAGGCGCGACCCTCGGGGGATACCGCTTCGACGGCTACAAGAAGAACGCGCCGGGGCGAGTCCGCGCGAACCGTGTGCTCATCGCGGCCCCGGGCACGGATGACGATGCCGCCTTCGCCGCGGCGGTGGGCGAGGCATCCGCTCTCGTCAAGGACCTCGTCACGACGCCGGCCGAGTGGCTCGGCCCCGCCGATCTCGCCGACGCGGCGCGCGCCGCCGTCGAGGGGCTCCCCGTCGAGGTGACCGTCTGGGACGAGGACGCACTGCGGGCGGGCGGCTTCGGCGGCATCCTCGGCGTCGGACAGGGCTCGGTGCGCCCGCCGCGCCTCGTGAGGGTGGACTACTCCCCCGCCGACGCGACGGGGCACGTCGCCCTCGTCGGCAAGGGCATCACCTTCGACACCGGCGGTCTCTCGCTGAAGCCTGCCGGGTCCATGGTCGGCATGAAGTACGACATGTGCGGAGCCGCGACAGTGCTCGCCGTGGCCCGTGCGGCCGCGCGCCTCGCGGTTCCGGTGCGCGTGACCGCGTGGCTCTGCATCGCCGACAACATGCCCTCGGGCAGCGCCACGCGTCCGGGCGACGTTCTGCGCATCGCCGACGGCCAGACCGTCGAGGTGCTGAACACCGATGCCGAGGGTCGCCTCGTGCTCGCGGACGGCCTCGTCGCGGCGAGCCGCGAGAACCCCGACCTGATCGTCGACGTCGCGACTCTCACCGGGGCGATCACCACCGCACTCGGCACCCGCCACACCGGCGTCATGGGTGAGGAGGGCGCCGTTGCGGCCTATCTCGCCGCCGCAGAGCGGGTCTCCGAGCTGGCCTGGCCGCTGCCGCTCCCCGACCACATGGAGGACGAGCTCGACTCCCCGATCGCCGACCTCGTGAACGCGAAGATCGGCGACCCGGCGGGCGGGTCGCTGTTCGCGGGCCTCTTCCTCCGCCGCTTCGTCGGACGTCTCTCGGATGCCGACGACGCCCCTCGCATTCCCTGGGTGCACCTCGACATCGCCGGTGTCGGCATGAACAAGGGCGGCGGATACGGCTTCACCGACAAGGGCCCTACCGCCGCGACGGTGCGGAGCCTCATCGAGCTGATCGGCACCCGCGCATGAGCGCGCACACCGTCGACGTCGTCGTCATCGGCGGCGGCAGCGCCGGTTACGCGGCGGCGATCCGTGCCCGCGAGCTCGGCTCGTCGGTCGTCATCGTCGAGGCCGACAAGCTCGGCGGCACCTGCCTTCACCGCGGCTGCGTGCCGACGAAGGCGCTGCTGCACACGGCCGAGGTCGCGGATGTCGCACATGCGGCGTCGACCGCGGGCGTCTCGGTCGGCGAGGTCGTCGTCGACGGCTCCGCCGCGCGCGCGTTCCGCGACAAGATCGTCGCCGGCAAGCACAAGGGTCTGCAGGGCCTCATCGCGGGTCACGGCATCACCGTCGTCGCCGGGTACGGCGTGCTCGGGCCCGACCGCGTCGTCACCGTCGGCGACGACACGTACGCAGCGTCCCATGTCGTCATCGCGACGGGATCGCATACCCGTCTGCTGCCGGGCATCGAACCCGGCCCGCGCGTGTGGACCAGCGAGACCGCACTGTCGTCGGACGTCGTGCCGGCGCGGGCGATCGTGCTCGGCGGCGGCGTCATCGGTGTGGAGTTCGCGAGCGCCTGGCGGAGCCTGGGCGCCGAGGTCACGATCGTGGAAGCCCTCGACCACCTCGTCGCCGCCGAGGACGCCTCCTCTGTCGCCCAGTTGGAGCGGGCCTTCCGCCGTCGGGGCATCCAAACCCGCCTCGGTGTACGCGTCGCGACCGTCGCCGAGACGGCGGACGCGGCATCCGTGACGCTCGAGGACGGCACTGTGCTCGAGGGTGACGTCGTGCTCGTCGCTGTCGGGCGCGCGCCGCACACCGCGGACCTCGGACTCGAGCAGGCCGGCGTCGCGCTCGAGCGCGGGTTCGTCGTCGTCGACGACCAGCTGCGCACCACGGTGCCGGGCGTGTGGGCGGCGGGTGACGTCGTCGCCGGGCTGCAGCTCGCCCACCGCGGGTTCCAGCACGGGCTCGCCGTGGCGGAGCGCATCCACGGACGCACGGTGCCGCAGATCCCGGATGCCTCGATCCCCCGCGTGATCTACACGCACCCGGAGGTCGCGTCGGTCGGTCTCACCGAGGAGCGGGCGAAGGAGACCTGGGGTGCAGAGGCGATCGCCACCGTCGAGTACAACCTGGCGGGCAACGCCAAGAGCACCATCCTCGGCACGTCCGGCGTCGCGAAGGTCGTCCGTCGCGTGAACGGGCCGGTCGTGGGAGTCCATCTCGTCGGCGATCGGGTCGGCGAACTCATCACCGAGGCGCAGCTCGTCGTGGGCTGGGAGGCCCACCCCGAGGACATCGCGCCGTTCGTGCACGCACACCCCACTCAGGGCGAGGCTCTCGGCGAGGCGTTCCTCGCGCTCGCGGGCTCGCCCCTGCACGTCGCGTGAGCGACGCGTCACTAAGCTAGACACCACACCGCATTCGTGAAGGAGCAACACCCATGAGCACTTCCGTGGTCCTCCCCGCTCTCGGCGAGAGCGTGACCGAGGGAACGGTCACCCGCTGGCTCAAGCAAGTAGGGGACACGGTGGCCGTCGATGAGGGTCTCGTGGAGATCTCGACCGACAAGGTCGACACCGAGATCCCCTCGCCCGTCGCCGGTGTGATCGAGGAGATCCTCGTTCAGGAGGACGACACGATCGAGGTCGGTGCGGTCCTCGCGAAGATCGGCGACGGTTCGGCGGCTCCCGCCGCGGCGCCCGCTCCCGAGGCCGCTGCTCCGGCTGCCGAGCCCGCCCCCGCGCCGGTCGCGGAGACC
>NZ_JYIY01000076.1 GCF_000956535.1 Microbacterium ginsengisoli | reverse complement strand
CCCCGGCACCCGCGAAACCGGCGCCGGCGCAGCCCGCACCCGCACCCGCACAGCCCGCACCCGCGCCCGCGCAACCGGACGTCACCTACAAGAACTGCTCCGAGGTGCGCGCGGCCGGCAAAGCGCCGCTGTACCGCGGTCAGCCCGGGTACGCCGCAAAGCTCGACCGCGACGGCGACGGGATCGCCTGCGAGTGAGCGCCCCGCGCGCCTAGACTGGGGGCGAACCCCTGCCCGCGACATCCGGAGCTTCGCAATGCCCACCATCGTCGTCGACGTCATGCCCAAGGCCGAACTGCTCGACCCGCAGGGGAAGGCCGTCACCGGCGCGTTCGCGCGACTCGGCGTCGACGCCTTCAGCGGAGTGCGCATCGGCAAGCGCTTCGAGCTGACCGTCGAGGGCGAGGTGTCCGACGAGGTGCTCGCCGAGGCATCCCGTGTCGCCGCCGAGGTGCTGTCGAACTCCGTCATCGAGGACGTCGTCGGCATCGAGGTCGTCGAGTGACGGTACGCATCGGGGTCGTCACCTTCCCCGGCTCGCTCGACGACGTCGACGCACGCCGCGCGGTGCGCATCGCCGGTGCCGAGCCGGTCGCCCTGTGGCACGCGTCGCACGATCTCGACGGCGTCGACGCGCTGATCCTGCCCGGCGGCTTCAGCTACGGCGACTACCTGCGTGCCGGCGCCATCGCGGCCCTCGCGCCGATCATGCGCGACGTGAAGGATGCCGCGGCGAAGGGCATGCCCGTACTCGGCATCTGCAACGGCTTCCAGATGCTCGTCGAGGCGCACCTGCTGCCGGGCGGACTCATCCGCAACGCGCACCAGCAGTTCATCCGCCGCGACCAGCGCCTGCGCGTCGAGAACACGTCCACCGCGTGGACGAGCGACTTCGCCGACGGTCAGGAGATCGTCATCCCCCTGAAGAACGCGGACGGCGGCTACGTCGCCTCCGACGACGAGCTCGACCGTCTCGAGGGCGAGGGACTCGTCGCGTTCCGCTACATCGGCGTGAACCCGAACGGGTCGCTGCGCGACATCGCCGGCCTCACCAACCCGGCGGGCAACGTCGTGGGCCTGATGCCGCACCCCGAGCACGCCGTCGAACCCGGCTTCGGTCCCTCGACCGCGGCCGCGATGCGGTCGGGCGTCGACGGCCTGTCGTTCTTCTCATCGGCGATCGCGGCCGTCGTCGGCGCCGCCGCCTGACCCGGCCGGGCGCACCACCCGACCGAGCGTGCAGCACCGCGCACACGCCGCGACCTGGCGCCCGTCGGCGCGGGGGTAACGTCGAGGTGTGACATCCCCTCTCGTCGTCTCGGTTCCCACCGAGGGCCTCGCCCGTGATCTGCAACCGCTTCCCGAGAACGTCGAGGTGGTGGTCTGGCCGATGACCGGCCCCGCCCCCTGCGACCGCATCGACATCGTCGTACCGCCGTACCAGAACCTCAACGCCGCCCTCGGGCAGCTGGCCGGGGTCGAGGTCGGACTCGTGCAGAGCCAGTCGATCGGCTACGAGGGCATCGCCGCACTGCTGCCCGCGGGCGTTCCGCTCGCGAACGCCGCGGGCGTGCACGAGACCTCCACCGCCGAGCTCGCCGTGGGTCTCGCGATCGCGTCGCTGCGGCGCCTCGACCAGTTCGCCCGCGACACCGCGACCGCCACCTGGAACCCGGTCTTCGGCACGAGCCTCGCCGACCGCCGTGTGCTCGTGCTCGGCTGGGGCGGCGTCGGGAAGGCGATCGGCGCGCGACTGATCCCGTTCGAGGTCGACCTCACCGCCGTCGCCTCGCGAGCCCGCGACGAGGACGGCGTCGCCGTGCACGGCGTCGACGAGCTCGCCGACCTGCTGCCGCGCACCGAGGTGCTCATCCTCGCTCTTCCGGGCGGCCACAGCACGCGCCACATCATCGACGCCGCCGCGCTCGCCCTGCTCCCCGATGGCGCGCTCGTCGTGAACGTCGGCCGCGGGCCGCTCATCGACACCGACGCGCTCGTCGCGGAGACCGCGTCCCGGCGCCTGCGCGCCGCGCTCGATGTGACCGACCCCGAGCCGCTTCCCGCCGACCACCCGCTGTGGCGGTCGCCGGGTGTGCTCATCGCCCCTCACGTCGGCGGGGCGTCGAGCGCGATGCGCCCCCGCCTGGTGCGCGTGCTGCGCGATCAGATCACGCGCGCCGCACGCGGCGCCGCACCGATCAACATCGTCGTCGCCGGCTGATCGCGGCTACGAGTTGGGCGTGACCGGGGTGCGGGCGACCGGGTAGGCGTCGACCGTCACGGTGGCGTCGCGCGCCGTGAACCGCAGATCGGCGCCGTCGGGGAACGCCTGCTCGACGGCGGGCGTGAAGACGACCGGACGACCGTTCGAGGCGAGCGGGTTCGTGTCCGCACTCGTGCCGATACGCACATCGACCACGACCGGAAGGGTGCCGAGTGCGCAGCCGATGAGCGAGGCATCCGGATAGACATCGGGCTGCGGGATCACGGCGATGCACCGCATGTCTCCCGCGGGCGGAATCACCGTGTAGACGGACATCCCGAGGTACGACTCGTACGCCTGCGACGAGGTGGAGGTGCCCGTGAACATGACTGCCGACGGCGCATCACCGGGGATGCGCTGCAGCACGGCGGCGTGCTGCGAGGTGACGACGTGGGTGACGAGAAGCGTCGTACCCGTCGACAGTCCGGCCACGACGACGAGGCTCGCGATCCACCAGATCGCGGTGACCCGATCGACGCGCGGGCGCATGCGACGCCACAGCGACACATCGGATGCCGCCCCATCCGCGTCGCGCTCACCCCCACCGCTCGCACGCGATCCGTCGCCGGGATCCGGCACAGCGCCCGAGTCGGTGGCCGGATCGTCCGCGGGGCGGACGACGGGCGGCTCGAGGACCGAGCGTGTCCTGACGGTCGCCGCGGGGGCCGCGGCATCCGTCGCCCTGCGGCCCTCCAGCACGTCGAGGCGCGCGAGCGCGACGGGATCTCCCGCGATGTCGGCGTGGGGTCCGTACGCGCGCAGTCGCAGCGCGGCGAGCTCGGCGCGTTCGTCGCCGGTCACGGCGCGGGCCGTTCGTCGATGTCGCGACCATCCCACAGATCGTCGCAGGCGACGAATGTCGCCCCGTGCACGGCGAGATAGGGGCCGGCACCCCGGTCGCCCGCGACGGTGGCCGCCACCTCGGCCCAGTGGTCGCGGCCGATCAGAACCGGGTGCGACGGGGCGCCCGCGACGGTCGCCTGCACGAGAGCGGATGCCGCGGCCTCCGCGGCGGCCCCGAGCACGCGCGCGACCGCGGCCGCCGGCAGCGTCGGGGTGTCGACGGGCACGATCACCGCGAGCTCCGCCCCGGTCGCGGCCGCGGCGTCCAGAGCCGAGCGCACGCTCGCCGACAGCCCGTCGTTCCAGTCGGGCACCAGCACGGCACGACCGGGGGCGGGGATGCGCCGGGCGACCTCCGCCGCGGCGGCGCCCACCGTCACGAGCACCGGGTCGCAGCCGGACGCGGCGAGAAGCGCCACCGCCCGGTCGAGCCAGGGCGTGCCGTCGGCATCGGCCGCGAGCGCCTTCGGCCCGCCGTAGCGGGTGCCCGCGCCCGCCGCGAGCACGATCCCGCAGGGTGCCCCCACGACCGGCAACGGCGTCACGTCCACCGCGCCAGCGTAGCCCGCCCGAAACACGCGAGGGCTAGCGTGGCGGCATGCTCGAGCTTGCGACCGACCTGCTGCCGCTGCTCGCGGCGGGCGAGCGCGTCGCGGTCGTGACGGTCGCGCACGTGGCGCGTTCGGCGCCGCGCGGCGCCGGCGCGGCGATGGCGATCACGTCCGACGCGCGGGCGATCGGCTCGATCTCCGGCGGCTGCGTCGAGGCGGATGCGGTCGCGCTCGCCCTCTCGTGCCTGGCGACCGGACGGGGTCAGACCGCGCGCTTCGGCTTCACCGACGAGCAGGCCTACGCCGCCGGTCTTGCCTGCGGCGGCTCGATCGAGGCTGTGGTCAGTGTGCTCGATCCCGCCGACACGGTCGTGCGCGACGCTCTCGAACGCGTCGCGGCGGGTCGCCGCGCGGCGGTCGGCATCGTCGCCGCGGGGCCCGACACCGGTCGCATCCTCCCCCTCGACGCCGGCGGCAGCGAGACGCGCCTCGGCGAGCATGACGGATGCCCCGTGCTCGCCGTCGTGCAGACGCCCCCGCCCGCGCTGTACCTGCTGGGTGCCGGCGAGCACGCCGCCGCGCTGTGCAGGGTGGCCGCCGCCGCCGGCTTCGCGGTCACCGTGTGCGACGCGTGGGAGCTGCTGGCGACGCGAGAGAGGTTCCCCGCGGCAACCCGGATCGTCGTCGACCTGCCGCACGACTTCCTCGCGACGCTCGACCCCGTCGACCTCGACGACCGCACCGCGATCTGCGTGCTCACCCACGACGAGCGCCTCGACGTGCCCGCCCTCGAGGTCGCGCTGCGGCTTCCGGTCGGCTTCGTCGGGGCGATGGGCGCCCGCTCGACCGTCGCGCACCGAGCCACGCGGCTGCGCGAGGCGGGGCTCGGCGACGACGACCTCGCCCGGCTGCACTCGCCGCTCGGGCTCGACCTCGGCGGACGCACTCCCGAGGAGACCGCGCTCTCGGTGCTCGCCGAGATCGTCGCAGCACGCCACGGCGGATCCGCGGTGCCGCTGCGAGAGCGCGGGGGCGCCATCCACGCCCGCGCCGCCGCCGACACGATGCTGCCGACCGAGGCGGATGCCGCGGCATCCGCCTGCGCCCTGCCCGCCCTCGCGACCCTGGAGGCACACCGGTGAGCCTCACCCCGCCACTGCCCGCCGACGCGCTCGCTCCCGTCGACCTCGGCCATCTCGAGCACGCGATCACCCTCGCCCGCGCCGCCCGCGACCGCGGCGACCATCCGTTCGGGGCTGTCGTGGTCGCGCCCGACGGCACGGTCGTCGAGGGCCTGAACTCGGTCGTCACACAGGACGACCCGACCGGCCACGCCGAGACGAACCTCGTGCGCGCCGCCGCCGCGCGGCTCACGACCGAGGCGCTGCGGGGCGCCACCCTCTACACGAGCACCGAGCCGTGCGCGATGTGCACCGGCGCGATCTACTGGGCGGGGATCCCGCGCGTCGTCTATGCGCTCGGCGAGGACGAGCTGATCCGCATCGTGCAGGCGCAGGAGGGCATCCCGACGCTCGCGCTCCCCTGCCGCGAGGTGTTCGCCCGCGGCGGGCGCCCGGTCGAGGTCATCGGACCGGTGCTGCTGCCCGAGGCGGCGGCTGTGCACGACGGCTTCTGGATCTGACCCGGGCCGAGAGCCGGTTCACGACCGGCGACGAGCGGATGCCGCGATCCCCCGCCGCGGCCGCAGCGTGACCGTGAACTCCAGTCGCACCGGACGGGTGACCGTGATGTCGAGCGCGCGGGTCAGCATGGCGACGATGAGGGTCGCCTCGATCCACGCGAACTGCTCGCCGATGCACCCGCGCGGCCCCGCACCGAACGGCACGAAGTCATAGCGCAGCCCGCCGGGCCGGCACTCCCACCGATCGGGATCGAACACGGTCGGCTCGTCGTACCACCGCGCGCTGCGGTGGATGACCCACGGCGACACCCCGACGACGTCGCCCGGCGACGCCTCGAATCCCCCGAACGCGATCGGCGCGTCGAGCGAGCGCCCGAACACCCAGGCCGGCGGGAACAGGCGGATCGTCTCCTGCACGACGCGCCGCGTGAACGGCAGCCGGCCGCGCGGGTCGAGCCACGAGGCATCCCCCGCCTCATCGACCTCGGCGCGGATGCGTTCGGCCAGGTCGGGGCGCGACGAGAGCTGCCAGAGGCAGAAGGCGATGGCGTTCGCGGTCGTCTCGTGACCGGCGACCATGAGGGTGATCACCTCGTCGGCGATCTCCGCATCGGTGAGCCGGTCGGCCCCGCCGCTCTCGGGGTCGCGTGCCGCCACGAGCGTCGACAGCGCGTCGCGCCCGTCGGCGCCGGACGCCCGCCGTTCGGCGACCAACCGGGTCACGAGGGCGAGCAGTCGCCCACGGGCCTCGACGATGCGACCCGACGTCACGACCTCGGCGCCCGCGCGCGCTCCGGGCCGCAGGCGCACGAACTCGGTCAGCGCTGTCTGCAGCGCCGTGCGCACCTCGTCGGCGTGGTCGTCGAGTCGCGCGCCGAGGATCGTGCGCCCCACGATCAGCAGGGTGAGTCGGGTCATCTCGGCGTGCAGATCGACGGATGCCGCGGCCAGCCGCTCGATGCTCGCCTGCACCTCCTCGACCATCACCGCGGTGTACGCGTCGAGCTGCGTGGGGGAGAACGCCGCCCCGACGAGCCGGCGCGCCCGCGCGTGAGCCGCCCCCTCCGACGTCAGCAGACCCTGCCCGAGCAGCGCGCTCGTGGCCTGCACGCCCGGCCCCTTGTGCACGTCGCCCGCGTGGGTGACCAGGAGGGTGCGCACGTCGTCGGGCTCGGTCAGCAGGAAGACCCGCCGCCGACCGCGCCCCATGCGGATTGTCTCGCGCCCGTCACGGGTGAGCCGGCGCAGCATCGCGCCCGGGTTGCGGGTGGGAAGCGCCAGGGCGCTCTGCGCGGCCACCTCGAGGATCGACCGCGGGCGCGCTCCGAGCACGGCGGGCGCGCTCATGCGCCGCACGCCCAGTCGACCTCGCCGCTGAGGGTGTGCCCGCTCTCGGTCACCGAGAGGTGCAGCGACCCGCCCGAGGCGGTCGTGGTGACCGGCACCGCCGGGAGGGCGAGCGGGTAGGTGACACCGCCCTCGGTGATCGTGCCGGAGAGCGTGCCCGACCACGACCCGGGCCCGGTGTACCCGACGATGCGCACGCTCATCGTCACCGAGTACCCCTGAATCTCGGCGGACGCGACGCTCGCGTGATACGTGCGCGCCGACACCGCGCACGCGACATCGGTGTTCACGTGCCCCGCCACCGCGAGCGGCGATGTGATCGCAAGGGTGAGCGACCCGGCGCCACCCGATCCGGTGCCGACGGCGGTCGGCGAGGGGATCGGTGCGGCCGACGGGAGCGAGGACGACGGCGTGCCGGTGGGCGCCGGCGACACAGCGGCACTCAGGTCGCTGCGCGACACCTGGCCGCAGCCGGCGAGCGCGAGCACGGCGGCGAGCGCGGCGACGAGCGCAGCGACGGCGAGGGGGGCGGATCGTCTCATGGCGGTCCCTTCGAGCGGGTGACGGGTGCGCTCACCGTATGCACGCGTCTCGGCCCCCGCAACCGTGCCACGTGGCACTCGAGTGCCATTTCACGCCGGCCCGCCCGCGGGTGAAGGATGTCTGCACAGGAGGCCCCATGACGCCCACGGATGCCCCGCCCGACCGCCGCGAGCGCAACCGCCGCCGGGTCAGGGAGGCGCTGCGCACAGCCGCGCTCGAGCTCTTCAGCGAGAAGGGCTTCGCGGAGACGACCGTCACCGACATCACCGAGCGCGCCGACGTGTCGCGCCGCACGTTCTTCCGCTACTTCGAGAGCAAGGAGGACGTCATCGGCAACGATCTTCGCGACCTCCTCCCCCGCGTGCTGCGAGAGCTCGAGAGCCGTCCGCGTGACGAGCATCCGCTCGCGTCGATCCACGCGTCGGTGCTGTCGGTCGTCCCAGAGAAGGGGCCGCCGGCCCTGGTCTTCCGCATCGGCCGACGTGCCGAGCTGCTGCCGTTCGGGCGCCGACTGCTGCCCGTGCTGATGCAGTGGGAGCAGGGCATCGCCGCGACGCTCCTGGTGCGGTGGGGCGCGACGCCGGCTGCGGCATCCGAGGAGCTGCGCCTTCGCGCCACCGTCACCGCGTGCGCGGCGACCTCGGCCCTGCGGTGCGCGGCGCTCTACACCCGCATGACCCCGACGGGGCAGTTCACCGTCGACCCCGACATCGTCTCGGTGGTCACCCGCGCCCTCGACATCATCGCCGAGGGGTGCCCGCCTCCCGGCTGAGCGGATGCCGCGGCCTCCGACACGACCGCGAAACACGCGAGTGTTAGCGTCACCAACAACGCGTGTCCTATCTACCATGACCGCCCGGATCTGGGGGCGGATCCGTCGGCTCAGGGCGGGGACGGCGACGATTCCGTTCGTCCATCCACCCCAGGAGCCGCCCCCATGTCCACCGTCGTCGACAAATCCCAGGCAGGGCTCACCGCCCGCCAGTACCACGTCGGACTCGAGCCGGGCGAGGTCTCCTCGGTCGCGCTGCTGCCCGGTGACCCGTTCCGCGTCCCCCTCGTGGCGGAGTTCCTCACCGGCGTGCGCGAGGTCGCGTGGCGCCGCGAGCACCGCACGATGACCGGCTGGTACAAGGAGCGCCTCATCACCGCGACCTCCACCGGCATGGGCTGCCCGTCGACCGCGATCGCCGTCGAGGAGCTCGCGCGCGTCGGGGTGCGCTCGTTCATCCGTGTGGGCAGCTCGGCGGGCCTGCAGCCCGGCATCGCCCCCGGTGACCTGCTCGTGAGCGAAGGCAGCTTCCGCAACGACGGCACCACCGACGCCTACCTCCCGAAGGGTTTCCCGGCGGTGCCCGATCTCGAGCTCACGACGACCCTGGCGCGCCACGCCAGCCGCATCGCGGAAGCCGCCGGAACGCGCTCGCACACCGGCATCAGCGTGAGCGACGACGCGTTCTACGCCGAGACGCCCGAATGGATCGGCGAGCTGAACCGCATGGGCATCCTGAACGTCGAGATGGAGGCATCCGCTCTCTACGTCGTCGCGCGTCTGCGGGGGCTGCGCGCCGGCATGGTGTGCGCGTGCTCGAGCAACCTCGTCGAGGGCGCGTCGCTGTACGACGAGTCGAACGCGGCCCTCAAGGACGGCTGGATGCGTTCGATCGAAGCCGCCCTCGACACCGCGGTGGAGCTTCAGCTGTGACCGCGCGTCGCGTGCTCGAGGGCGCCTACGTCGCCACGGTGGATGCCGCGGGCACCGAGCACCGCGCCGGGCACGTGGTCGTCGACGGCGACCTGATCGTCGCGGTGGGCGACGGCCCCGCCCCCGCCGAGCTGCGGGACGGCGCCGAGATCATCGACGCGCGCGGCACCCTCGTCACCCCGGGACTCGTCAACACCCACCACCACCTCTACCAGTGGCTCACGCGCGGCTACGCGCAGGATGCGATCCTGTTCGACTGGCTGACGGCGCTCTACCCGCTGTGGGCGCGCATCGACGCCGACCTCGTCGAGGCGGGCGCCGCCGGCGCCATGGCGGTGCTCGCCCGCTCCGGCTGCACCACGGTCGGCGATCACCACTACGTGTTCCCGCAGGGATCCGGCGACATCGTGGGCGGGCTCGTGGCCGCGGCATCCCGCATCGGCGTGCGTCTGCACGCGACGCGGGGGTCGATGGACCTCGGCGCCTCGCAGGGAGGACTGCCGCCCGACTTCGCGGTCGAGACGACGGATGCCGCGCTCGCGGCGTCGCAGCAGGCGGTCGAGCGGTGGCACGACGCGTCCTTCTCGTCGACGGTGCGCATCGCGATCGCGCCCTGCTCGCCGTTCTCGGTGACCGCCGATCTGCTGCGCGAGGCCGCCGTGCTCGCGCGCGCGCTCGACGTACGGCTGCACACGCACGCGTCGGAGACGGTCGAGGAGGACGCCTTCTGCCAGGAGCGGTTCGGCATGAGCCCGACCGACTACCTCGACAGCCTCGGCTGGCTCGGCGACGACGTGTGGATGGCGCACGCCGTGCACCTCGACGCCCCCTCGATCGCACGGTACGCGGCCACCGGCACCGGCGTCGCGCACTGCCCGTCGTCGAACGCGCGGCTCGCCGCCGGCATCGCGCCCGTGCACGACATGCTGCGCGCCGGGGTTCCGGTCGGGCTCGGCGTCGACGGCTCGGCGTCGAACGAATCGGGCCAGCTCGGCATCGAGATCCGCGAGGCCGTGCTCATGAACCGGCTGCGTACCGGCTCCGACTCGTTCTCGGTGCGCGACGGCCTGCGCATCGCGACCATCGGCGGCGCCCGCGTGCTCGGACGCGACGCCGAGCTGGGCTCGCTCGAGCCCGGCAAGCTCGCCGACATCGCGGTGTGGCGCATCGACGGGGTGGAGCACGCGGGCATCCTCGACCCGGTGGCCGCCCTCGGGCTGGGCGCGCTCCCGCCCCTCGCCCGCCTGTGGGTCGGCGGACGCGACGTCGTCGTCGACGGCGCCCTGGCGACCGCCGAGGAGCCCGTGCTCGCCGAGGCCGTCGCCCGCGCCTCGGCGGACCTCGCCGCCCGGGCGTAGGGCGCGCTGGGGCGCACTGCCCGGGCCCGCGAAACACCCGCGAAACCGCGGTTTGGTTTGCTGGGTCACGGAGGAATGTTGTGGACATCAACACGGTCGAGAGCTATCGGCTCGCGCGCACCCGCGGCGACCTCGCCCTCGCGCCGGGCGAGGTGATCTTCGCGGGCGGCACGTGGCTGATGAGCGAACCGCAGCCCGAGACATCCGGGTTCGTCGATATCACCGCGATGGACTGGCCCTTCCTCGAGATCTCCGCCGACGGCCTGCGCATCGGCGCGACCTGCCCGATCGCCCACCTCGTCGCGTGGGCCGAGGGTCGGGGCAGCGAGCCCGTGCCCGCCGACTGGCCGGCCGCGCACCTCGCCGTCGACGGCGCACACGCGCTGCTCGCGTCGTTCAAGATCTGGAACGCCGCGACCGTCGGCGGCAACGTCTGCCGCTCGTTCGCCGCGGCCGGCATGGTGTCGTTCGCTGTCGCCCTCGACGCCGTCGCGTGGGTGTGGCGCCCCGACGGCACCGACCTGCGACTGCCCGTGAGCGAGCTCGTCACCGGCAACGGCGAGAACACCCTCGCGGCCGGCGAGGTGCTGCGGGCGATCGAGATCCCCGCGTACGCCCTGCGCTCCCGGGCGCGCCTGCAGAAGATCGCGCTCGCCGAGCTCGGGCGCTCGGGTGCCGTCGTGACCGGCCGCGTCGACCCCGACGGCGCGAGCGTCTTCGCGATCACGGCGGCGACGCTGCATCCGGTCGTGCGACGGTTCCCGTCACTGCCGGATGCCGCGGCCCTCGCCGCCGCGGTCGAATCGGCGCCGTCGTACTACACCGACCCGCTCGGGCCGGCCGACTGGCGCCGCGGCGTGAGCCGTGCGCTCGCGGAGCGCATCCGCATCGAGCTGGAGGCGGGCGCATGAGGTTCACCGTCGACGGCACCCCGCGCGACGCCGAGCCGCGGGCGGGACAGTGCCTGCGCACGCTGCTGCGAGAGACCGGCACGACGAGCGTGAAGAAGGGATGCGACGCCGGCGACTGCGGCGCCTGCTCCGTGCTCGTCGACGGCACGCCTGTGCACTCGTGCATCACCCCGGCGCACCGCGCCCAGGGGCGGGAGGTCACGACGGCGGCGGGGCTCGCGCCCGGCGACGAGCTGCATCCGGTGCAGGAGGCGCTCGTCGAGCACTTCGGATTCCAGTGCGGGTTCTGCACGCCCGGCATGAGCGTGACCGCGTCGACCTTCGACGCCGACGACGTCGACGACCTCGACCGGCGCCTCAAGGGCAACCTGTGCCGCTGCACCGGGTACCGGCCGATCCGCGAGGCCGTCCGCGAGGCGGTGCTCGGCCCGGTGCGGGAGACCGGGGCCGGCTACACGGGCGGCGGTGCGGCCCCGGGCGCCGACACCTCCCCCGCCCCGACAGCGGGGGCGGACGGCGTCGGCCGCTCGGTGCGCCCCGCGCCCGCCCGGCGCGTGGTGCAGGGTCTCGAACCGTACACGTTCGACGAGCCTGTGCCCGGATCGCTCGTGCTGCGCGTGATCGGCTCGCCGCACGCGCACGCGCGCATCCGCTCGATCGACACCGCCGCCGCACGCGCGGCGCCCGGGGTCGTGGCCGTCTTCACCCACGAGGACGCGCCCGCCGTGCACTACTCGACGGGCCGTCACGAGCACCGCACCGACGACCCCGACGACACACTGCTGCTCGACACCGTCGTGCGGCACGTCGGGCAGCGGGTCGCGGCGGTCGTCGCCGAGACCGCCGGCGCCGCCGAGGCGGCCTGCCGTCTCATCGAGGTCGACTACGAGGTGCTCCCCGCGGTGCTCGACCCGGAGGCGGCCCGCGCACCCGGCGCCCCGCTGCTGCACGCCGACCGCACCCCCGCCGATCGGGTCGCCGAACCCCACCGCAACGTCATCGCGTCGCTGCACGAGGGGCACGGCGGTGACATCGACGCGGCCCTCGCCGAGAGCGCCGTCACCGTGTCGGGCACGTGGCGCACGCAGCGCGTCTCGCACGCGCAGCTCGAGACGCACGGCTGCGTCGGCTGGCTCGACGGCGACGGCCGCCTCGTCATCCGATCGTCCACGCAGGTGCCGTTCCTCACGCGCGACGAGATCGCGCACATCTTCGACCTCGACCCCGACCAGGTACGCGTGCACACGGCGCGGGTCGGCGGCGGCTTCGGCGGCAAGCAGGAGATCTTCGCCGAGGACCTCGTCGCGCTCGCCGTGCTGCGCACCGGCCGCCCGGTCGCCTACGAGTTCAGCCGCGCCGAGGAGTTCCAGCGCACGTCGGTGCGGCATCCGATGCGGGTCGCGGTGACCCTCGGGGCGGATGCCGCGGGCACCCTCACCGCGATGAAGATCGACCTGCTGAGCGACACCGGCGCCTACGGCAACCACGCCATCGGGGTGATGTTCCACTCGCTCGCCGAGTCGACCACGATCTACCGCGCCCCGGTGCGTCGCCTCGACGCCGAGGTCGTTTACACGAACAACGTGCCCTCGGGGGCGTTCCGCGGCTACGGCCTCGGGCAGGTCGTGCTCGCGGTGGAGTCCGCGATGGACATGCTCGCCGAACGTCTCGACATCGACCCGTTCGACCTGCGGCGCCGCAACGCCGTCGTCGAGGGCGACAACCTGCACCCCGACCAGGACGAGTACGAATCCGACCTCGTCTGGGGCAGCTACGGTCTCGACCAGTGCCTCGACCTCGCCCAGGGCGCTCTCGAGCGCGGCAACGGCGTCGACGCTCCCGACGGCTGGCTCGTCGGCGAGGGGATGGCCGCGGCGATGATCGCCACGATGGCCCCGCGCGGACACATCGCACACACCACGGCGACGCTCCGGCCCGACGGCACCTACGTGCTGCGCGCCGGCACGGTGGAGTTCGGCAACGGCACCCACACGGTGCTGCGGCAGATCGCGGCATCCGTCTTCGATGTCGGCTTCGACCGCCTCGAGGCCCGCTTCGCCGACACCGACGAGGTGCGGCACGACACCGGCGCGTTCGCGTCGGCGGGCATCACCGTGACCGGCAAGGCGCTGCATGCCGCATGCCTGACGCTGCGTGATCGGATGCGGCGCACCGCCGCCGCGCTCACGGGCACCGAGGAGTCGGCGGCCGTGGTGACCGGCGACGGGGTGCGCACCCCTGCGCGGATCGTCGGCTTCGGCGAGCTCGTGGCCGCGGCGCCCGCTGCGGAGCGCACCGAGGAGGGGCTCGTCGGCGACGGTGCCGAGTACGGCGACCTGCGCTCGCTCGCCTTCAACGTGCACGCGACCCGGGTGGCCGTCGATCCCGAGACCGGCACCGTGCGCATCCTGCAGAACATCCAGTCGGCCGACGCCGGCTTCGTCATGAACCCGGCGCAGTGCCGCGGCCAGATCGAGGGCGGCGTCGCCCAGGGGGTCGGCAGCGCGCTCTACGAGGAGGTCATGATCGGCGACGACGGCCGGGTGATCAACCCGGTCTTCCGCACCTACCGCGTGCCGCAGTCCGCCGACGTGCCCGACACCGAGGTGCTGTTCGCGTCGACGAACGACGACCTCGGCCCCTTCGGCGCCAAGTCGATGAGCGAGTCGCCCTACAACCCCGTGTCGGCGGCGATCGGCAACGCGATCAGCCGCGCGATCGGGGTGCGCGTGTTCGAGCAGCCGTTCTCGCGCGACCGCGTGTGGCGGGCCCTGCAGGCCGGCGGTCGGTGACGCGGGCAGAGGGTGACGCTCAGTCGGTCGCGGCGGAGTGCGGCGGCCGCTGCTTGACGATCAGCAGCCGGAACGGTGCGCCGTCAGCCGACCACGTGCGGTGGGCGACGCCGCCGGCGTAGTACGACGCGTCGCCCACGCCGAGCTCGGTCACCTCGCCGTCGAGGTCGAGGCACACACGTCCGTCGAGCACGTAGGAGAACTCGTCCTCCGCGTGGGCGAAGTAGTCGCCGGGCGCGGTGTTGTCGGCCGCGTAGACCATCGGATGGAACGGGCGCACCGGGTGGGCCAGCAGCCTCCCCGACCCGACGGCGAAGTCGGCTTCGAGGTCTCCGCCGGCGCCGCGGTGCACCTCGGTCGCCGGCACGTCGGCAGTCGGCGCCTCGGCGGCGGCGATCAGCTCGAGCGGGCTCGTGCCGAGCGCCACCGCGATGCGGCGCAGTGATCCGAGGCTCGGTTGGGCGAGTCCGCGCTCCAGCTGGCTGAGGAACGGATGCGACAGCTCGGTCGCGGTCGCGAGCTGCACGAGGGTGAGCCCGCGGGCCTTGCGCAGTCCGCGCACGTGCGCGCCGAGCAGTCCCGCCGCAAGCAGATCGGATGCCGCGGCACCCCCGACGATCGCGGGTTCGGCGCTCACGCGCTACACGCCCCGCTGGCCCTGCATGCCCATCCGGGCCAGCACCACGTTCTCGATGATCTGGATGACGTTGTAGAGCACGAGCGCGACGGCGGTGACCCCGGCGATCGACGCCCAGACGGCGTTGTACTGCGCCTGCGACAGGTAGCCGCCGATGCTGCCGCCGACACCGCCGCCGACCGCCAGCCATTCGGCGAGCAGTGCGCCCGTGATGGCGCCGGGCACGGAGATGCGCACGGCCGCGAAGAACGCCGGGAGCGACGAGGGCATCGCGACCTTCATGAGGCGCGCGAACGAGCCGCCACCGTAGACGGTGACGAGGTCGTTCATCTGCGGTGCGGCGGATTTCAGGCCGAACGAGATGTTCACGAGCGCCGGGAAGAGCACCACGATGCCGCCGATCACCGCGATCGACCAGACCTCGCGACCGAAGATGAGGATGATCACGGGTGCCATGGCGACCAGCGGCACCGACCTCAGCAGCATGGCGATCGGCATGAGCGCGTGCTCGGCGCCCTTGCTCAGCTGGAAGATCATGGCACCGACGAGGGCGACGAGGAGGCCCGCGATGAAGCCGACGACCGAGTGGGCGAGGGTCTCGCCGATGGTCGCGAAGATCTTGTCGCGGTTGGTCGCCGCGGCGGGAACCACGAACAGGTAGTTCCAGACGTCGAGCGGGCCCTTCGCGACGAACTTGGAGACGTTCAGCAGCGACAGGGCGCCGGCCCACAGCACGATGACCGCGACGATGGTGCCGACGAAGTTCACGACGCTCCACAGCAGCGCGCGCAGCACGCTGCGCCGCGCCTGGGCGCGCAGGGTACGGGTGAGGTCAGTGGCGGACTCGGATGCCGCGACGGCCGTCGTCATGAGCGCCCCTTCGACCAGGGCGCGATCGCCCGCGCGATGAACCCGACGAGCACGTAGCCGAGCATCGCCACGAGACCGCTCAGCAGCGCGATCGCCCACACCTGGGGCGCATTGAGCTGCTGCTGCGCGATGACCATGATCACACCGACGCCCACTTCGACCTTGCCGAAGAACTCACCGAGCACGGCGCCGAGGAACGCGGCCGGAACGGCGATCTGCAGGGCGTTGAGGATTGCGGGAAGGGCGGCGATGAGACGCACCTTCACCAGCTGCGTGAACTTCGACCCACCGTAAACCGTGACCACGTCGAGGCTCGACTTGTCGGCCGACTTGAGGCCGAGCAGCGCTCCGACGACGGTCGTGAAGAAGACCGAGAGGGCGGCGAGGAAGATCGCGGTGCCCGAGGGCTGCCCGATCGGCGGGGCGCCGATGAGCACCACGGCGATCTGGCCGAGCGCGACGATCGGAACGCAGTAGGTGAGGATCGCCAGCTGCATCGCGACCGACTCGAGGCGCGGGACGACGAGCACGACGGCCGCGAGGAGCAGCGCGAGCACGTTGCCCCAGAGGTATCCGATGCCCGCTTCCGCGAGGGTCACGGCGAAGTTCTTCGCGTAGAAGTCCCACCCGGTCTGCGCGATCGTGACGACGACCTCGAGCGGCGTCGGGATCGGCCGCAGGCCGGTCGGGGTGACCCAGGCGAGCCCGACGATCCACCACACGATCACGAGGGCGACGCCCCCGATGAGCCCCGTCATCCACGGCGGGAGACGGACGTCCTCGAACGTGACGCCGCGGCCCTTCGTCGGGGAGTCAGTGGTCATCGGTGGCTGCGCCTCCCGCGCCGAACAGCAGATCGGACGCGTGATCGACGTAGGCGTGGAACTCCGGGGTGCGCATCATCTCGGGGGTGCGCGGGCGGGGGAGGTCGATCGTCATGACCTCCTTGATGCGTCCGGGCCGCGGGCTCATGACCGCGACCTGGTCGGAGAGGAAGATCGCCTCGGAGATGCCGTGCGTCACGAGCAGGGTCGTCGCGGGCTTCTCGGTCCAGATGCGCAGCAGCTCGAGGTTCAGGCGCTGCCGGGTCATGTCGTCGAGCGCGCCGAACGGCTCGTCGAACAGCAGCACCTGCGGCTTGAGGATGAGGGAGCGGGCGATCGAGACGCGCTGGCGCATGCCGCCCGACAGCTGCGCGGGCTTGGCCTTCTCGAAGCCCTTGAGACCGACGAGCTCGATCATCTCGGTGACGTAGTCGTTGTCGACCTTCTGTCCCGCGATCTCGAACGGAAGGCGGATGTTCGACAGCACGCTGCGCCACGGCATGAGGGCCGAGTCCTGGAAGGCGATGCCGAGCTTGTGGTCGCGGCGGAGCTCCTTGGGGCTCTTGCCGTCGACGCGAGTGGTTCCGCTGGTGGGCTGCTCGAGCCCCGCCAGGATGCGCAAGATCGTCGACTTGCCGCATCCTGACGGGCCGAGCAGCGACAGGAACGTGCCCTGTGCGGTGTGGAGGTTGGCGTCCTGCAGCGCGACCACGTTCTTGCGGCCGGTCGTGAAGACCTTGTTCAGTGCGGTGATCTGAAGGCCGGTGCCCAGGTTGTCCTGGGCACCGGTCTCGACAGCGGGCTGCGTCACGACGCTCTTCTCCGTGTGCTGGTGCTGATTACTTGGCGTACTTCACGAGGCCGGGGTTCTCCTGGTAGACCTCGGTGAGCAGCGACATGTCGAACAGGTCGGAGGCCTTCAGGGTGATGCCGGCGCCCGAGAGCGACTTGATGGTTGCATCCTGCAGGGTCTGCGAGATGGTGAACAGGCCGTTCTGCGCGGTCTCGTCGGAGACGACGAGCTTCTGCGCCTGCTCGGTCGCACCGGCGATCGAGTTGGTCAGGTCGAGTCCGAGGTCCTTGCCGTAGGTGTTGACGGCGAGCTCGGCGCCGGCCTGCGGGTTGTTGACCGCGTCGGACCAGCCCTGGATCTCCGCCTTCAGGAACGCCTTCAGTTTGTCGCGGTTCTTCGCGATCTGGTCGTCGGTCGTCGTGATGGTCTCGGCGACGAACGGCAGGCCGTTGTCGGCGAACGGGAGGTTCGCGACGCTGTAGCCCTTGGCGGCCACGGTGATCGACTCGTTCGTGAGGTAGGCGATGTAGCCGTCGATCTCACCGGAGAGCAGCGGCGCCGGGTCGTACTGCACGGGCACGACGGTCAGGTCGCTCTCGCTCATGCCGTTGGCTGCGAGGAACGCGTCGAACAGTGCCTTGTTCGAGTCCTGCACGCCGATCTTCTTGCCCTTGAGGTCCGAGGGCTTGGTGATGTTGCCCTTGTCGGCCAGCGAGAGCACCGTGAACGGGTTCTTCTGGTAGGTCGTGCCGATGATCTTCAGCGGCGCGCCCTCCGAGGCGACGACCGAACCGATCGAGACGGCGTCGGAGAGGGCCACATCGGCCTTGCCCGAGAGCAGCTCGCTCGCACCGGTCGAGGGGCCGGGGGTCATGTTGACCTTCGAGAAGCCGGCGGCGGTGAAGTAGCCGTTCGCGTCGGCGAGGAACTCGCCCGAGAACTCCTCGTTCTTGATCCACGACAGCTGCAGGTTCAGCTCGCCGTAGGTGCCGGGGGCGACCGAGGCGGCGCCGGTCGACGTGGGGGCCGTCGTGCTCGACGAGCTCGACGAGCAGGCGGACAGGGCGACGGCCGACACGGCGACCGCCGCAAGGGCGACCGCCGCGCGCAGCGCGCGCTTCGAGGTGCGGATGTTCATATGCTGTGTCTCCAGATGCTGAGTGCGTCGGGTCGGGACTCGTCTCTCACGTACCCGCCGGGTGCTCTGGGAACGACGAGGCAGCGGCGCAAGGGGCGACTCACTCGACGCTAGGCGATGGAGATTTCATCAACATCCGCTCGAATGTTTCCGCGGCGTTACGCGTCGCTTCGAACCGGAGTCGGTGATCAGCGGCGCTCGTGGCCGAGGAGCACCACTGATTCTGCCAGCGCCCGGATGCCCGCGGCGACGTCGGCGGCGCTGACCGCCTCATCGGGATGGTGGCTGATGCCGTCGGGGTTGCGGAGGAACAGCATTCCGACGTCGGTGATCGCCCCGATCGTCATCGCATCGTGACCTGCCCGCGAGAAGATCGTCGCCGGATCGGATGCCCCGGGGGCGCCGGTCGCGCCGATGCCCTCGCGCACGACGTCCTGCAGCAGCGGCGCGCACATGACCGCGGCGGCGTTGTGCACCTCGCGTGAGCGCCATCGCAGGCCGCGGCGACCCATGATGCCGTCGAGCTCGCGGGAGATCTCGTCGAACACGCGGTCGCGTTCGCCGTCGAACTCGCCGCGCAGGTCGAGGGAGAAGTGGGTCTCGCCGGGGACGATGTTGACCGCCCCGGGGAAGGCCTCGAACTGGCCGACCGTGCCGATGATGTGATGCTCGGTGCGGCAGATGCGCTCGATCGCGAGCGCCGCCTCGCTCGCACCGAGCAGGGCGTCACGGCGCATGTCATAGGGAGTTCCGCCCGCGTGCCGGGCCTCGCCCTCGACGACGAGCTGGAAGCGGCGCGCCGACGCGATCGACGACACCACGGCGAGGGCCTCCCCCCGCCGGTCGAGTTCCGGGCCCTGCTCGATGTGCGCCTCGAGGTAGCCCACGAGGCTGTCGGGGCGTCGCGCGGCCTCACCGATGCGTCCGGGGTCGAGTCCGAACTCGAGGAAGGCCTGGCGCAGAGTGGTGCCCGCGGCATCCGTCAGCGCCCACCAGTCGTCGTTCCACAGTCCCGCGACCGCCGACGACCCGAGCAGCGCCTTGCCGAAGCGGGTGCCCTCCTCGTCGCTGAAGGCGACGACCTCGATCGCGAACGGGAACGGCGAGCGCCATGCACTGTCGCTGTCGCCCGCGGGCACGCGCAGCAGACGCACGATCTCGAGGCCCATGAGCACGCCCACGATGCCGTCGTAGCGCCCCGCGTCGGGCACGGTGTCGAGATGCGAGCCGATGAGGAGCGCGGGAGCGTCGGAGATCACCGCGCCCGACGGATCGAGCACATCCAGGCGGCCGAGCTGGTTGCCCGCGGCATCCTGTCGGGTGCGCATGCCGAGCTCGCGCATCCACTCCGCGGCGAGACGGTTCACTCGGGCGTGCTCCGCCGACAGGTAGACGCGCTCGATGCCCTGGTCGGCGGCGCTGACCCGGGCGAGCTCGTCGCAGCGGTTCATGACGCGCCTCGCCGCGGCCGCGATGCGGTCGGGCGATCCGAGGGACGGCAGCGTCACGCGGGCGCCCCCGCGAACACGTCGCGCGCCGCCTCGACACCGCCGCCCACGGGCACGGCCGCGCCGAAGCGCCGCAGCACGCTCTCGAGCGCCGCGAGGGTGGTGAGCACGGCGTCCTTGCGGGCGTTGTAGCCCATCGTGCCGATGCGCCACACGCGACCGTGCAGCGGACCGAACGACGTGCCGATCTCGATGCCGAAGTCGTCGAGCAGCGCGGCGCGGGCGACGTCTCCCGGAACCCCCTCGGGGATCTCCACCGCGACCACGTTCGCCATCTTGTGGGCGACGTCGCCGAAGACCGTCAGCCCCAGCGCCTCGACGCCGGCGAGCATGGCGTCACCCGCGAGCCGGTGGCGCGCTATGACCGCGTCGCGGCCCTCGCCCAGCAGCACGCGCGCGCACTCGCGGGCGGCGTAGAGCATGCTCGTCGCCTCGGTGTGGTGGTTGAGCCGGCGCGGACCCCAGTAGTCGAGGATCATGCCGAGATCGAAGTAGTTCGAGCGCACGAAATCGGATGCCGCGGCATCCCCCTCCTCGCGGATGCCGGCCTCCACGCGGCTGCGCGAGCGGACCACCTCGACCGCGCGGGGCGACAGCGTGATCGGCGCCGACCCGGACGGACCGCCGAGGCACTTCTGCAGGCCGGCGGTGGCGGCATCCAGCCCCCAGGCATCGGCCTCGAACGGGTTGCCGCCGAGCGACGCGGTCGCGTCGGAGTAGAACAGCACGCCGTGGCGGGCGCAGATCGCGCCGATCTCGTCGAGCGGCTGGTTCATGGTGGTCGAGGTGTCGCCCTGCACGAGGGCGAGCAGGGTGGGCTTGACCCGCACGATGGCCTCTTCGATGGCCGACGGGGTGAACACCTGGCCCCAGGCGGTCTCGATCGTGTGCACCTCGGCGAGCGCGCGCTCGGCGATCTCGGCGAGCAGGTGCCCGAACCGCCCGAACACGGGCACGAGCACCCGGTCGCCCGGGCGCACGAGCGAGACGATCGCCGCCTCGATGCCGGCGCGCGAGGTGCCGTCTATGAGCAGGGTCGCGTCGTTGCCTGTCGCCCAGACCTCGCGGTAGAGCTGTTGGGTCTCGGCCATCGCCTGCGTCATGAACGGGTCGTACTGCCCGACGAGCGGCGCCGACATGGCCCGCAGCACGCTCGGGTACGCCGAGATGGGGCCGGGCCCCATCAGTAGGCGCGCGGGCGGGTCGATCGGGCCGGGGAGGGTCACGGGAGGTCCTTTCGGAGGGCGAGGCCGGCGGCGAGACGACGCGCGAAGCGCACCAGCGCGACATCCGTGCCCGGCCGGGAGACGAAGCAGACGCCGACGGGGGCGGGTCCGAGCTGCGAGGGCACGGTGAGCAGCGGCACCGAGATCGCGGGCGCGCCGCCGACGGCGGCGGGGGCGGTCATGCGCAGGGTCGCCTGGCGCACCGCGTCGACGCGGTCGCCGTCGGAGGTGCGCATGGGCGCCGGGCCGGGCACGGTCGGCAGCACCAGCACGGCGTCGCGCACCAGACTCTGCACGTGGTCGCGGAGCGGCTCGAGGGCGGCGCGTGCCGCGGTCTCGTCGTCGCGGGTGACGGATGCCGCGATGCGGAACCGTTCGGCGACGGCGGCGCCCAGCGCGGTCGGGTGCGCGCGCACCCACTCGGCGTTGTTGCGCCAGGCCTCGGCGCCCTGCACGGTGCGGAACGCGGCCAGGTAGTCGTCGAGGGATCCGACGCTGACCCGGCGAAGGCTCGGCGCGTCATCGAGGCCGGCGATGCGGGCGAGCAGCGCTTCGAACGCCGCGCGCGTCTCGGGCTCGGCGGCCTCGACGATCTCGTCGGGCACGAGCAGGCGGGCGGGCAGATCGGCGCCCGACTCGCCGAAGACGCTCTCGGTCGAGGTCGACCCGTCGTAGCTCAGCGACCAGTCGACGACCCGCTGCAGGGTGTCGCCGTCGCGGGTGAGCCAGCCGATCGTGTCGAACGACTGGGCGAGGGGCAGCAGCCCCTGGCGCGGCACGAGGCCGTGGGTCGTGCGCAGTCCCCAGAGCCCCTGGTAGGAGGCGGGAACACGGATGGAGCCGGCCGTGTCGGTCGCGAGCCCCACCGACGCCTGCCCGGTGGCGACGGCCGTCGCCGGGCCGCTCGACGACCCGCCGGGCAGGGCACCAGCGAGGGCGCCGTTGGGCGGGGTGCCGTAATGGGCGTTGTCGCCGGCGATCGAATAGGCGAACTCGTCGGTGCGGGCGATTCCCCGCAGCGACGCCCCGCCGCGCAGCAGCTCCGACACGGCGGCGGCGTTCGCCGTCTCGGGGCGGGCCGTCTCGAGGAAGGTCGGGTTGCCGGCACCGATGCGATAGCCCTTGATGGCGAAGAGGTCCTTGACGGCGACGGTGAGACCGTCGAGCGGCCCCTCCCATGCGCCCTGCAGCAGCGGGTCGCCGACCGAGCGCCACACCGACCGGTCGAGCGCCTGCGCGCGCGCGGTGACGTGGGCCGCGGTGATCAGCCAGCGGCCGTCGAGGCGCTCCCAGATCTGCGTCTGCAGGCCGGTGCCGCCGCCGCGGTAGCGCGAGATCGACACGAGCAGCGCGACATCCGGCGCCAGCTCTCGGTACTCGATGCGCTCGATCTCGCGCGGCGGCACCCCGCCCCGCACCCCGCGGAACGCGCTGATCGCGTCGTGACCGACGAGCAGGCCCGCCGCGTCGCCGCGCAGGGTGCCGGGTCCGGGGGCGAACAGCTCGTCGAGCACGGCGAGATCGTTGTCGAGGATCGCCCGCTCATACCGGTCGAACGCGGTGAAGAGGGCATCGGGGATGTCGCGGCTCACGGCACCCCCGGGGCATCCGTGGTCGTGGCCGGTGTGGCGCGCGCGACCCCGGCCGCGGCGCGCGCGACCCTCGCCGTGAGAACAGGCGAACTCTCGTGCACAGGACGCTTCGTCACGTGTGGTCCTGTTCCGGCGCGTTCTCCTGCGGTCCAGCCGCGGCGGGCGTGGCGGGCGTCGCAGGCACCGCCGGCACCGCGGCGAAATCCGCCACTCGGATGCGCGCGTGCACGCCGGTGACGATGTCGACGACCTGCGAGATGTCGAAGTCGGTCGCCGCCGACAGGTAGGCATAGGCGAGGTGCTCGGACATGCCCCAGCGCGCCTGGATGAGGGCGAGCGCCGCCCGCACGCAGGCGCGCATCGCCTCATTGAGGTCGCGGTCGAGGCCGGTCGGCACGAGGTAGTCGGCGGTCTCGACGAGCGGGCCGAGCACGTCGCCGAAGGCGGCGAGCGCCTCGGCGCGCGGCACGACGTCGAAGCGCAGCGTCGCCCGCAGCGACGCCTCGAGCGCGGTGAGCGCCACCTCGCCGTCGCCCTGAGCGAAGTGCGGGTCTCCGACGTAGGCGAGGGCGCCGTCGACCTGCACGGGCAGGTAGAGCACCGAGCCCTCGGTGAGCAGCTTGATGTCGATGTTGCCGCCGAAGTTCGAGGGCGGCACCGAGTGGGGGCGCTCGTCGCTGTCGGGCGCGACGCCCATGGTGCCGAGGAACGGCGCGAGCGGGAACTCCACCACGCGCGGACCGCCGTCGGTGAGCGGGAGGGTGCCGACGAGGCATCCGTCGCGGTCCTCCACCGGGGTGAACACGCTCATCGTGCCCTCGCCGCGCGGCAGCTCGCCGGGGAGCGCGCCCTTGCCGTGCCGGTTCGAGATGACCCCGTACGGCACCCGCGGCTGCAGGGCGACGACGGTGATCTTCAGCAGGTCGCCGCGGCGGGCGCCCTCGATGCGCACGGGCCCGGTGACGACGTGCGGTCCGTCGGCGGCGGGGTCGCGCGAGAGCGCCGCGGCGATCGCGACGGCGTCGTCGAGCACGGATGCCGCGACCACCCCGTGACCGGTGAAGTAGCCGAGCGGGTCCTTGCCCTGGTCCTCGAGGATGCCCTCGTGGCTGACCGTGTCGATCGTCACCGTGGTGCCCGCGGGAACGGTGAGCACGGGCGCGTCGGCGCGCGAGGGCAGGCGCCCCCACGTGACCGTCTCGGGGCTCGCCGGCAGGTAGACGTCGGCCGGGATGGGTCCGGTGTGGGGCTGGAGGATCTCGAACGTCATCGTTCCGCTCCTGTGGGTCGCAGGGTGTGCAGGATCTCGGCGCCGGCTCGCACGCCGACCCCCTCGCCGAGGCGGAAGACCTCGTGCCCGGCGAGATAGGTGCGCTCGACGCGGCCCGTCAGGGTCTGGCCGTGCCACGGCGAGAGCTTGTTGCGGTACTCGAGCTCGGCCGCGTCGACCGTCCAGGCGCGATCGGGCGCGAAGACGGCGAGGTGCGCGGGGGCGCCGACGGCGATCTCGCCGAGGCCGGGCTGGCCGGCGATGCGCGCGGGACCCTCGGTCATGAGCGGCAGCACGCGCTCGAGGGGGATGCCGCGTCCCGCCGCCGCGGTCCAGATCGCCGCGAGCCCGGTCTGCAGCCCCGCGATCCCGCCCCACGCGAGGCCGAAGTCGCCGCCGCCCTGCTCCTTGAGCTCGCGGGTCGAGGGCGAGTGGTCGCTGACGATCGCGTCGATCGTGCCGTCGAGCACGCCCACCCACAGGAGGTCCTGGTTGGCGCGGTCGCGGATCGGCGGGCAGCACTTGAAGGCGCCCGCACCGTCTGGCACATCCTCGGCGGCGAGGGTCAGGTAATGGGGGCAGGTCTCGACGGTGAGGCGCACACCGTCCGCCTTCGCGGCGCGCACCGCGTCGAGGGCGCCGCCGTCGGAGACGTGCACGATGTGGGCGCGGCCACCCGTGCGGCGAGAGGCCTCGATGACCTGCTCGATGGCCGCCTGCTCGCTCATCGGCGGGCGGGTCGCGAGGAAGTCGGCGTAGTGCACGCCGAGCGCGCCGTCGCCGTGCAGGTGGGCGGGGTCTTCCGCGTGCACGATGAGCACGCCGTCGAATGTCGCGATCTCGGCGAGCGCCGCCTCGAGCTGGTCGGCGTCGAGGTGGCCGAACTGGTCGATGCCCGACGGAGACAGGAAGCACTTGAAGCCGACGACACCGGCGGCGGCGAGGTCGGCGAGGGAGCCGAGGTTCTCGGGCACGGCGCCGCCCCAGTAGCCGACGTCGACGGCGAGCTTGCCGGCGGCGGCGGCCCGCTTGGCGGCGAGCGCCTCGGGGGTGGTCGTGACCGGCACGCTGTTCAGCGGCATGTCGAAGAGGGTCGTGACGCCGCCGGCGGCGGCGGCGGCGGTGCCGGTGGCGAAGCCCTCCCACTCGGTGCGGCCCGGCTCGTCGAGGTGCACGTGCGAGTCGACGAGGCCCGGCAGCAGCACGGTGTCGTCGGGCAGGACGACGTCGGCGTCGGGGTCGAACGGCCCGATGGCGGTGATCACGCCGTCGACGATCGAGACGGATGCCTCGTCGAACCCTCCGGCGACGAGCACACGGCGGGCCGCGATCGTGAAGGCGGGGGTCGTGCGCGACATGGCCCCACCCTAGGGCCGGTGCGTTTCACAGATGTAACCAGGATGAACATTCTGTGACGCGTGCGGGCGGCCTCGCTCGCCGATCCGGCGGCCGCCTCGGCCACCGGATCGGCGCGAGGCGACACCTGCCGCCCGGATAGGGTGACGCCATGCGCATCGCCGAGTTCGACGCCCTGCCCGCGCGCGACGCGGAGGCCGTCGTCTCGGTGTGGGCGGCGATCCCCGCCTGGGTGACGGATGTCGTCGCCCACCGCCCGTACGGCACGGTCGAGGCCCTCGCCGACCATGCCGCGCGGACGGCGGGTGCGTGGTCCCGCGCCGACCTCGACGCCGCCCTCGCCCACCACCCCCGCATCGGCGAGAAGCCGCACGGCGCGGGCGCGGAGGCCGCGGCATCCCGAACCGAGCAGGCCGCGATGGCGACGGCCGACGACGACGTCACCGCGGCGATCGCGCAGGGCAACCGCGACTACGAGCAGCGCTTCGGGCGCGTGTTCCTCATCCGCGCGGCGGGCCGCACACCCGCGGAGATCCTCGCCGCCCTCACCCGCCGCCTCGCCCACGACCCCGAGACCGAGGAGCGCGAGGCCGCCGCCCAGCTCGCCGAGATCGCCCTGCTGCGCCTGCGCACCGCCGTCACCGAAGGAGACCCCGCATGAGCCACCTCACCACCCACGTGCTCGACGCCGCCACGGGCGCTCCGGCGTCGGGCGTCGGCGTCGTGCTCGCCCACGCCTCCGGCGCGGTCATCGCCCAGGGCGCCACCGACGGCGACGGCCGGCTCGCGCTCGGACCCGACACGCTCACCGCCGGCGACTACACGCTGACGTTCCTCACCGGCCCGTACTTCGCGGCGGTCGGCGTCGAGACGTTCTACCCGCACGTCGCCGTCACGTTCCGCGTGCAGCCGGGCCGCGCGCACTACCACGTGCCCCTGCTGCTGAGCCCGTTCGCCTACTCCACCTACCGCGGCAGCTGACCCGCGCTGCCGGTCGATCGCCGCCCGCCCGCGTCGACGTGACGGGTGCGGGATGCCGCGGGCCGCGGCATCCGGCACGAAACGCGCCCGTGATGTGCGCGCCCTAGGGTGCCGACCATGCGCGTGATCATCATCGGGGCCGGCATCGGCGGAACCAGTGCCGCCCTCGCCCTGCAGAAGCTCGGCCACGACGTGGTCGTCTACGACCAGATGCGGGAGAACAAGCCCGTCGGGGCGGCCCTGTCGCTGTGGTCCAACGGCGTGAAGGTGCTCAACTGGCTCGGCCTCGGCGACGAGGTCGCCGCCCTCGGCGGCCGCATGGACGACATGGCCTACTACGAGGGGTTCGGCGGCGCCGAGATGTGCCGCTTCTCGCTCGAGACGGTGACGACCCAGACCGGGCAGCGCCCCTACCCGGTGGCGCGCGCCGACCTGCAGGCGCTGCTGATGGAGCGCGTCGGCACCGACCGCGTGCACCTCGGCCGCAAGCTCGTCGCGGTGTCGGAGGCCGACGGGATCGTCACCGCCACGTTCGCCGACGGCACGACCGACACCGCCGACGTGCTGATCGGGGCCGACGGCGCCCGTTCTCTCGTGCGCGACTACGTGACCCGCGCCGACGAGGGCGGCACGCGCATCGAGCGCACCTACTCGGGCTACACGAACTTCAACGGCCTGGTGCCCGTCGACGAGCGCATCGGGTCGGCGACCCAGTGGACCACCTACGTCGCCGACGGCAAGCGCTGCGCGGTCATGCCGGTGGCGGGTGACCGGTTCTACTTCTTCGTCGACATCCCGCAGCCCTCGGGTCTGCCCTACGACAAGCAGGCCGACGGCAAGCGTCCGCTCGAGGAGGCGTTCGCCGGCTGGGCTCCGGGCGCCGAGGCGCTCATCGCGGCGATCGACCCCGAGACATCCCTCAACCGGGTCGAGATCTGGGACATCGACCCCTTCCACACCTGGGTGCGCGGAAGCGTGGCGATCCTCGGCGACGCGGCCCACAACACGTCGCCCGACATCGGGCAGGGCGCGTGCTCGGCGCTCGAGGACTCCTTCGCGCTCGGCATCGTGTTCGCGACCAACACCCTCGGCGTGCCCGACGCGCTGCGGCGCTACGAGAAGATCCGCGCCGAGCGTGCCGGCGACCTCGTGCTGCGCGCCCGCAAGCGCGCGTGGGAGACCCACGCGTTCGACCCGGCCGTGACCGACGCCTGGTACGAGAGCCTGCGGGGCGCCGACGGCGTCGGCATCATCCGCGGCATCGTCGGCAACATCGAGGACAGCCCGGTCAACCTCGGCGGCGGGCTGCTGTGACCGCTGCGGTCTACCGCGGCCACCTCGTGCACATCGCGGGCGCGCCCGTGGCGGGCGACGTCGATGCCTCGCTCGTCTCCGAGCCCGACGGGGTGCTGGTCGTGGACGCGACCGGACGCGTCGCGTTCTCGGGCGCCTGGCGCGATCTTCCCGCCGAGTGGGCCGAGGCCCCGGTCACCGAGACCGGCGGCGTGCTGCTGCCGGGCTTCGTCGACACCCACCTGCACTTCCCGCAGACCTTCACCACCGACGCGTTCGGGGGCGGCGAGCTGCTCGAATGGCTCGAGCACTGCGTGTTCCCCGCCGAGTCCCGTCTCGCCGACGCGGCCTTCGCCGACGCGATCGCACGGGCGTTCGTCGCCCGCCGGGTGGCTGTCGGCACGACGGCGGCGATGGTGTTCGGCTCGGCGTTCCCGGTCGCGCAGGAGGCCCTGTTCTCCCGCACCCTGCAGGCAGGCCTGCGGGTGGTGAGCGGCCGCGGCATCCAGACCGTCGGCCCCGCCTCGGCCACCGCCCTTCTCACCAGCGAGGCCGACGCGCTCGCGCTGACCCGCGACGAGATCGACGCCTGGCACGGGCAGGATGCCGCCGGCCCCGCGGCCGACGCGACGCGCGCGCTCGCGCAGGTCGCCGTCGTGCCGCGCTTCAGCCTGTCGGTGACGCCGACGACGCTGCGGGGGCTCGGCGAGCTGTACGGCGAGGCGCGCGAGCGGGGCGTCTACTTCCACTCGCACCTCAACGAGAACAACCGTCCGGGCGACGGCGAGATCGCCGCGGTGCGCGAGGTCTACGGCACCCGCACCTACCTCGACACCTACGACGGGCACTTCATGCCCGAATCGGCATACGGGGGCGAGAGCCTGCTGGGGCGGCGCAGCATCCTGGCCCACGCGGTGCACTGCGAGGACACCGAGCTCGCCCGGCTCGCCGAGACCGGCTCATCGATCGCGCACTGCCCGACATCGCAGCTGTTCCTCGGCAGCGGCACCATGCCCTGGCGTCGCACGCTCGCACACGGCGTCACCGTGGCCCTCGGCACCGATGTCGGGGCGGGCGACGAGTGGCTCATCCCGCGTGTGCTCTCCGACGCATACAAGGTGCACATGACCGAGCCCGGTGACGACGCGATCGCGCTGCACCCCGCCGAGCTGCTCTTCCTCGGCACCCTCGCCGGTGCCCGCGCGCTCGACCAGGAGCACGTGTTCGGCAACCTCGACGCCGGCAAGGAGGCCGACTTCGTCGTGGTGCGGCCGCAGGACCAGCCCGGCTTCGCCGACGTACTCGCGCACAGCGGGGAACCCGGGACATCCGCCCATCTGTTCACGCTGCTGCTGGGCATGCGCGAGCAGGCGGTCGCACAGGTCTACGTGCGGGGGCGGCGCGTCGTCGCGCGGACCGCCTGACCTCAGACAGTGAACAGGGCGTGCACGTCGCCCGTGAGCGCCCGGCCGCCGAGCGCGGTGAGCTCGAGCAGCACGGCGGTGCCCGCGACCGTGCCGCCCAGACGCTCGACGAGGCCCTGCGCGGCGGCGATCGTGCCGCCGGTCGCAAGCACGTCGTCGATCAGCAGCACCCGGGTGCCGGGGGCGATGTCGTCGTGCATCTCGATCGTCGCGGTCGCGTACTCGAGGGCGTAGTCGACGGATGCCGCGGGTCGCGGCAGCTTGCCCGCCTTGCGGATCGGCACGAGACCGGCATGACCGGCGACCGCCGCGGCGGCCGCCAGCAGGAATCCGCGCGCCTCGATCCCGGCGACGACGTCGTAGGTGCCCTCGAACGGGGCGAGGAGGCCGTCGATCACCGCACGGAACGCGTCGGCGTCGGCGAGCAGCGGCGTGATGTCGCGGAAGTTGATGCCCGGCGTCGGGAAGTCGGGAACGATCGCGATGAGACTCTCGGCGCGGGCGAGGTCGGCGGCAGACGGGGCTTCGATGGGCACGCGGTCACGATACCCGGCGCGTGTTTCCGGCGTGGGGCGGGCGTCCCTTCGCTCCCCCGGCCGCGCCACCCCTCCCGCGGCGGCGAGTCGCCGAGCTGCTGCGTTCCCGCAGCCCGCGCCCGACGCCGCCCTCAGGCGATGGGGCGGCCGCCCGCAGGCGATGGGGCGGCCGCCCGCGCGCCCGAGCGCGCCCGCGGCGACGACGATCGCGCGGCGGGCGGCGACGGTCACATCGGCGCCGTCGTAGCGAGCCGCGAGGAAACCCGCGGCGAACGCGTCGCCCGCACCCGTCGGGTCGACCACCCGCACGCGCGGCGCCGGCAGGTGCACGCCGCGCTCACCCCGCTCCGCGACGAACACGCCGTCCCCACCGAGGGTGATGACGACGGCGGGCACGATCTCGAGCAGCGCCTCGGCCGCGAGCCGCGGGTCCTCTTCGCCGGTGAGCGCCTCGGCCTCCGCGCGGTTCGGAAGCAGCACGTCGGTGCCGGCGATCGTGTCGAGGAAGGTCTGCGCGCCGATGTCCCGCAGGAAACCGGCCGACGACGGGTCGACGGTGACATCCAGCCCCGCCGCCTTCGCCCTCGGGATCAGGGCGGCCGTGTCGACCCGCCGCCACGCGTCGAGCATTGAGTGCCCGGTGAGGTGCAGAGCGGATGCCGCGTCCAGCTGCTCGTCGTCGAGCACGGCCGGGGACAGCGAGCGGGCGGCGCCGCCGTCGGTGAGGAAGCTGCGCCGGTCGCCGTCGACGATCACGATGATGCGCCCGGTGGCGAGCACCGGGTCCTCGTCGATGAGCGCCTCGACGCCGAACGCCTCCAGGGAGGCCCGGTGCCGGGGGCCGTCACCCGCGCCCACGCGACCGACGAACCGCACCGCGGCGCCGAGCGATCCGAGCCACGCGGCGACGTTCGCGGCCGACCCGCCCTGGGTCGACACGATCGTCGACAGCGTGTCGGTCTCGGGCCGGATCGGCCCCGCGGGCACGACAATGATGTCGTCGATCACGTCGCCGATCACGAGGATCGGCCGCGCGCCCCCCGTCACGGCAGGCTCAGGCCCCGGCCGCGAACGCCGTCGCGATGCGGGCCGCGAGGCGCACGTTGTTGCGGGCGATGTCGAGGTTCACCTCGAGGCTCTTGCCCCCCGACAGCTCGACGATGCGCAGCAGCAGGAAGGGCGTCACCGCCTTGCCGCGCACCCCCTGCGCGTCGGCCTCGGCGAACGCCTCCGCGAGTACCCGGTCGTGCTCGACCAGGTCCCACTCGAGCTCGGGCGGGAGGGGGTTGGCGACGACGAGGCCGGCTCCGGTGCCGAGGAGGTCCTGTGCGCGCAGGATCGCCGCGACATCCGCCGGGTCATCGACCCGCCAGTCGAGCGTCAGGTCGGACTCGCGCAGCCAGAACCGGGGGAACACGTCGGTGCCGAAGCCCACGACCGGCACGCTCAGCGTCTCGAGGCGCTCCAGGGTCGCAGGCAGGTCGAGCACGCTCTTCGCACCCGCCGAGACGACGGCGACCGGGCTGTGCGCGAGCACCGACAGGTCGGCCGACTCGTCGAAGGTGTCCTGGGCGCCGCGGTGCACACCGCCGAGGCCGCCGGTCGCGAACACGCGCACCCCGGCGAGGCCGGCGAGGTACGCGGTCGCGGCGACGGTGGTGGCACCGCTGCGGCCGAGCGCGGCGAGGATCGCGAGGTCGCGCACGCTCGCCTTGGCGAGGTCCTCCTCGGCGATGCGCCGCACCTCGTCGGGCTCGAGGCCCACCCGCGGCACGCCGTCGAGCACCGCGATGGTCGCCGGCGTCACGCCCTGCGACCGCAGGATCTCCTCGAACTCGCGCGCCGCCTCGAGGTTGCGCGGCCGCGGCAGGCCGTGGCTGATGATCGTGGACTCGAGGGCGACGACGGGACGGCCGTCGGCGAGCGCCGCGGCGACCTCGGTCGACAGGCGCAGAGCGGGGTGGATGGTCACCCGACCAGCGTAGGGCCGGTGGACCGAGGCATCCGTCGAATCGATACGATTTCTGCCGTACCCTGGTGCCCATGACCTCGACGACGGATGTCTCTCCCCTGCCGAGCACCCCCGGGCACGAGTGGTGGCGCACCGCCGTGATCTACCAGATCTACCCGCGCTCGTTCGCGGACTCCAACGGCGACGGCATCGGCGACCTGCCCGGCATCACGTCGCGCCTGGACGCCCTCGCCGACCTCGGCGTCGACGCGATCTGGCTGAGCCCGTTCATGGTCTCCCCCCAGCGTGACGCCGGCTACGACGTCGCCGACTACTGCGACGTCGACCCCCTGTTCGGCACGCTCGCCGACTTCGACGAGATGCTGGCGCAGGCGCACAGCCGCGGCATCCGAGTGATCGTCGACCTCGTGCCCAACCACTCGTCCGATCAGCACGTGTGGTTCCAGCAGGCGCTGAAGGCCGCGCCCGGCAGCCCGGAGCGCGCCCGCTACATCTTCCGCGACGGCAAGGGCGAGAACGGCGAGCTGCCCCCGAACAACTGGGAGTCGGTGTTCGGCGGCGGCATGTGGGAGCGCGTGACCGAGGCCGACGGCACCCTCGGCCAGTGGTACCTGCACATCTTCGACGTCACCCAGGCCGACTTCGACTGGGACAACCCCGAGGTGCGCGAGTACTTCCGGGGCGTGCTGCGGTTCTGGCTCGACCGCGGTGTCGACGGATTCCGGGTCGATGTCGCGCACGGCATGATCAAGAAGGCGGGCCTTCCCGACTACGTCCCGCCGGTCGACGGCGGCTCGATGGGTGGCGAGGACGACGACGTGCCCTACTGGGGCCAGCCGGGCGTGCACGAGATCTACCGCGACTGGCACGAGGTGCTCGCCGAGTACGACGGCGACCGGGCCCTGTGCGCCGAGGCATGGCTGCCCACGCCCGAGAAGACCGCCCTGTGGGTGCGGCCCGACGAGATGCACCAGGCGTTCAACTTCCCCTACCTCACCACCGAGTGGGAGGCGGAGCCGCTGCGCCAGGTGATCGTCGACTCGCTGCGCGCCTTCCCCGCCGTCGGCGCGCCCGCCACCTGGGTGCTCTCCAACCACGACGTGATCCGGCATGCCTCCCGGCTCGCCCTCACGGCGCCGAGCCCGCAGGGCGAGGGAATCGGCCCGCTGTCGGCGGCCCAGCCGATCCCGGCGCTCGGTCTGCGTCGCGCGCGGGCGGCGACATCCCTCATGCTCGCCCTGCCCGGCTCCGCCTACGTCTACCAGGGCGAGGAGCTCGGGCTGCCCGAGGCCATCGACATCCCCGACGACAAGCGCCAGGACCCGACGTGGTTCCGCACGAACCACGAGAAGTACGGCCGTGACGGATGCCGCGTGCCCCTGCCCTGGACGTCGACCGGCCCCTCGTTCGGCTTCAACTCGACGGGCGCGTCGTGGCTGCCCCAGCCGGCGGAATGGGCGGAGCACGCCCGCGACGCCGAGACCGGCGACCCCGACTCCACCCTGTCGCTCTACCGCGACCTGCTCGCGACACGTCGCGCCTACGGTCTGGGCGCCGGCGCCGTCGAGTGGCTCGACGGGTTCGGCGACGACGTCATCGCGTTCCGCAACGGCGACGTGACGGTCGTCGCGAACGTCGGGGCATCCCCGGTGGCGCTGCCCGCCGGCGACGTTCTCGTCGCGAGCGAACCGGGCATCGAGAAGACCCTGCCCGCCGACACCACGGTCTGGCTGCGCGCCTGACTCGCCGTGTCCGCGCGTCGCGCAGCGGCATGACGCGCGGACGCACTCGCCGCGGCGGCGGCTCGGGCACAGGCATGTTCGCCGCGACGGCGATCTGCCCGGAGGCGCCGGCGACCTAACCTCGCCGAAAGCCATCCACGAGCGGGAGTTCTCATGCGCATCCTCATCATCGGCGCGGGCGGGGTCGGATCGGCGGCGGTGCGTATCGCCGTACGTCGCGACTTCTTCGAGGCATTGGTCGTCGCCGACTACGACCCGGCGCGTCCGCAGGCCCTCGTCGACGCCGTCGGCGACCCTCGAGTGATCGCCGCACAGGTCGACGCCTCGAACGCGGACTCGGTCGCCGACCTCATCCGCGCGCACGACATCACCCACGTGCTCAACGCCGTCGACCCGCGGTTCGTGATGCCGATCTTCGACGGGGCGTTCGCAGCCGGCGCCACCTACCTCGACATGGCGATGAGCCTGTCGCACCCGCATCCCGACCAGCCGCACGCTCTGCCCGGTGTCAAGCTCGGCGACGAGCAGTTCGCGAAGGCCGCCGAGTGGGAGGCCGCCGGGCGCCTGGCGCTCGTCGGCATCGGCGTCGAGCCGGGCCTGTCGGACGTCTTCGCCCGCTACGCCGAAGACGAGCTGTTCGACGAGATCGACGAGCTCGGCGTACGCGACGGCGCGAACCTCGTCGTCGCCGGGTACGACTTCGCCCCGTCCTTCTCCATCTGGACGACCATCGAGGAGTGCCTGAACCCGCCGGTCATCTACGAAGAGGGCACCGGCTGGTTCACGACGCCGCCGTTCTCCGAGCCCGAGGTGTTCGATTTCCCCGACGGCATCGGCCCGGTCGAGTGCGTGAACGTCGAGCACGAGGAGGTGCTGCTCATGCCCCGCTGGACGAAGGCGAAGCGCGTCACCTTCAAGTACGGTCTCGGCGACGAGTTCATCGGCGTGCTCAAGACCCTGCACAAGCTCGGGCTCGACAAGACCGACAAGGTGACCGTGAAGGGCGTGGATGTCTCGCCCCGTGACGTCGTGGCCGCATGCCTGCCCGACCCGGCCACCCTCGGCGACAAGATGAGCGGCAAGACCTGCGCCGGCGTCTGGGTGCGCGGCACCGGCAAGGACGGCAAGCCCCGGTCGACGTACCTCTATCACGTGGCCGACAACGAGGAGACGATGCGCGAGTACGGCTCGCAGGCCGTGGTCTGGCAGACAGCCATCAACCCCGTCGTCGCCCTCGAACTGCTCGCCACCGGTGTGTGGTCGGGCACGGGCGTACTCGGCCCCGAGGCGTTCTCGGCGACCCCGTTCCTCGACCTGCTCGCCGCCGCCGCCCCGGCCGGCTACGGATCGCCGTGGGGCATCGAGGAGAAGCCGATCGACTGAGCCGCGCCGGGCGACGCTCGCGTAGGGTCGGGGCATGCCTCTCGACCTCGACGCGATCTATGTCGACCTGCACCGCCACCCCGAGCTCTCCTTCCAGGAGCACCGCACGGCCGGGGTGATCTCCGAGCACCTGACCGCGCTCGGCATCCCGCACGAGACGGGCGTCGGTCGCACAGGCGTCGTCGCGACGCTCGAGAACGGCGACGGCCCGGTCATCTGGCTGCGCGCCGACACCGACGGGCTCCCGGTGCCCGAGCAGACCGGCCTCGACTACGCGAGCACCGCGCGCGGCGTCGACCCGGCGGGCGTCGATGTGCCCGTCATGCACGCGTGCGGGCACGACATGCACATCACCGCGCTGCTCGGCGCGCTCGAGCGCCTGTGGACCGAGCGGGGCGGCTGGGCGGGCACGATCGTGGCGCTGTTCCAGCCGGCGGAGGAGTTCGGCGCGGGCGCTCGGGCGATGCTCGACGACGGCCTGCTCGACCGGTTCCCGCGGCCCGAGGTGGTGCTCGGCCAGCACGTGACGAGCACCCTCCCCGCGGGCCGTCTGGGTGCCCGGCCGGGCACGCAGATGGCCGCCGCCGAGGGCCTCACCGTCACGCTCCACGGGCGCGGCGGCCACGGCTCGCGCCCGCACGAGACGATCGACCCGGTCGTGCTCGCGGCGGCGACGGTGATGCGGCTGCAGACGATCGTCGCCCGCGAGACGAGTGCGCAGGACATCGCGGTCGTGACCGTCGGCTCCATCCACGCCGGCCTGAAGCACAACATCATCCCCGCCGAGGCGACCCTCGAGCTGAGCCTGCGCTACACGACCGACGACCAGCGCGAGCGACTGCTCAGCCAGGTGCACCGCATCGTGAACGCCGAGGCCGCGGCATCCGGGGTCGAGGTTCCGCCCACGTTCGACGGCGTCTTCACCCTGCCGCCCACCATCAACGACGAGGCGGCGACCGAGCGCGTCATGGGCGCGTTCCGCGCGGCGTTCGGCGAGCACGACGTCGTCGACCCCGGGCTGTTCACCGGCAGCGAGGATGTCTCGTGGTTCGCGCGCGACGCGGGGGTTCCCCTCGTCTACTGGTTCTGGGGCGGCGTCGACCCCGAGGCGTACGCCGCCGCGGTCGCGGCCGGCACGCTCGGTCGCGACATCCCGGCGAACCACTCGCCGTTCTATGCGCCGGTCATGCACCCGACGATCGAGCGGGGCGTCGACGCGCTCGTCGTCGCCGCCCGCGCCTGGCTCGGCTGAGCGCGCGAGACCGTGCGCGCGGCTGACCGTTCGGCGCCCCGTCGAGCACGATCGGAGAAGCACGCACAGAATCGCGCGGGGTACCGTGTGCTCGATGCCGCCGCGTGCGGCCCGAGTGGAGGAGACGCCATGACCCCGAGCGACGAGACGTTCAGCGCCGAGGAGCGCGCCGCCATGAAAGAGGCGGCAGCCGAGAAGCGCACCGCCGCCAAGCGCGCCAAGGACGCGGACAAGGCCGCCGCCGAGCTGCAGGACGTCATCGACAAGATCGCGACCTTCTCCGACTTCGATCGGCCGCTCGCCGAGAAGGTGCACGAGATCGTGACGACCGTCGCCCCGCAGCTCGCGCCGAAGCTCTGGTACGGCATGCCGTCGTACGCGAACGCCGAGGGCAAGTCGGTGCTGTTCTTCAAGGACGCCGCGAAGTTCAAGGACCACTACGCGACCCTCGGATTCCAGGCGACGGCCCACCTCGACGAGGGCACGTTCTGGGCGAAGGAGTTCGCGATCACGGCCATCGACGACGCCGTCGCCGCCCAGATCGCCGAGCTCGTGCGCCGCGCGGTGAGCTGAGGCATCCGCTCTCGATATCGCGTCGGGGATGCCGCATCCGCACCTGCGGACGGCATCCCTCACAACGATCGGGTGAACCCTCAGGAATCCGCGTTGCGGCGCCGTCGGCAAGCGCGTAATGTCGCGCGTCGTGACAAACGACGGTTCCGAACACGGCACGGACGCCACGGCGGCTGACCCGGTCCCGGACACACCCATCGCCAAGCGCATCCTCATCGGTGATCCGCTGGCCTCCACCGACGCCGAGGACCATCTGCTGCGCAAGCGCATGGCCCTTCCGATCTTCGCGTCGGACGCGCTGTCGTCGGTCGCGTACGCCCCGCAGGAACTACTCATGATCCTGCTGATCGGCGGTACCGCGTTCCTCGCGTTCAGCCCCTGGATCGCGACCGCCGTGGTCGTGCTGCTGATCGTCGTGGTGCTGTCGTACCGGCAGCTCATCAAGGCCTACCCGTCGGGCGGCGGCGACTACGAGGTCGCCCGCGTGAACCTCGGTGAGAAGTCGGGCGTCGTGGTCGCCTCGGCCCTGCTCGTCGACTACATCCTGACGGTCGCGGTGTCGGTCGCCTCCGGCGTCGACAACATCATCTCCGCGCTGCCGGTGCTCAACACGTGGCGCGTCGAGCTCTCGATCGGCTTCGTCGTGTTGCTCGTGCTCGTCAACCTCCGCGGCGTGCGCGAGGCATCCCGCGCCTTCGCTCTGCCGACCTACATCTTCATCGGCTCGATCGCGCTGATGATCGTGGTGGGTCTTGCGCGCTGGGCCGTCGGCGACACCCCCATCGCCTCGAGCGCCGGCTTCGCGGTCAAGGCCGAGGACATCACGCAGGCGGGCATCATCCTGCTCATCCTGCGCGCGTTCTCCAGCGGCTGCTCGGCGCTCACCGGCGTCGAGGCGGTGTCGAACGGCGTGCCCGCCTTCCGCCGCCCGAAGGTGAAGAACGCGCAGCGCACGCTGACCGCGATGGGCCTCATCGCGATCATCCTGTTCGCCGGCCTCACGATGCTCGCCCTGGTCGCGGGAGTGCGCTATTCGGAGGACCCGTGTGCACTCGTGGGCTTCGACTGCGTCAACCAGCCCCAGCCGAGCCTCATGGCACAGGTCGCCGCGGCCACCTTCGGCAACAACTCGATCCTGTTCTTCGTCGTGCAGGCGGCGACCGCGGCGGTGCTGCTGCTCGCGGCGAACACCGCCTTCAACGGCTTCCCGCTGCTGGGCGCGACCCTCGCCCGCGACGGCTACGCACCCAAGGCCCTCAACACCCGCGGCGACCGTCTCGTCTTCTCGAACGGCATGGTCGCGCTGGGCCTGGCCGCGATCATCGTGCTCGCCGTCACCCAAGCGAACCTCACGACACTGATCCAGCTGTACATCATCGGCGTCTTCGTGTCCTTCTCGCTCGGACAGGCCGGCATGGTCGTGCACTGGCGGCGCGAGTTGAAGAAGCTGAAGTCCCTCACGCCCGAAGCACGGGCGCAGAAGTCCGCGAGCTTCACGCACCGCGAGATCTGGAACGGCCTGGTCATCAACGCGACGGGCGCCGGCTTCACGGCGGTCGTGTTCATCGTCGTGACGATCACCAAGTTCGTGCACGGCGCCTGGCTCGTGTTCCTCGCCATCCCGATCCTGTCGCTGCTGATGATCGGCGTGAACCGGTACTACCGCGATGTCGAGCACGAGATCCGCTTCGACGACCATGTGCACTTCGGCTCCGCGGGTGACGTGGCGATCGTGCTGGTCGGCAAGCTCCAGAAGCCGGTCGCGAAGGCTCTCGACTACGCGCTCGCCGCACGCCACGACAAGACGATCGCGCTGCACGTCGCGCTCACCAAGGAGAGCGGCGACGACATCCAGAAGGAATGGGTCGACCACCGGATGCCGGTGCCCCTGGTCATCCTCGACTCGCCCTATCGCGCCTACGTCGCACCGATCGTCGGCTACATCGAGAAGTACCGCGAGAAGTACGGCCCCGCCGTCGTCACCGTCTATCTGCCGCAGTACATCGTCGGTCACTGGTGGGAGAACTTCCTGCACAACCGGCGCTCGCGGCGCATCGCGCAGCAGCTCATGCTCGTGCACGGCGTCTCGATCACCCTCGTGCCGTGGATGCTCGACTCGTCGGAACTCATCTACGGTCGTCGCTCCCGCCCGCTCCCGGGCCAGCAGCGCGCGGGTCGCGGCACCGAGCCGACGGTCGGGTCGCTGCCCGGCGCCCGCGGTCGCGACTGAGACGCCGCCGCGCCCGCCGTCCTCACGCGGCGTAGCCTGGAGGGATGACGTCGCTCGTGCCCGACCTGGCAGCCCTGCGCGCCGATTTCCCCCTGCTCGACCGTGAGATCGACGGTCACCCGGTCGTGTACCTCGACTCGGGGGCGACAAGCCAGAAGCCGCGCATCGTGCTCGACGCGGAGCGCGAGTTCCTCGAGCGCGAGAACGCGGCCGTGCACCGTGGCGCCCACACTCTCGCCGCCGAGGCGACCATCCGCTTCGAAGACGCCCGCGAGGCGGTCGCCGGCTTCGTCGGCGCCCCCGCCGAGCAGCTGGTGTGGACGAGCGGCGCGACGGCAGGCCTCAACTTGCTCGCGTACGGCATCGGCAACGCCACGGCCGGGCGCGGAGGCGCGGCATCCGCTCACCTGGCCCTGCGCCCCGGCGACGAGATCGTCGTGACCGAGGCGGAGCACCACGCGAACCTCATCCCGTGGCAGGAGCTCGCGGCCCGCACCGGCGCCGTCGTGCGGGCGATCCCGGTGCACGACGACGGCACGCTCGACCTCGATGCCGCCCGCGCCCTCATCGGCCCGCGCACCCGCGTGGTCGCCTTCACGCACGTCTCGAACGTGCTCGGCATCGTCAACCCGGTGGCCGAGCTCGTCGCGCTCGCGCACGGCGTCGGCGCCCTCGCCGTGCTCGACGCCTGCCAGTCGGCCCCCCACCTGCCGCTCGACCTGCCCGCGCTCGGGGTGGATGCCGCGGTCTTCTCGGGTCACAAGATGCTCGGCCCCTACGGGGTGGGCGCCCTCTACGGCACCGCCGAGCTGCTCGAGGCGCTGCCGCCGTTCCTCACGGGCGGCTCGATGATCACGACCGTCACCCTCGAGGGCGCGGAGTACCTGCCGCCGCCGCAGCGGTTCGAGGCGGGCACCCAGCCCGTGTCGCAGGCGGTCGCCCTGGCCGCCGCCGCACGCTACCTCGACGGCATCGGCATGGCCCGCGTGCGCGACCACGAGCACGAGCTCGAGCGACGCCTGCGCGACGGACTGCGGGAGATCCCGGGGGTGCGGCTGCTCGGCGACGCCGATGTCGAACGGGTCGGGCTCGCCTCGTTCGACGTGGCGGGCGTGCACGCGCACGACGTGGGCCAGTACCTCGACGCCCGCGGCATCGCGGTGCGCGTCGGACACCATTGCGCCCAGCCGCTGCACCGCCGGTTCGGCGTGACGGCGACGGTGCGCGCCTCGACGCACGTGTACAACACGAGCGCCGACGTCGACGCGCTCGTCGAGGGCGTCGCGGGCGTGCGTGCGTTCTTCGGAGCCGACGCGTGAACGGCCTCGAGCAGCTCTACCAGCAGCTGATCCTCGACCACTCTAAGCACCCGCACGGCTTCGGGCTCGACGCCGCCGCCGAGGGGTCGCCGCGCTCGCACCAGCGCAACCCGATCTGCGGCGACGAGATCACGCTGACCGCCACGGTCGAGAACGGCGAGGTGAGCCACATCGTGTGGGAGGGCGCCGGCTGCTCGATCTCTCAGGCCTCCGCATCGATGCTGTCCGCGCTCGTCGACGAGGAGGACGGGATGCCGCGGGCCGAGGCATCCGCTCTGATCGCCTCGTTCCGCGAGGCGCTGCGCTCGCGCGGGCAGATCGCCCTCGACGAGGAGGAGTTCGGCGACGCCGCCGCGCTCTCGGGCGTCTCGAAGTACACCGCTCGGGTGAAGTGCGCGATGCTCGCGTGGGTCGCCCTCGAGGACGTGCTCGCCCGCTCTTGAGATCCGGGCGTCGGGCCCGCCGCAGCGGACGTGGGGCCGCGTGCGCACGGATTCCGTGAGTGCCCGTGCGGGCGCCGTATGGATTCCGTAAGGACGCCGTCCGGGGTGCTCCGGGCGGTGTTCGATCGGGTGTCGTGCCCCCACCGGGCACCCGCGTCCTCGCGGATCCGCACCTCTGGAGTCCTCGTGCTCGATCTCATCTGCATCCTCGGCATCGTCGCGCTCTTCGCGATCGTCGCCCTCGTCGCCAAGGGGGTGGAGAAGCTGTGATCGTCTTCTCGATCGTCGCGGCCGTGCTCGCCCTCGCCGCGATCGCCTACCTCGTCGTCGCCCTCGTCGCCCCCGAGAAGTTCTGATGGATGCCGCGACCATCTGGGCCGGCATCGCACAGGCCGCGACCCTCATCCTCGTCCTCGTCGTGCTGTACCGCCCCCTCGGCGACTACATGGCGTGGATCTTCACCGCCCGCAAGAACCTCGTCGTGGAACGCGGCATCTACCGCGTCATCGGGGTGGATGCGGCATCCGAGCAGACCTGGCAGGCCTACCTGCGCGGGGTGCTGCTGTTCTCGTTCGTCGGCGTGATCTTCGTGTACGCCCTGGAGCGGCTGCAGCAGTGGCTGCCGTACTCGCTGGGGCTTCCCGCGGTTCCCGAGGGTCTCGCCTTCAACACCGCGATCTCGTTCGTCACCAACACCAACTGGCAGTCGTACTCGCCCGAGCAGACGATGGGCTACACGGTGCAGTTCGCCGGCCTCGCGGTGCAGAACTTCGTGTCGGCCGCGGTCGGCATCGCGATCGCCGTGGCCCTGGTGCGCGGGTTCGCGCGCCGCCGGGCCACCACGATCGGCAACTTCTGGGTCGACATCGTGCGCGTCATCTGGCGGCTGCTGCTGCCGGTCTCGATCATCGCCGCGGTCGCGCTGATCGTCGCGGGCGTCGTCCAGAACGTGTCGTCGTGGACCGATGTCACCACCGTCACCGGGCAGACGCAGTCGATCCCGGGCGGCACCGTCGCCTCGCAGGAGGCCATCAAGGAGCTCGGCACGAACGGCGGCGGGTTCTTCAACGCGAACTCCGCCCACCCGTTCGAGAATCCCACGCCGTGGACCAACCTCCTCGAGATGGTGCTGATGCTCGCGATCCCGTTCGCGCTGCCGCGCACGTTCGGTCGCATGGTCGGCGACAACCGCCAGGGCTACGCGATCGTCTCGGTCATGGGCACCCTGTTCCTCGCGTCGATCGTCGCGGTGAGCTGGCTGGAGGCGTCGGGCCTCGGCGCGGCGGCACAGGCCGCGGGCGGGGCGATGGAGGGCAAGGAGCAGCGGTTCGGCATCCTCGGATCGGCCCTGTTCTCCTCGACCACCACCCTCACCTCGACGGGCGCGGTCAACTCGATGCACGACTCGTTCACGCCACTCGGCGGCATGATCCCGATGGTCAACATGATGCTCGGCGAGGTCGCCCCCGGCGGCACCGGCTCGGGTCTCTACGGCATGCTCATCCTCGCGATCATCGCCGTCTTCGTGGGCGGTCTGCTCATCGGGCGCACACCCGAGTACCTCGGCAAGAAGATCGGCCCCCGCGAGATCAAGCTCGCGAGCCTCTACCTGCTCGCCACCCCGACCCTCGTGCTGCTGGGCGTGGGCGCGAGCTTCGCGATCCCGCCGATCCGCGACGAGATCGAGAACGTGTCGATGCTGAACCCCGGCGTGCACGGCTTCAGCGAGGTGCTCTACGCGTTCACCTCGGCCGCGAACAACAACGGCTCCGCGTTCGCCGGACTGACCGCGAACACCGGATGGCTGGACGCTGCCCTCGCGGTCGCAATGCTGCTCGGCCGGTTCGTGCCGATCGTGCTCGTGCTCGCCCTCGCCGGATCCCTCGCCGCCCAGGGCACGCTCCCGACGACGGCCGGCACGCTGCCGACGCACCGCCCCCAGTTCGTGGGCCTGCTGATCGGCGTGTCGATCATCTTCACCGCTCTCACCTACTTCCCCGTGCTCGCGCTCGGGCCCCTGGCAGAAGGACTGTCCTGATCATGACCACCACCGCTCCGGTCGCCGAGAAGGCGACTCCCCGTTCGCGCGCGTTCAGCCGCGAACAGGTGCTGCAGGCACTTCCCGGCGCCCTGCGCAAACTCAACCCCGCCACCCAGTGGCACAGCCCCGTCATGCTGCTGGTCTGGGTGGGTGCCGCCCTCACGACGCTCATCGCGATCGCCGAGCCGTTCCTGCACCAGGACGGACCGGCCGTTCCCGCAGGATTCACCTGGGGCATCGCGATCTGGCTGTGGCTGACGGTCGTGTTCGCGAACCTGGCCGAGTCGGTCGCCGAGGGTCGCGGCAAGGCGCAGGCCGCGTCGCTGCGCAAGACCCGCACGACGACGTCGGCCCGCAAGGTGGTCGCCTACGATCCGGCGACGGATGCCGCGGCCACCGCGGCCGAGACCGTCGAGATCGCGTCGGCCGAGCTGCGGCTCGGCGACGTGGTCGTCGTGACCGCGGGCGAGCTCATCCCGGGCGACGGCGACATCGTCGACGGCATCGCGACGGTCGACGAGTCGGCGATCACGGGCGAGTCCGCACCGGTCGTGCGCGAGTCGGGCGGCGACCGCAGTGCGGTCACCGGCGGCACCCGCGTGCTCAGCGACCGCATCGTGGTGCGCATCACCGCAAAGCCGGGAGAGACCTTCGTCGACCGTATGATCGCGCTCGTCGAGGGCGCGGCTCGTCAGCGCACGCCCAACGAGATCGCGCTGTCGATCCTGCTGGCGAGCCTGTCGATCGTGTTCGTGATCGTGGTGCTGACGCTGCAGCCGATCGCGGCCGCCGTGGGCGCCCCGGTGGGCATCCCGGTGCTCGTCGCCCTGCTCGTGTGCCTCATCCCCACGACGATCGGCGCGCTGCTGAGCGCCATCGGCATCGCCGGCATGGATCGTCTCGTGCAGCGCAACGTGCTGGCGATGTCGGGCCGTGCGGTCGAGGCTGCCGGTGACGTGTCGACGCTGCTGCTCGACAAGACCGGCACCATCACGTACGGCAACCGTCGCGCGTCCGAGTTCGTGCGCATGCCCGGCGTCGGCGACGAGGTGCTCGCGCAGACCGCGGCGCTCTCGTCGCTCGCCGATCCCACCCCCGAGGGCACCTCGGTCGTCGAGCTGGCGACGAGCCGCGGCATCCGTGCGGAGCTGCCGGCCGGCGCCGTGTTCGTGCCGTTCACCGCGCAGACGCGCATGTCGGGCGTCGACCTCCACGACGGCACCGCGGTGCGCAAGGGCGCCGGCTCCGCCGTCACGGCGTGGCTGACCGGCGCGGGCGTGGAGATCTCCGACCACACCCGCCAGACCCTCACTCGCATCACCGACCAGATCGCCGGATCGGGCGGCACCCCGCTCGTCGTCGCGACCCTGGACGCCGCGGGCATCGGCGCGATCCTCGGCGTCATCCACCTGAAGGACGTGGTGAAGGACGGCCTGAAGGAGCGGTTCGCCGAGCTGCGGGCGATGGGCATCCGCACCGTCATGATCACGGGCGACAATCCGCTGACGGCGAAGGCGATCGCCGCGGAGGCGGGGGTCGACGACTTCCTCGCCGAGGCAACCCCGGAGGACAAGCTCGCGCTGATCAAGAAGGAGCAGGGGGGCGGGCGGCTCGTCGCGATGACCGGCGACGGCACGAACGACGCCCCCGCGCTCGCGCAGGCCGATGTCGGCGTGGCGATGAACACGGGCACGTCGGCGGCGAAGGAGGCCGGCAACATGGTCGACCTCGACTCCGACCCGACGAAGCTGATCGACATCGTGCGCATCGGCAAGCAGCTGCTCATCACGCGCGGCGCACTGACCACCTTCTCGCTCGCGAACGACGTCGCCAAGTACTTCGCCATCATCCCGGCGATGTTCATGACGGTGTTCCCGGGCCTGGCGGCGCTGAACATCATGGGGCTGCACTCACCCGCCTCGGCGGTCACCAGCGCCATCATCTTCAACGCGCTGGTCATCATCGCCCTCGTGCCCCTCGCCCTGCGCGGGGTGGCGTACAAGCCGGCGAGCGCCGCGCGCATCCTCAACCGCAACCTGCTCGTCTACGGCATCGGCGGTGTCATCGCCCCGTTCATCGGCATCAAGCTGATCGACCTGGTCGTCGGCCTCATCCCCGGCTTCTGACCGAAGAAAAGAGACAGACATGTCCACGCTCTCGCGCACCTCGCTGCGCACCTTCGGCGTCGCCGTCCGTGCGATGCTCGTCTTCACGCTGATCCTCGGCATCGGCTACACCGCCGTGGTGACCGCGGTCGGCCAGCTGGTGTTCCCGTGGCAGGCGAACGGGTCGCTCGTCACCGACTCGTCGGGACAGACGGTCGGAAGCTCCCTGATCGGCCAGCAGTTCCTCGACACCGAGGGGAACCCCTCGCCGCGGTACTTCCAGCCGCGGCCGTCGGCGGCGGGCGAGGGCTACGACCCGACGGCCTCGGGCGGCTCCAACCTCGGCCCCACCAACCAGAAGCTCGTCGACGCGATCACCGGGCGCCGGGCGGCCGTCGCCGCGTTCGAGGGTGTCGACCCGTCGCTCGTTCCCGCCGACGCGATCACCGCGTCGGGCTCGGGTCTCGACTCCGACATCTCGGTGGCCTACGCCGACCTGCAGGTGGCCCGCATCGCCCGCGAACGGGGGCTCAGCGAACAGGTCGTGCAGCAGCTGGTCGCGTCTAAGATCGAGCCGCGAGACCTCGGGTACCTCGGCGAGTCCCGGGTCAACGTGCTCGAGCTCAACCTGGCGCTCGACGCGCTCTCGCACTGAGACCTCGGGCGAAGGACGGACGACGATGCGACGGGGGCGACTGCGGGTCCTGCTCGGGGCCGCCCCCGGCGTCGGCAAGACCTACGCGATGCTCGAGGAGGGCCACCGGCTCTCCGCCGAGGGCGCCGATGTCGTCGTCGGCGTCGTCGAGACGCACGGGCGCGCGGCCACCGCCGCGCTGACCCGGGGTCTCGAGGTCGTTCCGCTGCGACGCGACCGGCACCGCGGGGTGAGCCTCGACGAGCTCGACGTCGAGGCGGTGATCACGCGGCATCCGTCGGTCGCCCTCATCGACGAGCTCGCCCACACGAACGCGCCCGGGTCGGCGCATGCGAAACGGTGGGAGGACGTCGAGCAGCTGCGGGACGCGGGCATCGACGTGATCACGACCGTCAACGTGCAGCACATCGCCTCTCTCAGCGACGTGATCGAGCAGATCACCGGCACCGTGCAGCGTGAGACGGTGCCCGATGCAGTGGTGCGGGGCGCCGACCAGATCGAGGTCGTCGACCTCGCCCCGCAGTCGCTGCGCGACCGGCTCTCCGCCGGTCTCGTCTACCCGGCGGAGCGGGTGGATGCCGCGCTGTCGAACTACTTCCGGCTGGGAAACCTCACGGCGCTGCGCGAGCTCGCGCTGCTGTGGCTCGCCGACGAGGTCGACTCCGCGCTCAAGCAGTACCGCGCCGAGCACGACATCGACGGCACGTGGACGACGCGTGAGCGCGTCGTGGTCGCGCTCACCGGCGGGCCGGAGGGCGAGACGCTCATCCGACGCGGCGCCCGCATCGCAGCCCGCTCGGCGGGCGGCGAACTGCTGGCGGTGCACGTGCTCAGCCAGGACGGCCTGCGGGGGGCGACGCCGGGGGCGCTCGCCACCCAGCGCGCACTCGTCGAGCAGCTCGGCGGCACCTATCACCAGCTCGTCGGCGACGACGTCGCGCACACCCTGGTGGAGTTCGCGCGCAGCGTGAACGCGAGCCAGCTCGTCATCGGCGTCAGCCGCCGCAGCCGCATGAGCGCGGCACTCACCGGGTCGGGCATCGGCGCGACGGTCATCCGCGATTCGGGCGACATCGACGTGCACATCGTCACCCACTCGGCGGCGGGCGGGAAGCTGCGCCTCCCCCGCGTGCGGGGCGGGGCGCTCAGCCGCGGACGGCGCCTGCTCGGGTTCGCCGTCGCGCTCGTCGGCGGGCCGCTGCTGTCGTGGCTGCTGTTCTCGTTCCGCAGCGACGACTCGATCACCTCCGACGTGCTCGCCTACCAGCTGCTCGTCGTGATCGTCGCGCTCGTCGGCGGCATCTGGCCCGCACTGTTCGCCGCGGTGCTGTCGGGATTCACGCTCGACTACCTGTTCGTGCAGCCGCTGTTCACGATCACGATCGCCCATCCGCTGCACGCGCTCGCCCTGGGCCTCTACGTCGTCATCGCGATCCTGGTGAGCTACATCGTCGACCAGGCGGCCCGGCGTGCCCGGGTCGCCGAGCGCGCGACGGCGGAGGCGCGTCTGCTCGCCACCATCGCGGGCAGCGTGCTGCGCGGCGACAGTGCCGTCGAGGCGCTCGTCAGCCGCGCCCGTGAGGCGTTCGGGCTGCACGCAGTGCGGCTGGTCGGCGAGGGCGGCACGGTGCTGGCCGAGGATGTCGCCGACGGGCCGGCGCCCGCGAACGCCGCGTGCACGCGGCTCCCGGTCGGGGCGCGGGTGGGCGGCGCGCCGCGGGCGACGCTGGAGCTGACCGGCGACGAGCCGGATGGGGCATCCCGTCGGCTGCTCGATGTGATCGTCGCGCAGCTCGCCGCCGCGATCGACCATCTCGAACTGACCGCGGCCGCACGCGAGGCGGACGCCCTCGCCGAGACCGACCAGGTGCGCTCGGCGCTGCTGTCGGCCGTGAGCCACGACCTGCGCCGGCCTCTCGCGGCGGCGGTCGCGGCCGTCGGCGGGCTGCGGGCGGCCGATGTGCGGCTGAGCCCGACCGACCGCGCCGAGCTGCTCGAGACCGCGGACGAGAGCCTGCGCACCCTGTCGATGCTCGTGACCGACCTGCTCGATGTGAGCCGTGTGCAGGCGGGGGTGCTGGCGGTGTCGCTCGCACCGGTCGATGCCGCCGGCGCCCTGCTGGCGGCGCTCGACGAGCTCGGCTACGGCCCCGACGAGGTCGAGGTGGCGCTCGATCCCGACCTGCCGCCGCTCGTCGCCGACCCGGTGCTGCTGCAGCGGGTGCTCGTGAACCTCCTCGCCAACGCGCGCCGCTTCGCGGCACCCGGAACCCATGTGGTGGTCACGACGAGCCGGCTGGGCGAGCTCGCGCAGATCCGGGTGATCGACCGCGGCCCCGGGGTGCCGGCCGACCGCCGCGACGACATCTTCGCGCCGTTCCAGCGGCAGGGCGACACCGACAACACGACCGGCCTCGGTCTCGGGCTCGCGATTTCCCGCGGGTTCACCGAGGGCATGGGCGGCACGCTCACCCCCGAGGACACCCCGGGCGGCGGGCTCACGATGGTCGTGGAGCTGCCGGTGCAGCCGGCCGCCGAGACGACGACGCAGGGGGCGCGATGAAGGTTCTGGTGGCCGATGACGACCCGCAGCTCGTGCGGGCGCTGCGCATCACGCTGTCGGCGCACGGCTACGAGGTGATCGCCGCGCCCGACGGGGCGGCGGCGGTGACGCTCGCCGCGCAGGCGCATCCCGACATCGTGCTGCTCGATCTCGGGATGCCGCGGCTCGACGGCGTGCAGGTCATCGAGGCGCTGCGCGGCTGGACGACCGCGCCGATCATCGTGGTCTCGGGGCGCACGGGCTCGGCCGACAAGGTGGAGGCGCTCGACGCCGGCGCCGACGACTACGTCACGAAGCCGTTCCAGGTCGACGAGCTGCTGGCGCGGCTGCGCGCATTGGCGCGTCGGCGACCGGATGCCGCGGGCGAGCCGGTGGTGCGTTTCGCCGACGTGACGATCGACCTGGCCGCCAAGTCGGTGATGCGGGCGGGCGCACGCGTGCATCTGACGCCGACCGAGTGGCGGATGCTGGAGTTCCTCGCCCGCAACCCCGACGCGCTGGTCACCCGGCAGACGCTCTTGAAGGAGATCTGGGCGAGCGAGCAGATCGCCGACACCGGGTATCTGCGCCTCTACATGTCGCAGCTGCGCAAGAAGCTCGAGGCCGACCCCGCCCACCCGGTGCACCTTCTCACCGAGCAGGGCATGGGCTACCGCCTGGTGCCGGGCGACTAGCGCCCGGCACCGGGCGGCGCGCCGTCAGACGGCGGCGAGCGCGTCGAGCCGCTGGTAGCTGCGCTCCATGCCCTCGGTCATGCCGGTGGCGAGGATCATGTCGCGGGTCGCGGCATCCGGGTATTCGATCAGCAGCGTGAGAAGGGTGACGCCGTCCTCTTCGTAGAGAGTCAGGTCGTTGAGGGTCGACGGCCCGGGCATGCCGGTCATGCGCTCGGTGGTCACGACGCGGCGCGGGGCGTCGACGACGAGCGTGTCGCCCTCGAACCCGAACGCCTGGCCCTCCCCGCCCTCGACGGGAGCCCACGCGTAGCGGTAGGTGTCGCCTGCGGCGAGCCCGGGTTCGGCGATCGTCATCTCCCACCCGTCGGGGCCGAGCAGCCAGGTCTTGAGCAGCTCGGGCTCGTGGTGCGCGCGCCACACCAGCTCACGGGGGCCTTCGATGAGTCGGGTGATGCGCACGTGGGTGTCGTCGAGAACCTCGACCTGGGTGCCGGCGCCGAGGGCGTAGTCACGCAGGTCGCGCAGCACCGCGTCGAGCTGGCTGATCGCCATGGTGAAGCCTTCGCGCATGCCCATCGCGAGCATCTGCTCGAGCGCCTCGACCGAGACGAAGTGGGAGACGCTGACCAGGCGTGCGCCGGTCGGGGTGGGCTCGACGGCGAACGTCGCCCGCATGCCGGGCATGTCGGGCACGCTGTCGCCGTTCTCGTCGGCGAAGGTGTCGAGCACCTCGAAGCGGTGCGGGGCGTCGATGACGAGGAACTCCCACCGGGCGTGCGCGAGCTCTCCGCGCGGGCCGGTCATGTGGTAGCTCGCGATGCCACCGACCGTGAAGTCGAAGCGGGTGAACGAGGCAGGCCATCCGGGCGGGCCCCAGAAGCGCTCGAGCTGGGCGGGTTCGGTGAACGCGCGCCAGAGCCGCTCGGGGGTGGCGGCGACGTCGGCGATGAGGGTGAGGGTGAGGGCCTCGGGGTCGACGGTGACGGAGGTGACGGGCATGGCGAGTTCCTCTTTTCGGGGCGGATGCCGCGGCGCGGCGTCCTTCGGGGGGATCAGGCGGGGGTGTCGTCTTCGGCGAGCAGAGCGTCGAGCCGGTCGATGCGGGAGCGCCAGACGCGCTCGTACTCGGCCAGCAGGCGCCGTGCCCGCGCGATGGTGTCGGGATCGGCGCGCACGAGTCGCTCCCTCCCTTCCGCACGTTTGACGACGAGGTGGGCGGCCTCGAGCACGGCGACGTGCTTCTGCACGGCGGCGAAGCTCATGTCGTAGGCCGCGGCGAGCGCCGAGACTGTCTGCTCACCCGTGAGGGTGCGCTGCAGGATGTCGCGGCGCGTGGCGTCGGCGAGGGCCCGGAAGATGCGGTCCACGTCGGCGTCGGCGAGTTCAGTAAATACAACCATTTGGTTGTAGGTTACGACGCGCTCCCGACAGGGTCAAGCCCCCGATCACGCCCGCGCGCGATCGGCGGCGCGCTCCACACCGAGGAAGATCGCCACGAAGCCGAGGAGCAGCGGCACACCGAGCCACACGACTCCCGAGACGACGCCGACCACGGTCATCCACGCCTCGGTCAGCGGCGCGGGCATCACCCACACCACCGCCTGCATCACGGCGAACGCCACGGCGCCCCCGAGCGGAACCCAGCGCCACGGGCGCGGGACGACATCGACCCGGGCGATCTCGACCGCGGCGACGATCGCGGCACCCAGCATGAGCACCAGCAGCGCGAGGCTGTAGAGCGCGATCTCCGCGCCGCCGGCCACGGTCAGTGCCTCGTTCGCCGGAGTCGGGTCGACGTACCCCTGCACGAGCACCAGCGCGCTGAGTGCGAGCAGGGCGACCGTGCCGAGCGGGCGCCGGCCGGTGACGCTCGCCGCCCGGGTGAAGCCCACCGCGAAGAGCGCGTACGCCGCCGCGGTGAGCGCGGGCGCGATCGGCGGGGTGCCACCACGCGGAATCGCCGTCTGCGAGGTCCAGAGCGCGCCGATCACGAGCAGCGCCCCGGCAACGACCCACGATCGAGCGGTCATCATCGACTCCCTCATAGCAACATCACAGCACGTGATCCGACGGCGCACAACGGATGCCGCGGCATCCGCTCACGACGGCGGTAGCACCCGACGCGCCCCCAAGAACCATCGCGTCGGGTACTCCGCCCCACCCCCGGGCTACCGCCCGGGGGCTGTGAGTCCGAGCGCGGCGCAGAACGACGCATCGTCCTTGCCGGCCGCGTTCGGAAGTACGGCGATCCGTCGGTCCGACAGCACGCAGGCCGTCGGGTTGGGCACGTACGGCCCCGCCGGCGCGTCCTCGCCCGTGCGCACGGCCGTATAGCTCGCCTCGCACACGGCGAGAGCGGTCGCGACACGGTCGGCCATCGACAGTTCGGTGTTCTTGTCACGGTCGGTCTCGACCGACGTGGACGTGCTGTGGTTCGACGTCAGATCGGTGCTCGTGTAGCAGTCGAACGTCACGTTGCGGTCGTCGACCGAGGCGAACAGGGCCGCGACGCCCGCCGTCGAGGCGGCGAGCACGAGGGCCGTCGCACCCGCGACCCACCAGAATCGGCGGCGGCGACGCGTGCGACGCACGGCGATGGTCGTGAGCACCTCGCGACGCATGCGCGCGATCTGCTCGTCGGTCGGGGGAAGCTGAAGAGTCATGATGTCGACCCCTCCTCTTCGCCGGGCGTGAGCGCCGCCCGCAGGCGCGCACGGATACGGGACAGCCGATTGCGGATGACGCCGTGGGACACGTCGAAGGCCTCGGCGGCCTGCGCGTAGCTGAACCCGTATTCGATGCACAGGTCGAACAGGCACTGGTCGTCGAACGAGAGGGCCGAGATCGCGGAGGCGATGGCGTCGGAGAGCAGGCGCCGCTCGATCTCTTCGGCGGGTCCGGGGGCGCGGGTGGCCACGGTGTCGTCGAGATCGGTCGATCGCTGCTGGTCCCGCACGCGCTTGCGGATGTGCGAGCGGGAGACGTTGCGGCACGTGACGAGCAGCCACGGCAGCGTGGAGCCGCCGACCAGGTGGATCGCGTGGGCCTTCTCGAACGCGACCACGAAGACGTCCTGGGTGACGTCCTCCGCGGCGTGGGGGTCGAGGCCGAGGCTCGCGGCGAACCGGTAGACGGTGGCGACATGACGGTCGTACAGCGCGCCGAACGCGCGGGAGTCGCCCGTGGAGACGGCCGCGAGCAGCGCGCGGTCGTCGGAGACATCGGTCTCCGTCGCGCTCAGCTCAGCCGTCATACCTGGTAATGCCCGTCGCCTCGGATTCGTCTCAGATTCTTCTGGACTTTTTTTCGCGGCTCCCGCACGACGGCCTCCGCACCAGGATGCCCGCTGCGCGCGGGTTTGACCCGGCAGGCGCCCGTGCGCCACGATCGGCTCGGGGAGCCCTCGCAAGGGCCGATCATCAGGGGGAGATGATGGGGGAACGTTTCGCGCGGCGTCATGTCGCAGAGCTGGTGGGTGTGCTGATCGGCGCCGCGCTCGTGGTCAGTTCGGCGACGCCGGCCCGGGCGGATGCCGGGGGCGGCGAGAACTGCGGCGTCTTCCTCGAGTCCGGGCTCACGATCTGCGCCCCCGCGGGCGATGACCTCCACGCCGCAGTCACCGCGCAGACCGGCTACACGATCGTCGACGGCGACGAGACCGACGCGGGTCGTGCCACGACGGTCAGCTACCTGCTCGCGCGGCTCTACGACAACGCCGACTACGGCGGCGCGTACTACGAGGTGTGGGGATCATCTGGCTGCTCGTCGGCGGTCGGCGTGCGCGGCGTCGCCGACATCGGCGTCGGCTGGTACGGCAGGGTGAGCTCGTTCCAGGGCTTCTCGAGCTGCCGGGTCAAGGTGTGGCAGAACACGTCGTTCACCGGGTCGAGCGTCGGTTTCGCGTCATCGAGCAGCTACGTCGGCGCGGTCATGAACGACCAGACGCGTTCGGTGCAGGTCGTCTACTGAGCGGATGCCGCGGCATCCCGTTCGTCTGTCGGCACCCTGTCGCCGCTGTTCGCACCGCCGCGCCCGCAGCACCGTCATGAGCAGCCTCACCGCGGACGGATTTCGCCGAGCCCGACGGCGCCCGGACACGGCAGCGCGACGACATCGCCGACACCGAGGTCGGCGGGCAGCACCACGGTGCAGGCACCCAGCCGCCACCGGCGTTCCGCGGCGTGCGAGATGCGCCCGAGCAGTCGGGCCTCGGCCCAGCACGGCGCGAGCTCGTCGAGACGGGCGTCGAGGCGCAGCATCCCGTCGTCGCATCCGGTGACCGCCGCCACGAGCACGCTCGTCGACGCTGTCGCCGAGGGGACGCCGCCCGACAGCGGCACGATCGCGGGCGCCGTCGTCACGCACGGGGTGCCGCACAGGTCCGCGTAGCGCAGCACCGAGACGCCGGCGATCACCACGTCGCGCGTGGTCGCGTGGGTGCGGGCGGGCCAGGCGTCGCACGCGAGGGGCGCCGGCAGCGAGTCGCGCGGGGTGGGCAACAGGGAGGTGAGTGTCATGACTCCGGTCTATGGGCGACGGGATGCCGCATCCCCCGCCGCTCACGGATCCCATGCGCCCGCGCGCCCGATCCTCACGCGCGTCCGGCACGGGTGCGCCGGCGCGCGCCCCGGCTAGACTTGCCGCATCCCCGGCAGCCCTCGATTCTTGGAGACCAGCCGCGTGAGCACCCCCGCCGCTCCCCTCGGCAAGATCGCCGACACCGTCGCCGACGCCGAAGCCACCCCCGAGAAGGAGCAGCCGTACGCGGCGCTCGGTCTCAAGCCCGACGAGTATGCGCAGATCCGCGAGATCCTCGGCCGCCGTCCCACCAGCGGCGAGCTGGCGATGTACTCGGTCATGTGGAGCGAGCACTGCTCCTACAAGTCGAGCAAGATCTACCTGCGCCAGTTCGGCCAGAAGGTCAGCGACGAGATGCGCGAGCGCCTCATGGTCGGCATGGGCCAGAACGCGGGCGTCGTCGACATCGGCGAGGGCTGGGCGGTGACCTTCAAGGTCGAGTCGCACAACCACCCGAGCTACATCGAGCCGTTCCAGGGCGCCGCGACCGGCGTCGGCGGCATCGTGCGCGACATCATCTCGATGGGCGCGCGCCCGGTGGCCGTCATGGACCAGCTGCGCTTCGGTGCGATCGATCACCCCGACACTGCCCGCGTCGTGCACGGCGTCGTCAGCGGCATCTCCTTCTACGGCAACTGCCTGGGCCTGCCGAACATCGGCGGTGAGACCGTGTTCGACGCGGTCTACCAGGGCAACCCGCTCGTCAACGCGCTCGCCGTGGGCGTGCTGCGCCACGACGACCTGAAGCTCGCGAACGCGGTCGGCCCCGGCAACAAGGTGGTGCTGTTCGGCGCCCGCACCGGCGGCGACGGCATCGGCGGGGCATCCATCCTCGCGTCCGACACGTTCGCCGACGGCGGCCCCACCAAGCGCCCGGCCGTGCAGGTCGGCGACCCGTTCGCCGAGAAGGTGCTCATCGAGTGCTGCCTCGAGCTCTACCGCGACGAGCTGGTCGAGGCGATCCAGGACCTCGGCGCCGCCGGCATCTCGTGCGCCACGAGCGAGCTCGCCGCGAACGGCGGCTCGGGCATGCGCGTCGACCTCGAGAAGGTGCTGCTGCGCGACCCCTCGCTCACGCCCGAGGAGATCCTCATGAGCGAGAGCCAGGAGCGCATGATGGCGATCGTGCGCCCCGAGAAGCTCGACGAGTTCCTGGCCGTGACCGGCAAGTGGGACGTCGAGACGAGCGTGCTGGGCGAGGTCACCGGCGACGGTCGTCTCGAGATCTTCTGGCACGGCGAGAAGATCGTCGACGTCGACCCCTCGACGGTCGCGGTCGACGGCCCGGTCTACGAGCGTCCGGTGGCCTACCCGACGTGGATCGACGCCCTGCAGGACGATTCCGCCGCCGCCCTCGAGCGCAGCGCCGACGCCGACACCCTGCGTGCGCAGTTCACCGCGCTGGTCTCGAGCCCGAACCTCGCGGATGCCTCGTGGGTCACGAACCAGTACGACTACTACGTGCTCGGCAACACGGCCCTCTCGTTCCCCGATGACGCGGGCATGGTTCGCGTCGACGAGCAGTCGGGTCTCGGGTTCGCGATCGCGACCGACTGCAACGGCCGCTTCTGCCAGCTCGACCCCTACGAGGGCGCGAAGCTCGCCCTCGCCGAGGCCTACCGCAACGTCGCCGTCACCGGCGCCGTGCCCACGGCTGTCACCGACTGCCTCAACTTCGGCAGCCCCGAGAACCCCGAGGTCATGTGGCAGTTCTCACGGGCCGTCGAGGGCCTGTCGGACGGCTGCCTCGAGCTCGGCATCCCCGTCACCGGCGGCAACGTGAGCTTCTACAACCAGACCGGCGACACCCCGATCCACCCGACCCCGGTCGTCGGCGTGCTCGGCATCATCGACGACGTCGCGGCGCGCATCCCGTCGGGCTGGCAGGACGCCGGCGAGAACATCTACCTGCTGGGGGTCACCTCCACCGAGCTCAGCGGCTCGCAGTGGGCGCAAACGGTGCACGGACACCTCGGCGGCCGCCCGCCGAAGGTGGACCTCGCGGCCGAGAAGCGCCTCGCCGAGCTGCTGCGCGCAGCGGGCGACCAGGGTCTCGTCTCCAGCGCCCACGACCTGTCCGAGGGCGGGCTCGCGCAGAGCCTCACCGACGGCGTGCTGCGCTTCGGCGTCGGCGCGCGGGTGTGGCTGACGGAGATCATCGAGCGCGACGGGGTGGATGCGGCATCCGCCCTGTTCTCGGAGTCGACCGGCCGCGTGCTCGTGACCGTGCCCCGCGAGGAGGACGTCAAGTTCCGCGGGCTCTGCGAGGGGCGCGGCTACCCGGTGCTGCGCATCGGGGTGACCGACGCCCCCGCCGACGGCTCGGCCAGCGCCCTCGAGGTGCAGGGCCTGTTCACCCTGCCGGTGCCCGAGCTGCGGGCACTGTCGACCGGCACGCTGCCGGCCGCGTTCGGCGCGATCGTGACGGAGCCGGAGGTCGTGCGATGAGCGATTCACCCGATGACCTGGGGGAGCGCCCTTACACGACCCGCACGCGCATCGTCGCGTGGGTCGTGATCATCGCGCTCGTGCTCGTCGGCGGCGGCGCGACCGTCGTTTCGCTGCTGATCCACTGACCCGCGGGCCGCGCGCGGGCGCGGTTACGATGAGGGCGTGGACCAGTTCTGGGGTTTCGCCGCGCACTACTGGTGGTTGGCGTTCCCGCTGTTCGGGGTGGTCGCGGCGGCCGGCCGCGGCTGGGAGCGCAATGCCCGACGGCGCCACGAACGACGCCTCGAGGTGCTGCGCACGAAAGGCGAGATCCGTGCGGCGCAGATCGCCGCCCGGAAGGATCCGAAGGCCGTCGGCTCGGCGCGTCCCGCGCAGAAGGATGCCGCGCTCTCCCCGCTCGCCCAGCTGTTCGCCGATCACGACGAGGTGCGCCGGCGGTGGCTCGAGTACGAGCTGGATGTCTCGAAGGCGATCGCGTACCCCGCGATGAGCGACGGTCGTCAGCCGCTCACGGCCGCGTTCCTGCGCGCCGGGAAGAAGGCCGACCGGCTGCGGCCCGCCGAAGGTCGCAAGGTGTCCGCGGACGAGCTGCGCGAGTACCGCGAGGCCGTCACCGACTACGAGGTCGCGTTCGATCTCGCCGAGCGCGATGCACGACGCCTGCGCGACTCCGGGTTCACCGAGGCAGAGCGCAAGCGCCTGCACACGGCGCAGCAGCTGTTGACGGTCGCCGTCGACGAGGCGGCGACGCCCGCCGAGCGCCAGCTCGCCTACCAGCGGGTGCGCGAGGAGCTCGACGGGCTCATCTCGCTCTCCGACGAGGCGCTCGACGTGCTCGAGAAGAAGGTCGCCCTCGAGATCACCGCGCCGAAGGCGACTCCGACGGCGCACGAGGCGACCTCCGGTCCCGACCGCGCGTGAGGCAGGTTGCGGCGGGTGACAGCGCGGGTTGTGGGCGCGGGCGGGCGATTCCGAGAATGAGCGCGTGAGCTCCCTGCCCCCGACCTCCTCCCCCGCCGCGGCGGCTCCGACGCCGCGGCTGTCCGCGCGTGACGTGCAGGTGCTCGACAACCCGGCATGGTTCTCCCTGACAGGCCCGCACGCGCGATTCGCCCTCGGCGACGATCTCGCGCGACGCTATCCCGGCGACGTCGCGCCCTTCGTCGCGGTGCGCGACTGGAACGACCCCGGGGTGTGGGATCGACTGCACCGCCTGGTCGGGCCGTCGGCCGAGATCGGCCTCAACGGCGCCCCCGACGCGCTGCCGGACGGATGGGAGGTGCTCGGCGGAGGGTCGGGCGTGCAGCTGGTCGAGACCGACGTCCTCTCGCCCCGCCCGGAGCCCGAAGCGGTGCTGCTCGGTGCCGACGACGTGCCCGAGATGCTCGCGATCGTCGAACGCAACCAGCCGGGACCCTTCCTCCCCCGCACCCACGAGCTCGGACGCTACATCGGCATCCGCCGCGACGGACGCCTCATCGCCATGGCCGGTGAGCGGCTGCACCCGTCCGGCTGGACCGAGATCAGCGCGGTGTCGGTCGATGCCGACCATCGTCGCCAGGGGCTCGCGTCACGGCTCGTGCTCGACGTCGCGTTCCACATCCAGCAGCGCGGCGACCGCGCGCTGCTGCACGCGGCGGCGACCAACGTGGGCGCGATCGCCGCCTACGAGAGGCTCGGCTTCGTCCTGCGCCGGCACACCACGTTCGCCGCAGTGCGCACACCGGCGGTCGACCCGTCCTAGTCGCTCGCAAGACGTCGAGGCGGGCGATCCGCTCGACGTCGCCGCAGCAGTCGGGGGCCGCAGATCGAACCCCACGCCGGCACCCGGTTTCCGCCATACTGAAACCGGGTGCCGGGGGGCACCTGTTGATGCCGGTGCCCGCCGGCGAAAGGGGTAAGAATCATGGACTTCCTGTCGAACTTCGGGAGCCTCCTGTGGTGGTTCCTGTCGATCTTCGTGTTCGTCGCCTACCTGATGGCGCTGTTCTCGATCATCGGTGACCTGTTCCGCGACCACACGCTCAACGGCTGGTGGAAGGCGCTGTGGATCCTCTTCCTGATCTTCGTGCCGTTCCTGACCGCCCTCGTCTACCTGATCGCGCGCGGTCAGGGCATGGCCGAGCGCAGCCGCGCCCAGGCCACGAAGGCGCAGGAGGCGGCCGACGACTACATCCGCTCCGTGTCGGGAACGAGCGCGGCCGATGAGATCGCGAAGGCGAAGGCGCTGCTCGACGCCGGAACGATCACGGCAGCCGAGTACGAGTCGCTCAAGGCGCGCGCGCTCGCGGGCTGACCGATGACCGACGAACGACCGTCCCCGTCGCGCGCCCGCGCCTGGGGGCGGTCGTTCGCGTCGGGGCTGGTGCTCACGATCGCGCTCGTGCTCGCGCCGCTGTCGATCATCACGGGCTGGGCCCGGGTGCAGCTCGTCGACACCGACGCGTTCGTCGCCGCGTACGCCCCGCTCGCGCACGACCCCGCCGTCCAGCAGAGCGTCACCGATGCGACGATGACGGTCATCGCCCAGCACGTGGACTATACGGCGATCGCCGGCCAGGTCATCGACGGCATCACCTCGCTCGGCACCGGCCCTCTCGCAACCCAGGCGCTCGACGCCCTCAAGGGACCCGCCGCGCAGGGCCTCGAGTCGGTCGTGCGCACGAACGTCGCGAGATTCGTGGCATCCGACCCGTTCGCGACCGTCTTCTCGACCGCGTTGCGCACCACCCACGCCCAGCTGGTGAAGACGATGCAGGGCGACCCGAACGCGCTCGTCTCGGTCGCCTCCGACGGCACCATCGGGCTCGAGCTCGGCCCCGTCGTCGCCGCGGTCCGCCAGCACCTCATCGACTCGCAGGTGCCGTTCGCCGCGCAGATCCCGGCGGTGCAGCGCACCATCCCGATCGCCCAGGCCGATGCACTGCCGACCGCGCAGACCGGCTACGCGGTCGCGGTCGCCGTCGGCGCGTGGCTGCCGTTCGCCGCCGCGGTGCTCCTGGTCGCGGGCATCCTGCTGGCCCGCCGCCGCCACCGGGCGGCCGTCGTCGCCGGCCTCGCCCTCGCGCTCGGCACGCTGATCCTCATCATCGGGCGCGCGGTCGCGGCATCCATCGTCAGCGCCGCACTGGCTCCGCAGGGCATTTCGGATGCCGCCTCCGCGGCCCTGTTCTCGGTCGTCACCGACGGCATGGTCTCGGTCGCGGCATGGACGTGCGCGGGCGGCGTGCTCGGTGCGGTCGCGGTGTGGATCGCAGGCCCCTGGCGCCCGGCACGCGCGATCCGGGCGAAGGTGCGCACCCGGACCACGAGGACGTCCACGGCCTGAGCTGTGGATTCTCCCGGCACCGTCTCGGCGTCGCCGATTACCGTCGAGAGGTGATCCTCCCCGACGGCGCCCGCCGCACGCTCATCGTCCTGTCGATCGCGACCTGTGCCGTCGGCGTCATGGTGATGATCGCCGCCGGCCGACTCGACCTGCTCGCCGACGACAGCGCGAGAGTGCACCGTATCGGGATGTGGATCGCGATCTCCGGCGTGGCGATCGGCCTGGTGGCCGCGGCATCCGATCTGGTGCGACGCCGACGTCGCGACTGACAGGGGCGATGGCGCGCCGTCAGGACTCGACGTGCTCGCCCTCGACGGCTTCCTCCGTCGTCGAGGCCTCCACGGCCGCCGACTCCGTCTCGGCCGCGAACTCCGGCTCCTCGGAGATCACACCGGTCTCGGGGCGGATGAGCTCGCGCACCTCGGCCATGAAGCTGGTGAGCTGCTGCTGCTGCCAGCGCAGCTGCCGCGTGCGGTCCTCGGCGTCGCGCAGCACCGTCGTGGTGTGTCCGATCACGCTGTCGACGATCTTCTGCGCCTTGAGCTTCGCCTTGTCGACGGTCTCGCGGGCGCGGAGCTGGCTGTCCGCCTCGATCTGCGACGCTTGGGCGCGCATGAGCTTCTCGTAGTCATCGGCCTTCGCCGAGATGCGCTGCGCGTGGTCGAGCGACGCGGCGACCTGCTCGTTGGCGTCGGAGGTGATGCGCTCGGCGTGGGCGACCGCCTGGTTGTGCAGCACGAGGAACTCCTGCTGGGCGTCGTCCTGACGGCGGGTGAGCGCCTCCTCGAACTCGAGCACGCGGGCGTTCATCTCGCGCACGTCGCGCTCGGCGTCGGCGCGCTGCTCGGTGGTCTCGCGGGTGACCATCGAGCGCAGCGCCGCAGCGCCCTTCTCGGCCTCGGTGCGGATGGCCGCGGCCTCCTGCTCGGCCTGCGTCACCTTCTCCGCGGCGTGCGCGGCCTCGCGCTCGATGCGGGCCTCGTGGGCGGTGTACTCGGTGTCGATCTTCAGGCGCACCTGGTCGGCGTCGTGCTGCGCCTGGGCGAGGATGCGGGCGGTGTCGGAGTCGAGCGTCGCACGACGCTCGGTGATCTCCTCACGGGCGGCGGCGAGGAGGCGCTCGGCCTGCTGCGCGGCGTTCTGGATGAGCAGGTTCGCCTGCTCCTCCGCGACGTGCAGCACCGCCTCGAACTGCTGCCGGCTCTGCGGCTCGTCGCCGTCGCGCTCGAGACCGCCCCCGGCGAACTCGGTGGTCAGCGCGGTCACCCGCGCCTCGGCATCGGCGGCGCGCGCCTCCGCAGCGGCGAGGTCGGCCTTGAGCTTCGCGGTGGCCTTCTCACGGTCGGCGTCGGCCTTGGCGCTCGCACCCTTCGCCTTCTCGGCCTCCGCCTTCGCCTTCTCGGCCTCCGCCTTCGCCTTGTCGGCCTCTACGCGCTCCTCCGCGCGTGCCGCCTCGACGTCGGCGTCACGGCGCTCGGCGGCGGCGGCGAGATCAGCCGTCGCGCGCTGCAGCTTGCCCTGCAGGTCGGCGAGCGCGGTGTCGACCTCTTGTCGGTCGTATCCGCGGAACCCGACGGTGAAATAGGTGTGTTCGCCGCCGCTCTGGATGAGCTGGTCGAAGGATCCGTTGCTGCCCTGCTGCGCGGGGGTGTCGCTCATGATGCGGCGCCTTACTCGTCGAGATCGGTCATGCGCTCCGCCGGCGAAGCGCTCCTGAGCGCGCGCGTGCGGAGCGCGACGTGCAGGATTCGCGTCCATCGTAGGGGGCGAGCCCTGGGGGATTCATCCCCCAGGCGATGGATCTTCCGAGAGGAACGCTCAGCGCGCGTCGGCGGCGGCGGTGTGGTGGCGGATGACCTCGGCCACCACGAAGTTGAACCACTTCTCGGCGAAGGCGGGGTCGAGGTCGGCGTCGGCGGCGAGCGCGCGCAGTCGGGCGATCTGCTGCTCCTCACGTGCCGGGTCGGAGGCAGGCATGCCGTGCTCGGCCTTGAGATGGCCGACCTGAGTGGTGCTGCGGAACCGCTCGGCGAGCAGATAGATGAGGGCGGCGTCGATGTTGTCGATGCTGGCGCGCAGGCGGCTGAGCGCGACGCGCGGGTCGGTGGTGTCGGACAAGATGGCCTCCTCGCGCTCGACCCTAGCGCCTCCGCCTCGGCGCGATCCGCGCGGGGTGCGCCGCAGCCCTAGAGTGTGAGCCATGAGCGACGCTCCCGCAGAGGTGTCCACCGAGGCATCCTCGTCCGCCACGACCGCATCGAGAGATGCCGCGGCCTCCCGAAGGCCGAAGACGACCGCCGGGCGCGCCATGGCCGCGATCGGCAATCCGTTCGCGTTCGGCTTCTTCCTCACCCTCGGCGGTCTGGTCGCACTCGTGCTCGGGCTCGCGATCTCGAACCTGTCGACGGTGCTCATCTACATCGTGTTCGCCCTGTTCGCCGCCCTCGGACTCGACCCGGTGGTGCGCGCGCTCGAGCGTCGGGGACTGGCCCGGGTGTGGGGCATCGTCATCGTCTTCGCCGGCTTCGCCGTCGTGCTCGCCGGCGTGCTGCTGCTGATCGTCCCGACCGTGGTGACGCAGATCGCCGGCTTCGTCGCCAACGTGCCGAGCCTCATCCGCGACTTCCAGGCGTCGGACCTCTACGCCTGGCTGCAGGCGAACTTCGGCAGCAATGTCGGCGAGATCGTCAGCCAGGTGCAGGGGTTCCTGACGAACCCGGCGAACCTCACCGCGATCGGCGGCGGCGTGCTGCAGGTGACGGTGTCGGTCATCTCGACCATCTCGGGCATCATCATCGTGCTCGTGCTGACGCTCTACTTCATCGCCAGCCTGGATGTCATCAAGCAGGCCTTCTACCGCCTCGTTCCCGCCCACGGCCGGGAGAGCGTCGCCGACCTGACCGATCAGATCACGCAGTCGATCGGCGGGTACCTCATGGGGATGGTCATCCTCGCGTTCTTCAACTCGCTGTTCGCGGGGCTGCTCTACTTTTTCCTCGGGCTCCCCTTCCCGCTGCTGATGGCGGTGATCGCGTTCTGCATCACCCTCATCCCGTTGGTCGGAACGGTGGCGTTCTGGGTGATCGGCTCGTCGCTCGCGCTGTTCGCGAGCCCGGTGGGCGCGCTCGTGTTCGCGGCCCTCTACCTCATCTACATGCAGGTCGAGGCGTACGTGCTGACGCCGCGCATCATGAACCGCGCGATCTCGATCCCCGGATCGCTCGTCGTCATCGGCGCCCTCGTCGGCGGCACATTGCTGGGTCTTCTCGGCGCGCTTGTGGCGATCCCGGTGACCGCATCGATCCTGCTGATCATCAAGAAGGTCATCATCCCGAGACAGGACGCGAAGGTCTGACCGGGCACGGGGATCCCCCGGCGCCCACGAGCGCGGTCGGACTCAGCGTGCCGGGTCGGCCGCGCAGGCGGGATCGCCCGCGGCGGTGACGGCCATCCGACGGTCGGGATCGACCCGGCCGAGAATCGCGAGTACGAGGCGCGAGAGGTCGTCGACGTCCGCGTCGTCCAGGTCGGCGAGGACGAACGAGCGCACCGCCTCCTCGTAGCGCGGTCGCGCATCCGCGAAGCGCTGCTCGCCCGCGCTCGTGAGCACCGCGTTGGTCGCCCGGCCGTCCTCGGCGCAGGGCGCCCGATCGACGAGGCCCTTGCGTTCGAGACCGGTCACGACGCGGGACAGTCGCGGCAGGGTGGCGTTCGTGCGCGACGCAAGTGCGGTCAGTCGCAACCGGCGGGCGGGCGCCTCGTGGAGGGCCTCGAGCAGCGTGTACTCGAACGAAGTGAGGTCGCTCGCGGCCATCTGCTGGTCGAGCGTGCGCGGCAGCAGCTCGAGCAGTGCGTGCAGGCGCGCCACCGAAACGCGCTCCTCATATCGCAGTCCCTCGGCCGGCATGCGGCCATCCTAGCAGTTGGTTGCAATTACAAGTAAGTGGGCGTACGGTAACACTTGTATCTACAAGCAATGCCCCGTCGTCGCGGGGCACGAGGGAAGGAACCCCATGGCCCACGTCACGATCTTCGGCACCGGCAACATGGCGAACGCGATCGGCGGAGTCTTCGCCGAGGGCGGCAGCAGCGTCACCTACATCTCCGCCGAGGAGTCGGGCACCGCCCCGATCGTCGGCGACATCGTCGTGCTCGCCGTGCCTTACCCGGCCGTCGCGGGCATCCTCTCGGCGTATGGCGAGCAGCTCGCGGGCAAGACCGTCGTCGACATCACCAACCCGCTCAACTTCGAGACCTTCGACTCGCTCGTCGTGCCGGCCGGGTCCTCCGCTGCCGCTGAGATCCAGGCCGCGCTTCCGCAGAGCTCGGTGGTGAAGGCGTTCAACACCACCTTCGCCGCAACGCTCGTCGCGAAGACGGTCGGTGGAGCGCCCACCACCGTGCAGGTCGCCGGCGACTCCGCCGAGGCCAAGAGCGCGCTCATCGCGGCCATCGCCGCCGGGGGCGTGCAGGCGATCGACGCCGGCGCACTCTCCCGTGCACACGAACTGGAGGCCCTCGGCTTCCTCCAGTTGACCCTCGCCGTCCGCGAGGCCATCTCGTGGACCGGCGGCTTCGCGGTCGTCCGCTGACCCGTCCGGGCGGGGGCCAAGGCCCCCGCCCGCTCGACCTCGCTCCGCTCGAAAGGCTCCCCCCATGCTGATCCGTGAGACCGCGGCATCCGACCCTCTCGCCACCAGCGCTCCCGTCGTCGCCCTGCTGCTGCACGGCTACGGAGCGAGCGAGCGCGACCTCGCCGGCATCGGCGACCGCCTCACCGCGGGACTCCCGTGGGTGTCCCTGCGCGCGCCGCTGGCCCTACCCCAGGGCGGAGCCGCGTGGTTCCCTGTCACGGTGCCCGGCTCCCCCGACCCGCAGCCCGTCGTCGAGGCGACCGAGGCGATCTGGACCTGGGTCCAGGAGAACCTGCTGCCCGATGCCCGGATCGTGCCGATCGGCTTCTCGCAGGGAGGACTCATGGCGAGCCAGCTGCTGCGCACCCGCCCCGAACGGGTCGCCGCCACCGCGGTGCTGGGGGGTTTCGTGCTCGGCGCCGCACAGCCGGCGGACCCGCTGCTTCGCCGCATGAAGCCGGAGGCGTTCTGGGCGCGGGGTGACGCCGACCGCGTCATCGCGACCCCGGCCGTCGAACGCACCGAGGCCTGGCTCCCCTCGCACACGACCCTCACCGCTCGGGTCTATCCCGGGCTCGGCCACACGATCGATCAGCGGGTGCTCGATGATCTCGCCGTGTTCCTCGCGGCCGCCGTGCCGCTCGGAGCGTCGACGATCTGACACCGCTCATGCGCACGCTGCCCCGCCGGTGGGCGCCTGCCGTGGCGCTCAGCGCGCGACGAGGATGCGTGTGGGGTTCGGCGCCTCGGTGCGGTGCCGCACGCGTCCCGGTACGCCCGTGCGTAGGTCGAGTGCGAGCGACGCGATGCTGCCGCTGCGCTCGCCTGCGACAAGCAGGGTGTCGCGCTGCACGGTGTGGTCGCGCGGCCAGCTCACCCCCGACTCCACGAGGGCGAGCGGGGTGAGATCGGTGCCGGTGCCGGCCACGCGCACGGTGGCGATCGTGTCGCTGCCCCGCAACCCCAGGTAGACCCGCTCGGCATCACGAGAGAGCACGATGCCCGCCGCGAGGTCGCCGGCGGGCGCACCCAGCGACAGACCCGCCACGATGCGCCACGCACCCGACGCATCCGGCGCGAGCGCGAAGAGCTCGGCGCTCAGCTCGGTGACGACGTACAGGTGACCGCTCGGGTGCCAGACCGCGTGCCGCGGCCCGCTGCCCCGCGGGAGCACGACCTCTCCGACCGGACGCAGCCGCGACCCCGACGGTCGCCAGAACCGCACCAGGTCGAAGCCCATGTCGGTGGTGGCGACGAGTCCGCGCGGCAGGAAGGTCGCATGGTGGGCGCGCGAGACGCGCACTTCGGGGTCGACCTCGACGACGACGGCGGGTTCGACGGATGCCTCGGGCTCGGCGTAGTCGGGAACGAGATGCGCGAACTCCGCCCCCGCCGCCTCACGCAGGGCACGCGCCGCAGCGGCGAGATCGATCGCGTCCACCGTGGGGTGCGCGGGTGCCCGGCCCACCGACTCCCCCGCGACCGCGAAGGGGTCGCCGGACGAGAACGGATCCCCGGCTGACGCCGCGATCTCCGGCGTATGCGGGCGGCCCGCGGCATCCAGCCCCATCGCCACGACACGACCGTCCCCCCAGCAGCTCGCGATGAGCCGCGTGCCGTCGGGGTCGACGGCGACGTGGCAGACCAGGTCGCCGGCGGGAACCGGATCGCCGAGGCGGGCGAAGCCGCGCTCGCTCGTGCGACGGAAGGCCTGCACGGCCCCCTGTCCCTCGAGTGCCGCGTAGACGACGTCGAGCCTCGGGTGGGCGCTGAGCCACGACGGCGAGGATGCCGCCGCCGCCGTGCCGGCGAAGGCCAACGGCCCGCCCGCGAGGTGGTCGATCACCTCACCGGCGCGCAGCTCGCCGATGCCGGCGGCCTCGCCGCCCATGTCGGCACCGTACCCGCCGAGCCAGAACCGCATGGCGCGGGTCAGTCGACGAGATCGTGGCGCACGATGACGGCGTCGCGCGCGGGGCCGACACCGATCACCGAGATGCGGGTGCCGCTCATCTGCTCGAGCGCGAGCACGTAGTCCTGCGCCTCGAGGGGAAGCTCGTCGAAGGTGCGGGCACCCGAGATGTCCTCGCTCCAGCCCGGGAAGTACTCCAGGATCGGGGTCGCATGGTGGAAGTCGCTCTGGTTCACCGGCACCTCGTCGAACCTCTCACCGTCGACGTCGTAGGCCACGCACACCGGGATCTCGTCGAGGCCGGTGAGGATGTCGAGCTTGGTGAGCACGAGGTCGGTGATGCCGTTGATGCGCGTCGCGTATCGGGTGATGGGCGCGTCGTACCAGCCCACCCGACGCGGACGGCCGGTGGTCGTGCCGAACTCGAAGCCGCGCGATCGCAGCCATTCGCCCTGTTCGTCGAACAGCTCGGTCGGGAAGGGACCCGAGCCGACCCGCGTCGTGTAGGCCTTCACGATGCCGACGATGCGGTCGAGGCGGTTCGGGCCGACACCGGAGCCGGTCGCGGCGCCGCCGGCCGTCGCCGACGAGCTCGTGACGAACGGGTACGTGCCGTGGTCGACGTCGAGCATCGTGGCCTGTCCGCCCTCGAACACCACGACATCGCCCGCGTCGAGCGCCTCGCTGAGCAGCAGGGCGGTGTCGGCGACCATCGGGCGCAGGCGCTCGGCGTAGGAGAGCAGGTCGTCGACGATCTCGTCGACGGCGATCGCGCGACGGTTGAAGACCTTCACCAGCAGGTGGTTCTTCTGGTCGAGGGCGCCCTCGACCTTCTGACGCAGGATGTTCTCGTCGAAGAGGTCCTGCACGCGGATGCCGACACGGTTGATCTTGTCGGCGTAGGCGGGGCCGATGCCGCGCCCGGTCGTGCCGATCTGGCGCTTGCCGAGGAAGCGCTCGGTCACCTTGTCGAGGGTGCGGTGGTACTGCGTGATGATGTGGGCGTTCGCGCTGATGCGCAGGCGCGACGTGTCGAGACCGCGGGCGGCGAGCGCCTCGAGCTCGTAGAACAGCACCTCGAGGTCGACGACGACGCCGTTGCCGATGACGGGGTTCACGCCGGGCGACAGGATGCCGGAGGGAAGGAGGTGCAGCGCGTACTTCTCGTCGCCGATCACGACGGTGTGGCCGGCGTTGTTGCCTCCGTTGAACTTGACGACCCAGTCGGTGCGGTCGCCGAGCAGGTCGGTGGCCTTGCCCTTCCCCTCGTCACCCCACTGCACGCCGACGATGACAATTCCGGGCATGGTGGCTCCTCACCTAGCAGAGGGGGTTACACCCCATCCTATCGAGAGGCCCGCTCGGGAGCGGGATGGCGCGGACGCCGGTGTACAGCATCCCCCTACAGTGAGCAGATGACGACGCTGCAGACCCCCGGCTGGGCACGCACCTGGACGCTCGTGCGCGCCGCGGGAGCGCTCATCATCCTCACGGCGATCATCGGCCAGGCCGAGGTCACCTTCGGCGGCGCGATCGCGAACGGGCTCGACGTGGGCGTCGTGCTCGTGAACTTCTTCAGCTTCTTCACGATCCTCTCCAATGTCGGGTCGGTCGTGATCCTCGCCGCGGTGGCGGTGTGGTCCGTCACCGGCGGGCGGGGTGGCGTCTCGCCTCTCCCCCGGGGTCTCGCGGTCGTGCTCGCCTGCGTGAGCACCTACATGATCATCACGGGCATCGTCTACAACACCCTGCTGCGCGGCATCCCGCTGCCGCAGGGCACGACCGTCGAATGGGCGAACGAGATCCTGCACGTGGTCGGTCCGATCATCCTGTTGGCCGATGTGCTGGTGGGCGCGCGGGTGCGGTCGTTGGGATGGCGCGTGGTGCCGATCGTGCTCGCGTTCCCGATCGTGTGGGTCGTCTACACCCTCGTGCGCGGGCCGCTCGTGACCAACCCCAACACGGGGGCGCCGTACTGGTACCCCTACCCGTTCCTCGACCCGAACGCGCAGGCGTCGGGCTACGCCGGGGTGGCGCTCTGGGTCGCGATCATCTCCGCGGCGTTCATCGTGGTCGGCGTCCTCGTGGTCTGGGTGGGGCGTCTGCGCACCCGCTCCTGACCGCGCCCGAGCGCGGGGCACGCGGCATCCGGCTCGGTAGGCTGGTGCCCATGTCGAAAGTGCTGCAGTCCCTCCCCGTCGGCGAGCGCGTCGGCATCGCGTTCTCGGGGGGCCTTGACACCTCGGTCGCGGTGGCCTGGATGCGCGACAAGGGCGCCATCCCCTGCACCTACACCGGTGACCTCGGCCAGCCCGATGAGACCGACATCGATGCGATCCCGGGGCGCGCGCTCGAGTACGGTGCCGAGGTCTCGCGCCTGGTCGACTGCAAGACGGCCCTCGTCGAGGAGGGCTTCGTCGCGCTGACCTGTGGCGCGTTCCACATCCGCTCGGGCGGACGCACCTACTTCAACACCACCCCCATCGGCCGCGCCGTCACCGGCACGCTGCTCGTGCGCGCGATGAAGGAGGACGGCGTCGACATCTGGGGTGACGGTTCGACCTACAAGGGCAACGACATCGAGCGGTTCTACCGCTACGGCCTGCTCGCGAACCCCGCGCTGCGCATCTACAAGCCGTGGCTCGACGCCGACTTCGTGACCGAGCTCGGCGGCCGGCAGGAGATGAGCGAGTGGCTCGTCGCCCACGGCTTCCCCTATCGCGACAGCGCCGAGAAGGCCTATTCGACCGACGCCAACATCTGGGGGGCGACGCACGAGGCGAAGACCCTCGAGCACCTGGATGTCTCACTCGAGACCGTCGAGCCCATCATGGGCGTTCGCTTCTGGGACCCGTCCGTCGAGATCGCCGCAGAGGACGTCACCGTGACGTTCGAGGCCGGGCGCCCGGTGGCGCTGAACGGCGTCGAGTTCCGCGACCCGGTGGCGCTCGTGTTCGAGGCGAACCGCATCGGCGGCCGCCACGGCCTGGGCATGAGCGACCAGATCGAGAACCGCATCATCGAGGCGAAGTCCCGCGGCATCTACGAGGCGCCGGGTATGGCGCTGCTGTTCATCGCGTACGAGCGACTCGTGAACAGCATCCTCAACGAGGACACCCTCGCGACCTACCACGAACAGGGTCGCCGTCTCGGCCGCCTCATGTACGAGGGTCGCTGGCTCGAGCCCCAGTCGCTCATGCTGCGCGAGTCGATCCAGAAGTGGGTCGGGTCGACGATCACCGGCTCGGTGACGCTGCGCCTGCGTCGCGGCGAGGACTACACGATCCTCGACACGACGGCCGTCGGCATGTCGTACGCACCCGAGAAGCTCTCGATGGAGCGTGTCGGCGACGCCGCATTCGGCCCGGTCGACCGCATCGGCCAGCTCACGATGCGCAACCTCGACATCGCCGACTCCCGCGCGCGCCTCGAGCAGTACGCGGCGCAGGGTCTCATCGGCGGTCCGACGGGCGCTCTCGTCGGACGTCTCGAGTCGGGCGCCGCGGACGAGATCGTCGAGAACGCCGAGCCGTTCTCCGACGCGCGCGAGGCCCTCGCCGACGCGACCGACGCGGCGAACGAGTCGTCGGCCTTCGACGCCGGAACCGACTGAAAGTCATCACCCCGAATTAACTTGCACACCTCTGTGCAAGTTAGCGTAGACTGACGGGCATGCCCCCCGGTGTGCCCCCTGCCGCGCCCGCACGCGCGCGACGAGCGGATGCCGCGACCAATCGGGTCGCGCTCGTGCGGGCCGCGCAGACCGTGCTCGCCCGCGACCCCCACGCCTCGATCGACACGATCGCCCGCGAGGCCGGCCTCAGTCGTCGCGCCGTCTACGGTCACTTCCCCGACCGCGACAGCCTGGTGCGCGCGGTCATCGCGGTCGCTGCCGAGCGGTTCAACGCGATCGCGACGAGCACGCTCGACATCGACCCCGCGATCGCCCTCGCCACGCTCGCCGCGCGGCTGTGGGCGGAGGCCGCACAGGTGCAGGCCTCCGCGAGCCTCGCCGTCGACGACGACCACGTCGACGAGACCGCCCGCTCCCTCGGGCCGTTGCGTGAGCGGCTGCGCGGGATCGTCGACCGCGGCGTCGCCGGCGGCGCATTCCGCCGCGACCTCCCGCCCGCCCTCCTCGCTCGCGTCATCGAGGAGGCCGCGCGCGCAGCGCTCCGCGAGCTGACAGATATCGACGACGTCGACGCCCGCGATGTCGCCGTGCGCCTCGTGCTGAGCGTCGCGGGACTGTCATGGCACGAGGCATCCGACCTGCTGAGCACCCACCCCGCCGTTCTCGAGGAGGACTGATGCGCATCGAGCTGACCGACGTGTCGAAGGGTCGCGGCGGCGAGGCGCTGCCGTCGACCACGATCGCCTACGAGTCGGGGGTCGCCCGTCTCGCGACCGCCGAGACCGAGCAGCGGCCGACAGTGCTGGGCCTGCTGGCCGCCGGACGCATGAGCAGCGGCACCGGCGAGGTGCGCATCGACGGACGAGCGGATGCCGCGGCCCTGCGTCGACGCATCGCCCTGGTCGACGCGCCCGACGTGTGCGATCCGGCCCCCGATGTCACGGTCGCCGGCGTCGCCGCCGAGGAGCTGATGTTCGCCGGCGCTCCGTCCCACCCCCGCGCGGTGCGCGCGTGGCTGCGTTCGCACGACCTCGACGCCCATTCCCGCACGCCGATCGCCGACCTCGAGCCGGCCGCGCGGGTGAGGATGCTGCTCGAGCTCGCCCTGCTACGGCGCGGCGTCGACGGCGTCGTGCTGGTCTCCCCCGACCGCCACGGCGGCGACCCGGTCGCGTGGTGGTCGATCGCCGAGGAGATCGCCGCCCGCGACGTGGCCGTGCTGGTGATCGCCGGCGAGGCGTCGGCGATGGTGCTGGCCGGCGCCGCGGTGCGGGCGACCGACCCGCTCCCGCCCCTGCCCGTCGAGCCCGAGGGGACGGGCGACCAGACGAGCGAGCCCGAGCCGGGCGCCGACGGCGCCTCGGTGTACGCGCCCGTGGGCGACCCGACGAGCGAGCCCCTCGACTCCCCCCACACTCCCGACCCCACCGAGGACCCCCGATGAAGATCCCCGCCATGATCGCGGCGGAACTGCGCCGCCTCACCGCCACCCGCATGGCCGTCATCGCGCTCATCGCGCTCATGTGCGTGCCGATCCTCTACGGCGGCCTGTACCTGTGGGCCAACCAGGACCCGTACGGCAAGCTGGCCGACGTTCCCGTCGGCCTCGTCGTCGAGGACACCGGCGTCGCGGCATCCGGCGACCAGCCCGCGTCGAACTACGGCGAGCAGGTCGCCGACCAGCTGATGTCGAGCGGAACGTTCGCATGGCAACGCCTGACTCCTGCCGAGGCGCAGGCCTCGCTCGCGCAGGGCGGCGTCGACTTCACGGTGACGATCCCGGCCGACTTCTCGGCCGCTCTCACCTCCGCTGCCGGCACCGATCCGCACGCGGCGACGATCTCGCTGCAGACCAACGACGCGAACAACTACCTGGCGTCCACGATCGGCTCGCAGGCGGTCGCGAAGATCCAGGTCTCGGTCACGCAGCTCGTCGGCAAACAGGCGGCCCTGCGGCTGCTCACCGGCATCAGCGACATCCGCTCGAACCTGGTGACGGCGGCGGACGGCGCGACGAGCCTCGCGAGCGGGGCGGATGCCGCGGCATCCGGTGCGAACACGGCCGCCGCAGGAGCGGCGCAACTCTCCGACGGCACGTCCCAGCTCGCCGCCGGGGCGGGCACGCTCAGCGCGGGCGCCGACCGGGTGGCGAGCGGCGCCGCCCAGGTCGCCTCGGGCACGGCGCAACTCGCGCAGACGGCCGATCAGGTGGGTGCGGTCGCGAACCAGGCCGCCGGTGCGCTGCCGCAGGTGCGGTCGGCCATTGCGCAGCAGCTCGCGGACCAGGGGCTCACCCAGGCCCAGATCGACCAGGTGCTCGCGCAGCTCGATCCGCTCGGCACCCAGCTGACGGCGGCGAACACGCAGCTGCAGGCCGCTGTCGGCAAGATCGACCAGCTCAACGCGGGCGCGCAGCAGGTCTCGAGCGGGGCGAGCCAGGTCGCCGATGGCGCGTCGAGCCTGGCAAGCGGGGCGGATGCCGCGGCATCCGGTGCCTCTCAGCTGAAGGACGGCACGGCCCAGCTGGCGAGCGGGCTGACGACGCTCGATCAGGGCGCCGCGAAGCTGCGCGACGGACTCGAGAGCGGGCTGTCGCAGATCCCGGACTCGTCGGCCGAGCTTCGCGAGAAGCAGGCGGAGACGATCTCGGACCCGGTGACGGTCACCTCGGGCAAGCTCGCCTCCGCCGAGGACTACGGCGCGGGCCTCGCCCCCTTCTTCGTGGCCCTCGCCGGCTGGATCGGCATCTACGCCCTGTTCCTGATCGTGAAGCCGATCTCCCGGCGAGCCGTGACCGCGCTGCACTCGCCCCTGCGGGTGACGGTCGCCGGTTGGCTGACCCCGGGGCTGCTCGGCGGCGTGCAGATGCTGGGACTGTTCGGCGTGCTGGCGGTCGCGCTCGGGTTCACCTTCGCGAACCCCGTCGCCACGCTCGGCATCATGCTGGTCGCCTCGCTGACCTACGCCGCGATCGTGCTGGCGCTGAACGTGTGGCTCGGGTCGGTCGGGCAGTTCCTCGGGTTGGTGCTCATGGTGCTGCAGCTGGTCACCGCGGGCGGCACCTTCCCGTGGCAGACGCTCCCCGGGCCGCTCGCCGCACTGCATCATGTACTGCCGATGGGATATGTCGTCGACGCCATGCGCCAGCTCATGTACGGCGGCGACCTGTCGCGCGTTCCCGGCGATCTCGCGGTGCTGTTCACCTGGATGATCGGCGCGCTGCTCCTGGCCGCGATCGGCGTGACGCGGATGACCCACCGCCGCACCCTGCGCGATCTGCAGCCGAGCCTCATCGGGTGAGATGAGGGGGGCGGATGCCGCGGCATCCGCCCCCCTCACCCTGCGTGGCCGCGAGCGTCGCACCACAGGCGGGGCCCCGCCCGCACAGGAACTCCCGCGGGAACAGGGCGATCACGCCCGAATCGTCCTGTTCTCGCGCATTCTCCTGCACTCAGCCGCTGTAGGCGCCCGCGGCGATGTCCTCGGCGAGGGTCGGCCCGGTCGGCTCCCAGGCGAAGCGCTCACGGGTGAGCGTGGCGGAAGCGGCGATGTCGGCGGCGAAGAACCGCCCGATCCACCCGAAGTGCGCATCGGCGTCGGCGGGGGCGACAGAACGCACCGGCACGCCGAGTGCGGCACCGAGCCACGCCGCGATGTCGCGAGCCGGAATTCCGTCCTCAGCGACAGCGTGCACGATCGTCCCGGGCTCGCCGCCCTCGATCGCGAGCCGCACGAGACGGGCAGCGTCGGTGCGGTGTACCGCGGGCCAGCGGTTCATGCCGTCGCCGACATATCCGGCGAACCCCTGCGTGCGGGCGATGCGGGCGAGCTCCGCGGTGAAGCCGTGGTCGCCCATGCCGTGCACCGTCGGGGCGAAGCGGGCCGCCATGGCGCGCACACCCTGCGCCGCCCAGCCGAGCGCGAGGTTCTCGCTGCCGCCGCGCATCGATTCGATGCCGTGCTGCGTGGACGGCGTCGCCTCGGTGAGGGTCTGCCCGGGGTAGCCCGCCATGCCGGAGGCGACGATGAGCGCACCGCCACGAGGCGCGAGCGTCTCGGCGAGCGCGGCGACGGCATGGTGCTCGATCACCCCTGACTCGGCGAACCGTGCGAAGTCGTGCACGAAGGCGAGGTGGGCCACGGCGTCGGCGCCGGCGGCGCCGGCGCGCAGCGAGTCGAGGTCGGTCAGCTCGCCGCGCAGCACCTCGATGCCGCGGGCGGCGAGGGTGTCGGCGGCGGCCGCGGTGCGAGCGAGGCCGACGACCTCATGTCCTGCCGAGAGCAGTTCGGCCGACACGGCGGTTCCGATCCAGCCGGTGGCTCCGGTGACGAAGATGCGCATGATGCGCTCCCTTCCTGATGTCAGTGTGTGACATCAGGCTAGCACCCAACGTCAGTCACTGTCATCACTATGATCGACGTATGGGTCGATGGGAACCGGGAGCACGCGAGCGACTCGCGCGCGCCGCGCTCGACCTCTATGTCGAGCGCGGGTTCGACGAGACATCCGTCGGCGACATCGCCGCGCGCGCAGGAGTCACTGAGCGCACCTTCTTCCGACACTTCGCCGACAAGCGCGAGGTGCTCTTCCAGGGATCGGCCGTGCTCCAGCAGCGGGTCGTCGACGCGATCGCCGCCGCGGACCACCGACTCACGCCGTTACAGATCATGATCACGGTGATGCGGGAGACGCAGGACTACTTCCCCGACCACGATTTCGTGGCCGCCCGTCAGGCCGCGATCGACCGCAACACGAGCCTGCGGGAGCGCGAGCTGCTCAAGCTCGCCACCATGCGCGCCGCCGCCGCCGACGCGCTACGCGCGCGAGGCGTCGACGACCTGTCGGCCGACCTCGCCGCCGACGCCGGCGTCTCGCTGTTCCACCAGGGGTTCCAGCGCTGGGTGGCCGGCGCCGCCCCCGACCTCGTCTCGGGCATCGACGACGCGGCATCCGCTCTCCGCGGCCTCACCGCCTGACGCGACGCTCCGCGCTCGACATGACGGAACGCCGCACCCGAGGGGTGCGGCGTTCCGTGGGGTGGCGCTCAGAGAGCGGCGCGCAGTCCCTCGACGAGAGGCGTCGTGGGGCGTCCGATGAGCGCGGCGAGAGAGCCGTCTCCGCCGTCGAGCTGGCCCTCGGCCGTGCTCGCGTCCATCGCGGCGACGAATCCGGCCGTGCCAGCGTCGAGCCCGGCGGCCTCGAGCGCGGCGGCGCGCTCGGCGACCGTCTGGCGCACGTAGGACACCTCACGGTCGAAGATCGCGGCCGCGGCCGCGGCGAGGTCGTCGTAGTTCCAGGCGACGTCACCGGCGAGCTCATAGACCCGACCGGCCTGGTCGTCGGCCAGCAGCACCGCGGCGGCAGCGTCCGCGTAGTCCACGCGGCTGGCGCTCGCGATGCGACCGTCGCCCGCGGCGGCCGCGAGCACACCCGACGTGCCCGCGTACTGCACGTCGGCGAGCTGGTTCTCGGTGTACCAGTTGTTGCGCAGCAGCACGGCCGGAACGCCCGACGCGGCGATCGCGGCTTCGGTCTCGACATGCTCGGGAGCGAGGATGTGGGTGCTCTCCCCCGCACGGTAGATGCTCGTGTAGGCCAGCAGCTCGACGCCCGCTGCGACGGCGGCGTCGATGACGACCTGATGCTGGGCGGCACGCTGTCCGACCTCGGAGCTCGAGATCAGCAGCACGCGGTCGACGCCCTCGAGGGCTGCCGCGACGGTCTCGGGCTTCGTGTAGTCGAGCTCGACGACGCGCACGCCGAGGTCGGCGGCCTTCGCGGGAGTGCGAGCGCCGGCGACGATGTCGGATGCAGCGGCACCACGCGCGAGCAGACGCTCGACGACGAGACGGCCGAGGTGCCCGGAGGCACCGGTGACGAGGATGGTCATGGGGTTCCCTTCGACGTGCGAACGGAGGATGCAGCGGCATCGGGCATCGGCACATTCCCACCGATGGGTACCCACTTTCGGGTACGGTACTGGAATGGCGGTGAGTTTTGCGGAAATCCGGGAGGACCGCCCCGGAACTTTCACCCATTCATGCCCGACCCGGGTCGTGCTCGACCACGTGATGAGCCGGTGGGGAGTGCTCGTGATCGCCGCTCTCAGCGACGGCACGCAGCGCTGGGGCGAGCTGCGCCGGGGCGTCGACGGCATCAGCGAAAAGATGCTCGGCTCGACGCTGCGCACCCTCGTCGCCGACGGTCTCGTGGCCCGGCGATCGCTTCCCGCGGTGCCCCCGCACGTCGAGTACAGCCTCACTCCGCTTGGGCTCGAACTGGTCGAGCGCATGCTCCCGTTGCTCTCCTGGGTGGCCGACAACGCCGACGAGATCGTGGGTCAGAAGGCGATCGCCCGCACCTGACGCCCCCGGGAGAGCCGTGGCATCCATACAGGACTCGTCCAGAAATGCCCCCTAACGTGGCCGGGTCCGCCGCGGTCCCACCCGAGGGAGCGGGGCGGATGCCTCGGACTCACCCGTCCAGACGGGTGTGATGCGTCAGCGTCAGGGCACCGGAACCGCCTCGTGCGACCGTCGCCCGCCGCATCGTCCGAGGCGGCCAGCCTGCTCGGCCGCCGCCCGCTGACACGCGCGCGGCCGCCCGACGTCGTCCGCCTGGCGGGCACGCGAGGAGCCGCAGGGAAGCTCGAGAATTGGAGTTCCGTGCGCCTTCGCGTCACTCTCCCCCGTCGTAAGAGAACGCTCATCCCCCTCGCCGCACTCGCGACCACTCTCGCGGTCGGCATCCCCGTCGGCCTGGTCTCCACGGCCGCGGCCCAGACCCCCGCTCCCCCCTCTCTCGCAGGCCCCGCCGCGCGCGACGTCGATCGAGACGCCAGCCTGTACGCGGCCGTCGCCCGAGTCACGGTGACGGGAGCCTCCGGCAAGGTCGACGCCTCCGCACTCGGTGCGCAGATCGACCAGCTCACCAACTCGGAGGAGCTCCCCGCCGAGACGGTCGCCGCCCTCACCGCGAATCTGCGCGGCACGACGTCCACCGTCGCCGATCAGATCGCCGCCCACGACGCCGAGCAGGCGCGCATCGCCGCCGAGCAGGCCGCGCAGGCCGCCGCCCAGGAGGCTGCCGCGAAGGCCGCCGCCGAGAAGGCCGCCGCAGCCAAGCGCGCCGCCGCCTCGCAGGCGTCGGCGGCCGCCGCGAACGCGGCAGCCGCGGACCCCGCCAGTGCGCAGGCCATCGCCAAGCAGATGGCGGCCGCCAACTACGGCTGGGGTGACGACCAGTTCGCCTGCCTGTACTCCCTCTGGAAGAAGGAGTCGGGCTGGAACTACCGCGCCTACAACGCCTCGAGCGGTGCCTACGGCATCCCCCAGGCCCTGCCCGGCTCGAAGATGGGCGCGAACGGCGCCGACTGGCAGACGAACCCCGCGACGCAGATCGCGTGGGGTCTCGGCTACATCAGCCGCGCCTACGGCACGCCGTGCGGCGCCTGGGGTCACTCCCAGTCGACCGGCTGGTACTGATCCGCCACGCTGACGCGCTGGTGGTGCGGCCCCTAGGCTGACCACCAGCGCGTTGCCGCGCCCGCCGTCCGCGGGCCGCTCGGTCGACGCCGATGCCGACGCGAGAGGGGACGCCACGTTGGATGCCGCCTCCCCCCGCCCTGCGACACCGGCCCGGGCGGGGCTCGTGCTCACGGCATTGGTGCTCGCCGCCGTCGTCTGCAACATCAATGTCGCCGCGGCGACGGTGGCGCTGCCGTCGATCGGCGACGCGTTCGGGGCGTCCCAGACGGCCCTGAACCTCGTCGGCATCGGCAACGGGCTGGGGTTGGCGATGTCGGTGCTCTACCTCGGCGCCGTCGCCGACCGCTACGGCCGCAAGCGGCTCCTGCTCATCGGTCTCTCGCTCACCGTGGTCGCGAGCGTCGCGTCGGCTGCGGCATCCTCTGTCGAGACGCTCGTGCTCGCGCGGGTGTTCACGGGGCTCGCGGCCGGCGCCGCCTACCCGACGACCCTGTCGCTGATCACCGCCCTCTGGGCCGACGGACCGGCGCGCACCCGCGCGATCGCGCTGTGGTCGAGCGTGAGCGCGATGGCGAGCGTCGGCGGCTCTGTGCTCGCCGGTATCGTGCTGACGGATGCCGGCTGGCGCCCGTCGTTCCTCATGGCGATCCCCCTCGCGCTCGTCGCCGCGGTGCTGGTCGCGTGGGCCGTGCCCTCCCGCGTCGCGGAGTCCGAGGAGCCCGTCGATCACATCGGTGGCGTGTTGTCCGTGGTCGGCGTCGGTGCGCTCGTGCTCGGCATCGGGATCGTCTTCGATCCGGGCGAGCAGGTGCCGGGCATCGTGCTGGTGCTCGTCGCCGTCGTCGCGATCGGCGGGTTCGGGTGGCGGCAGCGTCGTACCCGCTTCCCCCTGTTCGACCTGCACATCGCCCGACGACGCCTGTTCTGGGCGCCTGCCGTCGCCGGCACCATCGCGTTCGGTGCGCTGCTGGGTGCGATCTTCGTCGGTGAACAATTCGTGCAGAACGTGCTCGGCTACGACCCCTTGAAGGCCGGCGCCGCCGTCATCCCCGCCGCCGTCGGCCTGCTGATCGCGGTGCCGTTCGCCGCTCGGCTGGTCGGTACGCGCGGCACCCGGTGGGCGATGCTTCTCGGCTACGCGATCATCCTCGCCGCGTTCCTGACGATGCTCGGCTGGCGCGAGAGCACGCCCTACGTGCTCGTCGGCGTCGGCTTCCTCTTCGTCGGCGCGGGAGCCGCGTTCGTGATGACCGCGTCGTCGCGCTCACTGACCGGATCGACGCCCGTTCGACGCGTCGGCATGGCCTCCGCGGCATCCGACCTGCAGGGCGACCTCGGCGGGTCGATCATGCAGGCGCTTCTCGGTGCGATCCTCGCTGCGGGGTTCGCGGGCGCCGTCTCCCGCCACATCGCCGACTCGGGACGCGCGGGGGAGATCGGCGCCGAGGTGACGGCGGCGCTGCAGGCGTCGTTCGCCTCCGCGGCCCATGTCGCCCAGGCCTATCCGGCGGATGCGGGCCAGATCCTCGCGGCCGCGCGCGAGTCGCTGGCGGCCGGAGCGTGGGCCGCCTACCTCGTCGGCGCGATCGTGCTCGTCGCCGGCGCACTCGTCGTGCGCTTCGGTATCCCGGACCGCGGGGGCGAGGCGCGCCTGCACGAGCGCTACCGCGCCGACGACGAGCGGATGCCGCAGCCCGGCGCCTAACGCGACGGGCCGGGCTCCTGGGGGCCGGCGCCGCCGGCGGCCTCGCGGTCGATCGTCGAGGCTTCGTCGACGTCGCGTCCGGCGAGCTCATCGACCACGAGGGTGTCGGCGTCGAACGAGCCGTTGCGGTAGGCCTGACGACCGACCATGTGGGCCGACAGCGGGGCGGTCGCGAGCTGGAACATGACGACGGGCACGAGGAACGCCACCACCGGCCACGACCGCAGCGACAGCGCGATCGCCAGGCAGATGAGCACGAGTCCGAGCACCTGCGGCTTCGTCGCCGCGTGCAGGCGCCCGGGGACGTCGCGCAGCCTCACGACGCCGATGGCTGCCGTGAGGCACAGCAGGGCGCCGATGAGGATCAGCACGAGCGAGGCCGTGTCGAGCACGCTGTCGATGGTCATCGCCGATCCTCTCTTCTCGCGACGAACCGCGCGATCGCGACCGACCCGAACACACCGATCGCCGCGAGGCACAGCAGCACCGGCAGCGTGCGGGTGTGGTGGTTTATCGCCATGTCGGCGCCGAGCACGCACATCACCTCGGTGAGGAGCACATCGGATGCCACGGCCCGGTCGAGGATCGACGGGCCCTTCACGATGCGCCACAGCGTGAGAAGCGCGGCGAGCGCGAACACGATGTAGATCGCGACGAGCAGGGGGTTCACGAGGCTCCTCCCGCCGCGGCATCCGTCACTGTCTTCACCTGGGCGCGCGATCCGAACGCCTGCACGACGCGACGTTCCCACGCGAGCACCGTGCGTCGCTGGCGCTCGGTGTCCTCCGCGCTGCGCACGCCGATCACGTGCAGGTAGAGCACCCGCCGGTCGCGATCGATGTCGATCAGCAGCGACCCCGGGATGAGCGAGGACGTGACGGCGGTGTGGGTCATGATGAGGTCGTCGTCGACCCGCAGTGGCACCGCGATGACCGCGTTGCGCGGCTGGCGGCGCACGTCGAGCACGATCCAGGCGACCGACAGCGAGCCGCGCACGACCGCGAACGCGAACATGACCACGAAGACGAGCGCGTGCCACGGATGCAGCCGGCCCGACAGCTCGACCGGCGGCAGCCGGAACACGCGCGTGACGATCAGGGCGACCACGATTCCGGTGAGCGCAGCGAGCACCGTGAACTGGCCCCAGAGCAGCATCCACAGCAGCACGAGCCAGATGAAGAACGGCAGCTGGCGCCACGCGCGCGCGGCGGCGGAGCGACGCACCATCAGTGGCCCCCCTCGCCGGTCGTCGTGTCGCTGATCACCTGGGCGACGTGCACCGGCTCGCTCAGCTGAGCGCCGATGCGCGCGCACAGGTCGAACAGGGGTCCGGCGAACACGGTGAGCGCGATCGTGACCACCACGAGCCCGGCGGTCGAGGCGGTCATGACCTTGGGGATGACGCGGCGCTCGGTCTGGACGGCTGCAGCCGGCGCCGACCCGAGGAAGCGGATGCGGTCTTCGACCTCGGGCTCTTCGGCCGAGGTGCTCTCCCGCCAGAAGCCGAGGTTCCACGCGCGCATGAGCGTGTACAGGGTGAGCAGCGACGTGATGACCCCACCCACGATGAGCACGATCATGAGAGGCGTGCCGACCTGCGCGGCGGCGTCGAAGAGCGCGAACTTGCCGATGAAGCCCGAGAACGGTGGCAGACCGCCGAGGTTGATCGCCGGGATGAAGTAGAGCAGCGCGATCAGCGGCGCCCCCGTCATGAGGCCCTTGAGCTTCAGGATCGACGTCGTGCCGGCCCGGCGCTCGATCAGTCCGACCGCGAGGAACAGCGTCGTCTGCACGACGATGTGATGCACCATGTAGTACACGGTCGCGCCGATGGCCGCCGGCGTCGCGATCGCCAGCCCGAAGATCATGTAGCCGACATGGCTGACGAGTGTGAACGACAGGATGCGTTTGAGCTCGGCCTGGGCGACGGCGCCGAGGATGCCGACGATCATCGTCGCAAGCGAGACGATCAGCAGCAGCGTGTTGATGTTGCTGTCGGGGAACAGCTGCGTCTCGGTGCGGATGATCGCGTACACGCCGACCTTGGTCAGCAGGCCCGCGAACACCGCCGTGACAGGGGCGGGGGCGGTCGGGTACGAGTCGGGCAGCCAGAAGGAGAGTGGGAACACGGCCGCCTTGATGCCGAAGGCGAGCAGCAGCATGAGATGCAGCACGAGCTGCACGGAGGGCGGCTGCAGCGCCATGCGCTCGGCGATCTGCGCCATGTTCACCGTGCCGAGCGCCGCGTAGATGGCCGCGATCGCCGAGAGGAACAGCACCGAGGAGACGAGCGAGACGACGATGTACACGACGCCCGAGCGGATGCGCGCCTCGGTGCCGCCGAGCGTGATGAGCACGTACGACGCGACCAGCAGGATCTCGAATCCGACGTAGAGGTTGAAGAGGTCGCCCGCGATGAACGCGGTGTAGATGCCCGCCGCGAGGATCAGATACGAGGGGTGGAAGATCGAGACCGGGGTGTCCTCGTCGCCGTCGGCAGCGCCCTGGCCGACCGAAAACAGCAGCACCGCGAGCAGCACGATGCTGGAGATCACCACGAGCAGCGCTGCGAGGGTGTCGACGTACAGCACGATGCCGAACGGCACCGGCCACCCGGCGACCGCGACGGCGAGCGGGGCGTGGGCGTCGACGTAGACCAGCAGCACCGACGCGATGACGAGCACCGCGGTCAGCGTGACGATCGACACCCACACCTGCACGCGCCGACGACGACCGAAGATGAGCGCGACGGCCGCGCCGAGCAGCGGCAGCGTGGTCAGCAGGGGGACGAGGGAGCTCACGAGTCATCCCCCCGTCGTCCGTCACCGGTGGGCCGGTCGGTCGGCGCGTCATCGGCGAGTGCATCGAAGTCGAGGCTCGAGAGCACGGTGATCGGGGCGACCTCCGAGTCGACGAAGTCGGTCGTGGCGTCGTCGTCCTGCTCGGTGATCTCGTCCTCCGTCTCGAGAGCGTCGGCCGGCTCGGCGGCCCGTTCGCGCAGCGCGACATCGGCCTCGTCGTCCTCGACGGTGTCGGCCTGGCCCAACTGCCACGAGCGGTAGATCAGCGCCAGCAGGAACGCCGAGACCGCGAACGTGATGACGATGGCGGTGAGCGAGAGGGCCTGCGGCAGCGGATCCGAGAAGGACGCGGCATCCTCGGCAGACCCGAAGAAGGGGGCGACGCCGGGCTTGCCGAGCACGATCAGCAGCAGCAGGTTCGCGCCGTTGCCGAGCAGCAGGAAGCCGATCAGCACGCGCGTGAGCGAGCGTTCGAGCATGGCGTAGACGCCGCAGGCGAACAGCGCCGCCATCACGACGATGAGCACGACCGAGACGCTCATTGCACGCTCACCCCCCGGGCACGAAGCTCCTGCGTCTGACGGTCGACCTCGGCGCCGAGGCTGCGCAGCACGTCGAGCACGAGCCCGATGACCACGAGGTAGACCCCGATGTCGAAGATGGTCGACGTCACGAACTCGATGTGCCCGATGACGGGGATATCGGCCTCGAGGATGCCGCTGGTCAGCGGGGCCTCACCGAACAGCAGCGGCACGATCGCGCAGGCGACCGCGAGGGTCATGCCGACGCCGAGCAGGCGTCCGGCGTCGGTCGGTGCGGCGGCGCCGAGCTCGTAGCGGCCGCCCGCGATGTAGCGCATGACCAGGGCCATGCCCGCGACGAGGCCGCCGGCGAAGCCGCCGCCGGGAAGGTTGTGGCCGGCGAAGAGCAGGTAGATCGACACGACGATGATCGAATGGAACAGCACCCGCACGATCACCTCGAGCATGATCGAGCGGTTCTCGGCGCGCACCCTCTGACCGGCGTACAGCCAGGCGCGACGGGTCGAGTCGCTGGATGCCGCGGGGCGCAGTCCCTCGTCGGTCTCGACGAGCACGCGGCGTCCGGTCTGGCGGGGGATGGGCCGGGTGAACGACGACAGGTTGTCGGCGCGGTGCGTGACGAACACGAGCGAGGCGACGCCGGTCGCGGCGAGCACGAGCACCGACAGCTCGCCCATCGTGTCCCACCCGCGCAGGTCGACGAGGGCGACGTTCACGACGTTCTTGCCGTGCCCGATCTGGTAGGCGAGCGCCGGGAAGTCGAGCGAGATCGGCGGCAGGGTGCGGGCTCCCGTCGCGACGATCGCGACGAGGGCCATCGTCGCACCCACCGCGATCGCGAGCACCGCCCGACCGATGGGCGCGACCGACGCGTTGTGGTCGCCGAGCCGCGAGGGGATGCGGCGCAGCACGAGGGCGAACGCGACGAGCGTCACGGTCTCGACGAGGATCTGCGTGAGTGCGAGGTCAGGCGCCCCGCTCGTGGCGAACAGCACGACCATGCCGAGTCCGGTGACCGAGACGAGCACGACGCCGGTGTAGCGCTTCTGGGCACGCACGGCGAGGATGCCGGCGACGATCATGACGGGGGCCACGGCGAGCTGCGCGGGCGTGTGCCACGCATCCAGCTGAGCCTGCCACGAGGGGCTCGCGAGGAGGGCGGTGCCCTCGGCGACGACGAACACGGAGAAGATCACGCCGAGGTGCAGGGGCAGGGATCCGCGCTGGGTGAGCGTGGTCGAGGAGACCGCGAGCCGGATGACCCCGCGCAGCGCCGCGTTGTAGACGTCGACCGCGGTGAACGGCAGCACGCGACGACGCTCGGCCCAGCCGACGCGCAGCGCGAGCCAGAAGACGAGCGCGCCGACCGCGAGGGAGCCGAGCGAGATCCACAGCGCGGGCTCGAACCCGTGCCAGAGGGCCAGGTGCGCGGCCTTGGTGTGGTCGCCGACGCCCTCCGCACCGGCGGGAACGGTCGCCGCGTAGGGGGCGAGAGCGCCATCCACAACGGATGCCGCGGCCCCCAGCACGAGCGTGAGCACCGCGAGGGCGACCGGTGCGAACGAGAACCCGAACGGGGGAGAGGGCCACTCGGTGCGCGGACGCGGGGAGCCCGCGGCATCCTTCTTCGTGAAGAACGCACCCCAGACGAACCGGATGCCGTACGCGGCGGTCAGCACCGACCCGAGCACGATGGCGACGAGCCCGACGCTCGCCCACGGGGCCCCTTCGCTGGCCTGCTCGAGGAACGCGGCGAGCACCGACTCCTTCGCGACGAACCCGATCGTGGGGATGACACCGGCCATCGAGCACACGGAGATGATGGCGGCGGCGGCGAGCACCGGCGCCTGCCGGCCGACGCCCGAGAGCTCGCGGATGTCACGGGTCGACAGCTGCCGGTCGACGATGCCGACCACGAGGAACAGCGCCGACTTGAACAGGGCGTGGCTGATGAGCAGCGCGAGGCCGGCGAGCGCGGCGTCACGGGTGCCGTAGCCGAGCACGATCGCGAGGAATCCCAGCTGGCTGACGGTGCCGAAGGCGAGGATGCGCTTGAGGTCGTACTCGCGCAGCGCCTGGATGCCGCCGAGCAGCATCGTGAACGCACCGAGGCCGATGACGATCGGCCGCCAGGTCGGGTCGATGGCGAACACGGGGGCCAGGCGCGCGATGAGGTAGATGCCCGCCTTCACCATGGCGGCGGCGTGCAGGTAGGCGCTCACGGGGGTCGGTGCGGCCATCGCGCCCGGAAGCCAGAAGTGGAACGGGAAGATCGCCGACTTCGACAGCGCGCCCACGAGGATCAGCACGAGCGCCGCGTCGACGACCGGGCCGGTGGGCGCCGCCGCGAGGATCCCCGCGATCCTCGTCGTGCCCGTGTGCACCACGAGCAGCACCACGCCGATGAGCATGATGAGGCCGCCGAGGGTCGTGACGAGCAGTGCCTGCAACGCCGCGCGACGGCTCGCGCCGCGCGCGCGGTAGTAGCCGATGAGCAGGTACGACAGGATGCTCGTGATCTCCCACAGCATCACCAGCACGACGATGTCGTCGGTCAGCACCAGTCCGTACATGGCCCCGGCGAACGCGAGCAGCACCGCGGCGAAGAGCCCGACGCCCTGTGTCTTGCCCGCGAAGTACCAGCGGCAGTAGAGCAGCACGAGCGCGCCGACGCCGGTGACCACGAGCGCCATCACCCAGGCGAGGGTGTCCATGCGCATCGTGAGCGAGATGTCGAGACTCGGAATCCACTCGAGTGTCTCGGTCGGCGGGGTGTCGGTGCCGACCAGGGGGAACAGCGACACGGTGTGCACGAACGCCAGCACGGGAAGGGCCGCGGCGACGAAGAACGCGCGCGAGCCGATGCGGGAGACGAGCCACGGGAGCAGCAGGGGCAGGAGGGCGAACGCAGCGAGAAGGACCAGCACGAGGCCTCCTCGGGGTCGTCGGGCCGGGCTCAACGAGGGAGCGCCCAGGCGATCGGGGTTCGGGCCCTCAGTCTATCGGGCGGCCCATAGGAGGCGTGCGGCGTTCGCCCAGACGGGCGTGCCTATGCCTGCGGCGCGGGACCGGTGGTGTTGCCCTCGCGGAAGCGGCTTGCGAAGTCGACCCCCGACGTGGGCGTCCCCTGGATTAGGGCGGCGAGCACCTCGCCGGCAGCCCTGCCCTTGTCGGCGGCGGGCTGCGCCATGGTCGTCAGGCGGTGGGGGGCGATGCCGTCGGCGCGGATGCCGTCGAATCCGGTGACGCTGAAGTCCTCGGGCACCCGCACGCCCGCGTCGAGGGCCGCGCGCACGATGCCGACGGCGAGCAGGTCGGTCTGCGCGATGGCCGCCGTGGGCCGCGGATCGAGCGCGAGGATGGCCTGGCCGGCGGCGTACCCCTCGTCGATGAGACTTCCGGTGGCGTGGTAGATCGGGGCATCCGGATACACCTCGAGGGCGCCGCGCAGTCGGTCGCGGGTGACGTCGACAGTGATCGCGTCGAGGTCGACCGACGGAGCCCAGCCGGCGCGGGTCGACGCGTCGAACGCCATCGTCACGTGCACGACCCGTTCGTGTCCGAGACCCTTCGTGTACTCCGCGATGTGCCGCTGCGCGGCCTCGTTGTCGAGTCCGATCTGCGGCACCCCCTCGCCCGCATCGCCCTCGATGACGACGACCGGGATGCCACGCCCACGCACATCGTCCAGCGACGAGCGCATGTGCGCGCTGCACCCGAGGAGCACGGCTCCGTCGATGGGCGCGGTCATGAGCGACGGCCCGGTCTCGGTCGCGTCGTCGCGCAGCAAGAGGATCGCCGCGTCGAGTGGGGCGATGCCCTCGGAGATGCCGTCGAGCACGACGGTCGTGACGGGGTCGAGGAACGCCGAGCGCAGGCGTCCGCCGAGCACGACGCCGATGATGCCGCTGCGCCCGCGACGCAGCGAGGCGGCGCGGGGGTCGGGGCCGGTGTAGCCGAGGGCGGATGCCGCGGCGAGCACGCGTTGGCGCGTGGCATCCGTCACCTGGGTCTTGCCGCTGAACACGACCGACGCGGTCGACGGCGACACCCCCGCCTCGCGGGCGACGTCGGCGATGGTGGCTCGGCGTGCGCTCATGTTGCACCGATGCTAACCCGTCGGAGGCTTGGTGTGTCGAATCGATTCGATTAGGGTGTGCTGCATGCTCCACTCGACCGACCGCCGCGCCTTCGTGCGCTGGCGCGCCGCGATCTTCGTCGTGTTCGCGCTCTCCGGGCTCAGCATCGCCACCTGGGCGTCGCGCGTGCCCGCGATCAAGGCGGCACTCGGCATCTCGCAGCTCGAGATCGGTCTGCTGCTGCTCGGCGCCGGAATCGCGTCCGTCGCGGGCCTCTCCCTCGCCCCGATCGTGTTCACGCGGATCGGCGCGCGGCGCACGATCATCGCGGCGATCGCCGTGTTCGCCGCGGGCGTGCTCGTGATCGGCGTCGGCACGGACCTCGTGCACAGCTACGCCGTGGTGCTCGCCGGGCTCGTGCTGTTCGGGCTCGGCAACGGCGCCGTCGACGTCACGATGAACGTCGAAGGGGCCGCGATCGAGAAGCAGCAGGGCACGACGATCCTGCCGCTGTTCCACGCGTTCTTCAGCTTCGGCACCGTCATCGGGGCGAGCCTCGGCGCCCTCGCTGTCGCGCTCGGGTTCGACGTGTTCACGCACGCCGCCGTGATCGCCGTCACCCTCGTCGTGGCCGGGCTGATCGCCGCGAGCCAGGTTCCGGCACACATCCCCGCCGACGCCGCACCCGCGACCCAGCGCACCCCGTGGCGGGAGCGTCTCCGCATCTCGCTCTCGGCCTGGCGCGAGCCGCGCACGTACGCGATCGGCGTGGTCATGCTCGGCATGGCCTTCGCCGAGGGCGGCGCGAACGACTGGCTCGCACTCAGCGTGAGCGAGGGGCATCGCCAAGGCGAGGCGGCCGGGGCGATCGGCCTCGCCGTGTTCTCGGTGAGCATGACCGCCGCGCGCGTGCTCGGTGGCCCGCTCGTCGACCGCATCGGCCGCGTCGCGACGCTGCGCATCCTCGCGACGACCGCGACGGTCGGCATGATCCTGTTCGTCTTCGCCCCGAACCTGCCGCTCATCTTCGTCGGCGCGTTCCTGTGGGGCGCGGGGGTGTCGATGGGCTTCCCGCTCGGCATGTCCGCCGCGGCCGACGATCCCGCGCGCGCGGCCGCCCGGGTGAGCGCCGCAGCGACGATCGGCTACGTCGCGTTCCTCGCCGGACCGCCGCTGCTCGGCTTCCTCGCCGAGCACATCGGGCTGCTCCCCACGCTGCTCGTGCTCGTGGTGCTGGTCGTCGCCTCGGGTCTCGCATCGGGCGCCGCGAAGCCGCTCACGCCGGTGGCGTCCGCACCGCGGGGGGCCGCGGCATCCACCGACGCCTGAGGCGGCGCTCAGCCGGCGTCGGGGTCGGCCCAGAACGGCGAGAAGTGGTAGCCGTCGGGGTCGTCGAACTGTCGCTGGTACATGAAGCCGTACTCGTCGGTGTCGCCGAGGCGGCCCCCGGCGGACTCGGCGGCGACGGCGAGCGCATCGACGGCGTCGCGCGTCGGCACGCTGAAGGCGACCGTCACCGGCGACGGGGTGCCCGGCCCGCCCACGAGCTCCTCGGTGCCGCCGAGGCTCTCGTAGAAGCTGCGGCTGATGGCCATGATGTGCGTGTCGCCGTCGATGCGGAAGCAGGCGGCGTTCTCGTTGGTGAACTCGGCGACGGCGCTCCAGCCGAGCGTCGAGTAGAAGTCGGCGGAGCGTGCGACGTCCGCGACGGGGAAGTTCACGAAGATGCTCATGGCCCGATCGTCGCGCGCGGCGGCGAGCGCGTCAACGGCGTCGCCGGGGCGGGGCGGGCGCCGGTACCGTGGTCGGGTGCGTCTCGTCATCGCCCGCTGCTCCGTGGACTACTCGGGGCGCCTCAACGCCCATCTGCCGCTGGCCACCCGGCTCCTCGTACACAAGGGCGACGGCTCGCTGCTCGTGCACTCCGACGGCGGCAGCTACAAGCCGCTCAACTGGATGAGCCCGCCGTGCACGCTCGCGGTCGAAGAGGTCGATGAGGATGCCGCGGCATCCGGTGTCATCGAGCAGTGGCGCGTGACCCACCAGAAGTCCGGCGACGCGCTCGTCGTGAAGCTCTACGAGGTGCTGCACGACTCGTCCCACGAGCTCGGCATCGACCCGGGCCTGCAGAAGGACGGCGTCGAGGCCGACCTGCAGCGCCTGCTCGCCGAGCAGGTCGACGTGATCGGCGAGGGACTCACCCTGGTGCGGCGCGAGTTCCCCACTGCGATCGGCCCGGTCGACCTGCTGCTGCGCAACCCCGAGGGCGGCACGATCGCCGTCGAGGTGAAGCGCCGCGGCGACATCGACGGCGTCGAGCAGCTCACCCGCTACCTGGAGCTCCTGGGTCGCGACCCCCACCTCGCGCCGGTCACCGGCGTCTTCGCCGCGCAGGAGATCAAGCCGCAGGCGCGGGTGCTCGCCGGCGACCGCGGGATCCGCTGCGTGACCCTCGACTACGACGGCATGAAGGGCGTCGAGTCGGGCGCACCCCGGCTCTTCTGACGACCGGATGCCGCGGCATCCCGTGCCGTCGGCGACGACTACCGTTAAGGGGTGTCCCTCCCCTACACCTGCGTCCTCTGGGACGTCGACGGCACGATCGTCGACGCCTCGGTCGGAATCCTCCGTCGGCTGACGATCTCGCTCGAGCGTCTCGGGCTGCCCGCCCCCACTGAGGCGGAGCTCACCCACTGGATCGGCCCGCCGATGTTCGAGTCCTTCCAGACGCAGGCGCACCTGAGCCCGGAGGAGGCAGAGAAGGCCGTCGCGCACTACCGCGAGCTCGGCAAGGCCGACGGGTACACCACCGACGTGCGGCTGTACCCGGGGGTCGCCGACCTCATCCACGAGCTGCACGACCGCGGCGTGCCGCAGGCCACGGCGAGCTCCAAGCCCGAGGTGCAGGTGAAGGCGATCCTCGAGCACTTCGGGCTCGCGCCGCTGTTCGCCTCGATCACCGGTGCCACCGCCGATGAGCGCACGCTCGGCCGCAAGGCCGACATCGTCGCCGAGGCCCTCCGCCGCCTCGAGGCCCAGGGTATCGACGTCTCGCGTCCCGTGCTCATCGGCGACCGCCACCACGACGTCGAGGGCGGCACCGAGCGCGGCGTGCCCGTGATCTTCGTCGACTGGGGCTTCAGCAGCCCGGGCGAGGCCGAGGGCGCGGTCGCCGAGGCGGCTGACATCGAGGCGCTGCGCGCACTCGTGCTGCCGGCCGCCTGAACCCCTCGTCGACCGGCGACCCGGTCGGTAGGCTGGCCGACATGACGGATGCGGCGGCTCCGACGAGGCATCCGGTGATCACCGTCGTCGCGCGCATCCCGGCGACGCTCATCACCCTCGGTCTGGTGCTCGTGGCCGGACTCGTGAGCGCCGCGCTCTGGTTCCCGCTGCGCGAGAACCATGCCTGGCGCTACCTGGCCTACGGCCTGCCCTCGCTCCTCGAGGGGCACTGGTGGACGCCCGTCACCGGTGCACTGCTCGTGCACTCGCCGATCCTCTACCCGGTCGTGATCGTGAGCTTCGCCGGCATGGCGTACCTCGAGTTCCACCGCGGGTGGAAGGTCGCGACCCGATACTTCGTCATCGGCCAGATCGGCACCGTGCTGGTCGCGGCTCTCATCGTGTGGCTGCTCGCGATGACCGGGTGGCCGTGGGCCGTGGCGCAGTCGCATCACCTCGACGTCGGCCCCTCGGGCGGCACGATGGCGTGCATCGCGGCAGCCGTCGGGCTCTTCCGCCCGCCCTGGCGGGTGCGCGCCTGGCTCGTGCTGCTCGCCTTCGTAGGTGTGACGATGGTCTTCTGGGGCAACCTCGGCGATCTCGAGCACGCCGTGTCGGTCATCGGCGTGCTGATCGTCGACCGGTCGCTGCGCCTGCGCAAGGCGTCGCTGCGCGAGAAGCGCTTCATCGCCTTCGTCGCCGTCCTGGCGCTCGGGGCGCTCGAGATCATCGTTCTCGTGGTGCCGACAGCGGGCATGTTCGGCAGTACGACGCCGGACCCCGGTCCGATCCTCGATGTGACGGTCGATGTCGTGGTGATCGTGCTGATCGCCCGCGGCCTGCTGCGCGGCCGGCGCTGGACGTGGTGGGTCGCCGCGGTCTTCGCGGGCGGCAACATCCTCGCCGTGGTCTTCGTGCTCATCGGCGCCGAACTGGTCGGGTGGAGCGAGGTGACGGACGCGATCTCCGGCGATCCCGCCCTCACGATCGTGAGCGGGGTGCTGTGGGCGTTGCTCCTCGTCTACCTGCTCATCGAGCGACGCGCGTTCCGCGCGGGGCGCGGCACCCGCCTGTCGGCCCTGCCTCCGCCCACGCGGGCGGAGGTGCGACGCGCCCTTCATCGTGACGGCGGCGGCACTCTGTCATGGATGGCCACGTGGGACGCCAACTCGACGGTGCGGACGGCGGCGGGCGGGATGCTCACCTACCAGCGGCGCAACGGGGTGGCCCTGGCGCTCGGCGATCCGTTCGGCCCGCCGTCCGACGCCCCGGGTGTGGTCGACGCGTTCGTCGACGGTGCGGAGCACGCCGGGCTCGTGCCGTGCTTCTTCAGCGCGAGCGAGTCGACGCGCGCGCTGCTCCCGTCCACGTGGAGGAGCCTGGTGGTCGCCGCCGACACGATCGTCGATCTTCCGGGGCTGCAGTTCACGGGCAAGAAGTGGAACTCGGTGCGCACGTCCCTCAACCGCGCCGACCGCGAGCAGGTGGAGTTCCGCATGACGCACCTCGTGCACGAGTCGTGGGGCGTGCGCCAGCAGATCCGTGCGATCTCCGAGGAGTGGCTCGGCGACAAGGACCTGCCCGAGATGGGCTTCACCCTGGGCAGCCTCATCGAGGCCGCCGATCCGGAGGTGCGGATCGCCCTGGCCGTGACACCGTCGGGCGATGTCGATGGCTTCTTGTCCTGGCTGCCGGTCTACGGCGCTCAGGGTATGGTCCGCGGGTGGACGCTCGACCTCATGCGTCGCCGCGAGGGCGGCTTCCCCTCGGTGATGGAGTTCCTCATCGGATCGTCCGCCCAGCAGTTCGAGGCGGAGGGCGCCGAGTTCATGTCACTGTCGGGTGCGCCGCTGGCCCACGATCTCCCGCAGGAGGCCGGCGGCCTCGCCGCGCTGGGCGACCGGCTGGCCGAATCGCTCGAGCCCGTCTACGGATTCCGCTCTCTGCAACGCTTCAAGCAGAAGTTCCATCCCCGCCACGAGCCGCTCTACCTGCTCTACCGCGACGAGAGCGACCTCACCCGCATCGGTCTCGCCCTCGTGCGCGCGTTCCTGCCGACCGCGACGCTGCGTCAGCTCGCGGCGGCGGGGGTGGACGTCGTGCGCGCCGGCTGAGCCCGAACATGACGAGGGGACGGGATGCCGCGGCATCCCGTCCCCTCGAACGCTTCGGTCAGAGCGCGCGAATGCTCGCCGCCTGCAGTCCCTTGGGACCCTGTTCGACCTCGAACTCGACCCGCTGGTTCTCTTCGAGCGAGCGGTATCCGTTTCCCTGAATGGCCGAGTAGTGCGCGAAGACGTCGGCGCCGCCCTCATCAGGAGCGATGAAACCGAAACCCTTCTCCGAGTTGAACCACTTGACCGTACCCGTCGTGCTCATGAACTGCCGTTCTCTACTGCAACCGGCGCCCAGTGCACCGGTGTTCGCTTCACGCTAGCGGGCATCACGGCTCGGGGCGAGGGCGATCGCAGATCGTTAACGCAACCGTTGCGTGGGAGGACCCCGCCTGAGCGCCCGAGCGGGCCCTTAACCCATACGACGCCCGGGCCGAGTGAACTCAAGGCCCGGGCGTCGACGGATCCCCCCGGATATGCCACGCCATGCGTGACAGCGTTCACTCTAATGACCTCGAAACTGCCGCGCATAGCGGGTGAGCCGTGAGAAATCGATGAGCTGCGCGACGTCGGTTCGACGTCGTCGCCGGGGCTGTGCGCCCCACCGGATGAGGGCTGCGAGTTCGCGCCAAGGCAGAGAAGAGCCCCCTCCCGGCTGGGGGATCAGGAGGGGGCTCTTGTGGATCCCTCCGCTGGGGGCACGAGGGATGCGAGTCGTTACGTTACGCGGCGGCGGCGGCGCGTGGGGGTGCCCGCGTCGATCTTGCGGCAAGCGCATAAGCAACGCCCAGTCTGACTGTCCGGGAATGCACGATGGTCTTCGACAGTTGTCGAACAAGGACAACCTTTCAGGCTGCCCTACGGCAGGCGCACCCGCGCCGCCGCCATCGGCCGGCGCCGCCTCATCACGGTCACGCCGGATGAGGAAAGGAATCGACATGGCTGTGTACGACGTCGCAGAACGTTCGGCGATCGTGACGGGAGCGGGGTCGGGGATCGGTCGCGCCGTGGCGCACACCCTGGCGGCGAGCGGCGCGAGCGTGCTCGTCACCGACATCAACGCGGATGCCGCGGCATCCGTCGTCGACGAGATCACCGCCGCTGGCGGCACCGCGAGCGCCTTCGTCGGCGACGTGAGCGACACCGCGTGGATCGACGAGTCGATCCAGCGCGCCAACGCCCTCGCGCCGCTGCGCATCGCCGTCAACAACGCCGGGATCGGCGGCGCCGCGGCCCCCGTAGGGGAGTACCCCCTCGACAGCTGGCAGAAGGTCATCGAGGTCAACCTCAACGCCGTGTTCTACGGCGTGCGCGCGCAGGTCGTCGCCATGGCAGCCAACGGGGGCGGCTCGATCGTCAACATGGCCTCGGTGCTCGGCTCCGTCGGCATCCCCTTCTCGTCGGCCTACGTGACCGCGAAGCACGGCCTCATCGGCCTCACCAAGAACGCCGCCCTCGAGTACGGCGCGCAGAAGGTGCGCGTCAACGCGGTCGGCCCGGGGTTCATCGCCACCCCGCTGCTCGACAAGAACCTCGACCAGGCCACCAAGGACGCCCTCGCCGCCAAGCACGCGCTCGGCCGTCTCGGCACCCCCGAGGAGGTCGCCGCGATCGTCGCCTTCCTCTCAAGCGACGCCGCCAGCTTCGTGACCGGCTCCTACCACCTGGTCGACGGCGGCTACGCCGCCCAGTGACCTCAACGACGAAGGCCCCCGGGATGACCGGGGGCCTTCGTCATTGTGCGGTGCGCGAGGGGGGAGTTGAACCCCCACGCCCTTTCGGGCACTGGCACCTGAAGCCAGCGCGTCTGCCTATTCCGCCACTCGCGCGTTCGGAGAGGATGCCGAGGCATCCGCCCACTCAACCTCCCGAGGATACCACGGGGCCGCGGCCGGCACGCACGTCGGGACGCGTTGTTCACGGCTCCTCCAGGGTGTGCAACTACGATGAAGCAACCCGTCGGCCTGCCTGAGGAGTCACGTGGGACTACTAGACAGCTTCGAGAAAGGTCTCGAGCGCGCCGTCAACGGCGCCTTCGCGAAGACCTTTCGCAGCGGTATCGAGCCCGTCGACATCGCGTCGGCGTTGCGCAGCGACATGGACAAGAAGGCCGCGATCGTCTCGCGTGAGCGCATCCTGGCTCCGAACGCCTTCGTCGTGCATCTCTCCCCGTCCGACGAGGAGCGCATGAGTGCGCTCGGCACCCCGCTGCAGGCGGAGCTGCGCGAGGTCATCACGACCCACGCCCGCACGCAGGGCTACACGCTTCCGTCCGCGCTGACGATCTCGCTCGTCTCCGACGACCGCCTCTCCACCGGCACACTGCGGGTCGAGTCGCAGATCGCCGAGGGTCGCGTCTCCTGGCAGGCGGTCGTGGATGTCGCGGGTCGCCGATACCCGATCGCCGGTGCCCGCACGGTCATCGGCCGTGGATCGGATGCCGACATCACGATCTCCGACGCGGGAGCCAGCCGCACGCACGCCGAGATCCTGTGGGACGGCGAACGCGCCATGGTGCGCGACCTCGGGTCGACGAACGGCACGAAGCTCGCCGGCCGCAAGATCTCCGAGGCGGCACTGCCGAGCGACGCCACCATCTCGATCGGCAACACCAACCTCGTCTTCCGCGTGATCGCATCGACCGAGGCGCCCCGGCGCCCGGCACCCGCGGCGGCCGACGATACGACGCGCGCGTTCGATGTACGCGGCGACAACTGGGGGAGTCCGCTGTCATGAGCGATGTGAGCGAGCTCACACTTCTGCTGCTGCGGATCGGCTTCCTGCTGATCCTGTGGTTCTTCGTGTTCGCCGTCATCTACTCGCTGCGCGCCGACCTGTTCGGCGTACGAGTGCGCAAACTCCCCGACGCCGGGGCCGCATCCGGGCCGGTGCGTGCGGCCGCCCCCGCCGCCGCCACCGCGGCGACCGCAGCCCCCCTCGTCGCCGGCACCGGACCGACCCTCGCGACCTCGCCCACCTCCGCGGCCCGCGCCTCGGCGAAGAAGGGCGGGAAGGCGACATCCGAGAACGCCCATCGCATCGTGATCACGAGCGGGCCCAAGGCCGGACTCGAGCTGACGCTCGGCACCGAGCCACTGACGATCGGGCGCTCCAGCGAGTCCGGTCTCGTCATCCGCGACGACTACACCTCGAGCCACCACGCACGCCTGCTGCTGTGGGGCGAGCAGTGGATGATCCAGGACCTCGACTCGACCAACGGCACGTGGCACGACGGCGACCGCGTCAGCTCACCCGTGCCGGTTCTGCTCGGCGCGCCGATCAAGGTGGGCGCCACGACCTTCGAGCTGCGGGACTGATCGCGCCCGATGGTCTTCCAGGGATCGAGCACAGCGCTCTCGCACACCGGCAAGGTGCGATCGAACAACCAGGACTCCGGCTACGCCGGGTCGAACCTGTTCGTCGTCGCCGACGGCATGGGCGGCCATGCCGGCGGGGATGTCGCGTCGAGCATCGCGGTCGACCGGCTCGAGGAGCTCGACCGCCCGTTCGGCTCGTCGCTCGACGCCGAGCGCGCGCTGCAGGAGACGATCCATGAGACGGCGACCGACCTGATCGACACGGTCGCCACCCGCCCGGAGCTCGCCGGCATGGGCACCACCGTCAGTGCGATCGTGATGGTCGACGACTATGCCGTGATCGCCCACATCGGCGACTCGCGCATCTATCTCTTCCGCGACGGCGCGCTCACCCAGATCACGACCGACCACACCTTCGTGCAGCGTCTGGTGGACTCCGGGCGGATCACGCCGGAGGAGGCGCGCTACCACCCGCGGCGCTCGGTGCTGATGCGGGTGCTCGGCGACATGGACCCCGACCCCGAGGTCGACTCGTTCATCATGCCCACCCGCCCGGGCGACCGGTGGCTGCTGTGCTCCGACGGGCTCTCCGGCGTCGTCGACGACACGCACACGGCGAAGGCGCTCGCGGCGGGCCACGCACCCGCCCGCACCGCCGACATGCTCCTCAAGCAGGCCCTCGACGCGGGTGCCCCCGACAACGTGACCATCGTCATCGTCGACGTCGGGGGGCAGCATCCGGTCTTCTCCGGCACGCCGACGATCGTGGGCTCCGCCTCGAACCCGACGGGCGTCGTCGTCACCGCCGCCCGTCCCGGCCGATCGTCCTGGCTGCACCCGGTGCGGCAGGCCGCGAACGAGCCGACGCACTTCGAGCCGCAGCCGCAGTTCCTCGAAGAGCTCATCGAAGAGGACCGGCGGCGCGCGCGACGCCGGCGGATCTCCTGGATCGTGGGTCTGGTCATTGTCATCGCGCTCATCGCGGCCGCGCTCGCGGGCGCGTACGCCTGGACGCAGACGCGCTACTACGTCGGCGCCGACAACGACACGGTGGTGATCTACCGCGGCATCCAGGCGAATATCGGACCTATCCACCTGTCCGAGCTCTACCAGGACACCGGCATCACGCTCGACTCCCTCGCGCCGTTCGACCGTGCCACGGTGACGGCGACGATCTCCGCCGGCTCCCTCGCCGAGGCGCAGAGCATCGTGGAGCGCATCACTCCCCAGAAGGGATCCGGCGGATGACGACCACCCCGGCCGACGCGCCGATCCAGGCCGACACCGCGGTGCTGCGCGCCCTGCGCCGCATCCGCTCGCCGCAGACCCTGCGCAACCGGGAGCTGGGGCTGCTGATCTTCGCGTGCCTCATCTCCGCGGCCGCGATCGTGCTCGTGCAGCTCGGCGCACTCGGTCAGGTGGATGTCACGATCCTCACCTACTCCGGCGGGCTCACCCTGCTCGCGCTCGGTCTGCACGTCGTGCTGCGGTTCCGGGCACCCAACGCCGACCCGTTCGTGCTGCCGATCGCGACCCTCCTCACCGGGCTCGGCATCGCCGAGATCTACCGCATCGACATCGCGTTCCGCTACACCGGGTGGGCGGCCTACTCCACCCGCCAGCTGGCATGGGCGGCGATCGCCATCGCGGGCTCCATCCTCATCGTGGTGTTCCTGCGCAACTACCGCGTGCTGTTCCGCTTCACGTACGTGTTCGGCTTCGTCGGTGTGCTTCTGCTCGTCCTCCCCCTGATCCCCGGCCTCGCCATCAACGCGAACGCCGCCGTCTGGGTGAACCTCGGCATCTTCTCCTTCCAACCGGGCGAGCTCGCGAAGATCGCCCTCGCGATCTTCTTCGCCGGCTACCTCGTGCGCACACGCGAGAGCCTGTCGTCGGTGGGCAAGCGCTTCCTCGGCATCACGTGGCCGCGCGCGCGCGATCTCGGCCCGCTCCTCGTGGTCTGGGTGATCTCGGTGGGCATCATCGTCGCCCAGCACGACCTCGGCAGCGGCCTGCTCATCTTCGGCATGTTCGTCGGCATGCTCTATGTCGCGACGGGCAAGACCGGCTGGGTGCTGCTCGGCGTCGCGATGGCGGCCGGAGTCGCCGTGGCCGCCGCCCAGGTACTGCCCTACGTCGGTGCCCGGTTCACGAACTGGCTGCACGCGTTCGACCCGTCACTCATCAACAACAGCAGCTACCAGCTCGCGCAGGGCATCTTCGGAATGGCCCACGGCGGCCTGCTGGGCACCGGTCTCGGTCAGGGGCGCCCCCAGATCACGCCGCTCGCGCAGAGCGATTACATCTTCCCGAGCCTCGCCGAGGAGCTCGGGCTCGTCGGAGCCTTCGCGATCCTCTGTCTCTACATGGTCTTCATCAGCCGCGGCCTGCGGGTCGGCATCGCCGGCCAGGACGACTTCGGAAAGCTCCTCGCGACCGGCCTGTCGATCACGATCGCGCTGCAGGTGTTCATCATGGTCGGCGGCGTGACACGGGTCATCCCCCTCACCGGCCTCACCACGCCCTTCCTCGCCGCGGGAGGTTCGTCCCTCGTCGCCAACTGGCTGATCGTCGCCATCCTGCTGCGCATCTCCGACGCCGTGCGTCGCCAGCCGCGGGCGGTGATCGGATGACCCGTCCCGCACGCGTGATCGCGTTCGCCACCGGCATCCGGGGGGAGGCACGATGACCAAAGAGCTCCGGCGCATCAGCATCGTGCTGCTCGCCATGTTCCTCGTTCTCTTCGGCTCGACGAGCATCATCCAGGTCGCGCAGGCCCAGAACCTCGCGGCGAATCCCGCCGACCGCCGCAGCCTCTACGACTCCTACTCGATCGAGCGCGGCGCGATCATCGCGAGCGGCACGGCCATCGCCTCATCGGTGCCGTCGAGCGATGTCTACAGCTGGCAGCGCCAGTATGTCGACCCGCAGATGTGGGCTCCGGTGACCGGATACTTCAACCCCGTGCTCGGGTCATCGACCGGCATCGAGAACGCGATGAACCAGGACCTGAGCGGCACCGGCGGGTCGCAGTTCCTCGCGCGTCTCGAGCAGATCATCTCCGGCAAGCCCGCGCGCGGATCGAACGTGGTGCTCACCCTCGACGCGAGCGTGCAGAAGGCCGCCTACGACGCACTCGGGTCCCTGCAGGGCGCTGTGGTCGCGATCGAACCCTCGACCGGACGCATCCTGGCGATGGTCACGAGCCCCAGCTACGACACCAACTCGCTGGCCGGCCACGACGCGACCCAGGTGAACACGACCTACGACCAACTCGTCGCACAGGCGACGAACCCGCTCTACAACCGGGCGATCGGCGGCAACCTCAACCCGCCCGGCTCGACGTTCAAGCTCGTCACGGCGTCCGCCGCTCTCGCCACGGGAAACTACACGCCGCAGTCCCTGCTCCCCAACGTCGCCAGCTACACGCTGCCGGGCACCTCGACCTCGATCAGCAACGACACCGGAGGCACCTGCGGTCCGGGCGACCAGGTCTCGATCGCCGACGCCCTCCGGCTGAGCTGCAACATCCCGATGGCGGAGCTCGCCGCGCAGCTCGGCGGCGAGACCATCCGCAAGGAGGCCGAGAAGTACGGCTTCAACACGAGCTTCGATCTGCCGATCACCAGCACCGCCTCGGTCTACCCGAGCAACCTCAGCGACACGCGCGCCGCCCTGAGCGGCTTCGGCCAGGGCGATGTGCGCGCGACCCCGCTGCAGATGGCGATGGTGTCGGCGGGCATCGCGAACGGTGGCGTCGTGATGAAGCCGCGCATGGTGGACCAGGTGATCGGGTCCGACCTGTCGGTTCAGCAGACCTTCGGCAACGAGCAGTTCGGACAGGCACTCGACTCGACATTGGATGCGGAGATGGTGCAGATGATGGTCGCCAACGTCAGCAGCGGAATCGCGACGAATGCAAGAATAGACGGCGTCAGTGTGGGCGGTAAGACCGGCACGGCGCAGAACGGTCCCACCGACCCGTACACGCTGTGGTTCACCGGCTTCGCGCCCGCAGAGAACCCGAAGGTGGCCGTCGCCGTGGTCGTCGAGAACGGCGGGGGACGAGGACAATCGGGCAGCGGCAATTCGCTCGCGGCGCCCATCGCAAAGAAGGTCATGGAGGCGGTGCTGGGCAAATGAGACCTACGCAGGGTGCGATGTTCGGGGGACGCTACGAGCTCGAGTCCAGGATCGCCATCGGCGGCATGGGCGAGGTCTGGGAGGCGACCGACCATGTGATCGGCCGCACGGTCGCGATCAAGATCCTCAAGGACGAGTACATGGGGGACCCCGGGTTCCTCGAGCGGTTCCGCGCGGAAGCGCGCCATGCCGCACTCGTGAACCACGAGGGCATTGCGAGCGTCTTCGACTACGGCGAGGAGAACGGCAGCGCCTTCCTCGTGATGGAGCTCGTGCCCGGTGAGGCGCTCTCCACGATCCTCGAGCGCGAGGGGTCGCTCTCGACGGACAAGACGCTCGACATCGTCGCGCAGACGGCGTCCGCGTTGCAGGCGGCTCATGCCGCCGGTCTCGTGCACCGCGACATCAAGCCCGGCAACCTCCTCATCACGCCGGACGGCCGGGTGAAGATCACCGACTTCGGCATCGCGCGCATCGCCGACCAGGTGCCGTTGACCGCCACCGGTCAGGTCATGGGCACGGTGCAGTACCTCTCGCCCGAGCAGGCGTCGGGTCACCCCGCGACCCCGTCGACCGACATCTATTCGCTCGGCATCGTGGCCTACGAGAGCCTCGCCGGAAAGCGCCCGTTCACGGGCGAGTCGCAGGTCGCGATCGCGATGGCGCAGATCAACGAGCAGCCGCCGCCGCTGCCTCCGACGGTCGCCGAGCCGGTGCAGAACTTCGTCATGGCGATGATCGCCAAGAAGCCGGAGGACCGCCCCGGCTCTGCGGCGACCGTGGCCCGCGCGGCGACCGCGCTGCGTCGCGGGGACGTCGCCGCGGCCGCGGCGGCCGTGCCCGCGATCGCCGGTGGGTTCCTCGCGACCGATGCCGCCACCCAGCTGCTGGGCACATCGCCCGCGACGGCAGCGGCGACGCAGCTGCTCGCGGCGGCTCCGGTGGCAGCCACGGAGCAGAAGCGCAAGCGCAGCCCGTGGACATGGCCCCTGATCGCGCTCATCGCCCTGCTGGTGATCGTCCTCGGCGGCACGTTGATCGCCCTGTTCGCGAACCGGGGCGATTCGGCGCCGCCCTCGACGCCGAGCGTGTCGAGTTCGACCCCGTCGAACAGCCCGACGCCGTCCGAGTCGGCCACCCCGGTGAGCATTGCGAGCCTCAACCTCGTCGGAATGACCTGCACCGAGGCCTTCTCGAAGGCCACGAGTGCCGGCCTCACCCCCGCGACCGGGGCGAACCCGCCGGCAGCACCGTCGAGCGACAAGGTGAACACGGTCGCATCGACGTCGCCGAGCAGTGGCAACGTGCCGGCCGGATCCACGATCACGATCACCTGTTACGGCGCGGTGCAGTCGCTCCCGGCCCCGTCCGCAGGCGTGACCTATGAGATCGCCGGTGTGCCGGTGACGCAGGTTCCGGCGGGAAGCACCGTCACGGTGAAGTGGAGCGCCTACACGTGCCCGAGCGGCACGGGGTCGGTCTCGAGCTACACGGTGCAGATCGTCCAGAACGCGGTGTTCGCGAACGGAACTCAGACGCTCACGGTCGACGCGAACACGACCACCGCGCAGATTCAGGTCACCGGTGCATCCGGCAACCGCGTCGGAGTCACCTACACGGCGACCTGCAGCGGTGGGACCGGGCAGACGCAGCAGACCACGCCGCAGGCGCCCCAGGTGGAGGCGACGATCGTCGGCGCGTCCACCCCGACACCTAGCGCGACCACTCCCTGAACACCCCCTCCATGGGGTCGGTCCTCGGCAGGCCTAGGCTTGCCGAGGACCAAGGAGTGATGTGAGCGACGAACCACGCGTGCTCGACGGGCGCTACCGCCTCGACGAGCTCATCGGACGCGGCGGCATGGCGAGCGTCTACCGCGGCTACGACGTGACCCTCGGGCGCGAGGTGGCCATCAAGCTCCTCGCCCGCGAACTGGCGTCTGACGACGGCTTCCGCACGAGGTTCCGTCTCGAGGCGCAGTCGGCATCGAGGATGTCCCATCCGACGATCGTGCGGGTGTACGACGCGGGGGAGACGACGACGACCTTTCCCGACGGCACCGTGGTGCCGGAGCCGTACATCGTCATGGAGCTCGTTCGCGGCACGCTCGTGAAGGATCTCATCGGCGACGAGCCGCTCTCCGTCGAAGACGCCGTGCGCATCACCGACGGCATCCTCGAGGCTCTGCAGTACTCCCATCGCGCTGGCGTCATCCACCGGGACATCAAGCCGGGCAATGTCATGGTGACGCCGACCGGTCAGGTGAAGGTGATGGACTTCGGCATCGCCCGCGCCGTCTCCGACGGGTCCTCGACGGTGGCCGAGACGACGCAGATCCTCGGCACGGCCTCGTACTTCTCGCCCGAGCAGGCCAAGGGCGAGACGGTCGACGCCCGCGCAGATCTCTACTCGGCGGGCGTCGTGCTGTTCGAACTGCTCACCGGGCATCCGCCGTTCCGGGGCGACACTCCGGTCGCCGTCGCGTACCAGCACGTGAGCGAGGCACCGGCCGCGCCGAGCGATGAGCGCGATGACGTGCCGCCCATCATCGACGCCGTCGTCTCCCGGGCTCTCGCGAAGGATCCCTTCGACAGATTCCCGGATGCCGCGGCCTTCCGCGGCGCGCTCGCCTCCGCGCTCCGGGGGGTCGCGTCCGACGAACCGCCCGCTCCGACGCCCACCGAGGTCTCCGACGTGCTGTTCGCGCCGAGCACCCGCGAGGCGACGGCCACGGCGCAGTCGCTGCGGCGCCTGTCGACGACCCGCGCGACGACGAGGACCTCGCCCGCACCGACCACCCTCTGGATCTGGATCGGAACCGCGATCGCGGCGGTCGTGCTGATCGCCGTGCTCGCCTGGGTGATCGCGGCCCGAGCCGGCGCCGGCGCCGAAGCCCCGCCCCACACGGTGCCCGACGTCGCGCAGGTGGCCTTCACGAAGGCGAGCGGCACGCTCAGCGAAGCGGGCTTCACCGTGCAGCAGCGCGCCGAAGCGAGCACGACGGTCGCGTCCGGCAATGTCATCCGCACCGATCCCGCCGCGGGCACCGTGAGTGCGCAGGGAGCGACCGTCGTGGTCTACGTGTCGACGGGTGTGCCCATGGTTCCCGTGCCGACGCTGCAGGGCCTTTCCCAGGATGCCGCCACCTCCGTACTCACGAACGCCGGCCTCGCTCTCGGCGCGGTGACCCAGCAGGACGATCCGACGGCGAAGTCCGGGACGGTGCTGTCCGCGAGCAGCGCGGCGGGCACCAACGTCCCGGCCGGCACGTCGATCGCACTCGTGGTGGCGACCGGAAAAGTCGCTCTCCCCGACCTGACCGGCTTCACGGTCTCCGCCGCGGAGTCCCAGTTGCAGAAGCTCGGCTTGACCCCTGCGCAGACCAATGATCAGACCTGCACGGCGAGCAAGCCGCCCACGGTGAAGGTGATGTCGGTCGCGCCCGGCGAGGTGCCGATTCAGTCGACGGTCACGCTCACGGTCTGCGTCGGCTGAGCCAACACACCCCGGTGCGGGGAGAGGGCGGATCCGCGCGTCGCGCCATCCGGAATCCCCACGGATTCGAGCCAGGTGCCCAGCAGCAGATATCCGCCCTCGGTGAGCACGCTCTCGGGATGGAACTGCACACCGTCGACCCGCGCAGTGCGATGGGTGATCGCCATGACGGTTCCGCTCGACGTGCGCGCGGTGACCCGCAGCTCGTCGGGGAGCGCCTCCTCGACGACAGCCAGCGAATGGTAGCGTCCGACGATCGCGGGACGAGGCATCCGCGCCAGCACGCCGCTCGCGTCGTGCTCGATGCGCGACGTCATCCCGTGGCGCAGTTCCGGCGCCTCCTCGACGCGCCCGCCGAGGGCCACGGCGATCACCTGATGGCCGAGGCAGACACCGAGCAGAGGGATGTCCCGGCTCATCGCCAGCGCAACGGCCGCGAGCGAGGCCCGAGCGTCCTCGGGCCGGCCGGGGCCCGGCGAGATCACGACCGCGTCGGCGCGCTGCACGAGCGCCTCGACATCGGCCGTCGCGAGATGGGTCGCGTCGCTCACGTCGACCTGCGCCCCGAGCTCGCGCAGATACCCGACGAGGGTGTGGACGAAACTGTCGCGGTTATCGAGGACGACGACGCGTGCGGTCATCCCACCGTGACGTCTTGATTGCTGGTGATCGAGGCGATGAAGGGGAACGCCCAGAACACGAGGCCGTAGAGCACGGCCGCCGCGAGCACGACGAGGATGATGACCCGAACCCACCAGGGGCCGGGCAGGATGCGCCAGAGAGCTCCGTACATCAGGGGGACACCTCCGTGAGGGACGCCGGCGGTCCTGCCGAGCGCGGGGTGAAGGACTCGAACACGCTGTAGGCGACGATGCGCTCGTCCGCCGAGTACATGGGGCTGCAGCTGGTCATCGTCATGTACCGGCCGGAGGCGGGGACATCCGGCACCTGCGGCACCGGTAGCAGCACGTCGACGGCGGTCGGCTTCACGTATTCGAGCGTCCGGAATCGGTAGGTGTACCAGCCGTCGGGGGTCTCGACGACGATCGCGTCACCGACGTGGAGATCGGCGATGCGGTGGAAGGGGGCGCCGAACGTCGTGCGGTGCGCCGCGAGGGCGAAGTTCCCTTCCTGCCCCGGCATCTGCGTCCCCGGGTAGTGCCCGATGCCGATCGGGTCGAGTGTTCCCTGCCGTGTCACTCCGCCGGCGATCGCCACGTTGTAGTCCGAGCCGAAGCGGGGGATGTGCATGGTGGCGAAGATCTGCGCGTTCGCGGGCTGCGGAAGATCGGGCGGCGCCGCGGTCACGGGCTCGCCGCTGGTCGTGGGAGACGGCGAGGGTTCGGTTGTCGCCTCGGTCTGCCACTGCTGCGAGAGGGAGTTTCCGACCGAGTTCTGCTGGGCCCCGATGATGGAGTCGCCCCACCACATCTGCCAGGACACGTAGAGGAGCGCCAGCACTCCGGCCGTGATGAGGATCTCCCCGATGACACCGATCACGCTCACGCGGTGGCGGCGGGGAGCCTGCGGTGAGGCCGACGTCTCCGACGACGACGCGACGGCGCGACGATGGCGACGCAGCGGCGGTTCGGGTTCGGTCACACTCGGATTGTACGTTCCGCGGAGCTGAAGCATCCCCCCGATAGACTGTGCCGCATGGCATCCAAGCGCACGGACGACCAGCGACCCGCAGCCACCTCGGGTGAGCCCGCCCCGAACCCCGCGTGGTTCAAGCCGATCATGATCGGTCTCATGCTCCTCGGCCTCGCCTGGGTGCTCGTGTTCTACCTCAGCGGTTCGCAGTTCCCGATCCCGAACCTCGGCGCGTGGAACCTCGTCATCGGCTTCGGCATCGCCTTCGTCGGGTTCCTCATGACGACCCGCTGGCGCTGAGCCGCGGCATCCGAATTACACCGCTGTCATTCATCCCCACCTGTGGATGACGCTGTGGAAAACTCCGGCGATCAGCCGTAGATCGCGAGCGGGATCAGCATCAGCGCGAACAGCGCGACCGTGACCACGGTCAGCAGCACGATCTGACGCACCCGCTGGTCCCGACGACGCGTCCGCGCGAACACGAGGCCGACGACGGCGCCCGCGACGAGTCCGCCGAGGTGCGTCTGCCACGAGATTCCGAACCCGGGCACGAACCCGATCACCAGGTTCACCGCGAGCACGACGAGGATCCCCGTGATCTGGGCACCGAGGTGGCGGGCGATGATGACCAGCGCGCCGAAGAGCCCGAAGATCGCACCCGATGCCCCGAGCACGGGAGTCGGGAAGGCGAGCAGGGTCACTGCCACCCAGCCGCCGAGCGCACTGATCAGGTAGAGCGCGAGGAAGCGGCCCCTCCCGAGCAACGGCTCCATGATGCGACCGATCATCCAGAGCGAGAGCATGTTGAGCCCGATGTGCAGGATGCTGCTGTGCACCAGTGCGCCGGTCACCAGTCGCCAGGGTTCGAACGTGCCCAGAAGCGACGGGTAGAGCGCGGGCGCGTAGAAGACGAACCACTGCGTCGAGGCCGGGATGATCTGCTGGATCACATAGAAGACGGCCGTGATGGCGATGATCGCGTAGGTCACCACCGGCTGTCCGCGCAGCGCAACGGAGGTCGACCCTCCCGCCCGGCCCCAGCGGCGCTGCGCTCGGGCCTGGGCGGGAGTCTGGTCACGGCGCTGCTGCGCGATGCACTCGGGACAGATGACGCCGACGGCCGCCTGGGTCTGGCATTCGGGGCAGATCGTGCGCAGGCACCGCTGGCAGAGCACGAAGCTCTGCCGGTCGGGATGCCGGTAGCAGAAGTTCTCGCGATTGCGCGCGAAGTCGGCGCTGGTCACCGCTGTGGTCAGGCCGCGACGATGTCGATCGACTCGATGACCACCGGCTCGACCGGACGGTCGCCCGCAGCGGTCGGCACCGCGGCGATGGCATCGACCACGGCGCGCGAGGCGTCGTCGGCGACCTCGCCGAAGATCGAGTGCTTGCCCTGCAGCCACGGCGTCGGGTCGGTCGTGATGAAGAACTGCGAGCCGTTCGTTCCCTCGGCCTTGCCCGTGATGGCGTTCCGGCGGAGTCCGGCGTTCGCCATCGCGAGGAGGTACGGCTTCTGGAAGGTCAGCTCGGGGTGGATCTCGTCGTCGAACTGGTAGCCGGGCCCGCCGATGCCCTGTCCGAGCGGATCACCGCCCTGGATCATGAAGCCGGGGATGATGCGGTGGAAGATGACGTCCTTGTACAGGGCGCCCTCTCCCGGCTGACCCGTCGCCGGGTTGGTCCAGGCCTGCGAGCCGTCCGAGAGGCCGGTGAAGTTCTGCACCGTGCGCGGGGCGTGGTCCCCGAAGAGGTTGACGAGGATGTCGCCGTGGTTCGTGTGGATGGTGGCGACTGCCGTGTGAAGAGCCATGCGTACATTCTCACAGAGTTCCCTGCAACCCCGCCCGGCCGCGGCGCCCGATTCTGGCAATATGGGCGGTACCCATCCCATCGAAAAGGGGGTCCGCTCGTGAGTCTCACCCGCAAGCGCAAGAAGGAGCTGCGCAAGCTCCAGAACCAGGTGAACAAGCTGTGGGAAGCCCAGCAGGTCGTGCTCGGCGAGGCTGCCGGCGCCGCCCGCGAGGCCGGCCGGCAGCTCGGCAACTACAACCGTGAGCACGTGGTTCCGGCCGTGCAGCAGGGGTACGAGACCTATGCGGCTCCCTACGTCGACCGTGGGGTGAAGGCGTCCAAGCGCGTGCTGAGTGACGCCGTCGTGCCGGCGGCCGGTGCTCTCGTCGGTGGTGCTCTGTCGGTATGGGATGCCGCGAACGACACACGTGGCCGCATCGCCGCGGGCCGTGGCCTCGAGCTTCCCGATGCGGCGCTGTTCCAGAAGCGCGCCGCCGGCTACAGCAAGAAGGCGACGAAGAAGCTGTCCGCCAAGCTCGCGGCGCTCGAGCCGCAGCGCAAGGGCATCGGCGCGGGCGGGGTGATCGCCATCATCCTCGGTGCGGCCGCTGCCATCGGTGTGCTCTACGCCGCGTGGCAGACCCTGCGCGCCGACGACGAGCTGTGGGTCGCGGACGACCCGCTGCGCGCGCCCGACGCCTGAGTCGCGAACATTGAGGGGGCGGGAGGATGTCGACATCCTCCCGCCCCCTTCGCGCGCGTGGTGGTCAGTCGATGAGGCCGGCGAAGCGTAGCGAGATGTCGACCAGGCTCACCCGGCGCAGGGCAGCGACCTCGGTGAGCGAGAACCACCGCGCCTCGTCCGTCGAGCCGTCGGCCTCGTTGCGTAGCGCGCCTCCCACGGTCTCCGCGCGGTAGATGATCCTCAGCGCGTGAAGGGGTGACGCCGCTCCCGGGAACCGCTTTCCCGCCGGGATCACCTGCGAATCGATGCCGAGCAGCGCGCCGATGCGGGCCTCGTAGCCGGTCTCCTCGTCCACCTCGCGGCGAGCGGCGTCGATCGGGTCCTCTCCGGGGTCGATGCCCCCGCCCGGCATCGTCCATCCGCTCCGGCCGCCTTCGTTCCAGTGGGCGAGGAGCACCCTCCCCTCCGCATCGGTGATGACGGCGTACGCGGCGACCCGGATGTCCATGTCCGAAGCCTACGACCCGTGCTCTCGGGGCGGGCTGGGCGGACGGGCGTACACTGACCGGCACGCCTGACATCGCCACCTTCCTCACCACTTGGCGCGCCGATCCCCTCACGATCGTCGTGCTGCTCGTCGCGGGCGCAAGCTATCTCTGGGGCGTGAGAGCCGCAGGCCGCCGCGGGGTGGAGTGGCCGCTGACGCGCACGCTGCTGTTCTTCGGTCTGGGCCTCGGCTCGTACGCGGTCGTGGAGCTCGGATTCCTCGGCGTCTATTCCGGCGAGCTTCGCTGGGCATTCACGACCCGCATCGCACTGCTGATCTTCGTGGTTCCGGCCGGAGTGGTGGTGGGCCGCCCTCTCGAGCTCGCCGAGGCGGCGACCGGCCCGACCGGCGCGGCGCGCATCGCTCGACTCCTCGCCTCGCGGCTCGTGCGCCTGTTCGGAAATGCGATGTTCGCGACCGTCTTCGTCGCCGCGATCTTCTGCGTCTTCCTCACGCCTCTCGCCGGTGCCCTGCGCTCGAACCCGCTGACCGATGCCCTCCTGGGGGTGATCGTCCCGATTGTCGGGGTGGTTCTGGTCCTGCCGATGGCTGCGCTCTCCGCGGTGCACACCGGTCTGTTCATCACCATCGAGTTCCTGCTGGCCTTCGTCGAGCTGCTCATCGACTCGGTGCCCGGCATCCTGCTGCGACTCAACGACTCGGTGGTGGATGCCGCGGCCACCACGACCTCCTCGCTCGGGTGGTGGCCGAACCCCTTGCACGACCAGCACCTCGCAGGTGACATGCTGTGGTTCATCGCCGAGGTCGCAGACGTGCCGGTGCTCGTCATCCTGCTCCTGCGATGGATGCGCAGCGATCGACGCGAGGCCACCCAGTACGACGAGCTCGACGACGACGAGTACGAGCGTCTGACCCAGGAGCACCTGCGCGGGGGCCGCGCCGAGAGCGCCTGACCCGGCGTTCATCGGGTTGTGGAAAACCCCCTCGCGCGTCGGCGACGCGTGGCTAGCGTGGCGCTGTGTTGCCCGATGCGGAGGAGACGATCGCGCAGGTCGAGGCGGATGCCCGCCTGACCCAGGAGCGCGCTGACAAGATGCCGGCCTTCCAGGCCGCGATGGCGGAGGTGCGCGGCAGCGCGTACTCGGCCGCCAAGGACGTGTTCGTCGAGGTGGATGCCACCGGTCGGGTGACCGGCCTCCGCCTCGGCGATCAGGCCGTTGCGCGCGGTGCGCGACGGCTCACCCAGGAGATCCTCGCGGTGATCGCGGTCGCCCAGGACGACGTGCAGGAGAAGGCGCTGCGGCGCGTGTCCCGGTTGCTCGGTGACGACGACCCGATCGTCAGCGAGCTTCGCGCCGCGGCATCCGCGCCCCCCGTGGAGAGGACGACGTGATGGGCGACGAGATCGCGCTCGACTTCGACAGGCTGAGGCATCACGCCGCGCTCGTCGAATCTCTCGCCGACGACGTGACCCGGGCGATCGGCGCACTGCGCGGGGGCGATCTCGCCTCGGACGCGTTCGGCATCCTGTGCGCGTTCCTCGTGCCTCCCTCGCTCGCGATGACCGCAGCGGCCACGGGCATGTTCGGTACGAACGAGTCATTGCTGCTGCGCACGGCAGGGCAGCTGCGGGGCACGGCTCAGCAGTGGGAGCAGCTCGAGGCCGACATCGTCACGACACTGCATGATCTCGAGAGGGCGATGGACTGATGACCCCTTCTGCACAGACGCTCGCCGCCCCCTACGCGGGTACTCGCCTTCTCGAGGACGGCCGGGCGTTGTCGACCGCGATCCAGAACGGCAACTGGCTCGATGGCGGCATCGCGTTCTTCGACACCCTCAGCAGCGCTGCCGCCGCCGCGGCCGATCCGATCGGAACGATCGCGAGCGCCGGACTCGGGTGGGTGATCAACCTTCTCGGCCCGCTCAAGTCCTGGCTGGAACAGCTCGCCGGGAGCGAGGCGAGTGTCAGCGGCGTCGCGTCCCAGTGGACGAGCGCGGGTGCGTCGATGCGCAGCGCCGGGTCGACGCTCGCCGCGCGGACGAGCGATCTCGAGGGGCTGTCGGGAGCGACGGTGATCGCGTATCTGCGGTTCGCGCAAGAGACGTCGCGTCAGTTGACCGCTTCCGGCGATTGGGCGGATTCGGTCTCGAGCGGACTGACGACAGCCTCAGGTCTCGTGGCGCGTATGCAGAGCGTCGTGAAGTCGGCGATCTCGAAGGTGCTCGCCACGGCGATCGAAGCCATGGCGGTGGTGGCGGCATCCTTCGGACTCGGAATGGGCTACGCGATCGCCCGGGTCGTCACGCGCGTCAACGAGATGGTCAACAAGGTCGCGAAGCCCATCGTGCAGGTGCTGCGGTCGGTGAAGTCGCTCGTCGGCTTCGTGCAGCAGATGCGGTCCCTGTTCGACAGCACGTCGTCGCTCATCGCGACGCTGGCCGGCAACTCGCCTGCAGCGACGGTCGTGACCGCCGGCGGGACCGTGGATGCCGCGGCCGCGACGCAGCTCGGATCCACGGGCTATGACCGACTCACCCTCGCGGGCGGCGCTGCAGACCTCGACCGCACGCGCATCGACGCCGGGATGACCGGCATCGGCGCCCCGGGCTCGGCGACGGGGGTCGCCGCACTCACCGTCGACGGCTCGATGGGTGGAGGGGTATCCGGAGGAGCGGGCTTCTCGATCGCATCGGCCGGTGCGCCGACGAGCACGGGCATCTCCGCCGCGGGCCTCGTGGGATCGACCTCGGCGGGAACGGATCCCGCCGGAACCGTCGCCGGCACGACGGCCGCCGGTGCGGCGGCCGCGCGGATGATGCATCCCGGCGTCGCCGGAGCGGGTCCGATGTCCGATCAGAGATCGGCCGCCCCGCAACGCGGGGGAAAGCGACGGGGCGTACGTATCGTCTCGGACGACGACGACTGAGTTCGCATCGGAACGTCGAACGGCCGGTCCTTCGGGACCGGCCGTCGTTGTGTTGTGGAGCCTAGGAGATTCGAACTCCTGACATCCTGCTTGCAAAGCAGGCGCTCTACCAGCTGAGCTAAGGCCCCGGAGGGAGAAGAGTGGGGCTACCAGGACTTGAACCTGGGACCTCTTCATTATCAGTGAAGCGCTCTAACCGCCTGAGCTATAGCCCCGTGCGACGGCTCGGCCGTCAACCTCCAAGACTTTACCCGACGCCTCCTCATTTCACGAATTCGACGTCGCCGATGCTCACGGCGCAGGCAAGCCATGCCTTCGTTGCCGAGGCCCGATCCGGGTCGATTTACTGGACGCATGACCCAGGAATCCACGGAGCACGCCGAGCCGCACAACGGTGGTGTGAGCCAGCGTCTCAACTGGCTGCGCGCCGGTGTGCTCGGCGCGAACGACGGCATCGTGTCCGTCGCGTCCCTCGTCGTCGGTGTCGCCGGTGCGACGACCGATGTGCCCGCTCTGCTGACGGCCGGCATCGCCGGCCTCGTCGGTGGCGCCGTGTCGATGGCCCTCGGGGAGTACGTGTCGGTGAGCAGTCAGCGCGACAGCGAGCGGGCGCTCATCGAGAAGGAGAAGCGCGAGCTGCTCGAGATGCCCGAGGAGGAGCTCGAAGAGCTCACCCAGCTCTATCAGCAGCGCGGGATCTCGCGGGAGACCGCAGAGAAGGTGGCGGCCGAGCTCACCGCTCACGATGCCCTCGCGGCGCACCTCGAGGTCGAGCTCGGCATCGACCAGGATGACCTGGTCAGCCCGTGGCAGGCCGCGTTCTCCTCGGCGATCGCGTTCACGGCCGGCGCGATCCTTCCGCTTCTGGCGATCCTCCTGCCGCCCCCGGGCCTGCGTGTGCCGATCACGTTCGTCGTGGTGATCATCGCGCTGGCGCTGACCGGAACGATCTCCGCGAAGCTCGGCGGCAGCGGCCGCCGCAAGGCGGCGCTGCGCCTGGTGATCGGTGGCGCGCTCGCACTCGTGGTCACCTACCTGATCGGTCACCTGCTCGGCACCGCCGGCATCGTCTGAGACGGTATGACGAAGGGCCCTGCCGTACGGCGGGGCCCTTCGTCATACCGTCGGTCAGTTCGAGGTGAACCCGACCAGCAGTCCGCCGGTCACCTTGACGGCGAAGTTGTAGATTCCCGCGACGACGGCGCCGAGCACCGTCACCACGATGAGGTTGATGATGGCGACGACCGCGGCGAAGGCGAGCACCTGCGGCAGGCCGATCGTGTGGCTGAGGATGAACGTGCCGCCCGAGATCGACGACGTGAACTCGTCGGCCTTCGAGAGCACACCGGTCGCCGCGACGGCGGCGTAAACCACGACATAGGCGACGACCGTCACGATCGCGAGCGCCACCGCGGCGAGGAAGGAGAGCTTCACAGCCGTCCAGAAGTCGACGTAGACCAGACGCAGCCGCACCTGCTTGGTGCTGGCGCCCTTCGAGCTGCTGGACTTCTTCGCGAGCTTGTCCGCTACGGTGCTCATGCCTCAGTGTTCTCCTCAGTACCTACGTCGACGCCGTCGGACTCGGCCGGGGCATCGGATGTCTCGGCGAGACCTCGCTCGCCGTTGCGAGCGATCGCGAGGATGCGATCGTCGTCGTCGGGCCGGGCGAACACGACTCCCATCGTGTCGCGTCCCTTCGCCGGGACCTCGGCCACGGCAGAGCGTACCACCTTGCCACTTGCGAGAACCACGAGAACCTCGTCGTCCTCGCCCACGATGAGGCCGCCGGCGAGGTCGCCTCGGTCGTCGTGGAGCTTGGCCACCTTGATGCCGAGTCCACCGCGGCTCTGCACCCGGTACTGATCCACGTCGGTGCGCTTCGCGTAGCCGCCTTCGGTGACGACGAACACGAATCCTTCGTCGTGGACGACCGACGCCGACAGCAGACTGTCATCCCCGCGGAAGGCCATGCCCTTCACACCTTCGGTGGAGCGACCCATCGGACGCAGTGCGTCGTCGGTCGCGGTGAAGCGCAGAGACATGCCGTGCCGCGAGATCAGCAGCACATCGTCGGACTCGTCGACGAGCAGCGCGCTCGTCACCTCGTCGCCCTCGCGCAGCTTGATCGCGATGACGCCGCCCTGACGGTTGGTGTCGTACTCACCGAGTCGCGTCTTCTTCACGAGGCCCGACCGCGTGGCCAGCACGAGATAGGGCGAGGTCGCGTAGTCGCGGATGTCGAGGATCTGCGCCACCTGCTCGTCCGGCTGCAGGGCGAGCAGGTTCGCGACGTGCTGACCCTTCGCATCGCGTCCGGCCTCGGGCACTTCATAGCCCTTGGCCCGGTACACCCGGCCCTTGGTGGTGAAGAACAGCAGCCAGTGGTGCGTGGTCGTCACGAAGAAGTGCTCGACGACGTCGTCCGCGCGCAGCTGCGCGCCCTTCACACCCTTGCCGCCGCGGTGCTGCGAGCGGTAGTTGTCGCTGCGGGTGCGCTTGATGTATCCGTCACGGGTGATCGTGACGACCATCTCCTCCTCGGGGATGAGGTCCTCGATGGACATGTCGCCGTCGAAGCCGAACAGGATCTCGGTGCGACGCTCGTCGCCGAACTTCTCGACGATCTCACTCAGCTCGTCGCGCACGATCGTGCGCTGGCGCTCGGGGCTCGCGAGGATGCCCTTGTAGTCGGTGATCTGCTCCTCGAGGGCGGATGCCTCATCCATGATCTTCTGACGCTCGAGCGCCGCCAGGCGCCGCAGCTGCATCGTGAGGATCGCGTCGGCCTGCACGTCGTCGATGTCGAGGAGCGTCTTCAGTCCTTCACGCGCGTCGTCGACGGTGGTAGACCGGCGGATGAGCGCGATGACCTCGTCGAGCGCGTCGAGCGCCTTGAGGTAGCCGCGCAGGATGTGCATGCGCTCCTCCGCCTTGCGCAGGCGGAACTGGGTGCGACGCACGATCACGTCGAGCTGGTGGTCGATCCAGTGGCTGACGAAGCCGTCGATCGACAGGGTGCGCGGTACGCCGTCGACGATCGCGAGCATGTTGGCGCCGAAGTTGTCCTGCAGCTGCGTGTGCTTGTACAGGTTGTTGAGCACGACCTTCGCGACGGCGTCGCGCTTGAGCACGATGACCAGGCGCTGACCCGTGCGCTCGCTCGACTCGTCGCGGATGTCGGCGATGCCGGCGATTTTGCCGTCACGGGCGAGGTCGCGGATCTTGATCGCGACGTTGTCGGGGTTGACCTGGTACGGCAGCTCGGTGACGACCAGGCACGTGCGGCCCTGGATCTCCTCGACGTTGACGACGGCGCGCATCGTGATCGAGCCACGACCCGTGCGGTAGGCCTCGATGATGCCGCGGGTGCCGAGGATCTGCGCCGACGTGGGGAAGTCCGGCCCCTTGATGCGGGCGATCAGGGCGTCCTGCAGCTCGTGAGCGGATGCCTCGGGGTGCTCGAGCGCCCACAGCACACCGTCGGCCACCTCGCGCAGGTTGTGCGGCGGGATGTTCGTGGCCATGCCCACTGCGATGCCGACGGAGCCGTTGACGAGCAGATTCGGGAACCGGGCCGTGAGGACCTTCGGCTCCTGCGTCTGACCGTCGTAGTTGTCCTGGAAGTCGACGGTCTCCTCTTCGATGTCGCGCACCATCTCGAGGGCGAGCGGAGCCATCTTGGTCTCGGTGTAGCGAGGGGCGGCCGCCTCGAGGTTCCCGGCGGAGCCGAAGTTGCCCTGACCGAGCGCGAGCGGGTAGCGCAGCGACCACGGCTGCACGAGTCGCACGAGGGCGTCATAGATGGGGGCATCGCCGTGCGGGTGGTACTGGCCCATCACCTCGCCGACCACGCGGGCGCACTTGGAGTACGACTTGTCGGGGCGGAAGCCACCGTCGTACATGCCGTAGATCACGCGTCGGTGCACGGGCTTGAGGCCGTCGCGCACGTCGGGAAGCGCGCGCCCGACGATGACGCTCATCGCATAGTCGAGGTAGCTGCGCTGCATCTCCGACTGCAGGTCGACCTGGTCGATCCTGCCGTGGTTGTGCTCGGATGCCTCGTCGGGCCGGACGTCGTCAGTCATAGTCGTTCAATCTCGTTCGTGTGATCCGGGGCGCGGGGTGGTGGGCCTCAGATATCGAGGAATCGCACGTCCTTGGCGTTGCGCTGGATGAAGGAGCGGCGGGATTCGACGTCCTCTCCCATGAGGGTCGAGAAGATCTCGTCGGCGGCCGCCGCGTCCTCGATGGTCACCTGCAGCAGCGTGCGGGTGACCGGGTCCATCGTCGTCTCCCACAGCTCCTTCGGGTTCATCTCGCCCAGACCCTTGTATCGCTGGATGCCGTTGTCCTTCGGGATGCGCTTTCCGCTCGCGATGCCGTCGGCCAGCAGCGCATCGCGCTCACGGTCGCTGTAGACGTACTGGTGGTCGGAGTTCGACCACTTCAGGCGGTACAGCGGGGGCTGGGCGAGGTAGACGTAACCGGCCTCGATGAGTCCGCGCATGTAGCGGAAGAGCAGAGTGAGCAGCAGCGTCGTGATGTGCTGACCGTCGACGTCGGCATCGGCCATCAGCACGATCTTGTGATAACGGGCCTTCGTGATGTCGAAGTCCTCACCGATGCCCGTGCCGAAGGCCTGGATCATCTCGGTGATCTCCTTGTTGCCGAGCGCACGGTCGAGTCGTGCGCGCTCGACGTTGAGCACCTTGCCGCGCAGCGCCAGGATCGCCTGCGTGTGCGGGTTGCGCCCCTGCACCGCCGAACCGCCGGCGGAGTTTCCCTCGACGAGGAAGATCTCACTGATCGAGGGGTCCTTGCTCGTGCAGTCCTTCAGCTTCTCCGGCATCGACGCGGACTCGAACACGCTCTTGCGCCGGGCCGTCTCGCGGGCCTTGCGCGCGGCGATGCGCGCGGTCGCGGCGTCGATCGCCTTGCGCACGATGTTCTTCGCCTGTGCCGGGTTGCGGTCGAACCAGTCGCCGAGCTGGTCGCCGACGACCTTCTGCACGAACGCCTTGGCCTCTGTGTTGCCGAGCTTCGTCTTGGTCTGTCCCTCGAACTGCGGCTCGGAGAGCTTCACCGAGATGACGGCGGTCAGGCCCTCGCGCACGTCGTCGCCCGAGAGGTTGTCGTCCTTCTCCTTGAGCAGGCCCTGGGCGCGCGCGTACTTGTTGACGAGCGTGGTGAGCGCGGCGCGGAAGCCCTCTTCGTGCGTTCCGCCCTCGTGCGTGTTGATGGTGTTCGCGTAGGTGAACACGTTCTCGGTGTACGAGGTGGTCCACTGCATCGCGATCTCGAGGGCGATCTTCTTCTCGGTGTCCTCCGAGTCGAAGTCGATGATCTCGTCGTTGACCGCTTCGATCTTGCGCACCGAGTTGAGGTACTGCACGTAATCGACGAGTCCGCGCTCGTACAGATAGACGTCGCTGGGCTGACGGATGACCGGGGAGCCGTCGACATCCTCTTCGTACGCCTCGTCGGCACGCTCGTCACGGAGGGCGATGGTGAGCCCCTTGTTGAGGAAGGCCATCTGCTGGAAGCGCGTGCGCAGCGTGTCGTAGTCGAACACGACCGTCTCGAAGATCTCGGGGTCGGGCCAGAAGGTGATGGTGGTGCCGGTCTCGTCGGTCTCCTCGCCCTTCGCGAGGGGGGCGACCGGGGCGCCGCCGGACGTGTACGACTGCCGCCAGACGTGGCCCTGACGCTTGACCTCGACCTCGAGACGTGTGGAGAGCGCGTTCACCACCGAGGAGCCGACGCCGTGGAGACCACCCGATACGGCGTAGCCGCCGCCGCCGAACTTGCCGCCCGCGTGCAGCACGGTGAGCACGACCTCGACGGTCGACTTTCCCTCGGTCTTGTGGATGTCGACGGGGATGCCGCGCCCGTTGTCGATCACGCGCACCGCACCGTCCGCGAGGATCGTCACGTCGATCGTGTCGCAGTAGCCGGCGAGGGCTTCGTCGACCGAGTTGTCGACGATCTCGTAGACGAGGTGGTGGAGGCCGCGGGGACCGGTCGATCCGATGTACATGCCGGGGCGCTTGCGCACCGCCTCGAGGCCTTCGAGCACCTGAATGGCATCGGCGCCGTACTCACCCGGCGTGGACGCGGGAGCCTTCTTCTCGGAATTCTCGGGTCCGCTGGCAGGGTTTTCAGACGTCATAGGTTTCGAGCGCTCCGGATAGGTCGGCGATACCGGTCCAGTCTACCGCGCCGAGCGGTTTCGCGGGCCCTGTACGCCCGTATGGCGGGATGAAATGATCCGAGCCACCGACGGACGTGCCTCAGCCGTAGGTATCGCGAGGGCCGCGCCCTGGAACCGTTCTGGGGCCCCATTTCCACGAGGGGACGTCGGGTCCGATGAAGCGCACTGCGTCGACGCCCGCGTCCGGGAACCGTCGTGTGATCTCGCTGACGATCTGTGCGCGCATCAGCGTGAGCTGCTTCGCCCACGCGGTCGAGTCGCACTCGACGGTCAATCGGCCGTCGTCGAGCGAGAGTGGTCGTGTGTGCTGCGCGGTCTCGGCGCCGGCGACCTCCCGCCACTGGAGGATGATGTCCTCTCGGGCGAGCGCCCCGGTCCACCCGGCATCGCGCGTCAGCGCGTCGACCACATCGCCGAGGCCCTTCGGGTCGCGACCGGGCGCGAACGGGGCATCCTCGTCGTCGACCACGGGCCGACGGCCGCGCCGTTTCGCTCGCGGCGACGGCTCGAGACCGCGCAGTCGCCGATAGGTCGCGACGGTCTCCGGAACACCCGGTTCATCCATCGCTGACCCCGACGATCTGACCGCTGTCGATGCGCACCGTGCGCCCTCGGAGCGCCGCAGGCACATCGGCCTCCACAGCCGCCGTCACGATCACCTGCTCGAAATCGTGGATGACGCCAGCGAGCCGGGTGCGACGGTCGGCGTCGAGCTCGGCGAACACATCGTCGAGGATGAGCACGGGATCCCCCGTGGAACGCTCTTCCCGCAGGAGCGCGGCGGAGGCGAGACGGAGCGACAGCGCCGCCGACCACGATTCGCCGTGCGACGCGTAGCCCTTCACCGGGAGTCCGCGCACGCTCACCAGCAGATCGTCGCGGTGTGGACCGACGAGAGTCAACCCCCGGTCGAGCTCGATCGAGCGTCGCGCGGTCAGGGCCTGACGGAACGCCGTCGCGGTGTCGGATGCCGCGGCCACCTCCGAGGCCGATTCGTCCTCCTCGGGATCACCTCCGTCGATGGAGCGCACCCAACGGACGCTGGGGTCGTGGTCCGCGCCCGCGATCGAGGCGTAGGCGCTCGCCAGCGGACCCGCGATGTCGACGGCCAACCCCTGGCGTGCGTCGATGATCTGTGCGCCGAGCTCGATGAGCTTGTCGTCCCACACGTCGAGCGTGGCGAGCCCCGAACCCTGCACCCCGCGCGCCCGCGCCGACTTCAGCAGGGTGTTGCGCTGGCGCAGCACCCGGTCGTAGTCGCCCAGCACGGCAGACATCCGCGGGTGGCGCTGCACGAGCAGCTGATCGGCGAACCGGCGACGCGCGGAAGGGTCGCCACGGACGATCTGCAGGTCCTCCGGAGCGAAGAGCACGACGTGCGCGTAGCGCGGCAGCTCACCCGGACGCACCGGCGACCCGCCGACCCGAGCCTTGTTACCGCCCTGACGGTTGATCTGCAGCTCGACGATGAGCCGCCGCTCTCCGTGCCCGATGCGTGCGCGCACGATCGCGGCATCCTGTCCACGACGCACCAGCGGAGCATCGAGCGCCACCCGGTGCGACCCGAGGGTGGCGAGATAGGCGATCGCCTCCGCGAGGTTCGTCTTGCCCTGTCCGTTGCGCCCGACGAAAAGGTTGGGACCGCGCTCGAGCGCGAGATCCGCGTGCGCGTAGTTGCGGAAGTCGACGAGACTCAGCTGCTCCACGAACACCCGCCCAGCCTACCGACGGGGTGCGACGACGGTCGGGCTCGCGCGGCCCGCAGCCGCGGACCGGGCACCTGGGCGAGCCACTCGGTGATCGTGCGCATGAAGGCCCCGTGGTCGTCGCGGAACACGGTGTGCCCGGTACCCCCGAGGCGGAGCACGATCATGCCCCGTTCCACGAGAGCGGAGCGCGCGCGGTCGGTGATCAGCAGGCTCTTCTCTGCGAGCACCACCAGAGTCGGGATGCCGAGGTGCCGCGGCGGTCTCAGCCACGCGGTGCGAACGAAGGCGAGGATCGTGCGACGGTCCCAGCGGGCCACGGTCGACACCTCGATCTCGAGGTCGACCTCGCTCCACTTCGGGTTCATCCGCGCGAGCATACGGCGGCTCGGCCGCGGTGCCATCGCAAAGGCAGCTTTGAAGGCCGCCCCCTTGACCCCTCGGGGGAATGCGAAGGCCGGATCCACGTAGATCGCGCTGCGCGCCCCCAGCCGGGTCGCGACCTCACCGGCGACGACGCTGCCGAGGGAATGCCCCATCACGAGATCGGGGGGCCCGTCGAGGAGCGGTGCGACGGTCTCCACGACATCATCGGTCCAGGATGCCGCCGAGTACCGCGCCGCACGAGGCGAGGAGCCGTGACCGGCCAGATCTACCGCGAGGACGCGGTAGCCCGCGGCATCCAGATCTGCGGCCACCCGGTGCCACGCCTCGGCGCCCGACATGATGCCGTGCACGAGAATCGCCGTGCGGTGCCCATCACCCTGCGTCACGACGGCCAGCTGCATGCGGCCACCGTAGGCCGACAAGCTGGATGTGGGCCGTCCCCGACCTATGCGGTTCGGGCTGGGGCGTCAGCGCAGGAGCAGGTTGGGCTGGAGCAGGTAGCGGAAGCTCTCCGCACCGCCCTTGTCGACCGAGGTCTGCGGGGTGATGAGGATCGGGCTCAGCTTGTTCTGGTTCTCGCTCGACGTGAACGTGATGCGGGTGAACTCGCTGCGGACAGCACCGAGCGCTTCGAGCAGGTACTGGGGGTTCAAACCGAGCGTGACATCCTCACCGGTCAGGGTGGCATCGACCGCCTCGGATGCGCGTGCCTGCTCGGTGCCCGAGGCATCCATCGAGACGCCGTCGACCGTGAAGGTGAAGCGCAACGGAGCCGAGCGGTCGAGCACGAGTGCGACGCGGCGGACGGCCTCGGCGAGCTCGGCCGTGTTCACGACCGCGTAGTGATCCGTCTGCTCGGGGAACAGCCGGCGCACCGGCGGGAAGTTGCCCTTGATGAGCAGCGACGTCACCGTCTTGTTGCCCGAGGTGAAGGCGATGATCTCGCGGTCGCCCGACCCGGAGAAGTGCACGGAGATGTCGGACCCGTGCGAGAACGTCTTGCCGACCTCCTGCAGGGTGCGCGCCGGCACGAGCGCGGTCGTCGTCTCGTCGCCGGCGACCGTGCCGCCGTCCCACGGGATCTCCCGCAGCGCGACCCGGTAGCGGTCGGTGGCCACCAGGCTGAGTGCGGTGCCGCTGACCTCGAGCTGCACGCCGGTGAGCACCGGCGTCACGTCGTCGCGCGACGCGGCGAAGCCGACCTGCGAGATCGCCGTGGCGAATTCCTCCGCCTGCACGAGGCCGGATTCGCCGGTGACCTCGGGGATCGCGGGGTACTCCTGCACCGGCATGGACGCGAGGGTGAAACGCGCCGAGCCGCAGGTGAGCACGATGCCGTCGTCGTCGACGGAGATCTGGATCGGAGCGTTGGGCAGCCGACTGGCGATGTCGGAGAGAAGACGCCCGTGCACCAGGATCGTGCCCGGCTCATCGACCGTCGCCTCGATCGTGGTGCGCGCGGAGGCCTCGTAGTCGAAGGCCGACAGCGACAGACCCGCATCGGATGCCTCGATCAGCACGCCCGCGAGGATCGGCTGCGGATTGCGCTGAGGCAGCAGCTTGACCACGAAGGACACGGCTTCGCTGAAAACGTCTCGACTGACGTGGAACCTCACGGGCGCTCCCTTGACCTTGTTGGGCCTTCCCATGCTAGTGGTGCGTCTCGCGCAGGCGAATGACCCGTGTCGCGGGACGTTCTCCCACCCGATCTGTTCGCAAGGGTGATCGAACGGCTGAAAGGAGAGAGGACTTAAGTGATGGTGTTAACGCCTGTGGACAATGTGGATAACCCCGCGGATCCCTGTCCTGCATGGGGAACTACACGCGTGGAAGTTGTGAGTGGCCGGGGGAGGCCGATGTGGTGCGTCGATGTCAGGATCGACGCGTTCTCATGCGCACCGCGATCGAGCCCACAGGATCGGGGTCGAGATCCACAGTTATCCACAGGTTATGCACACTGGGGAAAGTGCATCTTGGCGTTCCCTGTGTGCCGTGTCAAGGGGGGAAGTGACGCACCGAGATGTGCGATCGGATCAGCGCGCGTTGCGCCCCAGCTGCGACGTGATCTCGGACACCTGGTTGTAGATCGACCGACGCTCCTTCATGAGGTCGCTGATCTTCTTGTAGGCGTACATGACGGTCGTGTGGTCGCGATTGCCGAAGAGCTGGCCGATCTTCGGCAGCGACAGGCTCGTGCGCTCGCGGCACAGGTACATCGCGATCTGCCGTGCGGTCGCGACCGCCTGCGAGCGACTCGACCCGTAGAGATCGTCGACCGAGAGCTTGAAGTACTGCGCGGTCGCAGTGATGATGTCGGTCGGCGAGATCACATTCGCGTCGTCCTGGTCGACGATGTCTCTCAGTACCTGCTGTGCGAGCGACATGTCGAGCGAGGACCGATTGAGGCTCGCGAACGCGGAGACCCGGATCAGCGCGCCCTCGAGTTCACGGATGTTGGTGGACACGACTGTCGCGATGTACTCCAGCACCTCGTCGGGGATGTGGAGTCGCTCGTTCTGCGCCTTCTTCCGGAGGATGGCGATGCGGGTTTCGAGATCGGGCGCCTGAACGTCGGTGATCAGACCCCACTCGAAGCGGCTGCGCATGCGGTCCTCGAACCCGGTGAGGTGCTTGGGCGGCACATCGCTCGTGATCACGACCTGCTTGTCGTGGTCGTGCAGCTGATTGAAGGTGTGGAAGAACGCCTCCTGCGTCTCGGCGCGACCCTGGAGGAACTGGATGTCGTCGATCAACAGGATGTCGACATCGCGGTAGCGCGCCTGGAACGCCGAGCCACGGTTGTTGGCGATCGAGTTGATGAAGTCGTTCGTGAACTCTTCGCTGGACACATAGCGCACGCGGATGCCCGAATAGAGGCTCTGCGCGTAGTCGCCGATCGCGTGGAGGAGATGAGTCTTCCCGAGCCCGGAGTCGCCGTAGACGAAGAGCGGGTTGTAGGCCTTCGCCGGCGCCTCGGCGACGGCGACCGCCGCGGCGTGCGCGAAGCGGTTGGACTGTCCGATGACGAACCGGTCGAACGTGTACTTCGGGTTCAGTCGGGTGTCGGAGCGCAGCGGGGTGCTCGGCGAGTCGGCGACGTCATCGGCGAGGGGCACGGGCGGAGCGGGCAACGGCGTCGACGACGGCGCCGGAGCGCTCAGGTGCGCGTCACTCAGTTCCGGATTCACGACCACGCGGAACGAGGTCACCTCACCGTCGGGCGAGGCGACACTGAGAGCCTCCATGATCGGCGTGCGCAGACGCTTCGTGAACTGAGCCTGCGTGAGTTCGTTCGGCACGTCGAGATAGAGAGTGCCGCCCATCACCCCCTGCGGGATCGCGAGGCTGAGGAATCCGTGCAGCTGCGGGGTGACCCGGTCGTCGTGCACGAGAGCGTCGAGCACGTCGGCCCAGACGGGCACCTCCGGTTGGTCCTGCACGATGCCGTTCCCCCTTAGACCTGTGGACGAATACCCCAGTTTCGGAGGAGAACCCGCCCGAACCTGTGGATAAGTGCTGGAGACACGCTAGTCAGACGACGGGGGCGAATCAAACCGTTCGGCGATGGGCGCGTGTCGATCACGGGGTGGTTTGGGGGTGCCGTGATAGTGCGGATAGCTCCTGGGTTTGAGTTCTCGGCTCCGCGGGCATAGCCTTAGTCGGTTGACTTATGCCTTCCAGGCAGTTCGTTCCCCGTCGCCGGCCGCCAGCTTCCGGTGACCCCCGATCCGGAGTGATCCCATGAGCAAGCGCACCTTCCAGCCCAACAACCGCCGCCGCGCCAAGAAGCACGGCTTCCGCGCCCGTATGCGCACCCGCGCCGGCCGCGCCATCCTCTCGGCGCGTCGCACCAAGGGTCGCGCCACGCTCTCTGCCTGAGACCGGCGTGCTTTCCCGGCCGAGTCGTCTCACCGATGGTGCCGACTACAAGGCCGTCGTCCGACGGGGAGTCCGGAGCACTTCGCCGCACCTGATCACCTATGTGGTCGCGAGCGAGGGCACGCGGGCACCCCGTTTCGGTTTCATCGTGTCGAAGCAGGTGGGAGGCGCGGTGACCCGCAATCTGGTTCGTCGCCGCTTGAAGGCGATCTGCGCAGAGGCGCGGGGCGACGTCGCGCCGGGACGCGACATCGTCATCCGCGCGTTGCCCGCCGCCGCCGCGGCATCCTTCTCCACTCTTCGCGGAGACGTGCGCACCGCACTGCAGCGGAGGGCGTCATGAGCTCGGCGACGCTGCCGTCTCACTCGCGCGGAACCGACCGGTTCGACACTCGGCTGTGGCTGCGCGCCGTGCCGCTCGTTCCTCGCAACCTGGGTCTCGCGCTGCTGCACGGCTACCGCGCAACCATCTCCCATGTTTACGGCGACGTGTGCAAGTACTATCCGTCGTGTTCCGCGTATGCGGTGGGTGCCGTGCAGCAGCACGGATTGGTCAAGGGTTCTGCCCTCGCGGCCGCCCGCATCGCCCGGTGCCACCCGTGGGCAGCTGGCGGAGTGGACGACCCCCCGACCCATGCGCATTACGCCCACGCTCTGACTCCGCACGGCTTCGTCGTGCCCCTTCGAAAGGACTGATCCGTGCCGGATCTGTTGGGAATCGTCCTCTGGCCGCTCAAATGGGTGGTCGAGCTCGTGCTGGTCGCGTGGCATGCCGTGTTCACGTTCTTCGGGATGGACCCGGCGACGGGTCTGACCTGGGTGCTGTCGATCATGGGCCTCGTGGTCGTTGTGCGCGCCGCACTGATCCCGGTGTTCGTGCGCCAGATCAAGAGCCAGCGCAAGATGATGGAGATCGCGCCCGAGCTGCGCAAGATCCAGGAGAAGTACAAGGGCAAGCGCGACCAGCTCTCCCGTGAGGCGATGAGCCGCGAGACGATGGCGCTCTACAAGAAGCACGGCACCTCCCCGGTGTCCAGCTGCCTGCCGCTGCTGATCCAGATGCCGATCTTCTTCTCGCTGTACAGCGTGCTGAGCGATGTCGCCAAGCATGCGACGGCGGCGGTGCCCACCGGTGGCGTCGGCCCGCTCACGCTCGAGCTGACGCAGGAGTTCTATCAGGCGAAGCTCTTCGGCGTCGCGTCGCTCCACGACACCCTCACCGGAGCGTGGGGTCAGCCGGGCGGCACCGTGACCGTGGTCATCCTCATCGTCCTGGTGGCGGCGATGATCGCGTCGCAGTTCATCACCCAGCTGCAGATCATCTCGCGCAACCTCTCGCCCGAGGCGAAGACCGGCCAGGCGTACCAGATGCAGCGCATCATGCTCTTCATCATCCCGATCGGCATGATCTTCTCGGGCGTGTTCTTCCCGCTCGGCGTCGTCATGTACTGGTTCACGTCGAACCTGTGGACGATGGTGCAGCAGTTCCTCGTGATCCGTAACCTCCCCACCCCCGGATCCGCGGCGGCCAAGGCCCGCGAGGAGCGCCTGGCTCGAAAGGGGAAGGCGGTCGATTCCAGCGGTCGTGTCGTCTCGCTGGAGAAGTACGAGGCGGAGCAGCAGCGGCTGCTCGCCGAAGCCGAGCGCGCGAAGGCTGCAGCTCCCAAGCGCCAGCAGCCCATGGGTAAGCAGCGCGCGAAGAAGCAGGGGGGCTCCCCCGCCGGTCCGAAGCCGGGCGCGTCCTCCGGTGGCGACGCGACGCGTCCCGCCTGACGACCTCCCCCAACTCCCCTATCCGAAGGACTCTCGATGACGACGACCGCGAACTCCGACGACCTCCGCGATGAGGCGACCGTCGAGCAGCTCGAGCAGGAAGGTGACGCTGCTGCGGACTTCCTCGAGGGGCTGCTCGACATCGCCGACATCGACGGCGACCTCACCCTCGATGTGCGAAACGGTCGTGCGTACGTGTCGGTCGAGGCATCGGACGCGTCCCTCGATGCACTCGCCGAGCCGGACACCGTGGCGTCGTTGCAGGAGCTGACCCGACTCGCGGTGCAGAACGCGACGGGTCGCTACTCCCGGCTCATCCTCGACATCGGCGGCTCCCGCGATGCGCGTCGCCGTGAACTCGAGTCCCTGGTCGAACGAGCCGCCGCCCGACTCGCCGACGGCGCGTCGCAGGCATCCCTCCCGGCGATGTCGAGCTACGAGCGCAAACTCGTGCACGACATCGCCGCCGAGCGCGGGCTCACCTCCGAGTCCTACGGCGAGGGCGCCGCGCGTCACACGGTGCTGCGCCGCGCGTGAGTGTTTCACGTGAAACATCGCCACAGGGTGATGTGGAACGCGAGCCCGCGTATGCGACCGAGGTGTTCGGTGACGGGATCGGACGCGCGCGTCGGTTCGCTGGTTCGCTCGCCCGGGAGGGTGAGCTGCGAGGTCTTCTCGGTCCCCTCGAGAATGCGCGCCTCTGGTCGCGGCATCTGCTGAACTGCGCGGCCGCGGCACCCCTGTTCGCGACGGGATCCGAAGTCGGGGACATCGGATCCGGGGCGGGTCTGCCGGGGATCGTCCTCGCGATCGCGCGCCCGGATGTCGCGTGGACTCTCATCGAACCGATGGAACGACGCGTGGCCTGGTTGTCAGAGCAGGTCGCCGACCTCGAACTGGAGCACGTGACCGTGCTCCGCGCGCGCGCCGAGGACGTTCCCCGAGAGTCCTTCGACGCGGTGACCGCGCGTGCGGTGAGCGCACTGAAGGGTCTTGTCCCTCTCGCGGCTCCGCTCGTACGCGACGGTGGAGAGCTGATCTTCCTCAAGGGCGCGTCGGTGGCGGCGGAGATCGACGCGGCCCGCAAGCAGCTCGCTGCTGCTCGCGTGTCGGACCCGCGTGTCGACACGGTCGGCGATGGTGTGCTCGAGGAACCGACGCGCGTCTTCCGGGGAACCGTGCGTCGTGCGCGAGCGTGATGTTTCACGTGAAACATCGCAAGGCCGCCGACGTGCGGTGTCGGCCACGCGGCTACAGTGGACGGAGTGAGTGACGACATGACCGAGACCGAGGTGTTTCACGTGAAACATTCCCCCGCGTCGGATGACTCACCGCTCGACGACACGCCACTTGCTCGCGAACTGGCGGACCTGTCGACCCGCCGACGTGCGCTCGAGCACGCGTCGGTCACGCTTCCGACGGCGACCCGGATCATCACGGTGTCGAACCAGAAAGGGGGGGTCGGCAAGACGACCTCCGCGGTGAATCTGGCTGCGGCGCTCGCACACGTCGGCGCTCGCGTGCTCGTCATCGACCTCGATCCCCAGGGCAACGCCTCGACCGCGCTCGGAATCCCGCACTCGGCGGACACGCCCAGCATCTACGACGTGCTGATCGATGACTTCCCGCTCGTGGACGTGGTCCAGTCGAGTCCCGAATCCGACCTCCTGCAGTGCGCGCCGAGCACGATCCACCTCGCTGGCGCAGAGATCGAGCTCGTCGCGCTCGTTGCTCGCGAGCACCGACTGCGTACCGCGCTCGAGACCTACCTCGCTGCCACGACCGACGCTCCCCACTTCGTCATCATCGACTGCCCGCCCTCACTCGGACTGCTCACGATCAACGCGTTCACCGCGGCATCCGAGGTGCTCATTCCCATCCAGTGCGAGTACTACGCGCTTGAGGGCCTCGGCCAGCTGATGGGCAGTGTCGAGATGATCCAGAAGCACCTCAACCCCCGGCTGCACGTCTCGACGATCCTGCTGACGATGTTCGACGCACGCACCCGTCTGTCGGGGGAGGTCGCCGACGACGTGCGTACCCACTTTGCAGGCGAGACGCTCACGACTGTCATCCCGCGATCGGTGCGGGTGAGTGAGGCACCGAGCTTCGGACAGACCGTCATCGCGTATGACGTGCAGTCGGCCGGCGCGGTGGCCTATCGCGAGGCCGCCGTCGAGATGCTCGCGCGCGGCGTCGAGCGGGAAGGGGGCCGATGATGGCCAAGCGCACCGGACTCGGGCGGGGGATCGGAGCCCTCATCCCGACGAGCGAGCCCAGCGAGGCACGCCCCGTCGATGTCTTCTTCCCCGAGCAGCCCAAGACCTCGACCGCGGATACCCCGCCGGCCTCCGAGCCCGAGCTCATCGCCGTTCCCGGTGCGCGGCTGATCCGCATCGACCCGAACGAGATCCAGCCCAACCCGCGTCAGCCGCGCACCGTGTTCGACCCGCAGGACCTGGCGGAGCTCGTGCACTCGGTGCGGGAGTTCGGCGTGCTGCAGCCCGTCATCGTGCGCGAGGTGGACGGCTCGTACGAGCTCATCATGGGAGAGCGTCGCACTCGTGCCGCCAGAGAGGCGGGCCTGGACTCGATCCCGGCGATCGTGCGCGAGACGGCCGACGAGGATCTGCTGCGCGACGCACTGCTCGAGAACCTGCACCGTTCGCAGCTGAATCCCCTCGAGGAGGCATCGGCCTACCAGCAGCTGCTTGAAGACTTCGGCATCACGCAGGAGCAGCTGTCCCAGCGCATCGGCCGCTCACGGCCGCAGATCTCCAACACGATCCGGCTGCTCCGCCTTCCCGTGCCGGTGCAGCAGCGGGTGGCGGCCGGTGTGCTCAGCGCGGGACACGCGCGGGCGATCCTGTCACTCGACGACACAGACGCGATGGCGCGGCTCGCCGACAAGATCGTGAACGAGGATCTCTCGGTGCGCGCCGCCGAAGCGGCAGCCAAGAACTCGCCCGCACCTCGACGCCCGGCGCCCAAGGCGGGGGCCCGGCGGGGTCACCTCGATGAGGTCGCTAGTCGACTGGGCGACCGCCTCGACACGCGCGTGAAGATCAGTCTGAGCGCGAGAAAAGGCCAGATCAGCATAGATTTCGCCACCATCCAGGACTTGAATCGGATCCTGGCGGAACTGGGCGAGGAGGGGTTCGCGGGCTGAGCCGCGGCATCCGGCCCGACCCTCACCGGCGGGCACGTAGGCTGGATGGGTGACCGACGCCCGAGCCACCGACGGAGCCCGTCGCGCCAGCCTCGAGCTGTTGCGTGCCGAGGCCGCGGATGAGCTGTCGGTGCTCGTGGAGGAACGGCTTCGCGACGGCGAGGACCCCTGGGACTTCATGGAGGACCTGCCCACGGTCGACGAGCTGGTCGTGTTCATGCTGCGGGCGGAGAACATCGCCGAGGCCGGCGGGGGCAAGCCCACCGCCGCCCGCCACTACCGCGTGCTGCGTCAGATCGCGCTCGACTACCCACCGCTCACCCGTGCGGTCTGGCGGCTTCTCGGAGAGGCGAACACCCACCGCCGCTGGGATGCGGTCGTGCGCGACGCGTCCTGACGGTTCCTCGGCTCGCGCACCTGCCCCGCGAGACGGCTGACGTACGCGACCTTCACTGCGCCGTCCTTACCGCCGCTGCCACGGGCTCCGCCCACGCCGTTCGAGGACGAAGACGACGAGAGGCCCGGATGCCGCGGCATCCGGGCCTCTCGTGAGGCGTCTCGCTCAGGCGAGGAAGGTGGCGAGATCCTGCTCGAGCGCGACCTTCGGCTTGGCGCCGATGATCGTCTTCTTGACCTCGCCGGCCTCGAAGACCTTGAGGGCGGGGATCGAGGTGATCTGGTACTTCATCGCGAGGTCGGGGTTCTCGTCGACATTGAGCTTGAGGATCGTGATCTTGCCCTGGTGCTCGCTCGCGATCTCGTCGAGGATCGGGGCGACCATGCGGCACGGACCGCACCAGGCGGCCCAGAAGTCGACGAGCACAGGGCCGTCGGCCTGCAGGACGTCTTCGGTCCACGTCTTGGAGCTGGTGGCGGTGGCAGTCATGGGGTTTCTCCTTAGGAAGTCTGCTGAGTGTTCGAACGCCGTGCGCGAACGGATTGTTCCCGCCGCTCAGGCGACCGGGAGCTCTTCGATCTGGTCGGCGTCGGCGGCCGGCGCACCGGCGTCGTCGAGGGAGGCGAGGAAGTGCTCCGCGTCGAGGGCGGCGACTGTGCCGCTTCCCGCCGCGGTCACGGCCTGGCGGTAGGTCGGGTCGATCACGTCGCCCGCGGCGAACACGCCCGTGAGGGACGTGCGCGACGACCGGCCGTCGACCCACACCGTGCCGGCGTCGGTCAGTCGCAGCTGGTCGTGCACGAGGTGGGTGCGCGGGTCGTTTCCGATCGCGACGAAGACGCCCTCGAGGGGGAGCTCGCGAGTCGACCCGTCGACGGTGGAGCGGAGTACCACGCCCGACACCGAGTCCTCACCCAGGATGTCGACGACCTCGCTGTTCCAGACGAACTCGATCTTCGGGTCGGCGAAGGCGCGCTGCTGCATGATCTTCGATGCACGCAGCTCCTCGCGACGGTGGATCACGTAGACCTTCGACGCGAAGCGGGTGAGGAAGGTGGCCTCCTCCATCGCCGAGTCGCCGCCGCCGACGACGGCGATGGTGCGCTCGCGGAAGAAGAACCCGTCGCAGGTCGCGCAGTACGAGACGCCGTGACCCGAGAGGCGCTGCTCACCCTCGATGCCGATCTTGCGGTAGGCGGAGCCGGTCGCGAAGATCACCGCGTCGGCCTCTTCCACGGCGCCGTTGCCGAGGGTGACGCGCTTGACGTCACCGGAGAGGTCGAGCGCGGTGACGTCGTCGTAGCGCACGGTGGTGCCGAACTTCTCGGCCTGCTCCTGCAGCTTGGCCATGAGCTCCGGGCCCTGGATGCCCTCCGGGAACCCGGGGAAGTTCTCGACCTCGGTGGTGTTCATCAGCTCGCCGCCGACCTCGACGGAGGAGGCGAACAGCACGGGCGACAGCTCGGCGCGCGCCGCGTAGATGGCGGCGGTGAATCCGGCGGGGCCCGATCCGATGATGATGAGCTTGCTCACGTGGGGACTCTCCTTGTCGATCGGCCGCGGGGATGTCTCTCGCAGCCACTACCGGTCAACACATGGTAGCCGCGGGACATTCCGCGAGGGGCCGTCAGCGACGCACGATCCGCCGTACGAGGGCGATGCCCGGGCCGAGCTCGGGCGCGCGCAGCACCGCCAGGGCGAGCACGTACACGACGGTGGCCGAGAGCCCCACCACGGCTGTTCCGACAGCCCCCAGGATCTGCCCCGAGACCATCCAGCCGTGCACACCGCCGGCGAGCAGGAACACCCCGTAGCCGGCGAGGCCCGCGGGGATGGCCGCGATGCCGAAGCGGGCGAGCGATCCGAGCCAGACCCGTGCCCGCAGGTCGCCGATCTTGCGCCGCAGCAGGATGCCCCCGGCGATGACCTGCACGAGCATGGCGAACGACTGGCCCAGTGCGATGCCGGCGCCCAGATACTCCCGGGGGAGCGTCCACGAGGCGATGAACGCCGTGAGCACCACCAGCACCGCCTGCAGCAGCGTGAACAGGAAGGGTGTGCGGGTGTCGTCGAACGCGTAGAACGACCGCTGCACGATATAGAGCACCGACATCGGGATGAGACCGGCGAGATAGCACAGCAGCATCAGCGCGGCCGCCGGGGCATCGGCATCCGAATCGGTGAAGATGCGGGCCGCGGGGATGGCCGCCGCCGCGAGCGCCGCGGTGGCGAGCACGATGAACAGGCCGAGCATCGTGATGCTGCGGCCCACATCGACGCGCACCGCGTCGATGTTGCCGGCGTGCGCCTGCTCGCTCAACCGCGTGAAGTAGGGGGTGCCGATCGAGACCACGATCACCGAGTACGGCAGCATGAACAGCAGCCACATGTTCTGCGACGTCGTGGCGGCGGGGCCGTAGCCGGATGCCGCGGACAGCAGCTGCGACTGGATGAGCCCGGCCGCCTGCCCCACGAGCACCATGAGGAACGTCCAGCCCGCGAGGCGTCCGATGTGGCGAAGACCGACCCCGCGCCAGCGGAAGTCGGGGCGCAGGCTCAGTCCCGCCCCCCGCCAGAACAGCAGCAGCACGATCGCCTGGGCGACGACACCGCCGGTGGCGGTCGCGCCGATCACCGTCACCATGCCGGGCGTCCAGCCGGTGACCTCGGTCTGCGGGCCGAACAGCGCGATGAACGCGCCGAAGCCGGCCACCGAGACGACGTTGTTGATGATCGGCGCCCACGTGAACGGACCGTAGGCGTTGCGGGCGTTGAGCGTCTCGCCGAGGAGCGCATAGAGGCCGTAGAAGAGCACCTGCGGCAGGCACCAGTAGGCGAACGCGGTCGCGAGGGCCATCTGATCGGGGGTGTAGTTCGGCGCGTACGCGACGACCAGCAGCGGGGCGAACACCATCGCGAGCGCCGTGGCGCCCAGCAGCACGGTCGTGCCGAGGGTGAACAGCTTGGAGACGAACGCGCGACCGCCGTCGGCGTGGCTCGCCGCCTTCACGATCTGCGGAACGACGACGGCGGTGATGATGCCCGTCGAGATGATCGCGTAAATGTTGTTCGGCAGCTGATTGGCCGTCGAGAACGCGTCGGCGGCGCGGCTTCCGACCGAACCGAGCGCGGCCACGAGCACGATGGAGCGCACGAATCCGGACAGTCGGGAGATCACGGTTCCGGCGCCGATCAGCAGGCTGGCGCGGCCGAACGAGGTCACGGAGCGTCCTTCGGGTCAGCCGGGGCCGCGGCATCCGTCGTCGCCGGATCGCCGGTCGCCGGATCGGCGGTCGCGTCGGTTGCGTCGTCTCCGGCGGTCGTCGCTGTCGGGCGCGAGAGGCGTCGGCGTCGGCGGACCATACGGATGACGCCGAGGCCGATGAACGCGGCCACCAGCACGCTGATCACGACGAGGCCGATGTTCTCCCAGTCCGCGCGCACCGCGACATCCACCGTCTGGGCGGTGCCGACCGCGACCCCGGACGCGCTGCGCAACTGCAGCGCGATACGCACGTCTCCGTTGCCCAGGCGCGCCCGAACAGGTACCTCGACGCGCGTCACACTCGAGGCCTCGGCGTGCACCTCAACGCGTGCGTCGACGTCGAGGCGCACGTCGTTCGGGGTGGCGAAGAGCGTGACGTCGACCGGATAGGGCAGATCGTTGCGCACCGCGAACCACAGGTTCGCGCCGCTCGCGAAGAGGTTCACGTTGCTGGTGGGCGTGATGTCGACCGAGCCGAGCGTCGTCGCCGTGGCCGCGGCATGGTCGGACAGTGCTGCCTTCCAGCCGTCGAGGTCCGACAGCCACGAGCCGCCGAGGAGCTGGAGGGCCGCCGCGTCCTCGGGACCTGTCAGCAGGGCGGGCGAGCTCAACACGGTGGCGAACTGCGCGATCGACGCGGCCTGCGACTGCAGCGAGGTCACTGCGCTCGTCCGGGCCGCGTCGATGGTCGAGGTCGCGAGTGCGCGCGGAGTTCCCGAGGTGCTGATCAGGCCGCTGAGCGAGGTGAGGGAGATCCCGGATCCCCCGGTGACGGCGGCGACCGCAGCGCCGACCCCGGCCGCTGACCGGGTGGCGGTGCGGTCGACGACGACGGCGAGAGGGGAGCCCGACGTGTCGTGCGCGGCGAAGAAGAGGGCGGCGGATGCCGCGGCCAGCGGTGCGCCCCGCAGGTTGGCGTCACCCGTGGCGGCGGCGAGACCGAGGGCGGATGAGATCTCGCCGTCGTAGACCACGACGGGCGCCGCGTCGACGGTGCCGGACGCGGAGACGGTGGCGTTGTTCGCCCCCGTGGTCGTACTCACGGAGGACACGAGGGACACCGCCGCAGCGTCGCTCGATCTCAGCTCGGAGACGGTCTGTGCGTCGCTGAGGCCCGAGGGTGCCCAGTAGATCGAGGGGTCGGACGGCCCGATCGCCAGCAGTTCGGAGAGCGTCGGCAGCGTCGACGTCGTCGAGCCGCTCGCGCTCGGCGTCGGCGTCGGGCCGCCTGTCGTCGTCGGGGAGGGGGAGGTGCTGCCGAAGTTCTTCGGGTCGAGGTAGGCGGCCAGCGAGGTCGGCGCGAGCGGGCGGGACAGTCCCGCCTCGAGCTGGGTGGCGACATCCGCATCGCCGTACTGCAGGGCGAAGCGCTCGTTCGGCAGGGTCATCAGCCGCTGCAGCCATGCGCGCGCACTCGCCGGCGCCGACGAGCCGAGCACGCGGATCGAGGCGACGACGGCGGGGTCGACGGCCAGGACCGCCGCGGTTCCGGCGACCGCGGTGAGCTCCGCGTCGAGCAGCCCGCCGGTGGCGGTCAGCGTGGCGAGCCGGTCGGCGGGGATCACGGCGGTGGATTGCGGGCCCGCGCTGATGGGCACGACGAGCGCGACCGAGGCCGTCGTCGCGTCCGGCACGGTGATGACCGATCGGGCGTCGTACGAGCCGAGGGTCACGCGCACCGGGTACACGCCCGCGGCGAGAGTCGCGATCGCGCTGGTGGTCGGATCGATGACGAGTGAAGCCGATTCGGTCTGACCGCCCGCGGTGGTGCCGAGGTCGGTGGCTCCGAGCACGGCCGGTGTCGTGGCATCCGCGGTTCCCGACAGCCACCGCGACAGCTCGGTGCGGCTCGTGAACGGCGCGCTCCCGATGCTGAGGGTTGCGACTCCGCCGTCGACGGCGGCACCGGTCGTGTTCGAGAGGACGATGGACGCCGCCAGCGACTCACCCGGGCGGAAGAGTCCGTCCTGTGCGGGGGAGAGCGTGAGGGCGACGGTGCCGGTCGGCGACGCGGACGGTGACGGCGACGGTGTGTCGGCGGCGGCCGGCGCCGCAGGGGCGAGCAGCACGGCGGCGGCCAGCACCGCAGCGCCCGCGCGCAGCGCCCGACGCAGGAGCGCGCGTGCGCGGGGGGCGTCCCCCGCCGAGGTGTGCTTCGCAGTCATAAGAGAGGTCGGTGCGGTCCACGCGCACGTCGGCTGCGATTCTACGGGCGGGTGCTGTGGCATCCCCGAGCCTCGCGGGGAAGGCGGCGAGCGGACGCCCGCGCGCGGTTGAATGGACGGGTGACCGTCTCCATCGACACCGCCGCGGCGGCGGCCCTCGCCCGGGATCTGGATGCCGCGGACTACCGCACCGACGCCGTGCGCGCCGCGTGGGGCGACCTGCCCGATCGGGCCATCGGGCAGGGGCTGCGCGGCCCCGCCCTCGCGGCGCTCGAGGGACGCACCGACCCGCTCGCGGTCGTGTGCCGCCTGCTCGGCGTGGGGGCTGCGGCATCCGTCGCCGAGGTGGAGGCCGCGTTCCCCGCGTGCGGCGTGGCCGGGCTCATCGCGCTCGACCTCGTGCAGGTCGCCGGAGAGGTCGTCGTCGCGACCGCCCTCGTACGCCCGCAGGCCTTCGCCGACGGTCGCGGCGAGGTCGAATGGTGGATCGCGAGCGATCTCGACGAGGCGGCCCTCGGCGGAGAGCTCGCCCCCGACCACGTGCTGGGCGTCGGGGGTGCCTCGCTCACGCTCGCGTCGCTGCAGCTGCCGGCGGCCGCGGCATCCGTGCTCGACATCGGCACGGGGTGCGGCATCCAGGCGCTGCGGGCGCGGCGGTATGCGGACCGCGTGGTGGCGACGGATGTCTCGACCCGCGCCCTGCGGTTCGCCGCCCTGAACGCGGCGCTCGCGGGGGACACCGCGGTCGAGCTGCGGGAGGGGAGTCTGTTCGAGCCCGTCGCGGGCGAGCAGTTCGACCGGGTCGTCTCCAACCCGCCGTTCGTGATCACGCCCCGTGTCGCGGGCGTTCCGGCCTACGAGTACCGCGACGCCGGATTCGCGGGCGATGATCTCGTGGCCGCCGTCGTGCGGGGGGTCGGGGAGGTGCTCACGCCCGGCGGAGTGGCCCAGCTGCTCGGCAACTGGGAGTACCGCGACGGCGAGGACGGCCTCGAGCGAGTGCGGGCCTGGGTGGCGGCGAGTCCGGTTCCGCTCGACGCCTGGATCGTCGAGCGCGAGCAGCTGGACCCGCTCGCGTATGCGCAGCTGTGGGTGCGTGACGGCGGGTCGGCTCCGGGCGGCGACGACTACGCCCGCCTCGTGGGCGCCTGGCTCGAAGACTTCGCCGACCGCGGCGTGACCGCCGTGGGGTTCGGCTATCTGCTGCTGCGCCGGGCCACGGGCGTGCCCACACTCGCCCGGTTCGAGCGGATGCCGCAGCCCATCGACCACGCGCTCGGACCGCACCTGGCGGCCTCCCTCGCCGCCCACGACAGGCTCGCCGCGCTCACCGATGCGCAGCTCGCCGCGAGCGTGCTGCACGTCGCCCCGGATGTCACCGAGGCGCGGCATCACCGCCCCGGCGAGGAGGCGCCGACGGTCATCGAGCTGCGCCAGGGCGCCGGCTTCCAGCGGGCGCTCGTGGTCGATCCGGGGCTCGCCGCCCTCGTCGGCGCGTGCGACGGCGACCTCGCGGTGGGTGTGCTCGTCGCGGCGATCGCCGACCTCCTCGAGGTCGACCCCGACGCGCTCGCCGCGGAACTGCTGCCGCGCGTGCGGGAGCTCGTCGTGACGGGCTTCCTCGGGTTCGACGGCCCCGAGCCGGCCGATCCCGCCGGATAGGCTCGTCGGCATGCTCAACATGGTCGACGGTGTCGCGCGCCTGGCCGCACTCGCCGCGTCACCGGTCGTGGTCCGCGTCGCCGACGCGTTCGCCGCCGCAGGGTTCGAGCTGGCGATCGTGGGCGGCCCGGTGCGCGATGCGCTGATCGGCCGCCCGACGCACGACCTCGACTTCGCCACGAACGCGCGGCCCGATGACATCCTGCGGATCGTCACGCCGATCTCCACCGCCCAGTGGGACATCGGGCGGGCGTTCGGCACGATCGGCGCGCGCGTACAGGGCGAGCAGGTCGAGATCACGACGTACCGCGCCGACAACTACGACGGGGCGACCCGCAAGCCCGTGGTCGCCTTCGGCGACGTGCTCGACGACGACCTCGTGCGCCGCGACTTCACGGTCAACGCGATGGCGCTGCGCGTGCCCGAGCGGGCGCTCGTCGACCCCTCGGGGGGTGTGGAGGACCTGGTCGCGGGCGTGCTGCGCACCCCGATCGACCCGCGGGTGAGCTTCGGCGACGATCCGCTGCGGATGCTGCGCGCCGCCCGGTTCTCCTCGCAGCTGGGCTTCGCCGTCGCCCCCGAGACGAGCGAGGCGATCGCCGGGCTCACGGCGACGTTGGCGATCGTGAGCCCCGAGCGCGTGCAGGGCGAGCTCGTTCGGCTGCTGGCGTCGGACGATCCCGTGCGGGGCATCCGTCTGCTGGTCGAGACCGGTCTGCTCGCGGAGTTCCTGCCGGAGGTGCCGGCGTTGCGCCTCGAGGTCGACGAGCACCACCACCACAAGGATGTCTACGAGCACTCGCTGACGGTGCTGCGGCAGGCGATCGCACTCGAACGGTCGCGGCATCCCGATGCCGAGCCCGATGTGCCGCTGCGGCTCGCCGCCCTGCTGCACGACATCGGCAAGCCCGCCACGCGCCGGCTCGAGCCGGGCGGCGGGGTCACCTTCCACCACCACGACGTGAAGGGCGCCCGCCTTGCGCGCGCCCGCCTTCGCGACCTGCGCTTCGACAGCGACACGATGACGGTGGTGGCCCGGCTCATCGAGCTGCACCTGCGCTTCTTCGGCTACGCCGAGGGGGCATGGACGGACTCGGCCGTGCGCCGGTACGTGCGCGATGCGGGCGAAGAGCTCGAGCGTCTGCATATCCTCACCCGCGCCGACGTGACGACCCGCAACAAGCGCAAGGCGGCGCGGCTGGCGGCGGCGTACGACGACATCGAGGCGCGCATCTCCCAGCTCGCGGCGCAGGAGGAGCTCGACGCGATCCGGCCCGAGCTCGACGGCAACCGCATCCAGGAGGTGCTGGGCATCGGCCCCGGCCGTGAGGTCGGCGAGGCCTACCGCTACCTGCTGGAGGTGCGTCTCGACGAGGGCGTCATCGGTGCGGATGCCGCGGAGCAGCGCCTTCTCGAGTGGTGGGCCGCCCGGTCGTAGGGCGACCCACCACGGCGGTCACGCGGCGCTGGCGATGTCGCGGCCGTGGGCGCGCGCGGACTCCTCGGCCTGCTGTTTGAGGTCGGCGGCGAGGTCGCTGAAGGCGTCGAGCGCCGGGTTCACGCCGACGAGGGTGAACGGACGCATCACGACGCGCAGGTCGAGCCCCCAGACATCCGCGAAGACGCGCTCGAGCCACCCGGTGGAGTGGTCCCAGCCCTCCTTCGGGGTGCCTTCGCCGTAGTTGCCGCCGAGCACGGTCGCGAGTACGGCGGGCTTGCCCTGCAGAGCGGTGCCCTGCGGGTCGATGCGGGGATCGGTGTAGGCCAGGTCGAACCAGGTCTTCACGTGCTGCGAGACGCCGAAGTTGTACAGCGGCACGGTGAACAGCAGAGCGTCGGCCGAGATGAGCTCGTCGGCGAGACGGGTGGCGAGGGCGACGGCCTCGACCTGCTCGGGGCTGCGGTCGGCCTCGGGGGTGAACTTCGCGGTGACCGCGGCGGGCCAGGCGGTCGCGGGAATGGGCGCCGTGGCGAGATCCCGGCGTACGACGCCGCGATCGGGGTGCGCGGCGGTCCACTCCGCCTCGACGATGTCTCCGAGCGCACGGCTCGCAGAGGTGGCGGGGAGGATGCTGGCATCCAGACGGAACAGCGACATGACACTCCATTCATTCTCGTAGTCGCTATGGAAATTAGAGCGACTTTCCGGAGTGTAGCACCGCTACCATGGGGGCATGGCCGAGGACCACGACACCCACGCGTGCGACGCGGCGGTGTCGCTCGCGTTCTCGATCCTCGGCAAGCGCTGGAACGGCATGATCCTGAGCGTGCTCGGGGCGGGACCGACGTCGTTCGTCGCGATCCGCCGGGCCATCGGCGTCAGCGACGCCATGCTCTCCGACCGGTTGGGCGAGCTCGCCGAGGCGGGACTCGTGAGCCGCTCCGTCGAACCCGGCCCGCCCGTCACCGTCAGCTACGCGCTCACCGAGGCGGGCACCCGCATCAGCCCGATCCTCGACGACCTCGGACGCTGGGCGAGCTCCTACCTCGTCGCCCCCGCGCGGCCATGAGCGTCGCGGGCGCCGCGAACCTGCGGGATTCCCACGAACCCTGCCGCGCGTCGCGCCCGATGTCTACACTGAGGGCGACCCCCGTTTCATCGTCGATCGGAGGGCGCGAATGACGTCCCCTTGGACCGAGGACCTGCCGGTCGTACCCGCGGCATCCCGTCTGATCATCGAGCGCGCGCACGAGGAGTTCGTGCGCGGCAACTCGGACGACGACCGCGTGCGGAACGTGCGCGGCATGGTGCGCGAGAGTTGGCGCCGCTCGCTCGACCGTCTCGTCGGCGTCGAAGACCTGCCGCCCATCGGCATCCCCGCCGACGAACTCGACCGGCTGCGGCACGAGCATCCCCTTGCGGGTGCGATCGACATGATCCGCACGCTCCTCATCCCCGGCGTCTCCGAGGATTCCGGCGTGGTCGTCGCCGTCGGCGATGCCGCCGGGAGACTGCTGTGGGTCGAGGGCGATCGACGTCTGCGACTGCGTGCGGGCGAGATGGGCTTCGTCGCCGGCGCCACGTGGTCGGAGGAGGCCATGGGCACCGCCGCCCCCGGCACCGCCCTCATGCTCGACCAGTCGGTGCAGATCCGCGGCGCCGAGCACTTCAACCGTCTCGTGCAGGGCTGGTCGTGCACGGCCGCGCCCGTGCACGACCCCGAGACGAGACGTCTACTCGGCGTCATCGACGTCACCGGCACCGACGTCGTCGTCACTCCTCAAGCCAAGCTCCTGGTCGACGCGACCGCGCGGGCCGTCGAGGGCGAACTGCTGCTCTCGCGCCTGCGAGCCCGCGCCGAGCAGCCCACCCGCACCCGCCGCTCTCGCACCCAGCCTGCGGTCACCGGCCGCACCACACTGCGGGTGCTCGGCCGCGACCGCGCGCTGCTCGAGACCGCCGCCGACCAGTCGGTCACGGTGTTCGAGCTCTCGGTGCGCCACGCCGAGATCATGCTCATGCTCGCCACCCACCGGCAGGGTCTGTCGGCCGAGCGGCTGAGCGAGCTCGTCTACGGCGACCCCGAGGCATCCGTGACGCTTCGGGCCGAGATCGTGCGCTTGCGCAAGGTGCTCGAGAAGTCTGCGCCGCATCTCGTGCCCGAGTCCCGTCCCTACCGGCTCGGCGGAGGGCTCGAGACCGACGCGCAGCAGCTGCTGTCGCTGCTCGACCGCGGCGCGCACCGTGTCGCGCTCTCGGCGTACCGCGGCGACGTGCTGCCCGAATCGACCGCACCCGGGGTCGAGGAGTTCCGCGACTCGGTGCGCACGGCGCTGCGCGAAGCGCTCATGAGCGAGGCGAGCGTCGACGTGCTGCTGGCCTTCGCCGACACCGAGATGGGGTCCGCCGACGGCGAGCTGCTGCGGCTGTGCCTCGAGATGCTGCCCGCCCGCTCGCCCAAGCGCGCGGGGCTCGTGGCGCGCATCGAGAAGCTCGAACAGGGCTGACCCGCGCCGCGCAACGTGATGCAACGTGGCGCGACCTAGCTTCGACGGCAACGAGGCGGCACCGACGCCGACCTCGGTTCATGACCCGTCGAAGGAGACACCATGACCATCGTCGAAGATGGCGTCTCGAGCGTCTACGCAGCCCCCGGACAGCGTGGCTCGATCGCCGACTACCGCCCCCGCTACGGCCACTACATCGGCGGCGAGTGGGTAGAGCCCGTCAAGGGCCAGTACTTCGAGAACATCTCGCCGGTCAACGGCAAGCCGTTCACCGAGGTCGCGCGCGGCACCAGCGAGGACATCGATCGCGCGGTGGATGCCGCGTGGAAGGCGTTCGAGAGCTGGAAGAAGACCAGCACCACCGAGCGCGCCAACCTGCTCAACAAGATCGCCGACCGCATCGAGCAGAACCTCGAGAAGATCGCCGTCGCCGAGACCTGGGACAACGGCAAGCCGGTGCGCGAGACGCTCGCCGCCGACATCCCGCTGACCGTCGACCACTTCCGCTACTTCGCCGGCGTGCTGCGGGCCCAGGAGGGCGGCATCAGCCAGATCGACGAGAACACGGTCGCGTACCACTTCCACGAGCCGCTGGGCGTGGTCGCGCAGATCATCCCGTGGAACTTCCCGATCCTCATGGCCGCGTGGAAGCTCGCCCCCGCGCTCGCCGCCGGCAACTGCGTGGTCATCAAGCCCGCCGAGCAGACCCCGGCGTCGCTGCTGTTCCTGTTCGAGATCATCGGCGACCTCATCCCCGCCGGTGTCGTCAACATCGTCAACGGCTTCGGCATCGAGGCGGGCGCGCCGCTCGCGCAGCACAAGCGCATCCGCAAGGTCGCCTTCACCGGTGAGACCACCACCGGCCGCCTGATCATGCAGTACGCGTCGCAGAACCTCATCCCGGTCACGCTCGAGCTCGGAGGCAAGAGCCCGAACCTGTTCTTCGAGGACGTCGCCACCCGTGACGACGGCTTCTACGACAAGGCGCTCGAGGGCTTCACGCTGTTCGCCCTGAACCAGGGCGAGGTCTGCACCTGCCCGTCGCGCGCGCTCATCCAGCGCTCGATCTACGACCAGTTCCTCGGTGACGGCCTGCAGCGCGTCAGCAAGATCATCCAGGGCAACCCGCTCGACCCGAACACCATGATCGGTGCGCAGGCGTCGAACGACCAGCTCGAGAAGATCCTGTCCTACATCCAGATCGGCCAGGAGGGCGGCGCGAAGCTGCTCACCGGTGGTGAGCGCGTCGACCTCGGCGGCGACCTGTCGGGCGGCTTCTACGTGGCGCCGACCGTGTTCGAGGGCACCAACGACATGCGGATCTTCCAGGAGGAGATCTTCGGTCCGGTCGTCTCGGTCACCTCGTTCGACGACTTCGACGACGCGATCTCGATCGCCAACGACACGCTGTACGGCCTGGGCGCCGGTGTCTGGAGCCGCAACATCGACACCGCCTACCGCGCCGGTCGCGCCATCGAGGCCGGTCGCGTCTGGACGAACACCTACCACCAGTACCCGGCTCACGCCGCCTTCGGTGGCTACAAGCAGTCGGGCATCGGACGCGAGAACCACGCTCAGATGCTCGACCACTACCAGCAGACCAAGAACCTCCTGGTCAGCTACGCGGAAGGGGCCATGGGCTTCTTCTAAGCCGATGGATGCGGGGCTCCCCACTCCTCCGGGAGCCCCGCGGTTCCGTCGCCCGCCGTCGTCCCGGTCTTCCCTCCGGGCGGCGGCGGGCGCACACTCGGAGGACACGATCTCGGAGAGGAGATCACGATGGTCCGTATCGGCACCTATCACCGCGTCGATGTGACGGATGCCGCGGCATCCCTGCTGCGGCAGCTGACCGAGCAGCACGGCCCGCTGATGTTCCACCAGTCCGGCGGCTGCTGCGACGGCAGCGCACCCATGTGCTACCCGATCGGGATGTTCATGACCGGTCCGAGCGACGTGAAGCTCGGCGACCTTGATGTCCCGGGCCTCGAGCCGATCGAGGTCTTCATGTCGGAGAGCCAGTTCGAGTACTGGAAGTACACCCATCTGACGATCGACGTCGTGCCCGGCCGTGGCGCCGGCTTCAGCGTGGAGGGCCCGACGGGGATGCGCTTCCTCATCCGGTCGCGCATGCTCAACGACGCCGAGCTCGAGTACTTCGGGTTGACGACGGCGTCGTGACGCCCGGTCGGTGACGCCCGCGGCCGAGCGCCGCTCGCGCGGAGCCTGACCCGGCTACAGCCAGCCGTTCTGCTCGGCGATGCGCGCCGCGTCGCCTCGGTTGCGGGCGCCGGTCTTGCCGATGGCCGACGACAGATGGTTGCGCACGGTGCCTTCGGACAGGTGCAGCATGCGCGCGATGTCCGCGACGCTGCCGCCGGTGCGCGCCCCCTCGAGAACGTCGCGTTCGCGCTCGGTGAGCGGCGAGTCGCCCTGCGCGAGCGAGTCGATCGCGAGCTGCGGGTCCACGACCCGCTCCCCTCGGGCGACCCGGCGCACCGCGTCGGCGAGCTGCGCGGCGGGGGTGTCCTTCACGACGAACCCGGATGCCCCCGCCTGCAGCGCGCGCGACAGGTAGCCGGGGCGGCCGAAGGTCGTGACGATGAGCACGCGGCATCCGGGCGCCGTCTCGCGCAGCCGCGCGCACGCGGCGATGCCGTCGAGACCGGGCATCTCGATGTCGAGCAGGGCCACGGTGGCCGCCGCCGCGCGGACGGCGGCCTCGACCTCGTCGCCGCGGCCGACCTCGGCGACGACCTCGATGTCGGGCTCCAGCGAGAGCAGCGCCGAGAGCGCCCCGCGCACGAGGGCCTGGTCGTCGGCGATCAGCAGCCGGATGCCGTCGCTCACAGCTCGACCCGCACCGAGAACCCGCCGAGGTCGCTGCGACCGATGCGCAGGCGGGCGCCGGCGGCATCCGCTCTCTCCCGCAGCCCCGTGAGACCTGTGGACGCGGTGCCGGCCCCGGGCCCGACACCGTCGTCGGCGACCTCGACCACATCGTGCTCGAGCCGGATGCGGCAGCGCGACGCACCCGCGTGACGGATGACGTTCGTGACGCCTTCGCGCACGACCCACCCCGCGAGCTCACGATGTGCCGGGTCGATCGCATCGGTGGATGCGGGCGCGTCGAGCTCGATCCCGGCCGCCCGCAGCGCCGCCCGGGCGGCGGCGAGCTCCGCGCTCACGTTCACCTCGCGGAAGCCGCTCACCGCGGCGCGCACGTCGGCCAGGGCGCCGCGGGCAAGCGCCTCGACCTCGCCGATCTCGACGCCCGCCCGCTGCGGGTCGGCGTCGATGAGGCGTCCGGCGAGCTCGGCCTTCACGGTGATGACCGTGAGCGAGTGCCCGAGGATGTCGTGGATGTCGCGCGCCACCCGGCTGCGCTCCCGGTCGGCGGCGAGCACCTCGACCTGGGCCTGCGTCTTGCGCAGCTGGCCGAGCGCGGCGAGGGTGCGTGCGAAGGCGGCCATCATGAGCGAGATCGACACGATGATCGCGGAGTTCAGCACGGCGTCCGCCGGGTCGACGCCGGTCGCGACTGCGATGCCGAAGGCGAGCAGGCCGAGCGCGACGATGGCGATCCAGGTGAACCGCCAGCCGATGACGCTCACGCCCAGCACCACGCCCACGAACGTCCAGGTGGCGCGCACGTCCCACCCGAGCCAGGGCATCAGTGCGAAAGACAGCGCGAACAGCCCCAGCACGATCCAGATGCGCCCGCGGCGCGGAGTGGCCCACGCGGTCGGGGCGGCGATCAGGAACGCGGCGGCGAAGAGCAGCACCAGAGTGCTGCCGAGCACCTGCTGCCACAGCTGCGGGGCGCTGAGCACCCCCGGCAGCACGACGAACAGCCACGGCAACGCGATCGCGCCGCCCACGTACCACCCCCGTACGGAGGGAGTCGCCAGCGTCGCACGCCATCCGGCGAGCGAGGCGCGCTCGCCGTCGGCGAGCACCGGCCAGCCCATGCCGCGCACACGATCGGGCGACTCCGTCTGACTCACATCCCACACGATAGGCCGCGGGGCGGCATCCGCACCCGGACGCCGCCCCGCGGACATCGCGCTCACGCCCGCTTCGTGTCGCGACGGAAGAACACCACCGTGCCGGCGACGAAGATCGCAAGCCACACGATCGCGTTGACGAGCGCGCCGAGGTCGAAGGCGTCGCCCGTGAGCGGTGCGCGCGCGATCTGGCTGATGCCGTACACGGGGGTGAACTTCGCGATCGTCTGCAGGAAGTCCGGCATGCTCGACAGCGGGTAGAACAGACCTCCGAGGAACGAGAGCAGCACGATCACGAGGCTCGTGATCTGCGCGGCGTTCTCGCCGGGGACCATGTAGCCGACCATCAGTCCGAGGGTCGTGAAGACGGCGCCGGCGAGCAGCCACGCCGCGAGACCCGTGACGATCCACTGCACGGGGCTCAGCTGCACACCCGAGAACCCGGCCACGACATACGTGGCCACGATCGCGATGAACCCGAACAGCATGCCGGCGATGATCTTGATGATGACGTTCACGAGGGGGTTGAGCGGCGTGAGCAGCAGCTGCCGGCTCCATCCCTGTGCGCGCTCGAGGGCGACCGATGCGCCGGTCTGCGTGGCCGACATCATGGCACCGTACATCGCCATCGACACCATGATGTAGGCCGCGACGGAGACACCGCCGGCCGACAGGGGCACATCCGTGAGCGGGGTGTCCTTCAGGCGATAGCCGACGATCATGTACATCAGCACCGGGAAGGCGACGGTGAAGATCAGCGACCGGCGGTTGCGCAGCTTCCGCGTGAGCTCGATGCCGAGATAGGTGAAGGTGAAGCCGCCGAGCGGCGGCACTCGCCGGTCGAGGTTGACGGGGGCGGGGGCGGGGGTGCTGGTCATCGCGTGCTCTTCTCGGTGTCGTCGTTGCCGGTGAGCGCGAGGAAGACGCTCTCGAGGTTCTGCGCCGAGATCTCGAGGTCTCGCGCGGGGGTGGCGGTCAGGAGATGCCGGGCCACCGAGTCGGAGTCGCGGGTGCGGATCGCGATGCGCTCGCCCTGCACCGAGACATCCTCGGCGCCGGCGATCGCCGCGAGCGCGACCGGGTCCGCGCCGGGCAGGGTGGCGTGCACGACGCGGCCGGCGACCAGGTTCTTGATCTCCGCCGTCGTGCCGTCGGCGACGATGCGGCCGTGGCTCATCAGCACGATGCGGTCGGCGTACTCGTCGGCCTCGTCGAGGTAGTGCGTGGCGAACAGCACGGTGCGGCCGCGGGCGGCGTCCGCGCGGATCGCCTGCCAGAACGAGCGGCGACCCTCGACATCCATGCCCGTCGTCGGCTCGTCGAGGATCAGCAGCCCCGGGTCGCTGAGCAGCGCCATCGCGAACCTCAGCCGCTGCTGCTGACCGCCCGAGCACACCCCCACCTTGCGGTCGGCGATCGACGAGATGCCTGCGCGCTGCAGCACCTCGTCGATGGGCCGGGTGTCGCTGAACAGGCTCGCCGTGAGCCGCAGCGTCTCGCGCACGGTGAGGTCCTTGAGCAGGCCGCCGGTCTGCAGCACAGCGGAGATGAGACCGTGGGAGATCGCCGACCGGGGACTGCGCCCGAACACCTCGATCTCACCCGCGTCGGGGTGCGCGAGCCCCAGGATCATGTCGATCGTGGTGGTCTTGCCGGCCCCGTTCGGGCCGAGGAACGCGACGATCTCGCCCTGCGCGACGGTGAGGTCGACGCCGCGCACGGCCTGGACCTTGCCGAACGACTTCACGAGGCCGCGAGCGCGGATCGCCGTGTGACCGGAGCCGCCGGAGCGAGCGGATGCCGCGTCTGCGGCGGGTGCGGATGAGCTCATGCTCAGAGCCTCCCGCAGGGCGATCCGCTGCACCAGAGCCGGTCGTCACGACCCGAATGTGACATTCGTCACGCCCATAGCACGCGTTTCGATCTTGTGAAAAGTCCTTCCACAGGCTTTGTCCCCGCTGAGAACGGGTCCAAGATATCGGGATGCGGTCCGTCGCCAGGCGGCCGTCTCTTTCACAGCTGGAGTCACATCACCATGACACTTTCCCCCCGCACGCGCGGCCGTCTCGGCCTCGTCGTGGCCGCGGTCGGCGCCTCCGCGCTGCTGCTGGCCGGTTGCTCGGGCAGCAGCTCCTCCTCGAGCTCGGGCTCGAGCGAGCCGCTGCTGATCGGCACGACAGACAAGATCACCTCGATCGACCCGGCCGGTTCGTACGACAACGGCTCGTTTGCCGTGATGAACCAGGTCTACCCGTTCCTGCTCAACAGCAAGTACGGCACGTCGGAGGTCACCCCCGACATCGCGACCTCGGCCGAGTACACCTCGCCCACCGAGTACACGGTGAAGCTCAAGCCGGGTCTGAAGTTCGCGAACGGCCACGACCTCACCTCCTCGGACGTGAAGTTCTCCTTCGACCGTCAGGTCGCGATCAACGACCCCAACGGCCCGGCATCTCTGCTCGGCAACCTCGACTCGGTCGCCACCCCCGATGACACGACCGTCGTGTTCACGCTGAAGGCGCCCAACGACCAGACGTGGCCGCAGATCCTCTCGAGCCCGGCGGCGCCGATCGTCGACGAGCAGGTGTTCTCGGCGACCGCCGTCACCCCTGACGACACGATCGTCGCGGGCAACGCGTTCGCGGGCCAGTACACGATCGACTCGTACAAGAAGAACGAGCTGATCGACTACAAGCCCTACGCCGGTTACCAGGGCGAGCTGGGCGCGGCCGCCAACGGCGGCGTGACGGTCAAGTACTACGCCGACTCGTCGAACCTGAAGCTGGATGTCTCCAACAACGCGATCGACGTCGCGTTCCGCAGCCTCACCGCCACCGACATCGCCGACCTGAAGTCGAACAACAAGGTGCAGGTCGTTGACGGCCCCGGCGGCGAGATCCGCTACATCGTCTTCAACTTCAACACCCAGCCCTACGGTGCGACGACCGCGGAGGCCGACCCGGCCAAGGCTCTCGCCGTGCGCCAGGCCGCGGCATCCCTCGTCGACCGCGCCGCCATCTCGCAGAACGTCTACAAGGGCACCTACACCCCGCTGTACTCCTACGTTCCGCAGGGCCTCGCCGGCGCCACCGAGTCGCTGAAGTCGCTGTACGGCGACGGCAACGGCGGCCCGAGCCTCGACAAGGCGAAGCAGATCCTCGAGGCCGCCGGCGTCACCACGCCCGTCACCCTCAACCTGCAGTACAACGGCGACCACTACGGCCCCTCGTCAGGTGACGAGTACGCCGCGGTCAAGAGCCAGCTCGAGAACGGCGGCCTGTTCACCGTCAACCTCGCGCAGACCGAGTGGGTGCAGTACTCCAAGGACCGCGTCGCCGACGTGTACCCGGCATACCAGCTCGGCTGGTTCCCGGACTACTCCGACGCCGACAACTACCTGACGCCGTTCTTCTCGAAGGACAACTTCCTGAAGAACCACTACGACAACGCCGAGGTGCAGGACCTGATCACGAAGCAGGCCTCCGACACCGACGCCGCGTCGCGCGCGACCGAGCTCGGCAAGATCCAGGACCTCGTGGCCCAGGACCTGTCGACCCTGCCGCTGCTGCAGGGCACGCAGACCGCGGTCGTCGGCTCCGACGTCCAGGGCGCGACGCTCGACGGTTCGTTCAAGTTCCGTTACGCGCCGCTGCACAAGTAAGCGTCGTCCAGCGCCGTGGGCCGGGGGTCTCCCCCCGGCCCACGGCGCGATCCACGTAAGGTCGTTCCCCCATGGTCACTGCCGCCGTCGATCCGGCCGCACTCGCCCCCGCCGTCTCCAAGGGCGGCGGGCTCTGGCGCTACATCCTCGTGCGGCTGCTGCTGGTCATCCCCACCGTCTTCATCCTGGTCACCGTCGTCTTCGTGCTGATGCGTCTGACCGGCGACCCCATCACCGCCGCTCTCGGCGGACGTCTCCCTCCCGATCAGCTGCAGCAGCGCATCCACGAGGCCGGCTACGACCGACCCCTCTGGGCGCAGTACCTCGACTACCTCGGCGGCATCCTGCGCGGTGACTTCGGCACCACGATCACCGACCGCCGACCCGTGCTCGACGTGCTGCTGCAGTACGGCTCGGCGACCCTCGAGCTCGCGTTCTACGCGCTCATCGTCGCGTTCCTCATCGGCATCCCGTTCGGACTGGTCGCCGCCTACACGCGCGACCGCTGGCCGGACGCCACCCTGCGCGTCGGGGCGATCCTCGGCTACGCGACCCCCATCTTCTTCGTCGGACTGCTGCTCAAGCTCGTCTTCTCGGTGTGGCTCGGCGTGCTCCCCACGAACGGCCGCGCCTCCACCCGCACCGAGCTGCTGCTCGGCAACCTCGACCACCCCAGCGGCATCTACCTGATCGACGCGATCCGACTCGGCAACGGCGCCGCGGTCGGCGACGTGCTGCTGCACGCGATCCTCCCCGGCGTCGCTCTCGGCATCCTGACCGCGGGCGTGTTCCTGAGGCTCGTGCGCACGAACGTGATCGGCACGCTCGGCGCGCAGTATGTGACATCCGCCCGCTCGCGAGGGGTGAGTGAGTTCCGCCTCGTCACCAAGCATGCGTACCGGCCCGCGCTGATCCCGATCATTACTGTCATCGGCCTGCAGATCGCGATGCTGCTGTCGGGGGCGGTGCTGACCGAGACGACGTTCGAGTGGAAGGGCATCGGCTTCATGCTCTCCGAGTATCTGAAGGCGCGTGACTTCGTCGCCGTGCAGGGGATCGTCGTCATGATCGCGGTCGTCGTGGCGCTGACCAACTTCGTGGTCGACGTCATCGCCGCTCTCATCGACCCGCGAGTGAGGTACTGATGTCCACGGATGCCTCCTCCCGCCCCGCTGCGGTCAGTGTTCGCACGCGTCCTCTCGCCGACCGCATCCCGGTGCTCTCGCACCTGCGCCGCAGCGTCGGGCTGCAGCGCGCGATGCTCGTCATCGGCGTCGTCATCGTCGCCGTGTTCGTGCTCGTCGCCGCCTTCGCGCCGCTCATCGCGCCGTACTCGTGGGCACAGCAGTCGGCGAACGGTGTCGACTTCGCGACCCAGCAGCTACCCAGCGCCGCCCACATCTGGGGCACGACCGTCAGCGGCTTCGACGTGTTCTCGCGAGTGATCTGGGGCGCGCAGACGGCGCTGTTCGCGATCCTCGCGGCGATCGTGTTCTCGCTGTTCATCGGTGTCGCCCTCGGGCTTCTGTCGGGGTATTTCGGGGGTTGGCTCGACCGGGTGCTCGTCGTGATCTGCGACGCGATCTACGCGTTCCCGTCGCTCCTGCTCGCGATCGTCATGTCGATCGTGATCAGCCGCGGGCAGTCGACGCTGGTCGGCGGCATCCTGGCGGCCGCGATCTCGATCACCGTCGTCTTCGTGCCGCAGTACTTCCGCGTGGTGCGCGCCGAGGTCGTGCGGGTGAAGGCGGAGCCGTTCGTCGAGTCGGCGCGCGTCATCGGAGTGCCGCTCGGGCGCATCCTGGTGCGCCACGTGCTGCGCAACTCGACCCGCACGCTGCCGGTGGTCGTCACCCTCAACGCGTCCGAGGCGCTGCTCACCCTCGCGGGCCTCGGCTTCCTCGGGTTCGGCATCGAGGCGACGAAGGCCGCCGAGTGGGGCTATGACCTGAACCGGTCGGTCGCCGACGTGACGAGCGGGATCTGGTGGACCTCCATCTTCCCGGGCCTGGCGATCGTGCTCGTGGTGCTCGGCATCACGCTCGTCGGCGAGAGCCTCAACGACCTGAGCGATCCGCGACTGCGCACCCGCCGTCGCGCGGGAGGTGCCGCATGAGCGACGTCGCAGACATCCGAGACCTCACGGTCACCTTCGCGACCGACGGCGCGCCCGTCACCGCGGTGTCGGGCATCTCGCTCGCCGCGCACGCCGGCGAGGTGCTGGCGATCGTCGGTGAGTCCGGGTCGGGCAAGACGGTCACGGCGAACACGCTGCTGGGCCTGCTGCCCGAGACGGCGACGCTCTCGGGAGCCGTGATCATCCGTGGCGCCGACGGCGAGACCGATGTCGTGCACGCGACCCACGCGCAGCTGCGCGCGATGCGCGGGCGGGACGCGGCGATGGTGTTCCAGGAGCCCTCGACCGCGCTGAACCCCGTCTACACGGTGGGCTGGCAGATCGCGGAGGGCCTGCGCGCCCACCAGAAGATCAGCCGCGCCCAGGCGAAGGTGCGCGCGATCGAGATCCTGCGCACGGTCGGCATCCCCGACCCCGAGCGCCGCGTCGACGACTTCCCGCACCAGTTCTCGGGCGGTCAGAAGCAGCGCGTCGTGATCGCGATGGCGCTGGTGCTCAACGCGGGGCTGATCATCGCCGACGAGCCGACGACGGCGCTCGATGTCACCGTGCAGGCCGAGATCCTCGAGCTGCTGCGCACCTGCCGCGACGAGTTCGGGGCGACGATCGTGCTCATCACCCACAACATGGGCGTCGTCGCCGACCTCGCCGACCGCGTGATCGTGATGTACCGCGGCGACATCGTCGAGCAGGCGCCCGTGCGCGAGCTGTTCGCGTCGCCGCGCGAGCCGTACACGAAGGAGCTCCTCGCCGCCGTCCCGCGCGTGGGTGCGGGCAAGAGCCGCACGCAGGGGCAGGATGCCGCGGCATCCGCCCCGACCGAGGCGCCCGCCGACGCGGTGGTCGTCGCGCGAGCGGCCGAGATCGGCTACCCGGGTCGCTTCGGTCGCGGCGGGGTCGTGGCCGTCAAGGGCGTCGACTTCTGGGTCGCGCCGGGCGAGGTCGTCGGCCTCGTGGGCGAGTCGGGGTCGGGCAAGACCACGATCGGGCGCGCCCTCGTCGGTCTCACGGAGGTCATGGGCGGGTCGCTGACCGTGCTCGGCACCGAGATGCGCGGCGCCACGAACCGGCGGCTCGCGCCACTGCGACCCGAGATCGGGTTCGTGTTCCAGGATCCGGCGACGAGCTTCAACCCGTTGCTGACGATCGCCGAGTGCATCGCCGAGCCGCTCATCGTGCACGGCCGCGCCCGGTCGCCGCGAGCGGCGCGCGCCCGCGTCGACGAGCTGCTCGACGCGGTGCGCCTGCCGACCGCGTTCGGCGACCGGTTCCCGCATGAGCTCTCCGGCGGTCAGCGCCAGCGCGCGTCGCTCGCCCGGGCTCTGGCTCTGCAGCCGACGCTGCTCATCGCCGACGAACCCACCAGCGCGCTCGATGTGTCAGTGCAGGCGACCGTGTTGGAGCTGTTCGCGCAGCTGCAGCGGGAGCTGGGGTTCGCGTCGCTGTTCATCAGCCACGATCTGGCGGTGATCGACGAGGTCGCCGACCGTATTGTGGTACTCAGGCACGGCGTGATCCGCGAGCAGGGCACGACCGCTCAGGTGCTCGGCGCCCCGCGCGACGACTACACGAAGCGGCTGCTCGCCTCGCTCCCCGTGCCCGATCCGGTGGCGCAGGCCGCGCGCCGGCAGGAGTGGGAGCGCACGCGCGAGGGGTGACCGGGTGACCGACGACGAGGGCGACAGCCCGCACGCACCCGGGTATGCGGCGGAGCGGTTCACCGCGTTCTCCGACGCGGTGGTCGCCATCGCGATCACGCTGCTGATCCTGCCGCTCATGGAGAGCGTCGGCGACATCAGCTCGACCGAGGGCGGCACGTGGCGGTGGCTGGGCGACCACCACGACCAGTTGGTGTCGTTCGTGCTGAGCTTCGCGATCATCGCGATGTTCTGGGTGGGCAACCACCGACAGTTCTCCCGGGTGCAGCGGGTCGATGCCGCGGTTATCTGGCTGATGATGGCGTGGCTCGTGACGATCGTCTGGCTGCCGGTCGCAACCTCCATCACGGGGGCGGCGGGGTCCGGCGATCCGGTCGCGAAGTCGATCTACATGGGCAGCATGGTGGTCACGAGCCTGCTGTCGCTCTGCACACGCCTCTATCTGCGGCAGCATCCCGGTCTGCACGACACTCCCGAGACGGCGCTGATCCGCGGCGTCGGCAACGATCTGTCGCTGGCCGTGCTGTTCTCGCTGGCGCTCGTGATCTCACTGCTGTTCCCCGCGATCGGCTACTACTCGCTGATCCTCATGGGTGCGAACGGCGTGCTCGAGCGCACGATCACGCGGGTCTTCCTCTCCCGCGATGGACGCGTCACGGGGTGACGAGCCGTCCGATCGCATCGCCGAACAGGCTCCACAGCCAGAACCCGATGAACACGACGGCCGCGATGCCGCCGAGCACCGACGCGCGGCGGCGGAGTCTCCGACCGGCGGGAGCCACGACGGGCGGCGGCGTGACGTGGGGGGTGGATGCCGCGGCATCCGCTGGTGCGCCCTGTTCGCTCTGGACGCGCTCGTCGCGCCAGCGCGCCCACTGATCGAGCTTGGCCGTGAGGGCGCCGATGGTCGCGTCGAGCCACTGCCAGGTGGCGGGATCGAGGGTGACGAGGTCGCGCTCGGCGTAGAGGAACAGTCGGTCGTCGACGATCTCGACGTCGAGGGCGGCAGCGCTGTCGATGAAGCGCGCCATGATGTCGGGCGTGAACAGGTAGAGCGCGTCGCGCTCGTAGCCGGCGGGGCAGTACAGGCGGAAGTACCGGTCGAAGTCGCCCTCGAGCGACAGGTGCTGTGAGCGCGCGAAGTCCGCCGGCAGATTGGATGCCCCGAACATGCGGTTGTTGCCGACGGCGTCGAGCACGATGTTCGGCAACGGCACGTCGAGGCGCACGGCCACGTACCCCCACCGGTGCGTGGTGCGGTCCCGGTCCGAGCCGGTCTCGTACCGGTAGTTCGCGATCTCGATGTCGCGCCCGGACGCGGTGCGCACGATGTCGAGCGCCTTCCGGTTCTCGCCGGTGTCGAAGATGACGCCCGGCAGGTTCGGGTCGTCGATGCGTGTCGTGTAGGTGAGACCGTTCGCGCGCGCGAAGGCGTCGAGCCGGTACGCGTGCACGGCGGCGCTGCGCCAGGTGCGCACGGCCGCCGAGACGAAGATCGCGAGCACTCCGACGACGGCGAGCACGAAGACGAGGGCGACGGGCGAGGCTCCGTCGCCCGTGGTGAGACCCATGATGACCGATCCCAGCACGCCGATGACGATGGGCACGATGACCGCCAGGGCGAACAGCGTCACGATGCCGGCGATGACGAACCCGACGACGCGTCCCGCGGTCATGCCTTTGTCGTGGGCCTTCCGGAACGCCCGCACCGCCGCCGGGTCGACCGGTGCGACGAGGGCACCCGTGTCGAGGGCGCCGGATGCCGCCCGCCCCAGTCCGTTCATCGGTTCACCTTGTCGGCGTCCCAGTCCAGGTGCGCGCCCTCGTCGATCGGCAGTGCCTCGATGCTCTCCACCGCACAGACCGCATCGATGAGAGCGGGCGGGCCGCCGACGACCGTCGAGTCGAGGTCGACCTCGCTGACGGTCACCCACGCCTGGTCGGATGACCAGACGATGCTCGGCGACAGGGCGGAGGGCGCGAAGCCGTAGCTCTCCGCGATGCGATCACGCCAGGGCACGTCGAGAGGCCAGTCGTCTGCGCTCAGCTCGCCGATCGTGCCGCGAAACACGACGAAGCCCCGGTTCGGCAGCTGCAGTCGGGGTGCCGCGGAGATCTCGCGCGAGAGCACGGCGCCGCCCGCTGCCGCTGCCTGTCCGTCGGAGGAGAGGAACACCCGGCCGGTGCCGCTCGTGCTCTCGACGAGCGCGCCGTGTCCCTCCCACAGCGCGACGAAGATCTCGTCGGTGTCGCTGTGCGCTGCGAGCGTGCGGGCGAGGTGCGGCCATACCGCGGCATCCAGCTGACCCTGTTGAGGCGGGCGCACGCGCCATCCGTCGGCCGAGAGGAACTCGTCCGCCACACTCGACTCCCACGTGTCGGTGGTCTGTCGCACGAGGGAGCCCCATTGCGCGAGAGGATGCCACGTCGTGCCGTGCATCGCCGCGGCCTCCGACCAGCTGACCGACCGGCGCTCCACGTCGTGCACCCCGTGGGTCATGAAGGCGTCCCACGCACGGAGATGTCGGGCGTACGGAAGTGGGGGCCACTGTCCGGCCATCGGGCGATCGGCGTCCGTCGGGTGGAACACTCGCGCGTAGCTCGGGAATCCGCGCGGGACGACGTCGTGCATGCTGCCGCGCCACGGATCGTCGATGCGCTCGACCAGCCACCGACCGGCGTCGGCCCCGTCCCCCACCCACTCCATGCCGACACCGTAGCGGGCGGGGCGACCCGCTGTCAGGCGTGCACGGCGGCGGCTCGCAGATCGAACTTGCGCACCTTGCCGGTGGCGGTGTGGGGCAGCTCCGCCACGAAGTGGAACTCGTCGGGCACCTTGAATGCGGCGAGCAGCCCGCGCGTGTGCACCCGCAGCTCGTCGGCGCCCGCGGCATGCCCGTCGCGCAGCACCACGAAGGCGACGGGGCGCTCACCCCACCGTTCGTCGGGGCGGCCGATGACGGCGACCTCGAGCACGGCGTCGTGCGAGACGACGGCCTGCTCGACCTCGACGGTCGAGATGTTCTCGCCGCCCGAGATCACGATGTCCTTCGCGCGGTCCTTCAGCTCGATGTAGCGGTCGGGGTGCATCACGCCGAGGTCGCCGGTGTGGAACCACCCCCCGCGGAACGCCTCCTTCGTGGCCCGGCTGTCGCGGAAGTACTCCAGCATCACGTTGTTGCCGCGCAGCACGATCTCGCCGATGGTCGTGCCGTCCGCGGGGACATCCTGCCCCTGCTCGTCGACGACCCGCGCGGACTCTGCCTGCACCATCCCCACCCCCTGCCGCGCGAGACGCTTGGCGCGCTCGCCGCGGTCGAGGCCGTCCCACGCGGTCTGGTACTCGCACACCGTGAACGGTCCGTACACCTCGGTGAGCCCGTAGACGTGCACGACGGTGATGCCGAGGTCCTCGAGCGTCTCGATGATGGTCGGCGACGGCGGCGCACCCGCGGTGGTGATGCGCAGTGGCCGCTCGACGAGGTGCGCGTCGGCCGACGCCGCGATCGTCGTGCACACGGTCGGCGCCCCGCAGAGATGGGTGACGGATGCCCCGTCGATGAGCTCCCAGATGCGGTCGGCCCGCACGGCGCGAAGCCCGACATGGGTGGCGCCGGCGGCGGTCACCGCCCACGGCGTGCACCAGCCGTTGCAGTGGAACATCGGCAGCGTCCACAGGTAGACCGACGCGCTCGTCAGCTGCTGGTGGAACACCTCGCCGAGCGCGTTCAGGTAGGCGCCGCGGTGCGTGTAGACGACGCCCTTCGGCTTGCCGGTCGTGCCCGAGGTGTAGTTGATCGAGATGGGCGCGCGCTCATCCCTCACATGCCATGACACCGGCTCGTCGAGGTCGGCCGCGCGGCCCAGGAACTCCTCGTAGGACACCTGACCGGATGCCACGTGCCCGCCCGGATGGCCGAACTCGGGGTCCTGCACCTCGACGACCTCCTCGAGGGTGCCGACGCTGGCGAGCGGGTCGCCGATCGACGCGAGGATCTCGGCGTCGGCGATCAGCACCCGCGCGCCGGAGTGCAGCAGGATGTAGTCGATCTCGGCCCGGCTCAGGCGGGTGTTGATCGCGACGAGCACGCCGCCCGCGAGCGGCACCGCGAAATGGCCGATCAGCATCTCGGGGGTGTTGGGCACGAGGTAGGCGATGCGGTCGCCGGGCTCGATGCGCGCCTGCAGCACCCGCGCCAGTTGCTCGGCCTCGCGGGCGAAGCGCCGGTACGAGTAGCGGCGCGCGCCGTAGACGATCGCGTCCTTGTCGGGGAAGACCTCCGCCGCCCGCTGCAGGAACCGCAGCGGGGTGAGCGGCTCGTCGTTCGCGGCGGGGCTGAGGGGAATGGGCGAGGTGATCGTCGCGGGTTCGGCGAGGTGAGGCATCCGGGTCTCCTTCGACAGCCGGGCGGCGCTCCGTCGCGCCGCGGTGGCACGATGCAAACACGGATGCCGCGGCCCCCACACCCCCCGATGGAGGGTGTCGGCCGGCGCCGGCCGTCAGGGCAGCAGGCCGAGGCGCCGCGCCGTCGCGACGGCCTCATGGCGCGAGTGGGCGCCGAGTTTCGCCATGATCGTCTGCATGTAGCCCTTGACGGTGTCGGGCTGCAGGGTGAGCCGCCGCGCCGTCTCGGCATAGGTGCAGCCGAGCGCGACCTGCGCGAGCACGTCCGACTCCCGTGCCGACAGCTGTGGGGCATCGTGCTGCCGGGCGCCCACGAGCTGCGCGTCGATGGCGAGCAGGCGGGCGGCGAGCGTCGGATCCGTGGTCGCCGCGGCCAGCGCGGTCAGTTCGGCGTGCGCCACCCGCACCGCGTCGCGGGCGTCCCGGTCGTCGGCGCGCACCGTGGGGTCGACGCCCCGCAGCGCCGCCAGCCGGCGGTCGACCTCGTCCCGCACGTGCAGCTCTCCGCCGATCGCGCGCGCTCCGCCGAGCAGGTGCGTCGCGACCGCGTCGCCGAGGCTCCCCTCGTCGCGTGTCGCGGCGTAGAGCACCGCGCGGGTGGCACCGTCGACCGTCACCGGCACGGCGACCATCGACCGCAGCCCCTCGCGTCGCACCGCAGCGTCGTGCTGGTGGGAGATCTGCGGCGCTCCCACGTAGTCGTTGACCGCCGTCGGGCGTCCGCGCGCGACGGCTCCGCCGCCGACCCCTTCGCCCGCGCGAACGAACAGCCGGTGCAGGCTGTCGGTCTCCGTGCCCACGAGCTCGGTGATCGTGAACGCGTCGTGATCGACCAGTCCTGCCATCAGCACGTAGCCGGGCGTACCGCCTGCCAGACGACGCAGGATGCCGCGCAGCAGGTCGCGGTCGTCGGGCCGCAGGGCCGCCGCGCTGATGTCCGGCATCGTCGCCTCCAGATGATTGGGCCGCATCGTAGCACCGGCCCGTGCGCGGGAAGCGCCGCCGGTTGGCGGGGGTTCGTGGCATCCGATACACTTCGAAGGTTGTCCGTGTGCGGCTCCCGCCGCGCATCGCGGACACGTGCATCAACCCTCCTGCTGTCGGGAAACGCCCGGCAGCCGTTCTAGTCCGAAGGAGGTGGGTTAGTGACGCACACGCACCAGTACGAGCTGATGGTCATCCTCGACCCCGAGCTCGACGAGCGCCAGGTCACCCCGAACCTCGACAAGTTCCTGAAGGTCATCACGAATGATGGTGGCTCGATCGACAACGTCGACGTCTGGGGCCGCCGCCGTCTCGCCTACGAGATCAAGAAGAAGTCCGAGGGCATCTACGCCGTCGTCAACTTCACCGCGACCAGCGAGACCACGCAGGAGCTCGACCGCCAGCTGAACCTCAGCGAGCTCGTGTTCCGCACCAAGGTGCTCCGCGCCGAAGAGGCCATCGCTCTCATCGCGTCCGAGCAGAAGCGCGCCGACGAGAAGGCTGCCCGCAAGGCCGCCGCCGGTGCCGCGAAGGTCGCGAAGGCGTAACGACGATGGCCGGCGAGACCGTCATCACCGTCGTGGGCAACCTCACGGCCGACCCCGAGCTGCGGTACACGCAGAACGGGCTGCCCGTCGCGAACTTCACCATCGCGTCGACCCCCCGCACGTTCGACCGTCAGGCGAACGAGTGGAAGGACGGCGAGGCCCTGTTCCTGCGGGCGTCGGTCTGGCGTGAGTTCGCCGAGCACGTGGCGGGTTCGCTGACCAAGGGAAGCCGTGTCATCGCGACCGGTCGTCTGCGTCAGCGCTCCTACCAGGACCGTGACGGCAACAACCGCACCGCGATCGAGCTGGAGGTCGACGAGATCGGCCCCTCGCTGCGCTACGCCACCGCACAGGTCACCCGTGCGGCCGGCGGTTCCGGCGCCGGCGGCGGCGGATCGCGCGCCCAGGTCGCCGACGAGCCGTGGTCGACGCCCGGCTCCTCGAACAGCAGTGCCGACGCGTGGAGCGCCCCGGGCGCCTACGGCGACGACACTCCGTTCTGAATCTCGAATCACGGATGCCGCGGCCCCGCGCCTGAGGCATCCGCTCACACACACGAAGGAACACCATGGCTGGAAAGGCAAGCGGCGACCGCCGCAAGCCGCGGAAGGGCGCGAAGGTCGCCGCTCCCGCGAAGGCGATCCGCGTGGGCGTCATCGACTACAAGGATGTCGCCACGCTTCGCAAGTTCATCTCGGAGCGCGGCAAGATCCGCGCCCGTCGTATCACCGGTGTCTCGGTGCAGGAGCAGCGTCTGATCGCCAAGGCGATCAAGAACGCGCGCGAGATGGCGCTCCTGCCCTACGCCGGCGCAGGCCGCTAAGGAGCACCCATGTCGAAGCTGATTCTCACCAATGAGGTCGCGGGGCTCGGTAGCGCCGGCGACGTCGTCGAGGTCAAGAACGGGTACGCCCGCAACTACCTCATCCCCCAGGGCTTCGCTGTCGCGTGGACGCGCGGTGGCGAGAAGCAGGTCGCGTCGATCCGCGCGGCCCGTGAGGCCCGTGCCATCCACGACCACGAAGAGGCGCTCGCGCTGAAGGCGAACATCGAGCAGTCCTCCGTCAAGCTCGCGGTCAAGGCCGGCGCCGAGGGGCGTCTGTTCGGTTCCGTCAAGAACGACGACGTGGCCGACGCCGTCAAGGCCGCCGGTCTCGGTGACCTCGACAAGCGGAAGATCCACATCACGTCGCCGATCAAGTCGGTCGGCACCCACGAGGCGACGGTCCGTCTGCGCGACGACGTCACCGCCGTGATCACGCTGCAGGTCGTCGCCGCGAAGTAATCCGGCGCGACGCACGGCTGAGGGCCCCGGGATCCTTTCGGATCCCGGGGCCCTCAGCGTTTCCGGGGGGATGCGGGTCAGGCGAAGCTGGCCACGCGGCGGCGACGGATCACCGAGTAGCCCGCGGCGCCCACACCGGCGGCGACGAGCGAGGCGCCCATGAGCATGAGCGGGAACAGGCCGGCCGCGCCGGTGAAGGCGAGGGCGCCGCCCGTGCTGGCCGCAGAACCGAAGATCGATCCGTTGGTGCCGGGGTCAACCGGGTTGGTCGGGTTCGTCGGGTTGGTGGGGTTCGTCGGGGTGGTGGGCGTGGTGTTCGTCGGGCAGTTCACCGTGTTCGGGGTGAGCAGCGCGACCGAGTTGCACGACGCCGTCAGCGGCGTTGTGACCGTTGCGAGTCCCGTGCCGTTGACGAGCCCGGTCACTGTCGAGACGAGCGGGTTGAGGGCGTCGTTCACCAGCGGGGAGAGCACGTCGGTGCCTCCGGTGGCCGGGGAGAGTCCCGGCACCAGGGTGTCGAGACCGGCAGGCAGGCTCGAGGTGCCGAGGCTCGGCACCAGCGTGCTCAGACCGGCGGGAAGCTGGCTCTGCAGTCCCGACAGCGCCGAGCTCAGCGGGTTGCTGCTCGATGACAGTCCGCCCAGGAGCGAGGTCAGCGGGTTGCTGCTCGCCGACGACCCGCCGCCCGCGGTGCCCGTTCCCGAGACGGCGTTGCCCAGCACGCCCACCGCGTTGCCGCCGATCGTGACGGGTGCGTTGACGCCCACGAGCCCCTTGCCGGGTGTGGTCGCGGGCGCGGACGGGGACGTCGATGTCGAGGCGTTGCCGGCGACGCCGACGGCGTTGCCGCCGATCGTCACCGGGGCGTCGACCTGAACGAGCTTCGGCACTCCGGACGATCCGGAGACGGCGTTCGGGTTGACCGTGATGACGCCGTTGAGCAGGTTGCCGAGCGGGTTGCTCGACGACGATCCGCTGGAGGACGACCCGCTCGACGAACCGGGGGTGCCGGTGGCAGTGCCGCCGATGCCGATACCGCTGCCGGTGATGGTCACCGGCAGGTGCACGCCGATGAGGGCGCCGTTGTCGTTGTTGGTGTTGTCGCCCGTGGCGGCGTTGGCGGCCACCGCGCCCGTGAGGGCGAGTCCGGTGCCGATGGCGATGCCGATGACGGATCGCGTGAGGTGCGTGCGCATGATGGTGTTCCTTCCAGGGAGATGACGGTTGGTGGCCGAGGCCACCCGGCGCTCCGCGCGGGTGCGCGGTGAGGGATATGCAGTTGTGGGGAGAGAGGTCTGAAGGTGTGCGTCCCGGGTCGACGCCGCGTCGAGGAGGTGCGATGTCGACCCGGGACGGTTGCGGCGACCCGCGCTCTCGCGAGGAGCGGGGACGTCGCCCATCTCGGTCGTCGCCCGCTGGCCGATCGGCCGACGACGAGCGCCGGACACGCCGAGGGCGACCAGCCGGCTGTCGACTGCATCGACGTGGCCGAGCCGGGGCGCCGCTGCCGCGATGAACGCGGCGGGGGCCGAGGCATCCGATGCGCACCCAGGGGTCCCCGACACAGGAAGAGTCGGCGAAGTGCGGATCGTGGCGGACGTCGCGTCAGCGAGGGAGCGGAGCTGGGCGGTGGGGTCGTCGACGACCGAGGCCGTGCGATCACCCCCGACCGAGGTGGATGGCCCGCCGGTGGCCGCGGGGGCGGCCACCGGGGAGTGAGTGGGCATGCCACCTCGCAGGCCGGTCGGCCCGCTGATCGGCGACGTCGCGACGATCGCCGTCGCGGAGTCCGCGGGGCGCACCGGGGCGTGCGAATCGAAGGTGTGCATGGTCTGTTCCCATGTGAGGGTCGCGAGGGCGCGACGGATCGTCTGGCGAGCGGTCGCTCGTCAGGTGTGCGGTGGGGTGTCAGCGGCGCCGGAGGTCCGGTGGCGGATCGGGTGGCTGCCCGAGCGGCCCGGGTGGGCCGGCGGAACGACGGTGTGGGGCGGCGCCGGCGGGAACCCCGAGAGTGCCGAGCGTGGGGCTCGCCATCATCGGGTTGCCCGACCCGCTGGCGCCGCCCGGCGCCAGGGTCCCCGTGGGGAGGGTGGGGTGCACCTGGCCCGACG
>NZ_JYIY01000075.1 GCF_000956535.1 Microbacterium ginsengisoli | reverse complement strand
GGCGGGCGACCCTCGGCGACATGGCGCACGTCTACATGTACGCGCAGCGCACCGCCGACGATCGCATCGCGTTCGGCGGCCGCGGGGTGCCGTACCGCTACGGCTCGCGGGTCGATGCCGACGGCTCCACCGCGCCGGGCACCGTGCGCCAGCTCACGGCACTGCTGCGCACCTTCTTCCCCGCGGCCGTGCGCGCGCCGATCGCGCACGCGTGGTCGGGCGTGCTCGGGGTGCCGCGCGACTGGGCGGCGACCGTCGGGTTCGACCGCGCTACCGGCCTCGGCTGGGCGGGCGGGTACGTCGGCACCGGGGTGACCGCCACGAACCTCGCCGGCCGCACCCTCGCCGACCTGGTGCTCGGTCGCGACGCCGCACTCACCCGCCTGCCGTGGGTGAACCACCGCGCCCACCGCTGGGAGGTCGAGCCGCTGCGGTGGCTGGCCGTCCGCGGGCTCTACGCCGCCTACCGCGCGGCCGACCGCGTCGAGGCGGCGACGGGCACGGCGCGCACCTCGGTCGTCGCCCGCATCGCGGACGCCATCTCCGGCCACTGAGGGCGGCGGCGCGTCGGCGCGGCGCCGTCAGCGCAGCAGCGCGGCGGAGTGCCGTCACCGGGGCAGCGCGCCGGCGAGACGGGCGTTGACCCGCTCGAGCTGCGACGCGAGGCGCGCGGCGAGGGCCGCGGCATCCGCGTCGTCGATGCGCTCGCACACGGCGTCCCAGTGCACCGTGACCGCATCTCCTCCCGCAAGCAGGTCGCCGTACGGCACCGACACCCGGCGTGGGGCGGCCTCGCCCCACGAGAGCCGGCCGTCGGCGTAGCGCAGCACCGGGGCGTCGACGAGGCATCCGTCGTCGACGACCTCGCGCACACGCGCCGGCACCACGCTGCAGTCGGCGAGCACCTGCACGGGCTCGGGGAGGCCGGTGTCGAGCAGGCGCGTCCACGGGTAGACGCCGAACACGTGGAACGCGTGGTGCGGTGCCGCCTCGGCGGCGAGCCGGTCGTCGAGGTGTGTCCAGTACGAGCCCGCCTGCGGCCCGATGATCGCGACCAGCCGTCGCCACACCTCGTCGGCGTCGAGCGCGTCGCCCTCGGCCGAGCCCGTCCAGTAGGCCCGCACCGCCCGCTCGTCGAGCGGGTCGACGCCCAGCAGACCGCCCACCACAGTGAGGTAGGGCCAGGCGCCCGAGAAGCGCCGGGCGACGTCGGGCACCGAGACGGATGCCGCCTCCCCCCGCGCGACCGCGGCGAGGCCGTCGGCACCCTCGGGGCCGCAGTACCCGCGTTCGTTCGGCTGATGCGCGTAGCGCGCGAACAGCCGCTCGCCGGCGGCGGTCACGCCCGCGCCACCGCCTGCGCGGCCTCGCGGTGCAGGCGCCCGAAGTTGTAGTACGCGGCGCACGCACCCTCGGGCGAGACCATGCAGGTGCCGATCGGCGTCTCCGGGGTGCAGGCCGTGCCGAACACCTTGCACTGCCAGGGCTTGATGACACCGCGCAGCACGCTGCCGCACTCGCAGGCCGGCGGGTCGGCGACCCGCACGCCCGGCATCGCGAACTTCTGCTCCGCGTCGAAGCGGGCGTAGTCGGGGTGGATGCCGTAGCCCGAGCGCGGGATGTAGCCGAGCCCGCGCCACTCGAAGGTCTCGCGCACCGCGAACACCTGTCGCATGAGGGCGAGGGCGGCGGGATTGCCCTCGGGCCGCACGACGCGGGCGTACTGGTTCTCGACCTCGCAGCGCCCACTCTCGTACTGGGCCAGCAGCATCTCGATCGACTGCAGGATGTCGAGCGGCTCGAAGCCGGTCACCACGATCGGCAGGCCGTAATCCTCGGGGATGAACCGGAAGATCTCGGTGCCGACGACGGTCGAGACGTGCCCGGGGCCGATGAAGCCGTCGAGCTCGAGGTCGGCCGAGTCGAGGATGGCGCGCAGCGGCGGCTCGATGAGCACGTGGTTGCAGAAGATCGAGAAGTTCCGCACGTCAAGGGCCGCGGCCCGCGCGATCGTCACCGCGGTGGAGGGGGCCGTCGTCTCGAAGCCCACGGCGAAGAACACGACCTCCTTGTCGGGGTTGTCGATCGCGATCTTCAGCGCGTCGAGCGGCGAGTAGACGAACCGCACGTCCGCGCCCGAGGCCTGCGCCTGCAGCAGGCTCCCCTCGGTGCCCGGCACCCGCATCATGTCGCCGAAGGTCGTGAAGATCACGCCGGGACGGTGCGCGAGCCAGACCGCGTCGTCGACGCGACCCATCGGGATGACGCACACCGGGCAGCCGGGACCGTGCACGAGCTGGATCGACTCCGGCAGCAGGTGCTCGAGGCCGTGCCGGTAGATGGTGTGCGTGTGACCGCCGCACACCTCCATGAACGACAGCGGGCGACCGAGGCGCTCGGCCTGGCCCTCGATGACCGTCAGCAGCGACCGGGCAGCCGCCGGGTCGCGAAACTCATCGACGAAACGCATCAGACGATCTCCGTCTCCATGAAGGCCTCGAGCTCCTCGTCGTAGGTGCGACCGAGCTTCCGGATCTGATCGAGGGTGAGGTCGGCCTCGCGCTCGTCGATCTTGCTCATCGCGAACCCCACGTGCACCAGCACCCAGTCCCCCACCCTCACCCCCTCATCGGCGAGGAGGCGGGTCGAGATGGTGCGGCGCACGCCGCTCACCTCGACGGACGCGAGGTCGTCGGCGTCGTCGACGATGGCGACGATCTCGCCGGGGATGCCCAGACACATGGGGGATTCCTTCTTTCCGTGCGGCCGGTCAGCAGATCCGCGGGAGCGGATCGCCGACGAGCATGTCGACGATGCGGGTGCCGCCGAACGCATTGCGCACGGCGACGATGTCGGACGGCGAGGCGACGACCTCGCCGATGCGGGCGGCCTGCGCGCCGCCGGGCAGCGACCGCAGGGCGGCGAGCGCGGCATCCGCCTGCGCCACCGGCACGATCGCGGCGAACATGCCCTCGTTCGCGACGTAGAGCGGGTCGATGCCGAGCATGTCGCACGCGCCGCGCGCGGCGGGTTCCACCGGCACCGCGTCGTCGTCGACGATCACGCCGAGACCGGCCGCCTGCACGAGCTCGTTGAGCACCGTGCCGAGGCCGCCACGGGTGGCGTCGCGCATCCACCTGGTGCCGGGCGCGGCATCCATCATCGCCTCGACCAGAGCGGACACCGCTCGTGAGTCGCTCACGACCGGCGCATCGATCGCCAGGGTGCCGCGGGCGAGCATGACCGCCATGCCGTGGGAGCCGATGGGTCCGGACACGAGGATCGCGTCGCCGGGCTCGACGAGGCGCGCGCCCAGCTCACGGCCCTCGGGGATGACACCGACCCCCGCGGTGGTGATGAAGACCTTGTCGGCGGCTCCCCGCGGCACCACCTTCGTGTCGCCCGCGACGATCGCGACGCCCGCCGCGTCGGCGGCGCGCCGCATGTCGGCGGCGACCTCCCGCAGCACATCGATCGACAGGCCCTCCTCGATCACGAACGCGGCTGTGATCCACCGCGGCACGGCGCCGGTGACCGCGAGGTCGTTGACGGTGCCGTTGACGGCGAGGTCGCCGATCGAGCCGCCCGGGAAGCGGATCGGGTTGACGACGTACGAGTCGGTCGTGAACGCGAGACGCCCGGCGGGCACCTCGAGCACGGCCGCATCGCCCGGATCGGACGGTGTCGGCGAGCCGAACGCCTCGAAGAACACCGCGTCGACGAGCGCCGCGGACGCCTTGCCGCCGGCGCCGTGGGCGAGGGTCACGAACTCGTCGATGAGACGGGGCCGTCGACGGCGGAACGCCTCGATGCGGGCGAGGACGTCGTCCTCGCTGTCGTTGAGCCGGTTCTTGGAGCGCGGGGGCGCAGCCTGGTCGGTCATCGGGGGTCTCCGATCGGGGGAAGGGATGCGGGCTCGGCGACCAGGGCGATCGCGGTGCCCGCGTGGATGACGAGGAGGTCGCCGGGCAGCACCTGCCCGACGATCGTCACGTCGACGTCTTCAAGGCCATCGGCCGTGCGCACCCGCGCCGGCTCGAACAGCCCCTCGGGGGCGGCGACCACCTCGCCGAGGCGGCCCTCGTCGCTGCAGGTGATGCACACCTCGTCGGTGCACTCCACGATCGCCGGGGCGATCGCGAGCGGGTCGGCCGCCAGGCGCGGCGCCGACTCGGCCCAGTCGGCGAGGAGTTCCCGCGGGTCGCCCGGCACGCACACCGTCGCGAGCCCGTCGTCGGGGCGGGACGACTCCCCCACCCAGATCGCGTTCGCGCCCCACGCCGACGCACGGCGCAGGATGCGGTCGCGCCCCGGGAAGTCCGCCACGGCCACGACGCTGTCCCCGGCCCGCACCCGGGCGCGCAGCACCGCCTCGGCGCCCGCCGTCGGCACCACGACGAACGGCGCGGGAGCCGCGGCATCCGTCACGACATACAGGGCGCCGTCGATCGCGCGACTGCGAGCGAGGTGCACCGCCGCGACCCGCCCGTCACTCACGACGCCACCGCCGGGAACTCGTCGAGCAGGCCCGCATCGCGCATCGCGGACATGACCTGCGCGACCTGCTCCTCGGGCACTCTGGTGAGCGCGAAGCCGGCGTGCACGATGACGTGGTCGCCGACCTCGAGGTCGGGCAGGAAGTTCAGCTTCACCCGGCGCAGCTCGCCCGCGAAGTCGACCTCCGCGAGCAGCGCGCCGCCCTCATCCCACCGTCGCAGGATGCGACCCGGAATCGCGAGACACATGTGCGTCCTCCCCTCTCTCCAGCAGCAGGGTGCCGGCCCAGGCCTGCCCCAGACTGAGACCTCCGTCGCCGGCCGGCACGCGCTCGTGCACGAGCACCGGCACCTGCAGTGCGGTGAGCGTGGCACGCACCGCCGTGCGCAGGGCGAGGTTCTGCCAGGTGCCGCCCGAGAGCCCCACCAGACGCGCGCCGCGGGCGGCGGCGACGTGCGCGAGGGTCTGGGCGGTCCACATGGCGATGCCGTCGTGGAACCGCCGCGCGAGGCACGCGACGGCGTCGCCGGCGCGCAGCCGGTCGGCGAGCTCGCGCACGAGCGTCTCGGGCGTGACGTCGGGTGCGGCGCCGTGGCCGCCGTGGCGGCAGGCGGATGCCGCGGCCTCCAGCTCCATCGCGGCCTGCGCCTCGTACGTCACCCGGTGGCGCACACCGAGCAGTGACGCGACGGCGTCGAACAGGCGACCGACGCTGGAGGTCGTCGGGCACGCGATGCCCGCTGCGAGCTGCGAGCGCACGACGGCGAGCTCGGCGGGTGGGGCGGCGTCGAGGCAGGGCAGGCCGGTGTCGTCGATGCCCCAGTCGGCGAGCACGGCGACGGCGGTCTTCCACGGGTTGCGGGTCGCGCTGTCGCCGCCGGGCAGCCGGAACGGGCGCAGGTGTGCGGCGCGCTCCCACCGCAGCGGCCGGGCGTCGAGCGCGAGGAACTCGCCGCCCCAGCTCGTGCCGTCGTCGCCGAACCCGGTGCCGTCGAAGGTCGCGACGACGACGGGCTCACCGCCGGCCTGGTGCTCGGCGACGAGGCTCAGCGCATGCGCGTGGTGGTGCTGCACCTGCAGCAGGGGGATGCCGCGGGCCTCGGCGTGCCGCTCGGCCCACCGGGTGGTCGCGTAGTCGGGGTGCCGGTCGGCGACGAGCAGGTCGGGCTCGCGGCGGTGCAGGGCCGCGAGCTGGGCGACGCTACGCTCGAACGCGCGCTGGCAGGCCAGCGACCCCATGTCACCGATGTGGGGCGAGAGGAACGCCATGCCGTCACGGGTGAGGGCGAACGTGCTCTTCAGCTCACCGCCGACGGCGAGCACCGCGCCGGCGCCCGAGGCGAGCCGCACCGGCAGGGGCGCGTAGCCGCGGCTGCGCCGCAGCGGCACGAGCTCGTCGCGGTCGGGGTCGGCGAGCACCACGGAGTCCTCGACGGGCACGTGGATCCGCCGGTCGTTCGACACGAACGCGTCGGCGATGCCCGCGAGCCCTGCCCGCGCCTCGTCGTCGTCGAAGAACAGCGGATCGCCGGACACGTTGCCGCTCGTCGCCACCCACACGTCGCCGTCGCCGAGCAGCAGCTCGTGCACCGCGGCGCTCGCGAGCATCACGCCCACCCGATCGAGCCCGGGGGCCACCGACGGTGCCAGATCGGATGCCGCGGCCTGCCCGGCGATCACGATGGGGCGCGCCGGTCCCGCCAGCTCCCGTCCCGCGCGCGGGTCGAGGTCGATGAGCTGGGCGGCGAGCGCGACCGATCCCGCCATCACCGCGAACGGCTTGTCGGGGCGGTGCTTGCGCTCCCGCAGGCGCGACACGGCGTGCTCGTCGCGCGCGTCGCACATGAGGGTGTACCCGCCGAGCCCCTTCACCGCGAGGATGCCCCCGGAGCGCACCAGCTCACGGGCGGCGTCGATCGCGTCGAGCCCGGTGGCCGCGGCATCCGGTTCGGCGTCCTCGTCGTAGCGGAGCGTGGGGCCGCACTCCCAGCAGCTGATCGGCTGGGCGTGGAAGCGCCGGTCGAGCGGGTCGTCGTACTCGGCACGGCACGCGTCGCACATCGGGAACACCGACATGGTCGTCAGCGGGCGGTCGTAGGGCAGGTCGCGGATGATGCTGAGCCGCGGACCGCAGTTCGTGCAGGTGATGAACGGGTACCGGTAGCGGCGGTCGGTCGGGTCGTGCAGCTCGCGGCGGCAGTCGTCGCACAGCCCCGCGTCGGCGGGGATCAGGGTGCGCGCCCCCTCGGCCCGCCGCGAGGGCACGATGCGGAAGCCGCTCTCGTCGGGGATGGTCGCGACCGCGCGAACCTCGACGTCGTCGACCACGGCGAGAGCCGGCGCATCGGCCCGCACCGCGGCGATGAACGCGCCGAGAGCGCCCCGCGTGGCCTGCGCCTCGATGAAGACGCTCTCGTCGTCGTTGCCGCACCAGCCGGTCACCCCGTAGGCGGCCGCCACCCGGGCGACGTGCGGCCGGAAGCCGACACCCTGCACCACGCCGCGCACGGTGAGTGCGTGGCGTTCGAGCGAGGGGGATGTCGGGGAGAGCACGTCGACCTCAGTGCGCGCCGCAGCCGCAGCCCTCGGGTCCGCAGGCGTGCGCGCCGACTCCGCAGGCGCCGATCGGCACGGCCCGGGGGCCGCGCAGCATCGCCTCGAGGCTCACGAACGCGGGTCGCCGCTCGACAGGAGCGGCGATCCCGGCCGGGTCGGGCATGCGGATGATGCCGTGCATGCCGAGCAGCATGCGCACGGCCGGGTCGTCGACGAGCTCGAACAGCAGCTCCTTGCCGCGCGGGTCGGCGCGGAGAGTGCGCACGATCGTGGTCAGCGCGTCCTTCGCGAGCGCGTCGGCGGCGAGCGCGAACTCGTCCGCGACCGCGCGACTCTCCGGAGACAGCTCGGCCAGGGCCGCGACGGCCCGGTCGAGCCGCGTGGCGGCGGCGTCGAGGTCGACGGTCTCGTCGGCGGGGGTGGGGGCGATGGTGGTCATGCGGGGCATCCTCTTCTCAGTCGTCGGCGCCCACGGCGATCAGGCTGCCGCGCAGATCGCGCACGATCGCGGCGGAGCTCTCATCGCCCTTCGACGCGAACAGGAACTCGGCCTCATCGAAGCGCTCGCGCGCATCGCCGAGCAGACCCAGGTGCGCGAGCGCGTTGCCCTGGTTCGACAGCACCCGCGCGCGCCCGAGGGCGTCCTTCTTCGGCGAGCGGGTGCGCAGCACCACCTCGTACAGGTCGACGGCCTCCATGAGGTGGTCGCGCTGCTTCGCGGACGGAGCGTAGACGAGCGCGTTCGCGAGATTCAGACGGGCGCTCGCCCATTCCTCGGCGTCGCGCTCCTCGTCGAGCAGCCGCACCGCGGTGCGCAGCGACTGCAGGGCGATGCCGACCCGCAGGTGATCGGCGTCCGAGACGATCGGGGCCGCGAGGTAGGCGGTGCCGAGGTTCAGATGGATGCGCGCGAACAGCGACCGCTGCCCGACCTCGTCGATGCGGCGCAGCGCCTCCGTGTAGCCCGCGATCGCGTCGCCGAGCGAACGGCGCCCCTCGATCGCGAGGCCGTGCACGAGCCCGGCACGGTGGAAGAAGGCCTCCGCGGCCGCCGCCGGCAGGTCGGTGCCGCGCAGCAGCGCGACCGCCTCCTCGGCGTCGGCGAGGTCGTGGCCGCGGCCGGCGAGCTCGCTCAGCACCACGCCGGCGAGCGCCGGGGCGACGTCGCGGGCGGCGTCGGCGGCGAGCCGCAGGTGGGCAAGAGCCACGGGCTCGTCGCCGTCGGCGAGGGCGGCGGCGGCCTCCGCGGTGCCGACGAGCGCGGCCAGCTCGCCGTGGAGCCCCTCGGACGTCGGCGGCACGCTCGTCAGCCCCACCGTGTAGGCGACGTGATCGACGAGCGGGCGCCAGTCGTCGCCGACGGCGGCCGCGGCCTCCGACCGGCTCACGCGCTCGGGGTCGAGCACGAACAGGTTGTAGCGGTCGACCGGGTCGTCGGAGTCCGCGAACCAGGCGGCGGCCTCGTCGAGGCGGTCCTCGTGCACGAGACGCACACCGTCGAGGCGGGCCGGCCACGTCTCCGGCAGGATGCCGCGCACGAGGGCGGTGCGCGCGGCATCCGTCTCCTCACCCCCGGCGATCAGCAGAAGACCCGCGGGGAACGGGAACGCGCCCAGTGCCTGGGGACGGGCGATGCCGGTCACGACGTCGCCCCCGCGGGAATGGTGAGCCGGCGGCGCTTCGCCGACCACTCGGCGTCGACGGGGCCGACGGGGAACTCGTCCGAGAGGGCCTCGCGCAGCAGCGCGCTGCGGTCGCCGAGCAGGTTGCGCTGCTTCATCATGATGCCGTTCGGGGCGGCGACCCCGACCGGCATGATGACGATGTGCGCCGGGTCGGTGCGCAGCGCCGCCAGTCTGTCGTCGGGGAAATGGGCGCGCGCGAACGCCGCCGGCAACCGCAGATGCCCCTCGGCGGTGAACTCGACCGTCACGGTCTCGACGGCGACGTCAGGCATACTCGGCGATCCTCTCGGTGACCAGCGCCACGGCCCGCTCGACACCGCGCTCGACCGCGGGGCTGAGCGCGTCGCCGTAGCCGAACGAGGCGCCCTCGATCAGCACCACGTCGACCTCGGCGGGGAAGTACGGACCCAGCAGCCACCGCGCGAACGCGATGGCGTGGTCCCAGCGGAAGTCGTGGCTGCCCAGCGTGCCGGCCGCCGGAAGCCCCGCAACCATGTCGCCCGGCACCGCGTACAGCGTGCCGGGCTCGGCGCCCGTGCTCGCGGCATCCACGATCAGCACCCGGTCGGCGCGCTGCATCTGGAAGGCGACATCCATCCCGCTCGTGCCGCCGTCGGCGAGCCGCACGCTCTCGGGGAGGGCGCCCGCCTCCCACAGCCGCCGCACCACCACGGGTCCGGCGGCGTCGTCGCCGCGCAGCACGTTGCCGCAGCCGATCACCAGGAGGTCGAGCCGCGGCCCCGCCACCTCATCGAGCAGCTCGTACGGAGCCGGTCCTGCGCCGGTCACATCACACCATGCTGTTGATCACGAACGACGACAGCTCGCGACCGGTCTTGCCGTCGTACGCGTGCACGGTGCACACGATGCAGGCGTCGAAGCTGCGGGTGACGTGCCCGAGCTCGATCGGATCCTCGGGGTTGTGGATCGGCGTGCCGATGAGGGCCTTCTCGACCGGGCCGACGTTGGCGTCCTTGTCGCGGGGGCCGAGGTTCCACGCGCTCGGGGTGATCACGTTGTAGTTCGCGATCTTGCCGTCCTCGATGACGATCCAGTCCTGCAGCGCGCCGCGCGCGGCCTCCGTGCCGCCGTAGCCGCGGGCCGACACCGGGTCGACCGGGGTCTGGTAGAACGACCCGTGCAGGTCGATCTCGCCGAGCCACTGCAGCACCTTCTCGTAGTACTTCGGCGCCTCGTGCATGCGGGCGAGCTGACGCACCAGCACCGACGGGCCCTTCTTGGCCAGCACGTCGGTGAACAGCGGGTCGTAGTCCTGGAAGTCGGATGTCGCGGGCTTGCCGGCGACGATCTGCCGGGCGAGAGGCCCCGCCTCCAGCGGCAGGCGTCCGATGCCGGGCACGTCGTAGCGGGGCGACTTGGCGAACGAGTACTTGTCCTCCTTCGCACCGATGAACGGGTCGATCGCGTTCTGATCGCCGTCGAACGGGTGCACGTTGTCGGATCCGCGGTAGAACGAGTGCGCGACATCCTCGGACACCCGTGCCTGGTCGTACTCGAAGTGCTGGCCGCCCGCGTAGACGCCGGAGCGCACGATGAGTCCCGCGTTGCGGCCCTCGATCGTCGGACGGTCGTAGGACGCCGGGTCGAAGTAGGTGCCCGAGGCGATGTAGTTGCCCCAGCCCTGCCCGTAGGTGTCGAGGCCGATGTCGAGCGCGAACCGGATGAAGAAGCCGCAGTCGGAGTTGCGCTGCGCATCGTTCTCGTCGACCCAGGCCAGCACATCCTCCCAGGTGCGGTTCTCGAGCCAGCGCTCGACCGACGACCCGAGCCACTGCTTCTCGAGCCAGTTGTCCTTCCAGTTCTTCAGGATCGCGACCGAGCGCGTCACGTCGCTCAGCGTCGGGGCGCCCATGATGCCGCCCGGCACCATGAACGACGAGTGCGGCCACTGCCCGCCGAAGATCGCGTAGATCTCGACCGGCTTCTGGCTGAGCACGACGCCCGGCTGGTAGCTCGTGCCGACGTACGGCGCGAACCGGCGCACGGCCTCCTCGTACAGCGGCGAGCTCTTGTACTTCTCGTTGACGAGGTCGATCGCGAAGATCGCGTAGAAGTAGCGCGGGATCGACTGCAGCGTCTCCACCGCCTGGGCGATGTTGCGCACGAGCGTCGCGTTGTGCGGCACGAAGGTCTGGAACGCGGTGTCGAGCGCGTAGCACGCCTTGTAGAGGTGGCTGCCGCCGCAGATGCCGCAGATGCGCGGCGTCATGATGAGGCCGGCGCGCATGTCCTTGCCTCGCAGGATCGTCTCGAACCCGCGGAACATCTGACACTGCGTCCAGGCGTCGGTGACGACGCCGTCCTCGATCGTGACGCGCACGTCCAGGTCACCCTCGACGCGGCCGAGGGGGCTGACGTGGAGATCGATGGTCGAACTCATGATCCGGATGCCTCTTCCTGCCCGTCAGACGACGAACATGTCTTCCTTCGACCACTTCGGGGCAGAGATGCGTGCCGCCGCAGCCATCGCGAGGTAGGTGACGTGGTCCTCCCCGGGCGGGAGGTCCTTCGGGATCGCCCCGGCGATGAGCTGGGTCGCGAACACGGTGCCGGGCGCGAGGTCCGCGTGGGGGAACTCGGGCTCGGTGCAACCGAGGCAGGGCATGCCGGCGCGGGTCTTGGAGGACTGCCGGTTCCACAGGATGCGGTTGCAGGGAGCGTGGGTCATCGGGCCGCGGCATCCGAACTCGTAGAACAGACAGCCCGTTCGGGTGCCTTCGCCGAAGGCCAGGGTGGACTGCTTGAACTCGAAGAACGTGTTGCGCGTGCAGCCGTTGTGCACGAACTGGGTGAAGAAGGTCTGCGGGCGACCGAGGTCGTCGAGGGCGATGTCGCCGGCGCGGCCGGTGGCGAGGGCGACGATGATCTGCGTGATCCAGTCGGGGTGCGCGGGGCAGCCGGGGATGTTCACGACCGGCAGGCCCGACTTCGACACCCAGTCGGCGCCGAGGTAGCCGCCGCGGGCCTTGCGGTGGAACTGCAGGCCGGTCGATCCGCTCGGGTTCGGGGCGACGGCCGGGAGACCTCCGAACGCCGCGCAGTCGCCGATGGCGACGACGATGGATGCCGCGGCCGCGAGCTCGGTGACCCAGTCCTTCATCGGACGGTCGGCGAACAGGTCGAAGCGGCCGGTGCCGTCGGGGCCCTCGATGACGCTTCCCTCGAAGACGAAGATGTCGAGGGGGCGGGTGCCGTCGACGCAGTCGGTGAAGATCTTCTTCGCCGCCGCGCCCGCCTCGACGCCGAGCGAGGGATGCCACAGCACCTCGAGCCCGAAGTCGACGATGAGGTCGACGACGCTGGGCTCGTCGGCATTGAGGAACGACATGGTGTTCCCCGAACAGGCTCCGCCTTGGAGCCACAGCACACTGGTCACGCGGTCTTCCCCTCTTCCTGGGCATCATCTGCGGCGCCCTCTGCGCGCAGCGACCGGCCGAGTTCCTTCACGATGCGCAGCGCGAACACGAGTCCGCGGCGCACATCGGGGTCGTTCGCCATCCCGGCGATCTTCATGAGTCCCGCCGGCTTCTGGTCGGCCTCCTCGGTCGCCTGCCGCTGTGCCCGGTGCACACCCTCGGCGACCCGCCAGGTGAGATCGAGCAGGGCGGGATCGAGCAGTCCGGAGCGGTTCAGCCGTTCGACGAGGTCGACGTCGGCGATGTGCTCGACGAGCGGCAGGGTCTGGTCGGCGAGCTTCACGAACTTCGGCAGCGCGTCGACGACGCGCTTGCCGGCAGGGCTCGCGGTGACCATCGCGACGGCCTCGTGGTAGCTGCCGGCCACGTTGTCGATGATGTTGTCGGAGTGGGCGAAGAACCCGGCGACGACGTCGAGCAGACCCGCGACCATCTCGGCATTGTCGAGCAGGTGGTTCAGCGTCGCGACGGTGCCCGGATCGCTGAGGCGCTGCTGCAGGCGGATCGCATCGGCGTCCGACGCGGCGACGACGTCGAGGACGGGTGCGCTCATGGCCTCTCTCCTTCGCTGGGGCGAGCCGGTTCGGTCGCAGCCGACGCCCTGGCGGGCTGCGCATTGGGGTCAATGTAGGCCGGTGCCTCACGGCGGCATATCCGGATAGCGCCGTGAATATCCGCGGAGCGCACAATGGGTGTCGTGACGAGCGACCGCGCCCTCCGCGTGCCCCCTGCGCTGACGGGTGCGCCGCTGGTGCGCACCGACGATGCGGGCGTCGCCGCCGGCGCCCTGCACGACCTGCTCGGCCGGGGCGTCGTCGCCCCCCACGATGCCCGGGAACGCCTCGACCTGGTCGTCGCCGCGCGCCGCTTCGGCACGGTGACCCTCGCCCACCTCGATGTGGGAGCGGCCGCGACCGTCGATGTGCCCGCGAGCGCCGACGCGGTGACCGTGCACATGAACCAGGCGCGCACCTCGACGACCCGTGTCGCCGGGAACGAGCTCACGACGTCGTCGGTGCAGGCGGTCGTCGTGTCCCCCGGCATGCCGGTGCGCCTCGAGCTCGCACCCGAGTCGCCGCGGCTGCTCGTGCGCGTGGAGCGCCGCGCGGTCGAGGATGCGCTGGCCCGCATGCTCGGCCGCCGCCTCGACGAGCCGGTGCGCTTCGCGCCGCTGTTCGATCTCTCCGGGCCCGAGACCATCCGGTGGAGCATCGCTGTGCAGCTGCTCAGCACCGAGTCGATGATGGATGCCTCGCTGCTGCAGGCGCCGCTCGGCCGCCAGAGCATCGAGGACCTGCTCGTCTCGTCGCTCCTGCTGCTGCAGCCCTCGAACCACTCGCCCCTGCTGCAGGCTCCCACCTCTGGCACGGCGCTCATGCAGGACGCCCTCGACCACATCGAGCGGCATCTCGCCGAGCCGTTCTCGATCGACGATCTCGCCGCGGCGGTGCACGCGTCCGCTCGCCACGTTCAGCAGACCTTCCGGGCGCGACTGGGCACGACACCCGGCGCCTATGTGCGGCGGCAACGCCTGCTGCGGGTGCGCGCCGACCTGCTCGCGGGCGACGCGCGCCGCGGCACGAGCGTCGCCGGCGTCGCCGAGCGGTGGGGCTTCGGCCACGGCGGCCGCTTCGCCGGCTGGTACCGCGAGGAGTTCGGCGAGACGCCCGCCGAGACACTGCACCGGGGCTGAGCGGGCTCGGCGACCGCCCCGGCGCCCGTGTCGCGCTGGGGATTCTCACGGCGATCGCCACTCCCGCTGCCGCGGTGGGCGTCCTAGGGTGACCAGCACGCGGCATCCGCCGCGCACCCGAGGGAGGGCTGCCGATGCACGAGCTGTCGCTGTGCCGGTCGATCGCCGGCATCGCCACGCGCGCCGCCGGCGGGAGGCGGGTCGAACGCGTACAGCTCGACGTCGGGCACCTCCGTCAGGTCGTGCCCGAGACACTCGTCTACTGCTGGGGAGTCGTCTGCGAGCAGACCCCTCAGCTGGCGGGCTCGCGGCTGGATGTGACATCCATCCCCGCCGTGCTCGACTGCCGGCGCTGTGGGGCCGAGACGACGCTCACGGGCCTCCCGATCATCGTGTGCAGCGCGTGCGGCACGAACGATGTGGCCGTGCGCTCGGGTGAGGAGTTCCTGGTGCGATCGATGGATGTCGCCACGACAGAGGGGTACGACCGAGATGGGTAGATTCCACCGCCACGACGATGGCACCGTGCACAGCCACGACCACGAGCACACGCATGGCGACGTGCATGACCACGCGCACGGCGACCACGACCACGACCACATCGGCGACCACTCCGGCTACGAGACCGGCAGCGAGCGCATCGAGGTGCTCGAGCGCATCTTCGACGAGAACGACGCCGCCGCCGCCCGCAACCGCGCCGCCCTCGACGGCGCGGGCGTCGTCGCCGTCAACGTGATGTCCTCCCCCGGCGCGGGCAAGACCGCGCTGCTCGAGCGCACCCTCGCCGACCTCGGCGCGCACGTGCGGTTCGGCATCGTCGAGGGCGACATCGAGACCTCGCTCGACGCCGACCGCCTCGACGGCCACGGCGCCCAGATCTCGCTGCTGAACACCGGCAACGGCTTCGGCGGAGAATGCCACCTCGACGCCCCCATGGTGCACCGGGCGCTGCACGGCCTCGACCTCGACGCCCTCGACGTGGTGCTGATCGAGAACGTCGGCAACCTCGTCTGCCCCGCGGAGTTCGACACCGGCGCACACCATCGCGCCATGGTCGCGAGCGTGACCGAGGGTGAGGACAAGCCGCTGAAGTACCCCGTCATGTTCCGCTCGGTCGACGTCGTGGTCGTCAACAAGATCGATCTGCTCCCCCACCTCGACTTCGACCTCGACCTGTTCCTCGCGAACGTGCGCGCCGTCAACCCGACGGCCCGCATCATCCTCACGAGCGCGCGCACCGGCGAAGGACTCGACGAGTGGGAGGGATGGCTGAGCTCGCTCGCTCCGAGCGCCGCCGGCGACCGTCTTACCCGCGGTGCGGCTGGGTGAGGTGCCCGGGGTCGCCGGTCAGACGATCCTCGTGAACGGCGTCGCGAAGACCTACGCCATCACCGGATGGCGCGTGGGCTGGATGGTCGGCCCGAAGGACGCCATCACGCTCGCAGCCAACCTGCACTCGCACCTGTCGAGCAACGTCACCAACATCGCGCCCTACTCGCGGTTGCCCGTAGACACCGAATGAGACAGCGCCGCAGGGGATGCGGCGCTGATCGGAAGCCCCCTGTCGTTCGGTGCGCGCGGCGGGCTCATCCCGCGGCGTGCACCGAACGAAGATCCACGCCGCGATCGCGCAGGTCCGCCGCCGCGATCTCATCGAGGCCGTCGTCGGTGACAACGACGTCGAACGCATCCAGCGGGGCGACCTTGAACCGCTCGCTCGCGCCGTACTTCGTGCTGTCGGCGACCAGGACGCAGACGGATGCCGCATCCATCGCGGCCCGTTTGAGGGTGAGCTTGTCGAGTTCCGGCGTGGTGACGCCGTGCGCACGGTCCCATGCGCCGGTGCTGAGGAAGGCAACGTCGATGGCGAGAGCCCCGAGCGTCGCGGCGGCGAGCGGACCGGTGGCCGAGCCGCTCGCCGCATCTACCGCTCCGCCTGTATGGATTGTCTGGATTGACGGGTACCCGCGCAGCGTCGCAACGGCGAAGAAGTCGTTCGTCACGATAGTGACGTCCCGGCGGAGCGCGATGTGCGGCACGAGAGCCTCGCACGTGGTGCCCGCGTCGAGGAAGACCACGCTGTCGTCACCGACGAGTTGGGCGGCGGCGGCGGCGATCGCCTGCTTTCGCGGCAGCTCCAGCAGTGCGCGCGACGCCCGCTCGCGCGGGGGCTCGACGCCTGCCCGCTCAGTGAGGCTCACCCCGCCCTGCACGGAGACCACCCGTCCGTCCGCCTCCAGGGCGGCGATGTCACGTCGCACAGTCATGTGAGAGACACCGAGGTGGTCGGCCAGATGACGAATACCGAGAGCACCCGCTCCACGCAGCAGGCGCAGGAGCTCGCGCTGGCGCTGTTCGGGGATGAGGGGCGGATCGCTGGCCATGGGGCCCGAGTCTAGTTCACACGCACCATCATTCGTTCAAAGTTGTGACTTCATGTGAAGGTATGTGCTAGAATGTGCGGTGATGTTACGCAAACACGAGGTTCTTCAGGCCATCACCGGCCCAGGGGCGCTATTGATCATCCGACTCGACTCGGCTGACGAGGCGATCGCCGTCGCGCGCGCTGCAGTAGCGGGAGGCATCCGCGCGCTCGAGGTGACGCTCTCCGTTCCGGACGCGTTCGATGTGATCCACACGCTGTCCACCGAGTTCGCCGACGACGGCGTCGCGGTCGGGGCCGGCACCGTCCTCGACGAGCAGGCCGCGTTCACCGCGATCAGCGCCGGTGCGCGGCTGCTGGTCAGCCCCAACCTGAACCCGAACATGATCCGCCTTGCGAACCGCTACCAGGTCGCCACGATCAGCGGCGCCTTTACGCCGACCGAGTTCGTGCAGACACTCGAGGCAGGGGCTGACATCGTCAAGCTCTTCCCGACCGAGATCGCCGGCCCCGACTATCTGCGCACAGTCCTCGCTCCACTGCCGCAAACACCGGTGCTCCCGGCAGGCGGGGCGACGATCACGAACGTCGGCGACTGGTTCGCCGCGGGCGCCATCGCCGTGGGCGTGGGATCGGCGATCACGAGGGCCGCACGCCCGACGGGAGACGTCGCTCTCGTCACGCGAGCCGCCGCCGACCTCCTCGCCGCGATCAGCGCGGCACGGAGCTGACAACCTTCCATTCCTCAATCCCGACGCCCTGCGCGTCACCCCGACCCGATACACAAAGGAGTGCATACGATGAGCGACACCCTGGCGGAGACCCCACTGCTGACGACGGTGCAGAAGAAGACCGTGCGAATCAGGTGGTTCCTGATCGGATTCCTGATCCTCGGCGGCGTAGTGAACTACCTCGATCGCTCCACGCTCAGCGTGGCGAACACGACGATCGCCGGCGAGTTCGGCCTGAACGCCCTCGAGATGGGTCTGCTGCTGTCGGCCTTCTCTTGGCCCTACGCCATCGCGAACCTGCCCGCGGGCTACCTCGTCGACAAGTTCGGCCCGAAGCACGTGTTCGCTTTCGCCGCCGGCGCCTGGTCGCTCGTCTCGATGGTGACCGCCGCGGCGAACTCCTTCGGTGTGCTCTACGCCCTGCGGGTCGCGCTCGGCATCGCCGAGTCGCCGTTCTTCACGGCATCCCTGAAGGTCAGCGAGCGATGGTTCAACAAGCGCGAGCGCGCCCTGCCGGTCGCGCTGATCAACACCGGCTCGCAGATCGCCAACGCGATCGCGCCGCCGCTGCTGACCTTCCTGCTGCTCACGATGAGCTGGCGGGGCATGTTCATCGTTGTCGGAGCCCTCGGCGTCGTGGTGGCGCTGGTCTGGCTGCGGATCTACCGCGACCCGACGCTGCAGGAGCAGGCGATGATCAAGGGAGCTCAAGCTCAGGAGGCGATCGCGTCTACGGAGCCGAAGGTGGGCTGGGGACAGCTGCTGCGACAGCGCAACACCTGGTTCATGGTGCTCGGCGCATTCGGCATCTTCTACACGGTGTGGGTCTACCTCACGTGGCTGCCGAGCTATCTGCAGACCGCGCGCGGCTTCAGCCTGAGCCAGAGCGGCTGGCTCGCCTCGCTGCCCTTCCTGTGCGGCATCATTGGCGTCATCTTCGGCGGCTGGCTCTCGAACCGCCTCGTCGCCCGCGGGACGAGCACCGTCCGCGCCCGCAAGATCCCCATCGTGGGCGGTGCCGTCCTCGCCGCGGCCGCCGTGCTTCCGGTCGCGTACGTCGACAACACGGCACTCGCGATCGTCCTCCTCTCACTCGGATACTTCGCCTCCCAAATCCCGATCGGCTGCCTGTGGACGCTGGCATCCGACGTCGCCCCCACGAACCAGGTCGCGTCGCTGGGCGCCATCCAGAACTTCGGCGGGTTCGTCGGGGCGGCCATCGCGCCAGCGGCCACCGGCGCGATCCTCACCGCGACGGCGGGCAACTACACCCTGGTGTTCCTCATCGGCGGCGTGCTGCTGCTGGTCGGCGCACTGTCCTACGGTTTCTTCGTAAAGGACCGCTCCGGCCGCACCGCCTGAGACCCGTGGCGAGGGGCGTCGCCGCCCCTCGCCACCACCCTGGAGCATCACATGGCGTCCCACCTCTTCTTCGTGATCGGTCCGGCCGGCAGCGGCAAGTCGACCGTCAGCACTCTGATCGCCCGCCAACTCGGAGCGGCCTATCTCGACAAGGACAGCGTCGCAACCCTGTTCACCGAAGCCCTGCTGAGCGCCCACGGGAGCGATCCGCACGAGCGCGACCACAACGAGTACTACCAGCGGGTCGTGATGGACCTGGAGTATCAGACGCTGCTGCGCCTGGCGGGGGACAACCTGCGCATCGGAACGACCGTCGTGCTCGATGCCCCGTTCGTACGCTACTTTCCGCAGGAGGACTTCCTTGAGCAGGCCGCTCTGACACACGACTGGCCCGCCGACACGCGCATCACCGTCGTGCACGTGACGGTGGACGGTGAGCGGGTCCGCGACCGGGTAGAAGGCCGCGGGTACAAACGAGACAACTGGAAGCTCGCCCACTGGGACGAGTTCTGGGCGACCGCGCAGGCATCCGAATGTCGCTGGCGCGGGGCGCATCACGCCCTATACGACAACAGCGCGGACGGACGCGACGACGACGACGTGCGCGCCGCGATCGATGCCCTCGTGTGACCGATGCGAGCAGACTACGCTCGAGAGCGTGTCTGAACGCGCTCCGCTGTCCCGCAAGCTCTCCGCCATCGCCGAGTCCGCCACGCTGAAGGTCGACGCCAAGGCCAAGGCCCTTCAGGCCGCCGGTCGCCCGGTGATCTCCTACGCGGCCGGAGAGCCCGACTTCGCGACGCCGTCGTTCATCGTGGATGCCGCGGCCCACGCACTCGAAGACCCCGCGAACTTCCGCTACACCCCCGCGGTCGGCCTCCCGGTGCTCCGCGAGGCGATCGCCGCGAAGACCCTGCGCGACTCCGGTCTCGAGGTGGACCCGGCGCAGATCATCGTCACCAACGGCGGCAAGCAATCGGTGTACCAGGCCTTCCAGGCGGTCGTGAACCCCGGCGACGAGGTGCTGCTGCCGGCGCCCTACTGGACCACCTACCCCGAGGCCATCCGTCTCGCCGACGGGATCCCCGTCGAGGTGTTCGCCGGCGCCGACCAGGACTACAAGGTGACAGTCGAGCAGCTCGAGGCGGCCCGCACCGCGCGCACCACCGTGCTCGTCTTCGTGTCGCCGTCGAACCCCACCGGCTCCGTGTACACCCCCGACGAGACCCGCGCGATCGCCGAGTGGGCCCTCGAGCACGGCATCTGGATCATCTCCGACGAGATCTACCAGAACCTCGTCTACGAGGGCGCGCGCGCGGCATCCGTCGTCGAGGTGGTTCCCGAGGTCGCCGGCCAGACCATCCTCGTCAACGGCGTCGCGAAGACCTACGCCATGACCGGATGGCGCGTGGGCTGGATGGTCGGCCCGAAGGACGCCATCACGCTCGCCGCCAACCTGCAGTCGCATCTGTCGAGCAACGTCAACAACATCGCCCAGCGGGCGGCGCTCGCCGCGCTGACCGGCCCCCAGACCGAGGCCGAGGAGTTCCGGCAGGCCTTCGACCGACGCCGGCGCCTCATGGTCGCCGAGCTCGCGAAGATCCCGGGCGTCACGGTGCCGAACCCGCTCGGCGCGTTCTACGTCTACCCGGATGTCACGGGGCTGCTCGGCCGCGAGTGGGGCGGCGTCACGCCCACCTCATCGCTCGAGCTCGCCGACCTCATCCTCGAGCAGGCCGAGGTCGCCGTGGTCCCCGGTGAGGCGTTCGGCCCGAGCGGCTATCTGCGGCTGTCGTACGCGCTCGGCGACGACGCGCTGCTCGAGGGCGTGCACCGCCTGCAGCGCCTTTTCGGCGCCGCCTGACCGGGGTCGCGGCCTGACCGACCGCGGCAGAACCGATGTCGCGGCCTGACCGCGGTCGTTGCGGGGCGCGTCAGCGGATCGTCGCGCCCGGCGTCGGCGTCGGCGTCGCCGGATCGATGATGTGGTCGACGACGGGCGACTTGTTGCCCGCCACGTCGAAGCCGTAGGCACAGAACCGCAGCGGCAGCGCGCCGCGCTCGTACAGGAACGGCTGACGGTAGGCCTCGGAGTAGCCGGTCGGATCCGCGCAGACCGTCTCGGACGGGTCGCCGAACTTCACCCAGACGCTCGACATGTCGGGCAGGTCGAAGACCGGCTCCACGAGCACCCCGCCATCGGCGAAGCGCTGCACCGTGAGCTCGGGGCCGTCGGTGGGGGCGACGGTGTCGATCGAGAACACGATGCGGGCGGCGTTCGCCTCATCCCCCGGCACCGCGATGCACGCCACCACGAACGAGTTGGTCGTCGGCAGTGCCACCGGCACGACGCGCTCATCGCCGGGATCGAGGATGTAGCGCCGCCCGGCGTCGTACGTCGATGCATCGGTGCACGTCGCGGCATCCGCGATCGGCACGTTCAGCTGCACCTCGAGTCCTGCCGTCGTCGCGGCCTGGAGGGTGAGGGACGGGGTTCGTCCGGTGCCGTCCTGCCCGTCGCCGCCGAAGATGCCGCCGCCGTCGATGCTCCACTGCGCGTCGGAGAGACCGCACCCCGAGCCGAGCGCGAACCGCCCGGTCGCGAAGCAGCCGGACACGGATGCCACGGGCATGCTGTAGCTGGAGTCGGCGACGAACGTGGCACCGTCGGAGCCGACCTCGCAGGGTCGCCCGACGTAGCAGGAGGATCCGCGGCCGGTCGGCACGCCCACGTTCGTCGTGCCGATCATGCCGACCACCTGGCCGTCGGCGATGAGCGGGGCGCCGGCGGTTCCGCCGATCACGCCGGGACACGGCGTCGAGAGCGCACCGAACCACAGCCACTTGTACTCGAGCACGGTGCGCGTCGCACCGATCGTGCACTCGCCCTTGCGCATCACGCGATCCGCCTCGGGGAGGTCCTCCGTGGGCACCGCCACGTTCGTGACGGCGATGCCCTGGTCGGGCACTGTCGAGGAGACGGTGAGGGGTGTCACACCCTTCGCGGCCAGATCGGCCAGCGAGGCGTCGAGGCGGAGCACGGCGATGTCGTCACCTCGGCGCGTGGCGTACTCGACGCGCGCGATGTTCGACGTCACGATCGCATCGCTCGAGGCGCCGGTGATGTCGAGGAAGCGGGCCGTGCCGCGACCGGGCTGGTCGACGATCGTCTCGTTCGCCTCGCTCTGGGCATCGAGGCCCGCGCAGCGACCGGTGGTCAGCACGTATGCCGGAGCGGATGCGGCATCCGTCGCCGATGTCGGTATCGAGATCAGGGTTCCGGTGCAGTCCAGGGCGCCACTGAGCCGCGCGACCGCCGTGTACGACGGCAGCTCGGCAGCGGTCACCGGCGTCGCGGGCTGGGCGGGCGGCGTCGCCGACGGCGAGGGAGTCGCGGGTCCGAGCGCATCGCCGGTGCACCCCGACAGCACGATCGCGAGGGCGAGGGTCGCGATCGCCGCGGCACGGCGCCGCGCGCTCACAGCTCCACCCCGACGAGCACGGGCTCGGGCTGCAGCTCGATGCCGAAGTCGGCCGCGACCCGCTGCTGCACGAACCGGGCCAGCTCGGCGACCTCGGCGGCCGTGCCGTCCTCGCGGTTCGTCAGGGCGAGGGCGTGTTTCGACGAGATGAAGGCGCGGGAGCGGCCCAGCCGCATCCCCTTGCGGATGCCGGCGTTCTCGATCAGCCACGCGGCGCTCAGCTTGTACTGCACGTTGCGGGGCGCCGCGCGGGGGACGTACCCGTCGTATGCCGCCAACGGAATGACGATGACGGGCTCGCGGGTCGACTCCATCGGCCACCGCGGGCAGGCATCGGGAAGGCTGCGGGCGAACTGCTCGGACACGATCGGGTTCTGGAAGAACGACCCGGCGCTGCGCGTGTCGGGGTCGGCGTCGTCGAGCACCATGCCCTTCGCACGCCGGGTCTGCAGCACCAGATCGCGCACCTCCGCGAGCGAGAGCTCGGCGCCCGCCGCGACCGGCAGCGCCTGGCGCAGCCGGTCGGAGGTCAGCGGGCGCGGGGCGGTGCCGATGTCCGCGAGGTCGAGGGTGACGGTGAGGATGACGGCACGCCGGGCGGGCACCGATCCGTAGTGGTGCTTGAGCACCGACGTGCGGAAGCCGAGGCCCAGCTCGCCCGCGGGCACCTCCACGACCTGGCCGGTCGTCTCGTCGATCAGCTCGACGGCGACGAGCGTGTCGGCGATCTCCTGCCCGTACGCGCCGACGTTCTGCACCGGCGCGGCGCCCACGGTTCCCGGGATGCCCGACATGCCCTCGATGCCCGACAGCCCCCACGCGACGCTCTGTGCGACCAGATCGTCCCAGGCGTGACCCGCCTGCACCCGCAGTCGTGCGATGCCGGGTTCCGGGGCTGCGAGCCGCTCGACGCCCGCTGAGCGCACCCGCACGACCGTCCCCTCGAATGGCTCGTCCCCGACGAGCAGGTTCGAGCCGCCGCCCAGCACGAGCCAGTCGTCGCCGCTCGCCCAGACGTCGCGCAGCACCGTCACGAGCTCGTCGCGGGTGAGCGCGTCGATCATGCGCTCGGGGGCGCCGCCGGTGCGGAGGGTCGTGAGCTGCGCGAGCGGCAGCGGGTCGATCTCGGGCATGGGTCAGGCGGTGCGCACCCGCACCTGGGCCTTGCCCAGCACGGTCGTCTCGCCGAAGGTCACGGTGAGGTCGATGCGGGCCTCCCCGTCGCTGACGGCGCCGACGGCCGCCACGACGTGCACATCGGCACCGTCCTCCGCGTCGACCAGCACGGGCCGGGTGAAACGCACCCCGTACTCGAGGATGCGTCCGGCGTCACCGAGCCACGGCACGACGGTCTCGACAGCGAGGCCCATCGTGAGCATGCCGTGTGCGAGGACGCCGGGAAGACCCACGCGCTGGGCGATGTCGTCGCGATAGTGGATGGGGTTGAAATCTCCCGACGCGCCCGCGTAGCGCACGAGCGCCTCGCGGGTCAGGTGCACGTCGCGCTCCGCGACGACGTCGCCGATCTGCAGGTCGGTCATTCGTCGCCTCCCACGAGAAGGATGGATGTCGCGGTCACGACGTGTGCGCCCGAGGCATCCGTGATCTCGGCCTCGCTGGTCACCATCGCACCCTTGCCGACGGCGCGGACGCCCGTGACCGAGAGCGTGCCGACGAGCTCGTCGCCGGCGACGATAGGCCGTGTGTAGCGGAAGCGCTGCTCGGCGTGGATGAGGCGCTCGAGCACGATGCCCGAGTCGGGCTCGGCGAGCAGCTGCTGCAGGGTGAGGTCCTGGATGACCATCGCGAAGGTCGGCGGGGCGACCACGTCGGCGTAGCCGAGCGCCTGGGCGGCAGCCGGGTCGACGTGCTGGGGGTCGGTGGCGAAGACGGCGCGCGCGAACTCGCGCACCTTCTCACGGCCGACGAGGTACGGGGCGGTCGGCGGGAAGACGCGGCCGACGAGCTCGGTGTTCACGGGCACCCGATCATCCTACCGAGGGGGCCCGGCCGCGCCCGGGAGGACGCTGGAGGTGCGCACCGGGCGGACGTCGGGGCGCGTCGGGGGTGCGCCTCCGGCGTCAGCGTGCCCGGCGCGCCGTGAGCGCCTTGCGCGCCATCTGCACCGCGATGAAGACGAGGTAGGCGGCGAGCAGCACGTTGCCGACGAAGGGATCGACGATCGTCGCGACCCACGCCCCGAGGGCGGTGGTGGCGCACGCGGCGATGCCGATGATCAGGCCTGCGGCGAGGTCGACGTTGTGGCGGCGGAGGTTGCCGACGGTGCCCGAGATCGCCGTCGGGATCATCATGAGCAGCGACGTGCCCTTGGCGATCAGGTCGCTCGCGCCGAACGCGAGCATGAGCACCGGGGTGACGACGATACCGCCGCCGACCCCGATGAGGCCCGAGACGACGCCGGTGACGACGCCCAGGGCGACGAGGGCGATCGCGGTGTACCACGCGACGTCGAAGGGCTCGCCGCGGGAGGGGATGACGATGAAGAGGCTCACGACGACGACCGCGAGGAACGCCACGAAACCCCAGCGCAACGCGTTCTGCGACACCTTCGGCAGCAGCCAGGTGCCGATCTGGGCGCCCACGACAGCGCCCGCGGCGAGCAGCAGCGCGGGGATCCACGCGACCGATCCGTGCACCGCGTAGGAGATCACCCCGACGGCAGAGGTCGGCACGATGGCCGCGAGCGAGGTGCCTGCGGCGCGCCGCTGGTCGAAGCCGAGCAGCAGCACGAGCAGGGGCACGATGACCGTGCCGCCGCCGACGCCGAACAGGCCCGAGAGGAAGCCCGAGAGGAGCCCGATGCCGATGCACGCGAGCACGAGGCGGCACGAGCGGGAGGCGGGGGCGGCGGGGAGCGACATCCTTCGGAGCCTAACCGCCCCGCCGGCGCTACTCGCGGCCGGGGTCGATCGGCGCGAAGCGGCCGAGGGCGCCACGGCCGACGAGACGGGATGCCGCGAGCGAGCCGGCGACCGCGAGGAAGATCGGCACGAGCAGGTCGAACCCGGTTCCGGTGAAGCCGACGATCAGCGCGATCGCCGTGAAGGGGGCCCGCATGTTGGAGGCGAGGAAGGCGGCCGCCGCGACGATCGCGAGCGCCGTGCCGTCGGCGCCCGGCCAGATGAACGCCCATCCGGCCGCGGCCGCCGCTCCGAGCGCCGCACCGATCGCGACGGAGGGCTGCAGGGTGCCGCCGATCGCGCCCGAGCCCAGCGAGACCGAGGTGGCGACGTACTTGAGCACGGCGAGCACGAGCAGCAGCAGTGCGGGCTGCGACAGGTCGAAGCCGGCGGTCGCGAGCGCACGCCCGTTGCCGAGTATCAGCGGGAACACGATGCCGACGGCACCGACGGCGGCGAAGACGACCGGAAGCGCGACGAGCAGCCTCCAACCGGTGGGCCGCAGCCCGGAGAGCCGCTTGGTGGTCGCGGCGAACCCGGTGGCACCGAGACCCATGAGGGGGCCGATGATGATCGCGGCGACGATGAGGGACGCATTCACCTCGACGGATGCCACGTGGTAGAGCGACTCGTCGGGCACCAGCGGGCGCGCGACGAGCGTCGCGATGGCGCTGACCGAGAGCGCCGTCACCGCCGCACCGATGCTGAACTGGGCCAGCAGGATCTCGACCGCGAACAGCGCCCCGCCGAGCGGCACGTTGTAGACGGCGGCGAGGCCCGCGCCGGCGGCTGAGGCGATGAGGATGCGGCGCCAGCGGGCATCGAGTCCGAACCACCGCACGATCTTCGAGCCCGCCATGGCCGAGAGCTCGCGCGGGGCGACCTCCTTGCCGATGGAGGCACCGAGACCCACGGATGCCACCTGCAGCACCGTGTCGACGAGCGTCTCCCACCACGGCATGGGCGTGCCGGCGACGCCCTCCTCGACGCTGGCGATGCGGCGACCGAGTCGTCGCACCAGGTACCAGCCGGTTCCGGCAATCACTCCCGCCGCGGTGACGCTCACAAGCGGCAGCCACCACACGGCCGGATATGCGAGTCCGTCGAGGAACGGCCCCTCCTCGTGGCCCCACACCGCATGCTCGATCACGTGGAGGATCGACACCAGCAGCAGCACCGCGAGCCCCGTGGCCACCCCGACCACGAGGGTCGCAAGCCCCAGTCGCAGCAGCGTGAGCAGTGCCGGCAGACGTCGCGCGGGCAGGGCGCGGGCGGCGGATGTCACGCCGTCACGTTAGCGCACCCGGCGACGCGTGCCCGGCGCTCAGGGGGTCGGCCGCATGCGCAGGTGGGTGACGCCGCCGTCGACGTCGAGCGCCGTGCCGGTCGTCGACCCGGATGCCGGGTGGGCGAGGTAGAGGATCGCCGCCGCGACCTCGGCGGGCGTGACCATGCGACCGGTGGCCTGGCGCGCGTCGAGGGCCGCTCGCTCGGCGACGGGGTCGGGGAAGTTCTGCAGCATCCGATCGACGAACGGCGTGGCGACGGTGCCGGGGCACACGCAGTTGACGCGCACCCCCTCGCGGATGTGGTCGGTCGCCATCGCCAGGGTGAGCGCGTACACCGCGCCTTTCGAGGCGCTGTAGAGCGCGCGCTGAGGCAGGCCGTTGCGCGCGGCGATCGAGCACACGTTCACGATCGCCGCGCGCTCCGAGCGCCGCAGCCACGGCAGCGCGGCGGCCGACGCGCGCGCCATGCCGATGACGTTCACGTCGAGCACGCGCGCCCATTCGTCGTCGTCGTTCTCCTCGACCGTGCCGATCGCGCTGATCCCCGCGTTGTTCACGAGCACGTCCACTCCGCCGAGCGTCGTGGCGAGCGCATCGATGGCCGCGGCGACCGATGTCCGCGAGCGCAGGTCGGCGGATGCGCCGATCGCCGCGCCCGGCAGGTCGTCGACGGCGAGGTCGAGCACGCCGACCGTGGCGCCGGCGTCCTGCAGGGCCTCGACGGTGGCGCGTCCGATGCCCGAGGCGCCGCCGGTGACGATCGCGCGCACACCCCGCCAGGCGCCGGCGCTCATGCCGCCACGCACAGCTGGCGCGCCGTGCCCAGACCGTCGATGCTGAGCTCGACCCGATCGCCGGGGGCCAGGTAGACCGGGGTCGGCATGCCCAGTGCCACCCCCGCCGGGGTGCCCGTGTTCACGACGTCACCCGGCCGCAGCACCATGAACTGCGAGAGGTAGCGCACCACCTCGAGCACGCCGAAGATCATCGTCGAGGTCGACCCGTTCTGGCGCTGCTCTCCGTTGACCGACAGCCGCATCCCGAGGTCCTGCGGGTCCGCTACCTCATCGGCGGGCACCAGCCACGGACCGAGTGGGTTGAAGCTCTCGCAGCTCTTCCCCTTGTCCCACTGTCCCCCGCGCTCGAGCTGGAACTCGCGCTCGGACACGTCGTTCGAGATCGCGTAGCCGGCGATGGATGCCGCCGCCTCCTCGTCGCTCGCGAGGTAACGCGCGGTCGTGCCGATGACGACGGCGAGCTCGACCTCCCAGTCGGTCTTGCGCGACCCGCGGGGGATCAGGACCTCGTCGAACGGGCCGACGACGGTGCCCGGGTCCTTCATGAACACGACGGGCTCCTGCGGGATCGCGGCGCCGGTCTCCTCGGCGTGGTCGCGGTAGTTTAGCCCGATGCACACGACCTTCCCGGGGGTCGCGACCGGGGCTCCGATGCGCGCACCCGTCAGATCGATGCGCTCGAGTCCGCCGCCGCGCGCGGCGTCGCGGGCTCGCCGCAGCCCGTCGGCGGCGAGGAACGCGCCGTCGATGTCGTGCGTGAGCGGGCGCAGGTCGTAGTGCGCCCCCTCGTGCCGGAGCACGGGGATCTCGGCACCGGGCGCCCCGATGCGCATGAACTCGGTCACAGGTCCTCCTTCGCCCGGGCCAGACGCCCAGGGTCGATCCGATAGCACTCGGCGGCCGTACCGCCGAGCAGGCGGGAGCGCTCGTCGGCGCTCCAGGTGTCGCTGGCCCGCTGGATGCCCTCCCAGGTGCGGGCATATCCGCCGGCGATGAGGGAGATCGGCCAGTCGCTGCCGGCCAGCAGCCGGTCCGCGCCGAACAGCTCACGCGCGGCATCCAGCAGGGGGCGGATGTCCCCTGCCGCCCAGTCGGCGGGAGTGACGGCGGGGTACAGTCCGGAGACCTTCGCGTGCACACGGGGGTTCTCCGCGGCCGCGGCGAGCAGGCGCCGCCAGAGCGCGGTGTCGCCGCCTCCCACGGGCGGCTTGCCGAGGTGGTCGATGATCAGCCGCAGGTCGGGATGGCGCTCCCCGAGACGCGGGAGGTGCGCGAGCGCGGCCGGTGACGCCGTCACGTAGTCGAACGCGAGGCCTGCGGCGGCGACCTGCGCGAGACCCGCGGCCACGTCGTCGCGCAGGATCCAGTCCGGATCGTCGCGCTCATGGATGAGCGCGCGCACACCGACGATCCGGTCGTCCTCCCGCAGCCGCTCGAGGGCGCGGGCCGTGGCGGCGGGGGCGTCGAGGGGTACCCAGGCGACGATGGCGACAACGGCCGGATCGGCATCCGCGGCCCGCTGCATGTGGGCGGTGTCGCGCGCGTCGTCCGCGGCCTGCACGAGCACGACACCGGCGACGCCGGCGGCACGGCGGTCGGCCGCGACATCCGCCATCGTGAAGTCCCGGTAGAGCACGCCCGCCGCGGGGGTCAGCCAGTCGTAGTCGGCGACGGTGCGCGTCCAGATGTGCTGGTGGGCGTCGATGATCACGGCGCCACCGTGTCGATCGCGTCGTCGGCGATGAGGAGGCCGGTGGCGCGCAGGTCGTCCCAGAGCGCGACGGGGATGCGTGCGGCGAGACGGTCGAGGGTCGAGTCGACCTGATCGGCCGTGCGCATGCCGACGACGACCGACGCGGTCGCGGGGTGCCGCAGCGGGAACTGCACGGCCGCCTCCGGGAGGCGCACGCCGTGACGCTCGCACACCTCGGCGATGCGGGTGACGCGCTCGATGAGAGACTCCGGCGCGGGCAGGTAGTCGTAGGTGAGGCCGGCGGCGGGACGATCGGCGCTGAGCAGACCGGAGTTGTAGACCGCCGCGCCGACCACGGCGACGCCCCGATCGAGCGCGGCGGGCAGGAGGTCCTCGGCGGCCCCCTGCTCCAGCAGGGTGTAGCGCCCGGCGAGCATGACGACGTCGACATCGCACTCGCGGACGAACCGCGCGAGCATCGCCGACTGGTTCATCCCGGCGCCGATCGCCCTCGTCACGCCCTGGTCGCGCAGCTCGATGAGGGTGTCCACGCCCGTCGTCGAGGCGGCCTCCCACTCGTGGTCGGGGTCGTGTAGATAGAGGATGTCGACGCGGTCGAGACCGAGCCGGGCGAGGCTCTCGTCGACCGAGCGCAGGATCGCGTCGCGGCTGAAGTCGAAGACGCGTCGGTGGGTGGCGGGCACGACGAACCCGTCGTCGGTGCCGTGGGGAGGCTCGTTCGGCTGGAGCAGCCGGCCCACCTTGGTGGAGATGACGTACTCGTCGCGCGGACGGGCGGCGAGGGCGGCGCCGAGGCGACGCTCGGAGAGGCCGAGTCCGTAGTGCGGCGCGGTGTCGAAGTACCGGATGCCGCGGCGCCAGGCCTCCTCGACCGCGCCCGCGGCCTCGTCTTCGGTCGTCACGCGGCCGAGGTTTCCCAGCTGCGCGGCGCCGAATCCGACGTCGGTGAGCCGGACGCCACGGGGCGAGGGTCGGGTGCTCATCATCAAGCCTCTCTCTTCCCTACAGTTCTAACATGTGATGTATGCTCTTTCCAGCACGACTCGTGCAGGAGCTTCTCGATCAAGGACGACATGAAGATCACCGGATACCGCGTGCTGCGCACCCACCGAGACTGGGGCCGCCCCATCGGCGACGTCAATGGGCACATCGCCTCGGGCATCACCGACGTGCCCGTCGTACTGCTCGAGACCGACGCCGGACTCACCGGAATCGGCACCGGCTCCGACCACGATCTCGATCGGCTCTTCCCCGCCCTCGAGGGCGAGGACCCCCGGGCCGTCGGCGCGCTCTACGACCGCATGCTCGCCCGCGTGTTCAAGGACGGTCACGGCGGGGCGACCTTCGGCGGGATCGGCACCTTCGACATGGCACTGTGGGACCTCAAGGCGAAGGCCGCCGGGGAGCCGCTGTGGCGCCTCATCGGCGGACGCGACCGCTTCGTCGCCGGCTATGCGTCCGGCCTCGACATCGCCCTCGACGACGAGTCCCTCGCGACGTTCTACTCGGCCATGGCCGATCGCGGCTTCACGAGCGGGAAGCTCAAGGGCGGGCGTGACGCGGATGTCGACATCCGGCGCCTCGGCATCGTCTCCGACGCCCTCCGGCGCAACACCTCGCGGCCCGCGCTCATGCTCGACGCGAACGAGTCGTGGAACCTCAAGCAGGCCGTGCGCTATGTCAGCGCGGTCGAGGAGCACCACGACCTGACCTGGATCGAAGAGCCGCTGCGCCGGTGGGATGCCGCGGGCCACGCCCGCCTCACGCGGTCGATCCGCGCGGCCGTGGCGACCGGCGAGAACCTGACCGGACTCGAGCAGTACCGTGCGCTGTTCGACCACGGCGCCGTCGACATCGTGCAGTCGGGATGCGTCTGGGGCATCACCCACTTCCTGCGCGTCGCCCACGCCGCCCATGCCCGGGACCTGCCGATCAGCCCGGTCGGCCTCACCGCCAACGAGGCGGTGGCGCACGCCGCCGCGGGTGTGCCCAATCATCTCGCCGCCGAGGTGCAGGACCTCGGCATGCCGTTCGGCCTCGCGATCGACCGCGAGATCGCCGACGGCGGGATCGTCCTCGGCGACACCCCCGGACACGGCATCACGGTCGATGAGGACGCCATCGCGACCGAGCGACGCAACGGCAGCTGGACCGTTCCCGAAGGACCCCACGTGCGCTCCCGCCGCACCGGACTGCGTCTCGTCGCGGACGACGCCCCGCACGATCGGGAGGTCTGAGGTGCTGCTCCGTGAGGGACTCCACCGCGTGGTCGCACCCCTCGGCGAGCGCGTCGTCGCGCTCTACCTGCTCGAGGGCCCCGAAGGGATCCTCCTGTGGGACACCGGCGTCGCCGACAGCGTCACGGGCACGCTCCTCCCCTATCTCGCCGACGCCGGAATCGATCCGGCGCGCATCCGCTGGGCGATCAACTCCCACTGCGATTTCGATCACACCGGCGGCAACGCCGCCCTTCGCGAGGCGGTGCCGCACGTCGCCCTGTTCGCCGGCGCCGACGACCTTCCGCTCGTGACCGACCTCGATCGCCTGATCGCCGAGCGCTACGGCGAGTTCCGCGTCTCGGACGGCTTCGACGACCCGGCCGAGACCACCGCCCACATCCGCGCGGTCACGGGCCTCGTCGACGATGTGACGCCGCTCACCGGAGGCGAGACGTTCGACCTCGGCGACCGCCGCATCGTCGTCCTCGCCGCGCCCGGCCACAGCCCCGGTCATCTCGCGCTCTGGGACGATCGCTCGCGTGCGCTCCTCATCTCCGATGCGACACTCGGCACGACGGTGCCCTACGCCGACGGGAGCGCCGCGTTCCCCCCGACCTACCGCGATACCGACGACTACCTGCGCACGCTGACCGGCTTTCGCGCGCACGGGGCAGACCTGCTCCTCACGGCGCACTACCCGCTCTACGAAGGCACCGAGGTCGAAGGGTTCCTGGCGGCATCCGAGCAGTACGTCGACGTGCTCGACGCGGCGATCTCGCGTGTGCTGAGCACCACCGAGGACCTCACGACCCTCGAGATCGTGCGTCTCATCGCCGCCGAGGTCGGGACGTGGCCGGACGCCGCCGCCGACTACCTCGTCTTCCCGGTGACGGGAAACCTCGAGCGGATGCAGCAGCGCGGGCTCGTGCGGCAGTCCGCCCGCGGCGAGCGCCGCACGTGGCTCCGGAGCGCCGCGTGAGCCGCGTGCGCCTCGGCGCGATCGGTGCCGGATGGTGGGCGACCAGCAACCACTTCCCGATCTTCCAGGCGCGGGAGGACGTCGAGCTCGTGGGCGTCTGCGGGCTGGGCGACGACGTGTTCGCCGTGCGTGACCGGTTCGGCTTCGGCATGGCCACGCACGACATCGACGAGCTGCTCGATGCGGGCCTCGACGCGGTCGTCATCACGACCCCGCACGACCTGCACTACCCCGCGGCGGTCGCCGCCCTCGATCGCGGACTCCACGTGCTGTGCGAGAAGCCGATGACGCTGCACGCCGGGCAAGCCTGGGACCTCGCCCGGCGTGCGGAGACGGCGGGAGTGCACCTGCTCGTCCCCTACGGCTGGAACTACAAGCCGTTCACCGTCGCCGCGAAGCGCCTGCTGGACGAGGGGGCGATCGGGGAGATCCAGTACGCCCTGTGCCACATGGCCTCGCCGACGCGAGGTCTGTTCGGCGGCGACCCGACCCACATGCTCGAGCGCTGGGAGTCAGCCACCGCGCCCCAGCAGAGCACCTGGGCCTCACCCGCGCACGGCGGCGGGTATGCCCACGGTCAGGTCACGCATTCGTCGGCGCTGCTCTTCTGGCTGACCGGGCTGCGCGCCCGGACCGTCGCCGGACGCACGGCGCACGCCGGCTCCGCCGTCGACCTCTTCGACGCGGCGGTGGTGCGGTTCGACAACGGCGCGCTGGCGTCACTCTCGGGTGCGGCGACCCTCGCAGACGGCGATCCGTATCAGGTGGACATCCGGCTCTTCGGCAGCGACGGCGTGCTGATGATCGACGTCGAGCGCGAACGAGTGCGCCTCAGCCGTTACGACGGCGGGCACGAGGAGCTCGTGATCCCGCCGGGTGAGGGTGAGTACGAGTGCCTGGTGCCGCCGGCGAGGTTCATCGACCTGATCACCGGAGCGCACACCGACAACAACAGCACGGCGGATGTCGCGGCCCGATCCGTGGAGCTCATCGAGGCGCTCCTGCGCTCATCCGCCGACGACGGACGGGAGGTCCGGATCCATGACTGATCACGACGTACCGCGCGGGGTGCTCTCGGGCTACCGCGTCATCGACTGCTCGATCGCGATGGCGGGGCCGTTCGCCGCCCAGCGCCTCGGCGATCTCGGTGCCGACGTCATCAAGGTCGAGCCGACCGCCGGCGAGTGGCAGCGTTTCGCGTCCGCCGGCGGCGCTCGGGGGAACCGCATCAACGTGTCGTTCCTGTCGCTGAACCGCAACAAGCGCTCTCTCGCGATCGACCTGAAGTCGGTCGAGGGCGCGGCGGCGGTGCGCGCGCTGCTGGCGACCGCCGATGTGTTCCTGCAGAACTACCGTCCGGGAGTGGCGGCCCGCCTGGGCCTCGACTACGAGAGCGTGCGCGCGGTCAATCCGTCGATCGTCTACGTGTCGATCTCGGGCTACGGCGAGACGGGTCCGTACGCGACGCGCCCCGGGCAGGACCTTCTCGTGCAGGCGATGTCGGGGGCGATGCTCTCGGCCGGCCGCGCCGGGGAGCCTCCGTCGCCCGCCGGCCAGTACCTCGCCGATGCGGTCACCGCCTCGACGGCGTTCGAGGGCGTGCTCGCGGCGCTCCTCCACCGTGAGCGCACCGGGGAGGGCCAGTTGGTGACCGTCAACATGCTCGACGCGCTGACGACCCTGCAGATGCAGGAGCTGTCGGTGTTCACGGTCGGCGGTGTGCCCCAGGAGCGTGGCTCCGAGCCGAACGCGCACGTGTACATCCGGGCGCCGTATGGCGTGTTCGCCACGGCCGACGGCTACCTCGCGCTGGGCTTCGCCGACCTGGAGACGCTCGGGCGACTGATCGACGAACCGACCTTCGCCGGCATGGATCCCGAGGTCGAGGGCTGGACGCACCGCGATGAGCTCTACCGCCGCACGGCCGACCGCCTGCGCGAGAAGACGACCGACCACTGGCTGGATACGCTCCTCCCGGCGGGTATCTGGGCGGGACCCGTCTACGGCTACGCCGATCTCGTGGCCGATCCGCAGATCGCCCACAACGGCACGTTCGTCACCTACGACCACCCGACCGAGGGGACGATCAGCGTCCCCGGGTTCCCGTACCGCTTCTCGGCCACACCGCCGCGCATCGACCGCGGTGCCCCGCTCGTCGGGCAGCACACACGCGAGCTGCTCGACGAGCTCGGCCTCGACGCCGACGACCTGCTCGGACGCGGCGTGGTCGCCGAGACCGTGCTGACGCCGGCCGACACGCTGTCATGACGCACTATCGCGGGCTCACCTGGGACCATCCGCGCGGCACCGATGCGCTGCGCGCCGCCGCGGCGGCGTTCTCGGCGGACGGACCCGACACGCTGACATGGGAGGCGCAGCCGCTCGAGGGGTTCGAGTCCGCCCCGATCGAGCGGATCGCGGCGGAGTTCGACCTGGTCGTGCTCGACCACCCCCACCTGGGCGACGCGCGGGCCCATGATGCGCTGCATCCGCTGGACGCGCTGTTCTCGACGGACGAGCTCACCGCATGGTCGGATGCCGCGGTCGGCCCGAGCTTCACCAGCTACGTGCTCGAGGGTCGCCCGTGGGCGCTGCCGCTCGACGCCGCCACCCAGGTGGCGGCGTGGCGGCCTGACGCCCTCGATGCGGCGCCGGCGACCTGGGACGAGGCCGTGGCGCTCGCCTCGCGCACCGCACGCGTCGCGCCGAGCCTGGCAGGCCCGCACGCGTTCCTGAGCTGGTGCTCGATCGCGGTCGGCCTCGGCGAGGAGCCGGCGCGCGGCGACATCCTGCTCTCCCGCGCCACCGGCGCCGAGGCCCTGCGTGTGCTGCGCGCCCTTCACGGCAGCGCACCCGCGGGGACGATCGGGCAGAACCCGATCTCCCTGCTCGAACGTCTGCGCGCCGGTGACGACCTCGACTACCTCCCTCTCGTGTACGGCTACGTGACCTACGCCCAGGGCGAGGGGGGCGTGCGGTTCGGCGCCCCACCCACCGCGGGCCCGCGGATCGGATCGACCCTCGGCGGGACCGGCATCGCCATCAGTCGGCGATGCTCGCCGTCCGCGGCGCTCATCGACCACCTGCGCGCACTCATGTCCAGCGACCTGCAGCGCGGCCTCATCCCCGCGCACGCCGGCCAGCCGAGCGCCCGTGCTGCGTGGACCGACGAGGCTGTCGACTCCGCGTCCGGGGGCTTCTACAGCAGCACGCTCACCACGATCGACCAGGCATGGGTGAGGCCGCGATTCGCCGGCTACATCCCCTTCCAGTCGGCGGCATCGGCGCTGCTGCGCGCCGGCGTCACCGACGACATCGAGACCGGGACGGTCCTCCACGAGCTCGAGGAGCTCTTCCACACCGCCCGAGCAGCCGCAGCCACCCCCGAGAGGATGCCCGCATGAGTCCCCTGACCGAGGAGTCGACCTTCGTCTCGCGCATCGCGGAGGTGGTGGTCGAGGTCGAGGACGGCGTCGCCGTGCTCACGATCTCGCGCCCCGAGAAGCTCAACGCCGTCACGCCGGAGATGTCGGCGGAGCTCGAGCGCGCCGCGCACTGGATCAACGACAGCGACCGCGTCCGCGCCGTCGTGCTCACCGGCGCAGGCGAGCGGGCGTTCTGCGCCGGATCCGACATCCGCACGCTCGACGCGTACGCCAGCCCCTGGGCGTTCCGCAACCGCCGCGACTACTGCGACGCCCTGCGAGAGGTGCGCAAGCCGGTCATCGCGGCGGTCAACGGCTACGCCTTCGGGGGCGGCCTCGAGACCGCGTTGACCTGCGACATCCGACTCGCGTCCTCGTCTGCGAGCTTCGCGGCGCCGGAGGTCAAGCTCGGCTGGATCGGCGGCGGCGGGATGTCGCCCCTGCTCGCGGCGGCCGTCGGACCCGGCAACGCCGCAATGATGCTCATGACCGGAGACGCGATCGACGCCGAGACCGCGCTGCGCTGGGGCCTCGTCTCGGAGGTTCTCGCCCCCGACGACCTGCTCCCGCGGGCACGCGGCCTGGCGCAGACGATCGCCGCCCGCCCGCCCATCGCCGTGGAGACCGCGAAGGCGAACCTCGTCGCGGCCGCCGACCTGCCGCGCAGCGGTGCGATGGCGTACGAGCGCGAGATGCAGGCGATCACCTTCGCGACCCGCGATGCCGCAGAGGGTCGCGCGGCGTTCGCCGAGCGACGCGCGGGCGTCTTCGAAGGACGGTGAACGGGATGACAACGACGTGGCACGGCGGCGCGACCGCCGCCCTCCCGACAGATGCCGCCGACGCCCTGCTGGTCGGACGGGTCTGGGACCCCGCGGCCGAAGGTCCGTCGGTCGTGGCCGTGCGCGGCGACGACGTGATCGACCTCAGCGCGAGCTTCCCGACGATGCGCGCGCTCACCGAGAGCGCCACGCCGGCGGCCGCCGTGCGCGCCGCCTCCGGCCGGCGGCTCGGCTCCGTGGACGCCGTGATCGCGAACACGCCCGTCGAGGCGCGCCACCCGCGGCATCCGTGGCTCCTCTCCCCGATCGACCTGCACGTCGTCAAGGCGGCGGGGGTGACGTTCCCGGTCTCGATGCTCGAGCGCATCATCGAGGAGCGCGCGCACGGCGACCTCGACCTCGCCGCCGACATCCGGGACGAGGTGCTCGGCACGCTCGGCGACGACCTGCAGTCGCTCGTCCCCGGGTCGCCCGAGGCGATGGCGCTCAAGCACCTGCTCGTCGAGCGCGGACTGTGGAGCCAGTACCTCGAGGTGGGCATCGGCCCGGACGCCGAGGTGTTCACCAAGGCTCCTGTGCTCGCGACGGTCGGCGCCGCCACCGATGTGGGAGTGCGCAGCGACTCGGCGTGGAACAACCCGGAGCCCGAGGTGGTGCTGGTCGTGTCCTCGCGCGGAGAGATCGTCGGGGCGACGCTCGGCAACGACGTGAACCTGCGCGACATCGAAGGGCGCAGCGCCCTGCTGCTCGGGCAGGCGAAGGACAACAACGCATCCGCCTCCGTCGGCCCGTTCGTACGCCTGCTCGACGGGCGCTTCACCCTCGACGCGCTGCGTGCGCAGACCGTGACGCTCGAGGTCGTCGGCGCCGACGGGTTCACGATGGTGGCCGAGTCGCCGCTCGCTCTCATCAGCCGCGACCCCGTCGACCTCGTCGCCCAGACGATCGGTCCGAAGCACCGCTATCCCGACGGTTTCGTGCTCTACCTCGGCACGATGTTCGCCCCGGTGCAGGATCGGGACGCCCCCGGGCTCGGATTCACCCACCACCCCGACGACGTCGTGCGCATCGGCTCGCCGGCGCTCGGCACGCTCGTCAACCGCGTGCGCCATGCCGAGACGGTCGAGCCGTGGGCCTTCGGCCTGCACGACCTGTTCGCCTCGCTCGCGCGGCGCGGCCTCCTGACGGACGGAGCATCCCGATGACCCTGACCTCCACCGATCCGCGCACCGGCGTCGCGTCCCCGACGGCCCTCGAGGCCACCTCGGATGCTCAGGTCGACAGCATCGCGACGGCTGCGGCATCCGCCGCCGACGAGCTCAGACGGATGCCCCGGGCCGCCCGGGCAGCGCTGCTGCGTCGCATCGCCGACGAGATCGAGGCCGACCGGGACGCACTCGTCGCGATTGCGGCGGCAGAGACCGGACTCGCTGAGCCGCGTCTGAACGGCGAGCTGACCCGATCGGCGTTCCAGTTCCGGTTGTTCGCCGATGCCGTCGACGAAGGCGGCTACCTCGAGGCGGTCATCGACCACGCGGGTGACACGCCCATGGGTCCCGGTCCCGACATCCGCCGCATGCTCGTGCCGATCGGCCCGATCGCGGTGTTCGGCTCGAGCAACTTCCCGTTCGCGTTCTCCGTGCTCGGCGGCGACACGGCATCTGCTCTCGCGGCGGGCAACCCCGTCGTCGTGAAGGCGCATTCGTCCCACCCCCTCACCTCGGCGCGCTCGTTCGCGGCGCTCGAGGCGGCGGCCCGCGCGGCGGGCGCGCCCGACGGCGTGCTCGGCATCGTCTACGGCCAGCAGGCCGGCGCCGCGCTCGTCGCACATCCCCGGGTCGCCGCGGTCGGGTTCACCGGCTCGCTCCACACCGGACGCATCCTGCGGGAGATCATCGAGTCCCGCGAGAACCCGATCCCGTTCTACGGCGAGCTCAGCAGCCTGAACCCGCTGATCGTCACCCCGGGCGCGGTGACGGCGCGGGGGGCCGACATCGCCGCCGGACTCTTCGCCTCGGTGACCGGCTCGGCGGGTCAGCTGTGCACGAAGCCCGGCGTCGTCTTCATCCCGCGGGACGGCGACGCGGTCGTCGACGAGATCGTGCGCCTCGCGAAGGATGCCGCGGCCCAGCCGCTGCTCAACGGCGGCATCCACGCCTCGCTGTTCCGCATCGAGCACGCGCTCGTCAGCGCGGGCGGCGCGCACGCCCTGGTGCCGGCGCGGGTGGGCGACACCGGTTTCACCGCGACCCCGGCCGTGCTGGAGATCGATGCCGCGCAACTCACCCCGGCGGCGACCGAGGAGGCGTTCGGCCCGCTCGTCGTGGTGGTGCGGTACGACACGCTCGACGACGTGCTCGCCGCCCTGGACGCCGTGCCCGACTCTCTCACTGCGACTGTCCACGCGCAGCCCGACGAGCTCGACGCGGCGGGCCCCCTCGTCGACGACCTCTCCCGGCGCGTCGGCCGGCTCGTGTTCAACGGCTACCCGACGGGCGTGCGCGTCTCGTGGGGTCAGCACCACGGTGGCCCGTGGCCGGCGACCAACACGCTCCACACCTCGGTCGGCGTGACGGCGATCCGGCGGTTCCTGCGCCCGTTCGCCTGGCAGGACGCCCCGGAGGCGCTGCTGCCGATCGAGCTGCGCGACGCCACGACGAGCGTGCCGCGTCGCGTGGACGGAATTCTGCGCCTGGCTACACTGGGCGCATGACCCTCGACCGCCCCGCCTCCGGCGCGACGTCGAGCGTGTTCGGCTCCGCGCCCGCGCGCCTGCCCGCGGCCCGTCTGGGCGTCGCCGTGGTGCGCGACCTCGTCGGCGTCGTCATCAACGGCGAGGTCGCCCCCGGCGAGACGCTGCCCCCGGAGGAGCGCCTGGCGCAGCACTTCGGGGTCAGCCGCACGGTCATCCGCGAGTCGGTGAAGCGCGTCGAGGAGAAGGGGCTCGTCTCGGTCGCGCCCGGTCGCGGCACGACCGTGCAACCCCCCACCTCGTGGAACGTGCTCGATCCGGTGGTGCTGTCGGTGATGGTCGAGAACGACGATTCGCTCGGTGTGCTCGATGAGCTCGCCGTCGTGCGCTCGGCCCTCGAGGGCGCGATGTCCGCTGCGACCGCCGAGCGGCGCACCGATGACGAGCTCGCCCGTGTCGAGGCGGCGCTGGCGCACATGGAGGAGTCGATCCACGACGTCGACGCCTACGCGCAGGCCGACGCCGACTTCCACTTCCTGCTCATGGAGCTCTCGGGCAACCAGCTCGCCAGCAACATCACGCAGATCCTGTTCCAGCGGGCTCGCTCCAGCTCGCGGTTCGTGCAGAACCAGACCGACGAGGCGTTCCGTCTCACGCTCGACGAGCACCGCCGCATCTACGACGCGATCGTCGCAGGCGATGCGGATGCCGCGGCCTCCGCGATGCGCTCCCACATCGTCGACGCCTGGCAGCGTCGTCGCCTCCCGACGCGGCGCGATCCGTCGTGACGGGCGTCAGTCGAGGTGCCACGCCTCGTCGAGCTCGACCCAGTTGGCGGCGCCCGACGACTCGTCGAACGGACGCTGGCACGGCCCGGTGCGCGCCCACCATTCCTGGGTGACGGGATCGGCGGCCATCCGCCGCTGGTCGGCGGCGTAGTCGTCGCCGATGTACTCGTAGTAGCCGAACAGCACGTCGCCGGTCACGAAGATCGTGAAGTTGCGGATGCCGCAGGCCGTGATGGTGGCCTCCACCCCGGGCCACACCGCCCGGTGCAGCGCGAGGTACTCCTCACGCCTCTCCGGGGCGGTGCGGGCCACCATGCCGAAACGGCGCACGCTCACTCCTTGGTGCCGCCCGCGGTCATTCCCGTGACCAGGAACCGCTGGGAGAACAGGAAGATGATGAGCACAGGGGCGACGGACAGCAGCGTCGCGAGGGCGAGCGTCGGCATGTCGATCGTCACCGACCCCGCCGAGGTCGGGTTGAACAGCGGCACGTTCGAGAGCAGTTCGGCCAGGCCCACCTGGATGGGCGACTTGCGGCCGGGCGCCATGACGAACGGCAGGAAGTAGTTGTTCCAGTTGCCGACGAGGTTGAAGAAGCCGACGAGCGCGATCACCGGTGTCGCGAGCGGCATCGCCACCGACCAGAACACCCGGAACTCGCCCGCACCGTCGATGCGCGCCGCGTTGAGGAGGTCGCGCGAGACGCTCGTCGAGAAGTAGATGTACGTCAGATAGACCCCGAACGGGAAGAAGGAGAAGGGCAGGATGACCGCCAAGGGGGTTCCGACCAGCTTCACCGCGCTGAGCTCGAGGAACACCGGGAGGACGAGCGCGGTGCTGGGGATGAGCATGACCACGAGGGTCACGGCGAGCAGCGCCCGGCGCAGCCGGAACTCCGTCAGCGCGAGGGCGTAGCCGGCGGGGATGCTCACGGCGAGGGTGATCACGAGGGCGACACCGCTGTAGAGCACCGAGTTGCCGAGCCACGTCCAGACGATGCCGTTCTGGAAGGTCATCAGGTTGTGCCAGTTGGTTGCGAGCGCGTCGAGGGACCCGATGCTGAACGGGTTGTCGACCAGCAGCTGCCGGGCGTCCTTCGTCGGGGCCAGCAGCAGCCAGACGAGCGGCAGGGCGAAGAACACGACGAAGAACGCGGCCACGACGAGGGCGAGCACCCGCCCGACCCAGCGTCCCGGCGCGAAGCCGGTGCCGCGCACGGCGTGCGGCTCGGTCGTCGTGAGCGGTTCACGCACGTCGATGTCAATCACGCTCAAAGAGACCACCCCGGAAGACGAAGAAGGTGGCGAGTCCGAGCGCCACGACGAGCAGCATGAGCGAGATCGCGGCGGAGCCGTTGAAGTCGTTCTGCTTGAAGGCGAAGAGATAGGCGAGCTGGTTGAGCGAATAGTCCGGCGGGACGACACCCTTCGACGCCTGCGAGAGCACGCGGGGTTCGACGAACAGCTGCGTTCCGGCGGCGAGGGACATGATCCCCATGTAGGAGATCCACTTCTTCATGAGGGGCAGCTGGATGTACCAGGCGGTCTTGACGGCACCGGCGCCGTCGATGCGGGCGGCCTCCATGACCTCCACCGGGATGTTGTTGAGCGCGCCGTACATGATGACGATCCATCCGCCGGCGCCGGTCCAGAACGCGATGACGGTGAAGACGACGGGCAGGTTCTCCAGCGACACCGTCTGCACGAAGGACTGCAGGCCCAGCATGTTGAGCACGCCCGAGACCGGGCTCACCGTCGGGTCGAGCAGGAACAGCCACAGCATCACGCTCGAGGCCCCGGCGAGCGCGCCGGGGATGTAGTAGATGAACCGCACCGTCGAGGAGAGCCAGCGCGCCCCGATCGCGTGCACGATCAGCGCGAGAAGGACGACGAACACGGTCTGCAACACGAGCCAGATCACGAGGTACACCGCGACGTGCTGCACGGCGGGCCAGAAACGGTAGTCGTCGAACACCTTCGCGAAGTTGGCGACGCCGACGAAGGCGCCGTTCTTGGTGAAAGCCAGGTAGACGGCGTAGAGGGCCGGGATGACCCCGAACAGAAGCAGCAGCACGCTGTATCCGCTCGAGAACGCGTACCCCATGACGGCTTGGGCGCGGGTGGGGTTCCTCCGCGCGGCGGCGTCCCGCCGCCGACCCCGTGAGGAGCCGACGGCGGGCGCCGTCATCGTGTCGACAGTGATGATGTGTTCCTTCCGCTGCGGTGCGGGGCTGTCACTGGATCGTGTATCCCTGGACCTTCGCCTCGTTGACCATCTCGGTCTTCCAGTCGGAGGTGAGGGAGGCGAGGGTCTTGCCCGCGGCGAGGCCCGGGACGACAACCTTCGCATACGCGGTCTCGGGGCTGAAGCTGGGGTAGCCCCAGCCCGACCAGATCTCGCCCGCGGCATCCGTCACGTTCTTCTCGAAGTCGCCGACGAAGTAGCCGCCGCTGGCCTGCTTGGCGATCCACTTCTGCGCGGCCGAGGCGTATGCGGGGTAGCCCGGCGCGAGGTCGACCTGGTACTCGTCGGCGCTCGTCACGAACTGCAGGAACGTCTTGACGGCCTCGAGGTTCTTCGTGTGGCTGGAGGCGTACCAGACGCCGCCGCCCACGTTGCCGGTGCCGATCGAGTCGCCGTTCCAGTGGAGCGGCACTCCGGCGCCGATCTGGCCGGCGGGGACGTTCAGGCTGTCCTTGCTCTGGAAGATCGCTCCGGTGTACCAGACCGGGCCGGGCATGCCGAGCACCTTGCCCTGGTACTTCTTCACGAAGTCGGCGCTGAAGACGCTGTCCTGAACGAGAGTGCCGTTCTTGAGCATGTGGTCGATCAGGTCGGTCATCTTCTGCGACTTCGGGTCGTCGAAGTTGCTCGAGAAGGTCGACGCGGTCGACTGGAAGATCGGCGCCTGGGCTCCGTAGTAGTACACGTAGGTGCCGACGAACGAGTCGCCGACCGATCCGAGGATGTAGCCCGGGTGCTCGGCGGCGAGCTTGTCGCTGAGGGCCGCGTAGTCCTCCCACGTCTGCGGGATCTGGTAGCCGAACTGGGTGAACAGCGACTGGTCGTACCAGAAGACGACCTGTGCGAGGTCGTTGCGCAGTCCGTACACCGTGCCGTCGACGGTCACCGGGTCGAGCGCGCCCTTCGAGAAGCCGTCGAGGAAGCTCTGGTCGAACCATCCCTTGTTCAGGGGCGCCGCGAAGGCCTGCTGGCCGTTGTTCTCCTTCGATGCCCATGAGGCGTCGTTCGTCTGGGTCGACCAGACGACGTCGGGCCAGCCCTCCCCCGACTGGTCGAAGAGGGAGATCTTGGTCTGGAAGGACCCGGACCCACCGGCGTTGCCGTCGTAGGTCTCCTTGTTGACCTTGATGTTCGGGTACTTCTTCTCGAACGCGGCGACCGCCGGCTCGCGCGCGGCATCCACCCACACCGTGATCGCACTGTCGGCGACCTGGTCGGCGGGCGTGAAGCCGAGACCGCTGTCGGTGGCCGTGCCGGTGCTGGATCCGCTGCAGGCGGAGAGCACCAGCAGTGCGGTGGCGGCGGTGGCGATGAGGGCGGCGGATCGGGAGAGGCGGGTGAAGCGTCTTTGCTGTGGAGCCATTGCTCGTCCTTTTCTGGTCGACGTCGTTGACGACTCGCGGCCGGACTGGCCGGCGGGTGAGTTGATTAGATCATACATGTGACCTATTAGCAATGAACCCCTGTTCTCGGCCCGGATCGACTGTTACATTCGTCTTACGTCATACCTTTGGAGTGCCATGCGTACAGTGCAGTACCTCGGCGACGCGACCGTCGCCGTCGCCCATGTCGAACCCACCCCGCCGCCGCGCGGCTACGTGCAGATCGCCGTCGCGTACACCGGGCTGTGCGGCACCGACCTCCATGTCGTGCACGGAAGCATGGACTCCCGCGTGACGACCCCTCTCAGTTTCGGGCACGAGATGAGCGGCACGGTAGCCCGCATCGGCGAGGGCGTGTCGGGATGGCGGATCGGCGCACCCGTGACCGTCATGCCGCTCTCGTGGGACGGCACCTGCCCCGCCTGCCGTGCGGGTCACTCCCACATCTGCCAGAACCTCGACTTCATCGGCATCGACTCCCCCGGCTCGCTGCAGGAGTTCTGGAACGTTCCGGCGGAGACCCTCGTCGCCCTCCCCGACGGACTCCCGCTCACCCACGCCGCACTCGTCGAGCCGACCGCCGTCGCTGTGCATGACGTGCGACGGTCGGGTCTGCGGCACGGCGACAAGGCCGTCGTGATCGGCGGCGGGCCGATCGGAACGCTCATCGCGACGGTGGCGCGCCGGTTCGGTGGTGAGGTCGTGCTGGTCGAGCTCGATGAGCGTCGTCGCGCGCAGGCCGCCTCGCTCGGATTCACGACCCTCGATCCGACGAGCGTGGACCAGGTCGCGTGGATCGAGGAATGGACGGGCGGCGCCGGCGCCGATGTCGTCTTCGAGGTCTCAGGTTCGGCGGCTGCCGTGCGCGGGGCGACGGCGCTCGCGAAGGTGCGGGGAACTCTCGTCGTCGTCGCGATCCACGGCGTGCCGCGTGAGATCGATCTGCAGCGGGTGTTCTGGCGGGAGCTGACCATCGTCGGCGCCCGCGTGTACGAACGCGCCGACTTCGAGACGGCGGTCGAGCTCCTCGCCGAGGGCCACATCCCCGCCGATGCGCTCATCACGCGCATCGTGCCGCTGAGCGAGACCGCCGCCGCCATCGCCGACCTCGAGCAGGGGCTTGCGATGAAGGTGCTCGTCGACGTGGCGGATGCCTCGTGACCTCGCTGTTCGATCTCACCGGACGTACCGCGGTCGTCACGGGGGCGCGGCGCGGGATCGGCTTCGCGATGGCCCGCGCCTTGGCGACCGCCGGCGCGGACATCATCGCGGTGAGCTCGCAGATCGAGGAATCGGGCAGTGCCGTCGAATCGGTCGTGCGCGGCCTCGGGCGCCGGTTCCGCGCCCTGGCGTGCGACCTGTCCAATCGTGACGCCGTCGACCGCCTGGTCGGCGCACTCGACGACGAGCGTGTCGACGTGCTGGTCAACAACGCCGGCACCATCCTCCGGGCGCCGGCGGCGGAGCATCCGATCGAGTGGTGGGACGAGGTGCTCGACGTCGACCTGCGCAGCCAGTTCGTGCTCGCCCAGGCGGCCGGCCGGGCCATGATCGAGCGCGGCACCGGGAAGATCATCTTCACGGCGTCGCTGCTGAGCTTCCAGGGCGGCATCAACGTACCCGGCTACGCCGCGGCGAAGTCGGGGATTGCGGGGCTGACGCGGGCGCTCGCGAACGAATGGGCGCCTCGGGGCGTCAACGTGAACGCGATCGCCCCCGGCTACATCGTCACCGACAACACCGCCGCGCTGCGCGCCGACGAGGAACGGTCGGAGAGCATCCTCGCCCGCATCCCCGCGGGACGCTGGGGCACGGCCGAGGATCTCGGCGGCGCCACGGTGTTCCTCGCCTCGGCGGCGTCGGACTACGTGTCGGGCGTCGTGCTCCCCGTCGACGGCGGATGGCTCGGACGATGACGGGCATCCCCGGCACCATCCTTCCCGTGGTCACCGTCTCGGCGGAGGAGGATGCCGTGGAACTCGCTCGCGCCCTCGCCGCGGGCGGAGTACGGGCGATCGAGATCACTCTGCGCACACCCGAGGCAGCGGCCGCGATCCGCGCGGTCGCCGCGGAGGTGCCCGAGATCACCGTGGGAGCCGGCACCGTGACCGACGGCCGCTTCGCGCGCGCCGCCTGCCAGGCGGGCGCGGCCTTCCTCGTGAGTCCGGGGCTCAGCGAGAGCGTCGCCGCCGCCGCGCGCAGTCTCGCGGTGCCGTTGATCGCGGGCGTCGCGACGGGAACCGAGCTGATGCGCGCGGTCGGCATGGGGCTCGAGGTCGTGAAGCTCTTCCCCGCACACCTCCTCGGCGGCGCCGCCGCCGTCGACGCCTTCTCGGCACCCTTCCCCGGGCTGTCGTTCGTGCCGAGCGGCGGCGTCGACGCCGCGAACCTCGCCGACTATCTCGCACGACCCGCGGTCGGCGCCGTCTCGGGCAGCTGGCTCGTTCCCCGGGGACCCCTCGACGCCGACGCCCTCGCGGAGGTCACCCGACGCGCAGCCGCGGCGACGGAGACCGTCCGGCGCCTGCGGGGCGACGAATGAGCGCCGACCTCGTCACGCTGGGCGAGACCATGGCGCTCGTGCGCGCGACGGAGGTCGGCTCCCTCGAGCACGTCACCGGGATGCGGCTCTCGGTGGGGGGTGCGGAATCGAACGTCGCGATCGCTGCGCGGCGACTGGGCGCATCGGTCGCATGGATCGGACGGGTCGGCGACGACGGCGCGGGACGGCGCATCACGCGGGAGCTGCGGGCCGAGGGGGTCGACGTGCACGCCCACGTCGATGACGGTGCCGGCACCGGGATGATGCTGAAGTCACATCCGTCGGCGACGACGACCGAGGTGACCTACGGCCGACACATGAGCGCGGGCAGTCGCCTCGCTCCCGACGATCTTCCGGCCGACGTGTTCACGACGGCGCGGATCGTGCACGTGACCGGCATCACCCCGGCACTGTCGGCGTCGGCGGAGGCGGCGATGTGGGACGCCCTCGACCGAGCGGATGCCGCACACGCGATCGTGTCGTTCGACGTGAACCATCGTTCCCGGCTCTGGCGGGACCGTGACCCGTCGACGCTCTACCGCGCCGTGACGGCGCGGGCGGGGATCGTCTTCGCCGGGCTCGACGAGGCACGGCTCCTGGTCGGCGGCGGCACACCCGCGCAGGTGGCGCGGCGCCTCGGCGAGCTCGGCCCCGCGGCCACGATCGTGAAGCTCGGCGCCGAGGGGGCCGTCGCCGTGGTCGACGGCGCGGAGCTGTGGGTTCCCGCGGTCCCCGTGGCGGTCGTCGACACGGTCGGCGCCGGTGACGGGTTCGTGGGCGCCTATCTCGCAGCGACCCTCGCCGGCGCCCCGGTCGCAGAGCGGCTCGCCCTCGCAGCGCGGGTCGGCGCCGCCGCGTGCACGGGACCGGGCGACTGGGAGTCATATCCCCACGCCCGCGACCTCGCCCACGAGGGGCCGCTCGATCCCGTGCAGCGCTGACCCGGGACATCCGGCGCGCCTAGAGTGTGCGCATGACGATCACCTTCCGCGGCACCACCGCGCTCATCACCGGCGCGAGCGCAGGGCTCGGCACCGAGTTCGCCGACCAGTTCGCCCGTCGCGGCGCCGACGTCGTGCTGGTCGCTCGCCGGGCCGACCGTCTCGAGGAGATCGCGGCCGAGGTGCGCTCCCGCCACGGCGTCAGCGCCCACGTCGTTCCGCTCGATCTCACCGAGCCGGGCGCCGTCGCGACCCTCGCGGACGAGCTCGAGGGACGCGGCATCCGCGTCGACCACGTCGTGAACAACGCCGGCTTCGGCATGAAGGGCGCGTTCGCCGAGGCCGATGCGGAGCGCATCGACGCGCTCGTGCAGCTGAACGTGGCGGTGCTCACATCGCTCACGCGGGCGTTCCTGCCGGCGCTCGTGGCCCGCGGCAGCGGCACGGTCATCAACATCGCGAGCACGGCCGCGTTCCAGCCGCTGGCGTCGATGGCGATCTACGGAGCGTCGAAGGCCTACGTGCTGAGCTTCACCGAGGCGCTCGCGCACGAGGTGCGCCCGCAGGGCGTGACGGTGCTGGCGGTGTGCCCCGGAGCCACCGCGACCGAGTTCTTCGACGTGGTCGGCGATGCGCGCGCCGCGGTCGGCGCCATGCAGACCCCGACCCAGGTGGTGGATGCCGCGTTCCGCGCCCTCGCCCGCCGGAAGCCGCCGTACAGCATCGTCTCGGGCGTGCAGAACAAGACCGGTGCGGTGATCGTCGGCCTCGTGCCCCGACGGGCGCGCGTCGCGCTGACAGCGGGGCTGCTCGAGCGCTGAGCGCGGAGCGGGCGCAGGCTCAGGACGGCGCGGGCCCGGTCGTGCCGCGCACGATCAGGGTCGGGGCCGAGGTCCGCGTCAGCCGTTCCGCATCGGGACGCGAGACCCGCTCCGCGGCGAGCTCGGCGGCCGCGCGTCCGAGCTCCGCGCCGTGCAGGTCGACCGTCGTGAGCGCGGTGCCGGGAGCCCGGCTCATCGAGCTGTTGTCGTAGCCGACGACCGACACGTCGACGCCCGGCACCAGCCCCCGGTCGTGGGCGGCATCGAGCACCCCGAACGCCGCCTGGTCGTTGTGCGCGAAGATCGCGGTGGGCGGCTCCGGCCCGTCGAGCAGCGCCGCCGCGTCGATCGCGGCCTGCGCGCGCAGGTACGAGCTCGACGCCACCCGGGGTGCGAGGCCGGCTGCGCGCATCGCCGCCGCGTAGCCGCTTCCTCGCCCGCCGTAGCCGTCGCCGGGCGGGTTCGCGAGGAACGCGATGCGCCGGTGGCCGAGCCCGGCGAGATGCTCCACCGCGGCACGCGCGCCCGCCTCGTTGTCGGTGATCACCGCATCCACCGACGGGATGTCGCGTGCCACCGCGACGACCGGCACATGGCGCGAGACGGCCTGCACCGCGACATCCGGCAGCTGGAGGCCCACCCCGACGATCACGTCGACGCGGCTGCGCCGCAGCGTGTCGAGGGCCGCCGCATCGCCGCGGCCGTCGAGTGTGCCGACGGCCATGACCAGGCTCTTCCGGGCCGGCTCCACGACGGCGCGCACTCCGTCGAACACGTCGGCGAACACGTCGTTGTGGAGGTCCTGGATGAACACGCCGACCGTGCGCCCGCCCACGCCGGCGAGCCGGGCCGCGACCTGGTCGGGTGCATAGCCGAGCCGCTCGCCGATCGCGAGGATGCGGGCGCGGGTCGCGGCGCTGACGCCGGCGGCGTCGCGGTAGGCGATCGAGACGAGCGCGCGGGAGACCCCCGCCTCGCGCGCGACGTCCTCCATCGTGACCCGCTTCACGTCACGCACCTTCCCGTGCTCGTCACACTGACTCCCACCGTAGAGTGCGCGACGACCGGCGCACCGCCTCGGCGATCGCGAACGCCTGCGCGCCGTCGGCGAACGTCGCGAGGTCTCCGCTGTGGTCGCCGCCGCCCGCGATGGCGCCCGAGATCGAGACCCATTCGTGCAGCACCGTGTCGTCCCAGCCGAGCACGTGGCCCGGCGCGTACCAGTTCGCCATGAGCGGATGCCCCGGCTCGGTCACCAGCACACGGCGGAACCCGTCGCGCTGATCGTCGCCCGAGTCGAGGAAGAGCTCCAGGCTGTTGAGATCCTCCATGCTCCACCGGAGCGCGCCGAGGGACCCCGTGAGGTGGACGAATTGCTCGCCCTTTCGGCCGGTGGCGATGCGGGACACCCGCACGTCGGCGGTGACGCCGCCCTCCATCGTGAACAGCGCCGCGTAGGAGTCCTCCGGGTCGGTCCCCACGCGCGCCGGGACGACACCGCCGCCGCTGAGCGTCTGCACGTTCGCGACCGCGCTCCGCGGCTCACCGACGAGCCAGCGCAGCAGATCGAGCACATGCGACAGGTCGAAGACCACGCTTCCGTCGATGGGGTCGTCGAAGCGCCACCCGGTTCGGTCGACCGGGCGTGACGCCCAGTCCTGCTCGTAGCCGAGCGAGACCGATCGCAGCGCTCCCAGCTCGCCGGACCGGAGCAGCCGGCGGGCGAACTGCAGCGCCGGCACGAAGCGATAGTTGTACGAGGCCACTGCGAGGGTCGGCACGGCGGCCGCGGCATCCACCATCGCGGCGACGTCTTCGGCGCGGGTCGCGAGCGGCTTCTCGCACACGACGTGCCGGCCCGCGGCCAGCGCGGCGATGCTGGCGGGCGCGTGCACGGCGTTCGAGGCGAGGTTCACGACGACGTCGACGTCCGGATGGGCGACGACCCGCTCCCAGTCATCGGTCGACTCGCGGAAGCCCCAGGTGGCGGCCGCAGCCGAGGTGCGTGCCGCATCCCTCCCCGCCACGACGACGAGGTCGACGCCGTGGGCGCGTCCCGTCAGCACATCGAGGCGCCGCAACGCGCTGACATGGGCGCGGGCCATCCAGCCCGTACCGATCACTCCGACGCCGAGACGCGTGCGTGCGGTCATGTCCACTCCTCTCACGACGAGCATCGCCCGCCGTCGCTCTTGCACACAGACCTAGAGCGCTCTAGATTACCCTTTGTCCGTACAATAACAACCCGAAAGGAGTGCCGGTGAGCACCCCTGACAACGACGTCGCCGCTCCACGCGTCGGCATCGCCCCCGACTCCTGGGGCGTCTGGAACGCCGTCGACGACCGCCAGCCCCCTCCCGAGCAGTACCTGCGCGAAGTACAGGAGGCCGGCTACCACTGGACCGAGCTCGGCCCCTACGGCTACCTCGGCACCGAGGCATCCGCCCTCGCCGACGACTTCGCGGCCCACGACCTCGCCCTCTCGGCGGGAACCGTGTTCACCCACCTGCACCGGTCGCCGGAGGAGGTCGAGAACGCGTGGCGCGACGTCACCGAGGTGGCGCGACTGGTCACCGCACTCGGCGGTGAGCACGTGATCACCATCCCCGGCCTGTGGGAGCGCGACGCGAACGACGACGTCGTGGGCGCCCGCACCTTCACGGCCGACGAATGGGGCACCTTCACAGCCGGACACGACGAGATCGGCAAGCGCCTCTGGGAGGAGTTCGGCCTCCGCCAGCAGTTCCACTCCCACGCCGAGAGCCCCATCGGCTCGTACCTCGAGGTGGTGCGCCTGGTCGAGAACACCGACCCGCGGTACACGAACCTGTGCCTGGACACCGGGCACCTCGCGTACTACTGGGGCGACAGCGTGCGTCTCATCCGGGCCTTCCCCGACCGCATCGGCTACCTGCACCTCAAGCAGGTCGAGCCCGACTTGCTGGCGCACGTGCTCAAGAACGAGATCTCGTTCGTCGAGGCCGTCACCCGCGGCGTCATGGTCGAGCCGCCCCACGGCGTGCCCGATTACGGACCCGTGCTGCACGAGGCCGCCCTCGCCCACCCGGGCGTGTTCGCGATCATCGAGCAGGACATGTACCCCGTCGGCGACTTCGCCGCACCCCTCCAGATCGCGCGACGCACGCGCGAGTACATCACCGGATGCGGCGGCCCCGCACGCTTCCGCTGACCCCGCCTCGACACCCATCACCCAAGGAGAACCACCCATGTCCACCCCCATTCGTGTCGGCGTCATCGGCGCCGGAATGGCCGGCCAGGCGCACGCCTTCGGCTACCGCAACGCGATGATGGCGACCAGCTCGCCGCTCTCAGTCGAGCTCGTCGCCATCGCCGACCCCAACCTCGCCCTCGCCCAGTCGGTCGCGGACCGCTACGGGTTCGCGAGCGCCACCGCCGACGTCGACGCGTTCATCGCGAGCGACGTCGACGCCATTAGCATCGCGCTTCCGAACTTCCTGCACGCCGAGGTGCTGCCCAAGGTGCTCGCCTCCGGCAAGCACGTCTTCGCCGAGAAGCCCATCGGTCGCACCCCGGCGGAGTCGTCGCACCTGCAGGCGCTGGCCGAGGCCTCGCCCGCCGTGACCGGTGTCGGCTTCTCGTTCCGCCGACTGCCCGGCCTCGCCGCACTCGCCCGTGCGGTCGCCGACGGGCTCGTCGGAGACATCCACACCGTGCGCGGCTGGTACAACGCCGACTACGCGGCCGACCCGGCCGGCGCGCTCTCGTGGCGCTTCTCGCAGGAGCAGTCGGGCGGCGGCGCGCTGCTCGACATCGGCGCCCACGCGATCGACGCCGTGCAGTTCGTCGCCGGACGCATCGCGGAGGTCTCGAGCGCGTCGCTGCGCACCGTGATCACCGAGCGCCCCCTGGCGACCGCGGGCGCGATCGGCCACGGGGCTTCCGGATCGTCCGAGAAGGGAGCGGTCACCAATGACGACGTCGCTCTGCTCGGGGTGACGCTCGACTCGGGCGCCATCGGGCAGATCGCGCTCAGCCGCATCGCCGCGGGGGTTCCGAATTCGCTCGGCGTCGAGGTGTTCGGCTCCGCGGGCAGCGCCGTGTTCGACTCGATCTCGGCGGGCGAGTTCCACCTCTTCGAGAACGCGACGTCGCCGGCCGCCTACAACGGTCCGCGCCGCATCTTCACCGGGCCTGCACACCCGTACTTCTCGGATGTCGCCGCCATGCCGGGCGCCGGCGTGGGCACCGGCTACGCCGAGGCGTTCGTCGCGGAGATCCAGGAATTCCTCCGGGCCATCACGAACGGCACGCCGATCGACACGGACTTCGCCACCGCCACAGCGATGATGAACGTCGTCGGTGCGGCGTTCGAGTCGGCACGCACGCGAGGCCCCGTCCCGGTCGCCTGACCTCCGGGAACAACGAACCCCCTCCCCGATTCGGGGAGGGGGTTCGTGCTTCTGGGAACGGCAGCGCGATCAGGCGCGGATCGACGAGATCTCGTGGGCGAGGGACTCGAGCTCGGCACCGCCGGCCATCGCCTGGATGAGCTCCTCGAGCTGCACCTTGCCCCGCTCGAACTCCGCGAGCAGCCGGCCGCGGTTGAGCAGGTAGAACCGGTCGCCGACCATGAAGGCGTGGTGCGGGTTGTGCGTGATGAACACGACGGCGACGCCGCGGTCGCGTGCCGCGAGGATGTACTTCAGCACGATGCCCGACTGACGCACACCGAGAGCGCTCGTCGGCTCGTCGAGGATGAGCACCTTGGCACCGAAGTGCACGGCCCGGGCGATCGCGACGGCCTGGCGCTCACCGCCCGAGAGCGTGCCGATCGGCTGGTCGGTGTCGCGCAGGTCGATGCCCATCTGCTTGAGGGCGGACTTCGTGACGTCCTTGGCGTTCTTCACCGAGAGGAGTCCGAGAGCCTTCGGGCCGCTGACGGGCTCGTTGCCGAGGAAGAAGTTGCGCCAGATCGACATCAGGGGAACCGTGGCGAGGTCCTGGAACACCGTCGCGATTCCGCGCCCGAGCGCATCGCGCGGCGACGAGAACTCGACCGGCTCGCCGTCGAGCGTGACGGAGCCCGAGCTCGGCTTGTGGACGCCCGAGAGGATCTTGATGAGCGTGGACTTGCCGGCGCCGTTGTCGCCGAGGACGCACGTGACGGTGCCCGGGTCGACACGGAGGCTGATGTCGCGCAGAGCGATCACGCTGCCGAAGGTCTTGCCGACCTTCTTCAACTCGAGGGCGGCCTGAACTCCGGTGGGAAGCTCGTGCGCGTTCTCGGCCGCGGCTTCTTCGACGGCCGCGACGATCTCCTGGTCGGCGACCGCGTTCGTCTCGTCCTGAGGCTCGTTGACGGTGCTCATTTCTTGCGACCTCCCTGGGCGCGACGCGAGATGGTGATGTTGATCAGCACGGCGGAGAAGAGGATGACGCCGAGGAACGTCGACACCCAGTCCTGGTCCCAGAGCGCGTAGGGGATGCCGATGGCCGCGAAGCCCATGATCAGCGCACCGATCGAGGCTCCGATCGCGGAGCCGGCGCCACCGGTGAGGAGCGTGCCGCCCACCGCCGCGGCGATGATGTAGTAGAACTCCTGGCCGACACCCTGGCCGGCCTGCATGCCGCGAAGACGCAGCAGGAACATGATGCCGACGAGCGATGCGGACACCGAGGTCATCACGAACAGGGTGATCTTGGTGCGGTTCACCGGGACGCCGGCGTTGCGCGCGGCGTTCGCGTCGCCGCCCGAGGCGAAGATCCAGTTGCCGAAGACCGTGCGGGTGAGCAGAAGCGTCGCGAAGATCGTGATCACGAGCCACCACACCAGGGAGATCTGGAACTGGGTGCCGGCGACGTCGAAGGTCGAGGAGAACAGCGACCTGGCGGAGTCGAACCCATCCCCCTGGTCGACGCCCGAGACGCGGACCGTGCCGGTGAGACCCTTCGTGATGGCGAGGTTCGCGCCCTTGAGCACGAAGAAGGTGCCGAGGGTGACGATGAAGGACGGGAGCGCGGTGCGGATCACCAGGATGCCGTTGATGAAGCCGATCACGGCGGCCATGACGACGGTGGCCGCGATGGCGGCCCAGACGTTCCAGCCGAGCTGAGTGATCAGCAGACCCGCGAACAGGCCCGACGTTCCGACCATGACGCCCGAGGAGAGGTCGAACTCGCCGCCGATCATGAGGAGTGCGACGAAGACCGCGACGATGCCGACGGGGGCCGCGAAGTCGGTCCAGCCGGCCGCGCCCTCGAGGGTCGCGAACTTGCCGGTCGTGTCGACGAAGGTGAAGAGGAGGAAGATCGCGACCGCGCCGATCAGTGCGCCGAGCTCGGGGCGGCGGAGCGTCTTGAGGTACCAGGGGGTGCGGCTCACGCGTTCATCGACCGCGATGTTGCTCGTGTTCGTGAGGAAAGACATGTTGTGGCTGCTCTCTGAAGAAGGGCGGCGCGCCCGTCATGGTGACGAACGCGCCGCCCGGAGGGACTAGCGGGTGCCGGCCTGGACCGAAGCCTGGACCGCCTGGACGTTGTCCTTGGTGACGAACGCCGGACCGGTGTAGACGGGGTTGCCGCCACCGACCTCGATCGCGTCCTTCACGGCCAAGTACAGGAGCTGCACGGCGAGGAAGCCCTGCGCGTACTGCTGCTGGTCGATCGCGAAGGCGAGCGTGCCCGCGCTGATCGCCTTGAGGGCGTCGTTCGACAGGTCGACCGTGCCGACGACGATCTTCGGGTTGACGGCCTGCACGGCGGGGAGCACGGCTCCCGTGGCGACGTCGGCGTTGAGGGCGAACACGCCGTCGATCGTCGGGTCGGCCTGGAGGGCCGCCTGGATCTTCGCCTCTGCACCGGTCAGGTCGGCGAGCGCGCCGTCGACGTTGAACTGCTGCACGGTGCCCTTGAAGGTCTTCGCGGCGCCGTTGCATCGATCGGTGAGCCCGGAGTTCGCGGCCTCCTGGATCGGGCAGAGGATCTTCTTGAGGCCGAGGTCGTTGAACTTCAGACCCGCCTGCTCACCCGCCACGGTCTCGTCCTGACCGACGTGGGTGAAGGCGCCGAGATCCTTGTAGACATCCGAACCCGAGTTCAGGGTGAGGGTCGGCAGGTTCGCCGCCTTCGCCGCGAGCATCGCGTCCTTGATGGCGCCCGGGTCCGGAGCCGATGCGCCGATCGCCGAGCAGCCGCCCTTGACTCCGGCGGAGATCGTCGAGGCCTGCTTGGCGGAGTCGTTCGACGAGCCCTGGTAGTCCAGCGTGACGCCGAGCTGCTTGGCGGCGTCCTCCGCTCCCTTCTGCACGACGGACCAGAAGGTCCCGCCGTCACCGTGCGTGTAGATGCAGATCTTGATCGACGCGTTCGCCGCGTCTGCGGTTGAGCTGCTCGAGGCCTTCCCCGAACAACCTGCGAGGGCGAGAGCGAGGACCGCCACGCCTGCCGCCATGATGGCGAGCTTCTTCTTGACCAACTCTGGTGCTCCTTCTCTTCGTTGAGTGAGTGCGGACGGGCTCTGGGACCGACCCGTGAATGAGAGTATGTCCGATCAAATGAACGATGTCCAGCATTTCTCGACAATTTGTTCTTACATTCTGTCAACTAGCGCGTAGGCTGGCCACAGACTCGCGCGGGAACCCCGCCCGCGCGCCGATGTCGATCCAAAGGAGGACCGAGATGACCACGCGCACGCCGCTCGGCGTAGGCCTGATCTCCGTCGGGTGGATGGGACGGCTGCATGCCCGCTCCTACCTCGCCGCCGGCCAGCACTACCCCGACCTGACCTATGCGCCGCGCCTCGTCGTGGCCGCCGACCCTGATGCCGGCGGACGCGAGTACGCGACCGACGTTCTCGGATTCGACCGCACCGTCGCCGACTACAGCGAGGTGCTGGCCGACCCGGAGGTCGACGTGGTGTCGATCTGCTCGCCGAACTTCCTCCACCACGAGATCGCCCTCGCCGCCATCGAGGCGGGAAAGCCGTTCTGGATCGAGAAGCCCATGGGACGCGGTGCTGTCGAGTCCCGCGAGATCGCCGAGCGTGCGGAATCCGCTGGACTGGTCACGTCGGTGGGATTCAACTACCGGCACGTGCCCGCCGTCGCCCGCGCGCGCGAGCTGGTGCGCTCGGGGGCCATCGGCACGATCACGAACGTGCGGGTCTCGTTCCTCGCCGATTACTCGGCCGACCCCGCCGGAGCCCTGACCTGGCGGTTCCTCACCGCCCGCGCCGGCTCCGGAGTCCTGGGCGATCTGCTCTCCCACGGTGCCGACCTCGCCCAGTACGTCGTGGGGCGCATCACCTCGGTGAACGGACTGACGGCGACCTTCATCCCCGAGCGCCCCCTCCCGGCAGCGGGTGCCGCCAGCCACTTCTCGAAGGGTTCCGAGGACGGCCCCCGCGGCGCCGTCGAGAACGAGGACTACGCCGCACTTCTCGCGCGATTCGAGGGAGGCGCCGTCGGTGTGCTCGAGTCCAGCCGCGTCGCGATCGGTCCGCGTGCCGAGTACGTGCTCGAGGTGTACGGCACCAAGGGCTCCCTGCGGTGGGACTTCCAGCGCCTGAATGAACTGCAGATCGCCGACGATCCGTCGGGCTATCGCACGGTCATGGCAGGTCCCGAGTTCGGTGACTTCTCACGATTCCAGCCCGGCGTCGGCACGAGCATGGGATTCGACGACCTCAAGGCGATCGAGGCATCGCTGTTCCTGCGCTCGGTGGCAACAGGCACGCAGCTCGCCCCCTCCGCCGCCGACGCCTGGGCCGCCGCCGAGATCGTCTCCGCGGCGCTGCGCTCCGCGGAGACCGGCGGCTGGGTCGAGGTGCCCGAGGTCGACGGCGAGACCACGTTCGGCTGAGGCATGACGAGAGGGGCCGGTGAGCGACACGCTCACCGGCCCCTCTCGTCATCAGCTCAGGCGAAGGCGCGTCGGAAGGCGTCGAGAGCGTCGTCGCTCGATCCGCTCGCCCAACTCTCCAGCCCCACCACGCCGTCATACGCGATCGCGGCGAGCGCATCGCCGATCGCACGGTAGTTGATCTCACCCGTCCCCGGCTCCTGCCGACCCGGGACGTCCGCCACCTGGATCTCGCCGATCCAGGGCTGCGCGCGACGCACGAGCTCGATGAGGTTCCCCTCGCCGATCTGCGCGTGGTAGAGGTCGAGGTTGAGTCGCAGCCCGGGGCTGTCGACCGCGGAGACGAGCGCGAGGGTGTCCTCGGCGCGGGCGAAAGGTGTGCCCGGGTGGTCGACGGCGGTGTTGAGGTTCTCGAGTGTGAACACCCGCCCGGCGCGCTCCCCGAGCTCGGCGAGACGGCTGAGCGTGTCGGCCGCGATCAGCCACTCGGCGCCGGTGACGACGTCGTGCGGCACGACGGGAAACCCGTTCGGGTCGAGTCCCGTGCCGTGGAGGTTCAACCGCGGCGAGTCGATGAGCTCAGCAGCCCGGAGGGACTCTTCGGCGGTCGCGAGCAGTTCGGCGATGCCGTGCGGCGTCGTGAGGTCGCCGCGCAGATATCCCGTCATCGACGAGAAGATGGCACCCGTGGCGGCCAGCTCCGAGAGGTCCTTCGTGCTCCAGTCCCAGATCTCGACCTCGAAGCCGAGTTCGTGGATGCGGCGCACCCGATCGACGAACGGGAGGTCGCGGAAGAGCATCTCCGCGGAGGCCGCGAGACGGACGGGCACCTCACGCCGCCGGAACCAGGATGTCGCGCACGAGGGCATCGAGCTGGGCGTCGGCCTCGAGGAACTGGCGCAGGGTGTTGCGGGAGGCCCCGAACGTGGCGAACTCATCCGGCGCGAGCCCGTCGGGCTCGTACGCCCGCCGGAACTCGCTCAGCGTCTCGAGCTCAGCGAGGATCTCGGTGGCGACAGGCACATCGATGCGGTCGGCCACCGCGATGCGGTTCTCGTTGATGCGGGCCTGCCAGTCGAACGGGGGTGAGACGACGAGGTCTCCCCCGACGAGCTCCGACCACTGCAGCGAATTGCGGAAGGCGGCCGACAGGATGCGGCTGCGGTATCCCCGCTCCCGGAAGAGGTGATGCGCCCGCTTGAGGGCTGCCACTCCCGCCCAGTCGAGCACCCCCGGGGTGGTGAGGATCCGCTGCGCGTTCGCCCACTTCTTCAGCCAGTCATCGAGACGACCGCCCATGATCGTGACGACGTGACCGAACTCGCGCTCCTCGAGCCCGTCGGCCGCACGCCGGTCGAGTGCTCGCTCGAGCGCTGCTCCGACGGCGAGCGCCTGCGGCACCGTGAAGCTCAGCGTCGCGTTGATGCTGACGCCGCGGTACGCGGCCTCCTCCATCGCGGCCACGCCCGTCGCGGTCGCGGGGATCTTCACGATGATGTTCGGCGCGAGCGTCGAGAACTCGACCGCCTGGGCGACGAGGGCATCGCGATCGCGGTGGAGCCGCGGGTCGGTCTGGATCGACAGTCGCCCGTTGCGTCCGCCGCTGGCGGCGAAGGCCGGTTCGAGCAGCCGCGCCGCGGCCACCGACAGCTCGCGCACCGCCGCCCACCCGAGCTCCGACTCGCCCCACGTCGGATGCTCGTCGGCGAGCTCGCGCAGGCGGGGACCCCAGACATCCGGTCGCTTGGTGATCGCGGTCAGCGCGATGACCGGATTGCAGGTGGCTCCGACCGCGCCGAAGGCGATGGACTGCGCGAGCTCGTCGGGGTCGGCCGAGTCGTTCCAGAGCGAGGTGGGAGTGGTCGCGGCCGCGCGGGCGAGCGGGGCGTCGGTGTCGATGGTCATGGTGGATCCTCGGGGGTCAGGAAAGGTCGACAGGCACGATGACGCGCTCGGTCGCCGAGCGCTGCGCCGCGTCGGCGAGAACGAGCGCCGCACGGCCGTCCTCGAAGGTGGGGCTGGTGGACGCCTCGCCGCGGGCGAGCTTGATGAACTCGTGCAGCTCCGCCGCATAGGCGTCGGCGTAACGCTCGAGGAAGAAGCTCTGATACGGCGGACGGGCTTCGACGGCGGCGGCGCCCGAGACGCTCACGAGGCTCGTGGGCATGTTGGCGACCGACAGCGAGCCGAGCTCACCGAACGCCTCGATGCGCTGGTCGTATCCGACCGCGCTGTGGCGGGAGTTCGTGATCGAGACGATCGCCCCCGAGGCGGACCGCAGCGTGATGACGGCCGTGTCGAAGTCGCCGTGCTCGCGGGCGCCCGGGTCGAAGGTGGTGGTGCCCGTCGCGCTCACCTCGACGATGTCGGGCAGGAAGAAGCGCGCCATGTCGAAGTCGTGGATCGTCATGTCGCGGAAGATGCCGCCCGAGATGGCGACGTAGGCGGCGGGCGGTGCCGACGGGTCGCGGCTGATGATCGACAGCTGCTCGAGCGCACCGATCTCGCCCGCGTCGACCCGTGCCCGCACCTCGGCGAACGCCGGGTCGAAGCGACGGTTGAAGCCGAGCGCGACCGGCACGCCGGATGCAGCGACGCGGGGGCGCAGCGCGTCGACGCGGGCGATGTCGAGATCGATCGGCTTCTCGCACAGCGCGGCGATGCCCGCGTCGATCGCACGGGCGATCAGGTCGACGTGCGTCGGCGTCGGGGACGCGATGAGCACCGCGTCTAGGTCGCCGGCGGTGAACAGCTCCTCGGCGTCAGCGGTCGCGATCGCGCCGTACGTCTCGGCGACGGCGCGGGCGCCGTCGATGAAGGGGTCGGCGACGCGCGCCAGCACGGCGTCGGCATCGGCGGCGATGCTCGCGGCGTGCACCTGGCCGATCCGGCCGGTGCCGATCAGACCGAAGCGGAGAGGGGTCGTCATGGTGGTGTCCTCGAAGGTCTCAGGCCCAGATGCGCAGGGCGTCGCGGTTGATCTGCTGGTCGGCGGCACGGTCGCGCTGGAACGCCGAGAGGGAGACATCCGGGCCGTTGAGCACGTCCTGCTCGACAACGATCCATCCGTCGTAATCCTGCGCGGCGATGGCGTCCATCACCGCGGCAAGGTCGACGTCGCCGCGCCCGAACGCCACGAACGACCCCGACGACCACACCTCGGGCATGCCGCCGCCGGCCGCGAGCACACGGCGCAGCTCGGCGAGATCGACATCCTTCAGGTGGAGGTGGTTGATGCGGGACCCCCAGCGGCGCACCGCGTCGGCCGGGTCGCCGCCCGCGATGAACAGGTGCCCGGTGTCGAGGGTGAGGTCGACGTTCACGTTCGCGAGGAACCGGTCGATCTCCGCGGGCGACTCCACGAACGTGCCGGCGTGGTGGTGGAAGGTCGGCTCGAAGCCCGCAGCCCGCACGATGTCGGCGGCGCGCTCCGCGTTCGCGATCAGACGCTCCCAGGCCGCCTCCGCGAGGGGGTCGACCTCCTCGCCGCGCCCCGGGGCGCCGCGGCGGGCGACCGACCCGTCGTCGGCGAGGGTGGGCAGCGGCAGTCGCGCGGGCCCGGCGGCCGCGGCATCCGAGAACACCCGGAGGGCCGCGTGCAGCGACGGGATGCTGGCGGCGAACGCATCGTCGTCGGAGAACGGCAGCTGCACCCACCCGCCGGCGAGCGACAGGTCGTACTCGGCGAGACGGCGACGCAGCACGTCTCCCTCGCCGAGGAAGCCGAGGGGACCCAGGTCGACGCCCCGGTAGTCGGAGTCGGCGAGGATGCGCAGCATCGCGTCGGGACTGAGGGTCTCGGCACCCTCGGGGGTGAGCTCGAACACTCCGAAACTGACGGGTGCTCCGGCGACGGTGGCCTTCATCGCCCACCTTCCTCTCCGAGCAGCGGGCGCTGGGCCCGACGCTGCTCCTCGTATGCGGCGCGTGCGCGCTGGGTGGACGGCAGGGTGGAGACAGCCGGGATCGGCACGTCCCACCAGCCCTCGCCGTCCGGGGCGTAGACGAGAGGATCGCTCTCGATGTGGATCAGCGTCGACCGGGTGCTCGCCTTGGCCGCGACGACGGCGGCGTGAAGATCGGCGGTCGCGGTGGCGCCGGGGGCGATCTCGACGACGTCGAGCCCGTAGCTGCGGGCGTTCGCCGCCAGGTCGACCGGCAGCACCTGGTCGCCCTGGAAGTTGCGTGCGTCGGCGTCGTAGGTGCGGTACTTCGTGCCGAAGCGGTCGGACCCGACGGTCTCGGACAGGTGGCCGATCGACGCGTAGCCGTGGTTCTGCACGAGCACGACGATGATCTTGATGCCCTCGGCGACCGCCGTGACCAGTTCGGAGTTGAGCATGAGGTACGACCCGTCGCCGACCATGACGATGACGTCGCGGTCGTCGTCGAGGGCGTCGAGCCCGCGCTTGACGCCGAGGCCGCCCGCGATCTCGTATCCCATCGTCGAGAACGCGTATTCGACGTGGTACCCGAGCGGATCGCGCACCCGCCACAGCTTGTGGAGATCTCCCGGCAGCGAACCGGCGGCCTGCACGATGACATCCGCCGGGGCCGACGCCGACTGCACGGCGCCGATGATCTCGGGCTGGCCGGGACGCGGCGCGCCGGTCGCAGCGAGCGCACGGTCGACCGCGGCATCCCAGACGCCCTTCTCCTGCGCGGTGCGCGCAGCGTACTCGGCCGACACCTCGAAGCCCTCGAGCTCGATCGCGAGCTCCGCGAGGGTCTCGCGCGCGTCGGCGACGACGGCGATCTGCGTGCCGTGCTTGTAGGCGTCGAAGGAGGCGATGTTGATGTTGACGAAGCGCACGTCCGGGTTCTGGAAGGCCGTGCGCGAGGCGGTCGTGAAGTCGCTGTACCGCGTGCCGATGCCGATGATGACATCGGCCTCTGCCGCGAGCCGGTTCGCCGCGGTCGTTCCGGTCGCCCCGACCCCGCCCAGGTACTGCGGGTGGTCGAAGGCGAGCGCGCCGCCGCCCGCCTGCGTGGTTCCGACCGGGATGCCGGTGGCCTCGACGAGCGCGCGCAGGTGCTCCTCAGCCCCGGAGTAGATCACACCGCCGCCGACGACGAGGAAAGGACGCTCCGCGGAGCGGATCGCCGCGACGGCGCGCGCGAGGGCGGCACGCTCGGGGAGCGGCCGGCGGATGTGCCACTCGCGGTCGGCGAGGAACGCGACGGGCACGTCGATGGTCTCCGCCTGCACGTCCTCGGGCAGCGCGATCGTGACGGCGCCGGTCTCGGCCGGGTCTGTCAGCACGCGCAGGGCGGCGAGCGCGATCGAGTAGAGCTGCTCGGGGCGCTGCACACGGTCGAAGAAGCGCGAGAGCGGACGGAACGCGTCGTTGACCGTGAGCCCGATGTCCCAGGGTTGCTCGAGCTGCTGCAGCACCGGGTCGGCGACGCGGGTCGCGAACGTGTCGGAGGGCAGCAGAAGGGCGGGCAGACGGTTGGTGGTCGCAAGCGCGGCGCCGGTGAGCATGTTCGTCGCGCCGGGCCCGACCGACGCGGCCGAGGCGAACGTGGCGCGGCGCCGGTGGATGCGCGCGTAGCCGACCGACTGATGCACCATCGCCTGCTCGTTGCGCGCCTGGTAGTAGGGCATCAGGTCGGGCTGCTCGACGTTCAGCTGCTTGAGCGCCTGACCGACACCCGCGACGTTGCCGTGGCCGAAGATGCCGAAGACGCCCGGGATGGTGCGTTCGCGGATGTCGCCGTCCACCGTCCACTGGTGGGCGAGGAACTCGATCAGCGCCTGGCTGACGGTCATGCGCTTCGTCGCGCTCATCGGGTGCTGCCTTCCTCGCCGGCCGCGGTGAACGGCAGGCGCGGGTCGATCTCGAGGCCCTCCCAGGTGCTGCGCACCCAGGCGTGGGCGGGGTCGTCGCTGATGAGCCAGGCCCGATCGGGGTCGGGGCCGGCCATCACGTTGAGGTAGTAGAGGTCGTAGCCGGGCGCCGCGACCGCGGGGCCGTGGTAGCCGTAGGGCACCAGGGCGATGTCGCCCGAGTGCACCATCGCGTCGATCTCGATGTCGCCCGCGGGAGACGAGTAGGTCGAGAACATGCCGAAGGCGGATGCCGCGGCTCCCCCGGCGGCGCCGCGCGCCGGCGCGGACTCGAAGTAGTAGATCTCCTCGAGCCGGGTCTCGTGACCGGGGTCGTGCTCGTCGTGCTTGTGCGGCGGGTACGACGACCAGTTCTCGGCCGGGGTGATCACCTCGCACACGATCAGCCGCACGGCGTCGAGGGCCTGCGGGGTGCCGAAGTTGTGCACCTGGCGGCTGGATGCCCCCGCCCCCCGCAACTCGACGGGCACATCACTGCGGGCGATATGGCGCGTCGGGCGCTGCTCGGTCGTCGGCGAGGTGGCGACGGCGACGCGCCCGCTCCCCGTCAGGGTCGCGGTCGCGCCCGCGCCGAGGTAGAGCACGTCGGTCGGGCCGTCGAACACGTTCGCCCGCCCGGCGAGGTCGTAGGCGGCGTCCGCCGTCTCAATCCGGAAGCTCCCCGCGAGCGGCACCACGATGCGCTCCACGTCGCGCTCATCGAGGGCGAGCACGTCGCCGGCGGCGAGCTCAGCCACCCGGATGCCCGTGTGGACCCAGCCGGGAGTCGAGGCGTCGACGACGCTCTCCCACCCGTCGCGGGCGAGGGCGCCGCGCCGGTGGAACCAGCGCTGGTCGGGAGCGGGCATGGCAGTGCTGCTTTCGTGAGGGAGGAGAGGAGCGGATGCCGCGGCCAGATCGGCGGGGCCGCGGCATCCGGGTCTGGATCAGGTGTTCTGCGGGAACCCGAGGTTGATGCCGCCGTGGGTGGCGGGGTCGAGCCAGCGGCTCGTGATGGCCTTCTCGCGGGTGAAGAAGTCGAACCCGTGCACGCCGTAGGCCTTCGCGTCGCCGAACAGCGACGCCTTCCAGCCGCCGAACGAGTGGTAGGCGACCGGCACGGGGATCGGCACGTTGATGCCGATCATGCCGACCTGCACCTCGTTCTGGAACCGCCGTGCGGCGCCGCCGTCGTTGGTGAAGATCGCGGTGCCGTTGCCGAACTGTCCCGAGTTGATGAGGTCGAGACCCTCCTGGAACGTCTGGATCCGCACGACCTCGAGCACGGGGCCGAAGATCTCCTCCTGGTAGGCGCGGGAAGTCGTCGGGATCTCGTCGATCAGGGTCGGACCGAAGAAGAAGCCGTCCTCGTGACCGTCGACGGTGAAGCCGCGACCGTCGACGACGATGGTGGCGCCGTCCTGCTCGGCGATGTCGACGTACGACGACACCTTGTCGCGGTGCACACCCGTGATGAGCGGCCCCATGTCGGGCTCGACGCCGTCGACGCCCGCACCGTTGCCGATTTTGAGCTTGCCGATGCGCTCGACGATCTTCGCGATCAGCTCGTCGGCGACCGGCTCGACGGCCAGCACGACCGAGATCGCCATGCAGCGCTCGCCCGCGGCGCCGTAGCCCGCGTTGACAGCCTGGTCGGCGACGAGGTCGAGGTCGGCGTCGGGCAGCACCAGCATGTGGTTCTTCGCGCCGCCGAGGGCCTGCACGCGCTTGCCGTTGCGCGAGGCGGTCTCGTAGATGTACTGCGCGATGGGAGTCGAGCCGACGAAGGAGACCGACTGCACGACAGGATTCGTGAGCAGCCCGTCGACGGCGAGCTTGTCTCCCTGGAGCACCGTGAAGACGCCGTCGGGAAGTCCGGCCTCCTTCCACAGCTGAGCGATCCAGAGCGAGGCGGAGGGGTCCTTCTCGCTGGGCTTGACGACGACGGCGTTGCCGGCGGCGATCGCGATGGGGAAGAACCACATCGGCACCATCGCCGGGAAGTTGAACGGCGAGATGATGCCGACGACGCCGAGGGGCTGACGCAGCGAATAGACGTCGATGCCGGTGGAGACGTTCTCGGAGTACGCACCCTTGATGAGGTGCGGGAACCCGGTCGCGAGCTCGACGACCTCCTGGCCGCGCAGGATCTCACCGATCGCGTCGGAGACGACCTTGCCGTGCTCGGCGGTGATGATGCGGGCGAGCTCGCCCTTGCGGGCGTTGAGCAGCTCGCGGAACGCGAACAGCACCGTCTGGCGCTTCGCGATCGAGTAGTCCTTCCAGACCTCGAAACCGCGCTGCGCGGACGCGATCGCCTCGTCGATCTCGGCCTGGTCGGCGAGCGCGACGCGGGCGCTCACGGCACCGGTGGCCGGGTTGTAGACGGGGGCGGTGCGGCCGCTCGTCGAGACGCGTTCGGCGCCGTCGATCCAGTGCGAGATCACGCGCACATCGGTCGCGTCGGCGGCGCCGGCGGGGGCGGAGACAGTGGTGCTCATGTCGGAACTCTCCTCGGTTGGGGTCACAGGTCGGGGTGCACGAGGCCGGCCGCGATGTCCACGGCCGCGGCGACGTCACCGTCGGGCGGATAGAGCAGGGTACGGCCCACGGTAAGGCCCCGCACCCCGGGAAGTCCGAGCGCGACCTCCCAGGACGCGAAGGTCTCGTCGGGATCGGCCCCCGAGTCTCCGCCGAGCAGCAGGGTCGGCAGCGTCGTCGCCGCCATCACCCGCTCCATATCGTCGACGACCGGCAGCTTCAGCCAGGTGTAGGCACTCGTCGATCCGAGACCCTGGGCGATGGCGATCGAGAGGATGACTGCGTCCGTCGACAGGTCGTTGACGATCCGTCCGTCCACCCACCGGCTGATGAACGGCTCGAGCATGATCGGCAGTCGGGCGGCGGCGGCCTCGGTCACGGCGTGCGCCGTGGTCTCGAGCGTCGGGGCGGTCGCGGCATCCGCGAAGTTGACACGCAGCAGCGTCTTGGCGACGTCGATGCCGTCGGACACCATGCCCGCGACGTCGTGGCCGGTGAAGCGGTCATCCATCTCGAACGCGGCGCCGCGCAGCCCGCCGCGGTTCATCGAGCCGACGACGATCTTGTCGTCGAGCAGGCCGAGGGCGGCGAGGTCGTCGATCACATCAGGGGTGCCGAGCACGCCATCGACGCCGGGCCGCTGCAGGGCGGTCGCGAGGCGGTCGAGCAGGTCGTAGCGGTCGGCCATGGCCTGCGCGTCGGCACCGACCGAGAGGGCGCCGCGCGCCGGGTGGTCGGCGGCGACGATGAACAGGCGCCCGTCACCGCGCAGCAGCGGCCGGCGGACACGGTCGGCCAGGGCGGTCCGAATCGATTCGGGCCGGTGGGCGCGGATGTCCCGCACGCGGGCGAAGTCCGCGTCCCCCAGAGTGTGCGCGGCCATCTCAGCGGATCCTCTCGAGTACGGCCTCGACCTCATCGGTCGTCGGCATCGCCGTCGAGCACTCGCGCCGCGAGGCGACGATGGCACCCGCGACGTTCGCGAAGCGCACGATGCGCTCGAGGCTCCACCCCGACAGCAGTCCATGGCAGAGCGCCCCGCCGAAGGCGTCGCCCGCGCCGAGGCCGTTGACGACATCCACGAAGTAGGGAGCGACCTCGACGCTCTCGTCCGCGGTCTTGGCGAGCACGCCGCGCGGTCCCTGCTTGACGATCGCGATCTCGACACCCCGCTCGAGCAGTGCGTCGGCGGCGCGGTGCGGATCGGTCTCGCCGACGGCGACCTCGCACTCCTCACGGTTGCCGACGGCCACCGTGACCTGGCCGAGGACGGGCTCGATCTGCTCGCTCGCAGCGGCAGGACCCGACCAGAACATGGGCCGGTAGTCGAGATCGAGCACGGTGTGGCGGGCACGGTCGCGGGCGGCGAGAGCGGTGTGGTGCGCCGAGCGACTGGGCTCCTGGGTGAGTCCGGTCGCGGTGAGCCAGAGCACTTCGGCGCCGCGCACGGCGGCGAGGTCGAGCTGCGCGTCGTCGATGTTGAGGTCGGGCGCCTTCGGCTCGCGGTAGAAGTACAGCGGGAAGTCGTCGGGCGGGAAGATCTCGCAGAAGGTGACGGGGGTCTTCAGCGCCGGATCCACGGCGACGAGCCGCGGGTCGACGCCGAGGCGGTCGAGCTCACGCAGCAGATAGCGACCGAACGGGTCGTGGCCGACGCGGCTCACGAGGCCCGAGCGCCGACCGTGGCGTGCGGCGGCCACCGCGACGTTGGCGGCGCTGCCGCCGAGGTATTTGCCGAACGTCGCGACATCCTCGAGCCCGACACCGTCCTGAAGGGGATAGATGTCCACGCCGAGGCGACCGATCGCGAGGATCTCGGGTGTCGTGTTCTGCGTCATACTCCGCTGTACAACTCTCTTCGGAAACCTGCGCCGCCCTGGTCGACGGCATGTCCTAACAATAGCACATGTTGACCTGTCGGCAAGGGGCACTTCGGATGCCGCAACGCCCCACTCCGCGTCGATATCACCGAACATGTGTCGACATACGTAAGATTGTCGAGACATGGGAGTGAGCCCGGAAGAGGAGGCGGCGAGCGCGATGGCGAGCAACGAGATCTACTGGCCGGAAGAGCTGTTCACCGACCTCGACCGCACGGGACCGGTGCCCCTCTACTTCCAGGTGTCGAGCCGGCTCGAGGCCGCCATCCACGACGGCGTGATCCCCGCCGGCGCCCGCCTCGAGAACGAGATCGCCATCGCCGCACGGCTCGGTCTCTCCCGGCCGACCATCCGGCGCGCCATCCAGGAGCTCGTCGACAAGGGCCTGCTCGTGCGCCGCCGCGGGATCGGCACCCAGGTCGTGCAGGGGCAGGTCACCCGCCCCGTCGAGCTCACCAGCCTCTACGAGGACCTCCGCAACAGCCACCACGAGCCCGGCACGCGCGTGCTCGCCCACGAGATCGTGCCCGCGACCGATCCGGTCGCGGAGGGTCTCGGGGTGGCCGTCGGCACCGACGTCGTCTTCATCCGACGCCAGCGCAGCACCGACGGCGTGCCCGTGGCCGTGCTCGAGAACTACCTCCCGATCGAGTTCTCCGACATCACGACCGAGCAGCTGCAGGATCGCGGACTCTACCAGATCCTCCGCGCGCGCGGCGTCACCATCCAGATCGCCAAGCAGAAGATCGGCGCCCGGCGCGCGCAGGGCGACGAGGCCGAGTTGCTCGATGTCGAGCGCGGCGGCCCACTGCTCACGATGGAGCGCATCGCGTTCGACAACTCCGGCCGTGCTCTCGAGTACGGCCACCACTGCTACCGGCCCGACATGTACAGCTTCGAGACGACCGTCGTCGCGAAGTAGCGGGGGTACCACCAGTACCTCCCGCGTCGCACCGGCGAGACGTAGCGTGGACGCATGCACGACATCCGCGCCGAGGTGCGCGAGTTCCTGAGCTCGCGTCGCGCGCGCATCACCCCTCAGGAGGCGGGCCTGCCCGCCTACGGCGGCAACCGTCGCGTGGCGGGGCTGCGCCGCGAGGAGGTCGCGATGCTCACCGGCGTCTCGGTCGACTACTACATCCGTCTCGAGCGCGGGAACCTCGCGGGCGCCTCCGAGAGCGTGCTCGACGCGCTCGCGCGCACGCTGCGGCTCGACGCGGCCGAGCGCGACTACCTGTTCGACCTCGCGCGGGCGGCGAGCCCCGGCATCCGCGTGCCCGCGAAGCCTGCCGAGACGGTGCGCCCCGCGGTGCGGCAGGTGCTCGACGCGATGGCCGACGCCCCCGCGTGGGTCCGCAACGGCCGACACGACATCCTGGCGGCGAACCGTCTCGGCCGCGCCCTCTACGCGCCGGTGTTCGACAGCCCCCGCCGCCCGGTCAACACGACCCGGTTCACGTACTTGGATGCTGCGGCCCGCACCTTCTGGCGCGACTACGACCAGATCGCGAACGACGCCGCCGCGATGCTGCGCCTCGAAGCGGGCCGCACGCCGCACGACACCGACCTCATCACGCTCATCGGCGAGCTGTCGACGCAGAGCGAGCTGTTCCGGCAGCGGTGGGCCTCGCGCGACGTGAAATACCACCGCAGCGGGCGCAAGCGTCTGCACCACCCGGTGGTCGGCGATCTCGATCTCGACTTCGAGTCGATGGAGCTGCCCAGCGAGCCGGGCCTCGTCATGAACGTCTACACGGCGCCGGCGGGCTCGCCGAGCGCCGATGCGCTGACCCTGCTCGCCTCGTGGGCGGCGAGCGCCGACTTCACCGCCGACGCGGCGCTCATCGGCGCGGAGTGATCCGGACGGGCTCCCCCGCCCGAACCGTCAGCGGGGGTCGACCCGCAGCGTCGTCTCGAGCACGTCGTCGCCGGTGATCGCCCCGACGTAGGCGGGACCGAACCGGTCGTACTTCGCGTGCAGCGCGGCATCCAGTGCGCCCCTCACCGTCGCATCGGCGGGGGTGAAGGTGACGTCCTGCTCGACGCCGTCCGCGGCGACACGGCCGGTGCCCGCGGCGCGGGCGCGGCGGTACCAGCCGTTCTCCGGGCCGTGCGCCGAGCGCACGTAGAGCACGCCGTCGACGACGCCGTGCCAGATCGTCACCCAGGGACGCAGGGTGCCGTCGGCGCGGGTCGAGGCGATGCGCAGTTCGGTCGCGTCGCCGATGCGGGCGAGCTCGGTGGGGTTCCAGTCGGACATCGGATGTCTCCTTCGTCGCCGTTCAGGCGGGGTATTCGTCGTCGGTGAGCTTCGCGCCCCACTCCGTCTCGGGAACGCCCTCCTCGAGGGGTGCCTCCCAGAGCGCGAGATGGCACATCGCATTCTGCGCCGAGGCGCCGTGCCAGTGCCACTCCCCCGCAGGCGTGAAGACGGTGTCGCCGGGGCGCAGCTCGATCAGCTCGCCGCCGCGCGACTGCACCCAGCCGAGCCCGTCGGTGACATGCAGCACCTGGCCGACGGCGTGACGATGCCAGGCGGTGTGGGCGCCGGGCATGAAGCGGACGAGGTTGAGGCGCGCGCGCGAGGGGGCGACGCCCGTGTAGTGGGCGTTGACGTACACGTCGCCGTCGAACCACTCAGCAGGGCCGCGGAAGGTCGGCGCCACGGGGAACTTGGTCGTGCTCATGGGGTGTCCTTTCGAGGGTGGGCGCGTCGTTCGCGCACGAGGGGAGGCAGCACGAGCACCGCGGCGACGATCGCGCACAGGGTCAGGAGGACGGCGGCGGCGGTGAGGGCGGCCGCGACCTCTGCCGCCACGGAGGCGGCGGCATCCGTGCCGTGCGCGCCCGCCGCGACGACCACCAGCACACCGAGGCCGAGCGACATGCCGACCTGGTGGAAGGTGTTCACGAGACCGGATGCCGCGCCGGCATCGGCGGCGGCGACCCCGGCGATGCCCGCCGCGGTGAGCGGCGCGAAGGCGAGACCCTGACCGGCGCCGATCACGAGCATGGGGGCGGCGACGGCCGTGAGGTAGTCGCTCTCGGGCACGACCCGGCTGAGCCACGCGATGCCCACGAGTGTCAGCACGATGCCGGCGACGAGGGTGGGACCGGCACCGATCGCCCGCACGACGCGGGTGACCGCGAGCGCGACGGCGAAGTTCACGACCGTCATCGGCAGGAAGCCCAGCCCGGCCTGCAGCGGCGTGAAGCCGAGCACGTCCTGCAGGAACTGGGTCGTGAAGAAGAAGAACCCGATCATCGCGCCCATGTAGAGCAGCCGCGCGAGGTACGCCCCGACCCGCACCCGGCTGCGCAGCAGGCGCAGCGGCAGGATGGGCTGGGGCGCCACCGACTCGTTCACGACGAATCCGACCAGCAGAAGGATGCCGACGGCCCCCGCGACGAGCGTCGGGGTCGCCGCCCATCCCTGCTCGGCGGCGGTGATGATCGCGAAGACGAGCGAGCCGACGCCGAGGGTCGCGGTCAGCGCGCCGACGAGATCGAACCGGCCCGTCGCCCGGGCGGTCTCGGGCAGGTAACGCGGGGCGAGCACGATCATGGCGACGCCGATGGGCACGTTGAGGAAGAAGCCGGCGCGCCAGCTGAGCAGTTCGGCGCAGGCGCCGCCGACGACCATGCCGAGGCTCGCGCCGATGCCGGCCGTGGCGCCGTAGAGCGCGACGGCTCGGGCGCGTTCGCGCCCCGCCGGGAAGGTCGCCGTCAGGAGGGCCAGCGACGTCGGCGCGACGATCGCGGCGCCGACCCCCTGCACCGCCCGCGCGCCGATCAGCCACCCGCCCGACGGTGCGAGCCCGATCGCGAGCGATGCGGCGGCGAAGATCGCGAGCCCGGCGACGAAGACGCCGCGGCGGCCGAGCAGGTCTCCGGCCCGCGCACCGAGCAGCAGCAGACCGCCGAAGACGAGGGTGTAGGCGTCCTGCACCCACGACAGCTCTCCCGGTCCGAGGCCGAGGTCGGCCTCCAGGCTCGGCAGCGCCGTGAAGATCACGGAGTTGTCGAGCAGCACCATGAAGTAGCTGAGCAGGATGACGACGAGGATCGCGATCGGATGCCTCGCCGCCACCGTGCGCCCTCCGGCGGTCAGCGGCTGTGCGGTCATCAGAAGGAGACCATGACCTTCAGCGCCTCGCGCGCGTCCATGGCGGCGTAGCCGGCGGGAACGTCGTCGATGCCGACGGTGCGGTCGAAGACGCGGCCCGGGTCGATGACACCGTCGAGCACCTGCTGGATGGCCGGCTCGAGGTAGGCGCGCACCGGCGCCGGCCCGCCCGCGAGGCGGGCGTTCTTGCCGAAGAGCGATCCGAAGCCGATCGGGGCCTCCTCGTACTGCGGCACGCCCACGCGGGAGATGATGCCGCCGGGACGCACGATGCCGTAGGCCTGCTCGTAGGCGGGCATGTGGCCGACCGCTTCGAGCACGATGTGCGAGCCCTCGCCGTTCGTGAGCTCGAGCACGCGCGCGACGCCGTCGGCGCCTCGCTCGGCCACGACATCGGTCGCGCCGAAGGCGACCCCGAGGTCGGTGCGCGACGCGTGACGTCCCATGAGGATGATGCGCTCGGCGCCGAGCTGGCGGGCAGCGAGCACCGCCGAGAGCCCGACCGCGCCGTCGCCGATCACCGTGACGGTCTTCCCGGGCTGCACCTCGCCCATGTAGGCCGCGTGGTAGCCGGTGAGGTAGACGTCCGAGAGCGTGAGGAGCGACGCGAGAAGCTCCTCGGAGGCGGTGTCGGGGGTGAGCCCGGGCACGACCACGAGGCTGCCGTCGGCCTGGGGCACGCGGGCCAGCTCGGCCTGCAGCCCGCCGACCTCCGGCGAGCCGTACCAGCCGCCGTGCACGCAAGAGGTCTGGAAGCCCTCCCGGCAGAACACGCAGGTGTTGTCCTGGAACGCGAACGGCACGACGACGAAGTCGCCGGGCTTCACCGTGCGTACGTCCGCACCGATCTCCTCGACGACGCCGATGAGCTCGTGGCCCATGGGACGCCCGGTGTCGCTCGCGTGCAGGGAGTGGTAGGGGTGCAGGTCGGAGCCGCAGACACACGCGCGCACCGCGCGCACGATGGCGTCGGTCGGCTGGCGGATGACCGGGTCGGCAACGGTCTCGACGCGCACATCGCCCGCGCCGTACATGAATGTGGCCTTCATGGAGTCCTTCACTGTCGTTCGAGCACCCGGATGGGGTGTGATCCCATTTCACGACCTCGCGCGCGGGCGCGGGAGGACCGCTCGTGCCGGGTAACGCCAGTACCTCCCGGGGCATCCGCTCGCGGCGTACCGTCACGGGAATGAGCATCCCCACCCTGACGCTGAACAACGGCGTCACCCTGCCCGCCCTCGGCTACGGCGTCTTCCAGACCCCGCCCGATGAGACCATCGCATCGGTCGCCGAGGCGCTGCGCGTCGGCTACCGGCACATCGACACGGCCGCCGCCTACGGCAACGAGCGCGAGGTCGGGCGCGCCATCGCGCAGAGCGACGTCGCCCGCGACGACATCGTCATCGAGACGAAGGTGTGGGTGTCGGACTACGGCTACGACGAGACGCTGCACGCGTTCGAGAAGGCCACCGCGAAGCTCGGGGTCGACAGCCTCGACATCCTGATCCTCCACCAGCCCGCGCCGACCCGGTTCGAGAAGACCATCGCCGCCTATCGGGCACTGGAGTCGCTGCTGGCCGACGGCCGGGTGCGCGCGATCGGCGTGAGCAACTTCCTCCCCCACCACCTCGAGCGCCTGCGCGCCGAGACCGAGGTGGTGCCGGCCCTCAACCAGCTCGAGATCCACCCGTACTTCGCGCAGCGAGAGCTGCTCGCGGTCGACGAGGCGCAGGGCATCCTCAACCAGGCGTGGTCGCCGATCGGCGGCATCACCTTCTACCCGGGCCCCTGGGGCGACGAGCGGCGCAGCGTCATGCAGGACCCGGAGATCGCCGCGATCGCCGAGCGCGTGGGCGCGACCCCGGCGCAGGTCATGCTCGCGTGGCACCTGCAGCAGGGTCGGTCGGCGATCCCCAAGTCGGTGAACCCCGCCCGCATCGCCGAGAACTTCGCGGCGGGCGAGGTCGAGCTGGATGCCGCGGCCCTCGCCGCGATCGACGCCCTCGACCGCGGCGTGCGCAACGGCCCCGACCCCGACGCCCCGCGCGAGGAGTTCTTCAACCGGGTGATCCCCGAGGCGTGACCCGAACGGGGCGGATGCCGCGGCATCCGCCCCACCGACACGGGAGATGGCCGCACGGCGACACATAGACACGCCCGGGCTGCGACTCGCTAGAGTGTGCTCGTGGTCCGCCGGAACATTCCACCCGGCTCACAGTCGTCTCTGCGCGAGGCGAACCGGGTGCGCCTCGTCGAGTCGCTGAAGCGACACGGCAGGCTCACCCAGGTCGAATTGGCTGAGAGCACGGGTCTCTCCCCCGCCACGGTGTCGAACATCGTGAAGGAGCTCACCGCGTCCGGTGTGCTCGACACGTCGACCACGTCGCGCAGCGGACGCCGCGCGATCCTCGTCTCGCTCGCCCGTCAGACCGGCCTCGTCGCCGGCGTGCACTACAGCGCCCGGCACCTGCGCATCGCCCTCGCCGACGCGACCCGCACGATCGTCAGCGAGACCTCCCTCCCCCTCGCCCCCGACCACCGTCATGACGCGGAGCTCGACCGGCTCGCGCTGCTGCTCGGCGACATGCTCGACTCGCTCGGCATGACCACCCGCGACCTGCTCGCGGTCGGTGTGGCCCTGCCCGCCTCGCTCGACCCGCGCACCGGCATGGTGTCGACACCGGGCCTGTTGCGCGGCTGGGAGGGCATCGACATCGCCTCGAGCCTCGAGGCGCGCATCGACTGCGCCGTCATCGCCGACAGCGAGGCGAACGCGGGAGCAATCGCCGAGGCGCGCGAGGGCGCCGCGATCGGCATCGGCAGCTCCGTGTTCGTGCGGGTGGGTCACACCATCAGTGCGGGCATCGTCGTCGGCGGCGACGTGCTGCCGGGCGCGCACGGCAAGGCGGGCCAGATCGGCCATGTGACCATCGACGAGAACGGCCCGGTCTGCCGTTGCAACAACCGCGGGTGCCTCGAGACGTACGCCGCCGGACCCGCGCTCCTCTCGCTCTTCCCGCGTTCGGAGGGGATGCAGCGCCTCGGCGACCTCATCCAGTCGGCCGAGGGCGGCGACGGCCGCTCGCACCGGGTGATCGCCGACGCGGGGCGCCACATCGGCGTCGCGCTCGCGAGCCTGTGCAACCTCGTCGACCCCGAGGTGGTCGTCATCGGCGGCGAGCTCGCCCAGGCCGGAGAGATCCTGCTCGCCCCCATGCGCCACTCCCTCGAGCGCAGCGCCCTGCAGTCGACCTCGGGGGTGCCGACCCTCGTCGGCGCGTCCCTCGGCGAGTGGGCCGAGACCCGAGGTGCCATCATCAGCGCACTGAGCGTGGGCGGAGCCGCGACATCCGCCATCTCTTTGCCCGCCTGACGCGCGAGAGCGCCGCGGATGGGTTTGAATAAGAGGCGTGAACCTGGCGAGGACGCTGGCACGTGCAGCGCTGGGGGTCGCCGTCACCGTCGCGCTCGCGGCGTCACTGGTCGGATGCGCCCCCGCGGGTGATCAGCGCGCCAAGATCGCGCTGCTGCTCCCCGACGCCAAGACCGCCCGCTACGAGTCCTTCGACCGCCCGTTGTTCGAGAAGTCCGTCGCCGCTCTCGGCCCGTACGACGTGATCTACTCGAACGCCGACCAGGATGCCGCGGAGCAGCAGTCGCAGGCCGAGTCGGCGCTGGCCGCCGGCGCCAAGGTCCTGGTGCTCGATCCGGTGGACTCGAATGCGGCCGCGAGCGTCGTCGCCGCAGCGCGCGCCGCGGGAGTGCCGGTCATCGCCTATGACCGGTTCATCACCGGCGGTGGGGTGTCCTACTTCGTCGGCTTCGACGGCCAGAAGGTCGGCGAGCTGCAGGCGACCGCGCTCGTACAAGGGCTCACCGACCGCGGCACACTGTCGCAGGGCGGCATCCTCGTCGTGAACGGCTCGCCCACCGACAGCAACGCCGCACAGTTCGCGGCGGGCGCGGCATCCGTCTTCTCGACCAGCGGCGTGCAGATCCTCGCGTCGTACTCGACGCCCGACTGGAGCCCCGACAAGGCCCAGGAGTGGGTCGCCGGACAGATCACCCAGTACGGCGATCGCATCGTCGGTGTCTACGCCGCCAACGACGGTGTCGCGAGCGGCGCGATCGCCGCACTGAAGGCCGCGAACGTGTCGCCGATGCCGGTGGTGACCGGACAGGATGCCGAGCTGTCGGCCATCCAGCGCATCGTGTCGGGCGACCAGTACATGACCGTCTACAAGGCCATCGGACGCGAAGCCGACCGTGCGGCGCAGGTTGCCGTCGATCTCATCCGCGGCACGCCTCCCGCGTCGCCGACCCTCATCGACGGGGTGCCGAGCACGCAGTACCAGCCCGTCGCCGTCACCGTGCACGACATCATGGCGACCGTGGTTGCGGACGGCTTCTGGACCGTGAAGGATATCTGCTCGCCCGCCTACGCCGCCGCCTGCGCCGCGGCGGGCATACGGTGAGACGCACGATGGCAGCGATGGTGAATCAGACGAAGACGGCACGCCCCCACAAGGGCGTGCTCACCATGCGCGGGATCGGCAAGCACTTCGGCGCGATCAAGGCGCTGAGCGGAGTCGACTTCAGTGTGAGCGAGGGCGAGGTCGTCGCTCTCGTCGGGGACAACGGGGCCGGCAAGTCGACCCTCGTGAAGATCCTCGCGGGGGTGTACCGCGCCGACGCCGGAACCGTCGAGCTCGACGGCACGCCGATCGAGGTGTCGAGCCCCTCGCACGCCCAGCAGCTCGGCATCGCCACCGTCTTCCAGGATCTCGCCCTGTGCGAGAACCTCGACATCGTCGCCAACATCTGGCTCGGCCGCGAGCTCGTGCACGACCGTCTGCTCGACGAGATCGAGATGGAGGAGCGCACGATGCTGCTCCTGCGGGAGCTCTCGGCGAAGATCCCGTCGGTGCGGACACCGGTCGCCGCCCTCTCGGGCGGGCAGCGCCAGACCGTCGCGATCGCCCGGTCGCTCATCGGGGAGCCGCGCGTGATCATCCTCGACGAGCCGACCGCCGCGCTCGGCGTCGCTCAGTCCGCCGAGGTGCTGAACCTCATCGAGCGGCTGCGCGAGCGCGGACACGGTGTCGTGCTCATCAGCCACAACATGACGGAGGTGCTCGCCGTCGCCGACCGGGTCGTGGTGCTGAGGCTCGGACGCAACAACGGCGAATACGACGCAGCCGACCTCACGAGCGAGACCCTGATCGCCGCGATCACGGGTGCGTCGACGTCGGGGGTGCCGCAGCGCTCCCGCGAACCGCGAACCGTCCCCGTCGACACGAACGTCATCTCCCTGCGCACGAAGAGCCATCCGTTGCCGGGCGGCCGTTCGTGACGCGCCCGGGCACCGGCGAGCTGCTCGATCCCGACGAGGAGCGCGGCGCCCGGAGGCTCGTCGCGGTGGCGATCGCGCGGGTGCGCGGGGGCGATCTGGGCGCGGCGCCGGTGATCATCGGGCTGGTGATCATCTGGACGGTGTTCCAGTCGTTGAACCCGGTGTTCCTCTCGAGCACCAACCTCGTGAACCTCACGATGCAGTGCGCCTCGATCGGCATGATCACCCTCGGTGTGGTCGTCGTGCTGCTGATCGGGCAGATCGACCTGTCGGTCGGCTCGGTCTCGGGGCTGTCGTCGGCGCTGCTCGCGGTCGCTCTCGTGCAGTGGGACTGGCCGTGGCCGCTCGCGCTGCTCATCGCCGCCCTGTCGGGCGTGGTCGTAGGGCTCGTGTACGGCGTGCTGCTCACCCGGTTCGGCGTACCGAGCTTCATCATCACGCTCGCCGGGCTCCTGGCCTTCCTCGGCCTGCAGCTGCGCGTGCTCGGCGACACCGGATCGATCAACCTGCCGTTCGATTCGGCGCTCGTCACGTTCGCGCAGCAGATGTTCCTCCCGTGGTGGGCGGGGTACGTGATCTCCGTTCTGGCCGCGGGCGCCTACGCGCTCTCCCTCGTGCGACGCGCGCGTCGCCGCGAGGCCGCTGATCTCGGCTCGGACAGCGTCACCCGCATCGTCGTGCGCTCGGGCGCACTGCTGGTGGTCCTGCTCGTCGCCTCGTGGTACCTCAACCTCTCGCGCGGCACCGGGGTCATGTTCTTGCTGTTCGTGGTCGCGGTGGTTCTCATGAACGTCGCGCTCACGCGCACTCGCTGGGGGCGTGCGGTGTACGCGATCGGCGGGTCCGCGGAGGCCGCACGCCGTGCCGGAATCCACGTCAGCCGCATGTACATGTCGGCGTTCGTGGTGTGCTCGACGCTCGCGGCGATCGGCGGCATCCTCGCGGCATCCCGTCTCGCGGCGGCCAATCAGAGCTCGGGTGGCGGTGACACGAACCTCAACGCCATCGCCGCGGCGGTCATCGGCGGGACGAGCCTGTTCGGCGGCCGAGGGTCGGCGTTCTCGGCGCTGCTGGGCATCGTGGTGGTGCAGTCGCTCTCGTCGGGGCTCACCCTGCTCAACCTCGATTCCTCGGTGCGGTACATGATCACGGGTGCCGTGCTCGTGCTCGCGGTGATCGTGGATGCCGCGGCCCGCCGTTCGCGCGCGGCCGCCGGTCGCGCCTGACATCGTCAGGCACCATCCGTTCACGCCTCGAACTCGGCGTTGCATGCCGGAAACATTCGACCGTCGGATCGTCAGCGGAATCATCGAATCGGTTCGCACAACGCGCAGAATCGGGGCGGAATCGCCCTGAAGCCACCGGTTGACCGCATTTCCCCCGCCGTTGCCGAAGCGTTATCTTCACGGATTGACTTCAAGGCTTGAAGTCATAAAGATCGAGAAGCGATCAGCACCCGAACGCTGGTTCTGCTGTTTCAACGACGAAAGGCACATGATGAAGAAGTCTTCGATCCTGCTCGCGGCGGCAGTCGTGGGCGCTGGAGCGATGCTCCTCGCCGGCTGTTCCGGCACGAGCAGCAGCTCGAGCAGCGGCTCGGCTGCGGCAAGCGGCAAGCGCGCTTGTGTGATCCTCCCCGACTCGGCGTCGTCGCCGCGCTGGGAGAACTTCGACCGCAAGTACCTCACCGACGGTCTGCAGGCGGCCGGCTTCACCGCCGACGTGCAGAACGCCCAGGGTGACACCAGCAAGTACGCCACCATCGCCGACCAGCAGCTCACCCAGGGCTGCGGCGTGATGATCCTCACCGACTACCAGGGCGCAGCCGTGGGCGTCGCCAAGAAGGCCAAGGCCCAGGGCATCCCGGTCATCGCCTACGACCGCTCGTTCACCGGCTCCGACTACTACGTGTCCTTCGACAACGTGCAGGTCGGCAAGCTCGAGGGTCAGATGATCGTCGACGGCCTCAAGAAGCTGGGCAAGGACCCGGCCTCCTCGACGGTCGTCTACATGGGCGGCGACCCGACCGACAACAACGCGGCCATGTTCCGCACGGGTGCGAACGACGCCATGTCGGCTGCCGGCATCAAGCCCGCCGCTGAGCCCGCCGGTGTCTGGGACCAGTCCAAGTCGGCCACCAACTTCCAGCAGGCGCTGACCTCGCTCGGTGGCAAGGTCGACGCGGTGTGGGTCGCCAACGACACCAACGCCGCCGGTGTGATCTCGGTGCTCAAGAACTCGTTCCAGGCCGGTCAGATCCCGGTGTCGGGCCAGGACGCGAGCGTCGTGGGTCTGCAGAACATCCTCCTCGGATGGCAGTCGGGCACGGTCTACAAGCCCGTCAAGGATGAGGCCGACGCCGCCGTCAAGGTCGCCGTCGCCCTCCTGAACGGCCAGACCGTCACCGCCGACCAGAAGCTCGCCGATGGCACGCCCTACATCTCGGTCACGCCGAAGTCGGTCGACGCCACCACGGTCGAGACCGTCGTGAGCGCCGGTGACGCCTCCGCGTCGGACATCTGCAACACGGCCGAGCTCCAGGCCGCCTGCACGAAGTACGGCGTCAAGTAATCACGCCTGCGGGAGGCGTCGCGTCACCTGACGCGGCGCCTTCCGCGCGCTGTCCGACACTCTCGAAAGAAGGCACCATGCCAGATCCGATCATCGAACTCGTGGGCGTGAAGAAGTCGTTCGGCCCCGTCAACGTCCTCAAGGGTGTCAACCTCAAGGTGCACCCGGGCAAGGTGACCGCCCTCGTCGGCGACAACGGCGCCGGCAAGTCCACGCTCATCAAGGGCCTCGCGGGCGTGCAGCCCTACGACGACGGCGACGTGCGCATCGACGGCCAGCACCGCGACCTGCACAGCCCGCGCGAGGCCGCCGCCCTCGGCATCGAGGTCGTCTACCAGGACCTCGCGCTCGCCGACAACCTCGACATCGTGCAGAACATGTTCCTCGGCCGCGAGGAGACCAGCGCCGGCACGTTCGACGAGGGTCGCATGGAGAAGGAGGCCTCAGACACGCTGCGCTCCCTGTCCGTGCGTACGGTCAAGTCGGTGCGCCAGAAGGTGTCGAGCCTCTCGGGCGGTCAGCGCCAGACGGTCGCGATCGCCCGCGCCGTCCTCAAGAAGGCCCGCGTGGTCATCCTCGACGAGCCGACCGCGGCGCTCGGTGTCGCGCAGACCGAGCAGGTGCTGAACCTCGTCAAGCGCCTCTCCGAGCAGGGCGTCGCCGTCGTGCTCATCTCCCACAACCTCGCCGACGTGTTCGAGGTCGCCGACGACATCGCCGTGCTCTACCTCGGCCAGCTCGTCGCGCAGCTCGAGACGTCGCAGACCACCCGCGACGAAGTCGTCGCCTACATCACCGGTTCCAAGAGCGACGTTCCGCTCGTGGGCACCTCGACCATCTCTGTGGAAGGCGGCAACGCATGAGCAGCACGACGCGGACGAACGCCGCACCCGACCCGGTCGCCGGCGACCTCATCGGCAGCGGGGTCGAAGGCGGCCTCGGCGACCAGGTCGCTGCCTGGTGGCAGCGGGTGCGCGGTGGCGAGATGGGCGCACTCCCGGCGCTCGGCGGGCTCATCGTGCTCGCCATCCTGTTCTCGTTCCTGAGCCCCTACTTCTTCACGACCGGCAACCTCGCCAACCTCCTCAACCAAGCGGCGAGCCTCGTCATGCTCGGCATGGCCCTCGTGTTCGTGCTGCTGCTGGGTGAGATCGACCTGTCGGCCGGTGTGACCGGTGGCGTCTCGATGGCCCTGTTCGTCGTGCTGAACGACCGGGTGGGCGTGCCGTGGATCCCGGCGCTGCTCATCGGCTTCGCCGCGGGCATCGCGACCGGTGCCCTGATCGGATTCTTCGTCGCGAGGGTCGGCATCCCGTCGTTCGTCGTGACCCTGGGTCTGTTCCTCGGCTACCAGGGTCTCGCCCTCATCATCATCGGGTCGGGCGGCCTGTACCAGATGAACGTGCAGTTCCTCAGCGACATCCAGAACAGCAACATGCCGATCTGGGCCGGCTGGGCGCTGCTGGTCGTGGTGCTGGTCATCACGGCGGTCACGGCGTTCTGGGATCGTGCACGTCGCACCCGCGCCGGCGTTCCGAACCGCGCGATCTCGCTCGTGTGGATCAAGCTCGCCGTCATCCTCGTGCTCGGTGGCGTCGCGGTGTACTTCCTCAGCCTCGACCGCTCGCAGTCGGTGCGTGCGGTGACGGGCGTGCCCGTGATCGTTCCGGTCGTGCTCGCGATCCTGTGGATCGGCACTTTCGTGCTCGACCGCACGAAGTTCGGCCGCTACATCTACGCGATCGGCGGCAACGCCGAGGCCGCCCGCCGCTCGGGCATCAAGGTGCGCTGGGTGAAGTGGTCGGCGTTCGTGGTCTGCTCGGGTCTCGCCGTGCTGTCGCAGCTGTTCGACGTCGCGCGCATCGGCTCGGTCGACGCGACCGCGGGCCGCGACATCGTGCTGAGCGGTGTGGCCGCGGCGGTCGTCGGCGGCGTCAGCCTCTTCGGCGGACGCGGTCGACTGATCCACGCGGCGCTGGGCGCCCTGGTGATCGCGATGATCACCAACGGCCTCGGCCTGCTGGGCCTGCCGGCGGGCATCAACCTGCTCGTCACGGGTGGCGTGCTGATCCTGGCCGCCACCGTCGACGCCGTCTCGCGTCTGCGGTCGGGCGGCACCTCGCGCTCCTGACACACAGAGCGGATGCCGCGGCGCCCGGTCCTCTCACGAGGGTCGGGCGCCGCGGTCGTCTGAGGGTCGGTGTGCCGGGTGAGTTCCCAGCGGGATCACGTCGGGCTGATAGCCGCGCCGACGTACGCTCGCGTCGTGCCCGCGCATCTCACGCTCCCGTCGTGGTTGGCGAGCATGTCGTTGGTGGACTCGGCGGTCTCGGGGACGGTCCTGATGCTTTCCGTCCTGCTCGGTGTGGTGGCTCTCGCTCGCCGCCGCTCGCGTCGCGCCGCACTGGTCGCCGCGGGTACCATCGCCGGCTCAGTCCTCGCCGCCGCGCTCGCCCTGACAGCCCTCCTCGACCTTGGGCCGGGGGTCGGTGTCGCCGTCCCCTTCGCCGGGAGAGCCTGGGTCGTCGTCGCGGTCGCGGGTCTCGCGGTCGGCGTGGCCGCGATCGCGGGCGCACGATGGTGGCACAGACTCGCAGGCGCCGCGGCGGCGGTCTCCGCGATCACGGCCGCAGCCCTCGGCGTGAACGCAGTCTTCGGCGTCTACCCCACCGTCGCCGATCTGTGGGGGCGTCCGGCACCACCCGCACTGGCGGATGTCGCCTCCGGAGAGCACGGTTCGGTCGAGGCCGTGGGCACCGACTACGTGTCGACCGCCGCGGGAGGGGCCCCGGTGCCCGCGGCCGGCGCGGTCGTGTCGGCCACGATCCCGGCGACGGTCTCCCACTTCGCCGCGCGGCCCGCGACGATCTACCTGCCACCCGCGGCCCTGACGGCGCACCCGCCGGTGCTCCCGGTGGTGCTCGCCTTCTCCGGCCAGCCCGGGAGCCCGTCGGATCTCTTCACCTTCGGCGGCCTCGCCACTGTGCTGGACACCTTCGCCGCCGCGCACCACGGGTTCGCGCCGATCGTCATCTCTCCGGACCAGCTGGGTGCCCCGTCGTCGAATCCGATGTGCGTGGACTCGACGCTCGGGAATGTTGACACGTATGTCGCGACCGACGTGGTGGCATGGGCGAAGTCGCACTTCCGCGTCAGCAGCAGCCCGCTCGCCTGGGGAGTGCTCGGCTTCTCCGAAGGTGCGACCTGTTCCACCCAGTTCGCCGTCACGCATCCAGATGTCTTCGCCTCGGCGCTCGCGATCTCGAGCGAGCTCGTGCCGACGATCGGAGCCGATACGGTCAAGATCGCATTCCGGGGCTCAGCGACCGAGTACGCCCGGCATCATCCGCTTGCGCTCATGCACGCGCACGGTCCGTTCCGGGATTCTCGCGTCACGTTCGTCGCGGGCGAGCAGGATCCGCTCTTCGTCACAGCGGCGCGACAACTCGCGGCCGGGGCGCGGGCCGTCGCGATTGCGGCGGACGTGCTCATCTCGCCCGGCACCGGCCACGATTGGAACACCGTGCGCTGGGGACTGCGCCACGGCCTCGCCGGCTTCTTCGGGCACCTGGGGCTCATCCCCGCTCACTGAGGTGCGACGAGTCCCGCCGCGATCATGCTGCGGGCCGCGTCGGCGACGGTCTCCCGCGCCGGGCGTGCGCTCCAGCCGAGCACTCGGCCGGCGGCGGATGCGTCGATGCGCTTGACGTGACCGAGGTCGGCGGCGACGCCGCGCAGCTCCGGCTTGCGTCGCGCGGCGAGCCGCACGAGCCAGTTCGGCGTCGTGCGCGTCGGCACGCGTGCGGCATCCGTTCCGAGCTCCTCGCGCAGCACGCGCGCGACCTGCGGCAACGTGAGGCCCTCGCCGCTCGCGAGGAGGAAGCGGTGGCCCGCGGCATCCGGGGTCGTCATGGCCCGCAGGTGCGCGTCGGCGACGTCGCGCACGTCGACGATCGGCAGCCACAGGTTGATGGCCGACGGCATCCCTCCGGAGAGCAGACGCCGCACCATCGCGTTTCCGCCCGAGAGCGAATCGGATGCCACGGGCCCGAGCACCGCGACAGGGTTGATGACGGCGAGCTCGAGGCCGGTCTCGCCGACGATCTCCCACGCGGCGCGTTCGGCGAGCACCTTGCTGCGCCCGTAGGCGTCCATGCCGGGGCCGTCGAGCGGCGACCAGTCCGCCTCGGTGAACAGGTGGTCGGTACGCCCGCGGCCGAAGCCGATCGCGTGGAAGGCCGAGGTCAGCACCACACGGGAGACCCCGGCACGGAGCGCCGCGCGCAGCACGCGGGTGGTGCCGTCGACGGCGGCGGCGATCATGGCGTCGTCATCGAGCGGCGCACCGTGAGGGACGGGCGACGCGACGTGCAGCACGAATGCCGCCCCGGCGAGCGCGGCGTCCCAGCCGTCGTCGGCGGTGAGGTCGGCGGCGACCATTTCGAGGCCGTTGGTGGATGCCGCGCCCAGCCGCGCGAGCTGCGCACGCAGGGCGGAGTCGCGGTCGAGGGAGCGGGAGGTGGTGCGCACGCGGTAGCCGGCGGCGAGAAGCTGCACGATGCACTGCGACGCGATGAACCCGGCACCGCCGGTGACGACGACGAGAGGAGAGGGGGCGGTCATGGCTCCATCGTGCGCGCGCACGGCGGCCATCACCAGTGCCCGGACGATCCTGGGGATGACGGGACCAGGATCGGCCGCGGCATCCGTCGTACTCTCGCAGCATGGGCGATGACGAGAACCGACTCGGCGCATTCCTGCGCGCCCGGCGCGAGCTCATCACCCCCGATGAAGCGGGCATCCCGGTGGTCGGGGTGCGGCGAGTCGCAGGGCTGCGGCGCGAGGAGGTCGCGATGCTCGCGGGCATCAGCGCCGACTACTACCTGCGGCTCGAGCAGGGCCGCGACCGGCATCCGTCGCCGCAGGTGCTCGACGCGCTCGCACGCGTGTTGCGGCTCGATGCCGACGCTGCCCGCCACCTGAACGAGATCGGGATGCCGCGGCCCCGCGCCGTGCGCACCCGTCGACGCGCGGAGGTGGTGCCGGCCCACACGCTGCGCTTCGTCGGCCAGGTGCCGTTCCCGGCGTTCGTCGAGGGGCGCTGCCTCGACGTGCTGGCCGCGAATCCGCTCGCCGCCGCACTCTCGCCACGTCTCACGGTGGGCGGCAACCGGCTGCGGGACTTCTTCCTCGACGACGCCGAGCGCGACCTGTTCCCGCACTGGGACGAGGCCGCGGCGGGCCTCGTTGCGGGGTTCCGGCAGTCGATCGGCGCCGACACCGACGACCCGCGCGTGATCGCACTCGTCGGGGAGCTGTCGCTTGCGAGTCCTGTCTTCGGGCGGCTCTGGGCGCGCCACGACGTGCGGATGCGCCAAGGGGCGACGGTGACGTTCGCGCACCCGAGCGTGGGCGCGCTCACGGTCGACCGCGAGAAGCTTGCGATCCCCGGCACGGACGGCATGATGCTGGTGATCTACCACGCCGAGCCCGGCACGGCGGATGCCGACAAGCTCGCCCTCCTCGCGGCGAGCGCCGCCCCGGCGCGGTGAACGTCGGGCGGTTGCGGCGAGCGGGTGCGATGCCCGCAGGGGGCGCGTCTAGGCTGACCCCCATGGCCCGGCGCGACACCCCCGCTCCCCCACGCGACAGCGCGCCGGACGTTCCCGACGACCTCGACGAGGCCGACGGACTCTCCCCACGCGATGACCTCCTCGCGGCCCGGATCACCGGGCTCGCCGACGATGTGCTCGCCACGCACGCCCGACTCGTCGAGTCGCGGGTGGAGGCGGCATCCGTGGCGCTCTTCGACGCGACCGGCACGACGTTCACCGATGTCGTCGTCGACGACCTGCGCGCCGTCGAGCTGCGGCTGCGCGACGCCCGGTGGCGCAACGTCGCCCTCACGGGCGGACGCATCGGCACCCTCGACGGCCTGCGCGCCGCCTGGGACGGCGTGACGCTGCGCGGCATCCGCGTGGGCTACCTCTCGCTGCCGTCCGCCGAACTCGCCGACGTGCGATTCGTCGACTGCGAGATCGGCACGCTCGACCTCCCCGACGCGACCCTCACCCGCGTGACCTTCGACTCCTGCCGCGTCGACGAGGTCGACACCCGCGGCCTGACGGGCACCGACCTCGACCTGCGCGGACTCGATGCGCTCGCGTTCACCGACCCGCGGGCCCTGCGCGGGTCGACCCTCTCGACCCGTCAGGTCGAGCAGCACGCCGCCGCATTCGCCGCGGCGCACGGCGTGCACATCGCCGACTGACGCGACGCCCGGCGTCACGCCGACGGACACGCGATCGCGGATGCCGCGGCATCCGCTCGTCGCTTCGGGCGGCCGAAACGTGTTCGGAAACCCGAAAGCGTGAGACTTCCGCTCTCAGCTTGCTCGCGCGGGGCGGCGCCCGTCAGGGTGGAGGGAGCGAAGGGGAGTAGTTCCTCGCGGCTGCGTCGACATACTGATCGGTTCACGGTGATCCGATCCGGCGGGCCACTCCGTCCGCGGAGCGAACGAGACCTTCGGCCATGTCCCTGGCCGGAGTGTCTGCGTCACCGCGTCCTCTCGGCCTGCCCGATCGAGGAGTCTTCGATGCCCCCCGCCCTCATCCGAAAGATCGCCCTGTGCCTGGCGATCGCCGCCCCCGCGATCGTGTTCCGCGCGACCGGATTCGCGCCCAGCCCGCTGCTCGACATGGTGGTCTTCGGCGCCGCGGTCGTCGCGTCGTCGTTCCTGCTGGCGTGGGCCGCGGAGTCCGCGCAGAAGGACATCTCCGGCGGGCTCGCGATCGCGATCCTCGCCCTGATCGCCGTGCTGCCCGAGTATGCCGTCGATCTCTATTACGCCTACCGCTCGGGCTTCGACCCGGCGTACGAGCAGTACGCCGCGGCGAACATGACGGGCTCCAACCGCTTGCTGCTCGGGTTCGGCTGGCCTCTTGTCGTGATCGTCGCGATCGCGGTCGCGAACCGTTCACTCCCCCGGCGCGACCCGGCCCGACGCGCGTTCCTTCCGCTTCCGCGTGCGGCGCGTTTCGATGTCGGCTTCCTCGCCATCCTCGCGGTGATCGCGTTCGCCATCCCGGTGCTGGGTGCCATCCCCATCTGGTTCGGCGTCGTGCTCATCGCGGTGTTCGCCGTCTACCTGTGGCGATCGGGACGCATCCACTCGGAGGGCGAGGAGGAGTTCGTGGGCACCGCAGCGCTGATCGCGGACCTCCCGACCGGCCGGCGTCGAGCCGTCGTGATCTCACTGTTCGTGGTCGCCGCGGCGATCATCCTGGCGTGCGCGGAGCCGTTCGCGACGAGCCTCGTCGACACGGGTGTCTCGCTAGGATTCGACAGCTACTTCCTCGTGCAGTGGCTGGCGCCGCTGGCGTCGGAGGCACCCGAGTTCATCGTCGCCGTGATGTTCGCGCTGCGCGGCATGGGTGCCGCCGCCATCGCGACGCTCATCGCCTCGAAGATCAACCAGTGGAGCCTGCTGGTCGGGTCCCTCCCGATCGCGCACTACCTCGGTGGCGGCGGCAGTGAGCTCGGCCTCGACGCTCGCCAGGTCGAGGAGTTCGTGCTCACCGGCACGCAGACGGTGATGGGGGTGGCGATCATCATCGGCCTGCGGTTCCACCGCTGGTCGGCGATCGCGTTGGCGGCGATCTTCGCGGTGCAGTTCTTCGTCACCGACACGACCGGGCGATACGCGCTCAGCGCCGTGCAGGTGCTCATCGCGGTCGGACTCCTCATCGCGCACCGTCGCGACATCGGCGCGACGCTGGCCGCCCCGTTCCGACGGTCGACGCACTTCGCCGCCCACGAGCGCGACGAGCTGGTCGCCGCGCGCTGACGTCGTGTCGGGCGCTCAGCCGACGCGGCGGTAGCGGATGTGGGTCGCGAGCGGCGAGTGCAGCACCTCGACGGGTTCGAACCCGAAGGTCTCGCGACCCTCGAAGATGCGCTCCCCTGACCCCAGCAGCACGGGTGCGATGTCGAGGGTGAGCTCGTCGATGACATCCGCCTCGAGAGCCTGACGAACAGTGGATGCCCCGCCGGCGATGTCGACGCCGAGGTCACCCGCCGTCTCGACCGCCCGGGCATAGGCGGCATCGAACCCGTCGGTGACGAAGTGGAAGACGGTGCCGCCGTCCATCACGATCGACTCGTGCGGGTGGTGGGTGAGCACGAAGACGGGTGCGTGGTAGGGCGGTTCGGGGCCCCACCATCCGCTCCACTCGTCGGCCCAGGCACCGCGCGACGGGGCGTACATGTTGCGACCCATCACGTAGGCACCCCTCGGGCGCATGAGCCAGCCCGCGGCGACCGCGTCGGCCTCGTTCGCCCGGGGGTCGCCGATGTGCCACCGGTGCAGCTCGATGCCCCGCTCCCCCAGTCCCGCATCGATCGACTGGTTCGGACCGGCGATGAACCCGTCAAGCGAGATCGAGACGTGACACGTGGTGTCGGACATCGGCGGGGTCCTCTCGGGGGGCGGGACGTGCTGCCGACACGCTACCTCGTCGGCGGCGTCGGTGGATGCAGGTCATGGTCTGGGTGACGTGCGGCGTGGTGGTGATCGGGCTGGCATCGCTGACGATTCCCATGGTGTCGGCCGTGATGGACGCGGCCGCGCAGACGTCGGGTGGCGCGGCCGCGCCCGGGCAATCTCCGCACGCCGTCACACCGTCCGACGCGCAGTCAGACCCGCGGCGGTCGGCACCGACGACGGCCGCTTCCACTCCCGGAAGCGGCGGCACGTCGTATCACATCGATCCGGATGACGTTCTGCTGCTCCACCCTCGGTCGTCGACGTCCCCTTGAGCGTTCGGCGAGGTCCCGCCCGTGAACGACGAAACCCCCGGCGAACCGGGGGTTTTCTTCTGTAGCAGGAGCGGGGCTCGAACCCGCGACCTCACGATTATGAGTCGTGCGCTCTCACCAACTGAGCTACCCTGCCGCAACGCATGTCAGACATGCTGCGAGCCCCGAGTCAGGATTGAACTGACGACCCCTTCCTTACCATGGAAGTGCTCTGCCACTGAGCTATCGGGGCGTGCCGCCCTTTCGGGCAACCACACGAGGATATCAGAGCCGCGGCCGGTCACCGAACCGGATCCTCCCCGCGGACGACGGGTCATCCGCCCGCGTGCGAACGCAACCAGGGCAGCGGATCGATGGGAGTCGTGCCGTTCTGCAGCACCTCGAAGTGGAGGTGCGCACCGAACGAGTACCCGGTGTCGCCGACCTGGCCGATGATCTCGCCGACCTTCACGTGGTCACCGGCCTTGACCCGCAGCGAGCCGTACGCCATGTGCGCGTAGCGCGTCGCGACGGGCTGCCCGTCGATCACGTGATCGATGATGATCATCACGCCGTATCCGCCGCCGCTCTCGGTGGCGACGCGCACGACGCCGTCGGCGACGGCCTGGATCTTCGCTCCGGCGCCCGGGGTGAAGTCGAGACCCTCGTGGAACTCACCCGTGCGCCAGCCGAAGCCATAGCTGATCGAGACGCCGACAGCGAACGGCCACTGGATGGGCGAGTTCGGGTTGTTGGTGAAGAAGTTCGAGAAGTGGGAGATGCCGAGCGAGGCCGCCATGTCGGCCTTCGAGCCCGTGGTGTAGTCGCTGCGGTCGAGCGAGGATGTCTGCACCTCGCTGGGTACGGCGAATGCCTGAATCGCACTCTCACCGCCACCGGTGCTGTTCGATGCGGCGAGCGAGACCGCGTTGGTGACAGATGCGGTGCCGGATGCCGCGGCCACCGCCTGCGACGGAAGCGTCATGCCGACCGCGACGAGGCCGACGATGCCCATCGCGCCGATCGAGAACGAGGTGGTGGCGACCCGGCGGAACACGCTCTTGCGCGGCAGGGCCGACGACGGAGCAGATGCCGGTGCGCTCTTCGCGCCGCGGCCTCGGTGCGAGCGGCCGGTCGGAGCCTCGTCGGCGATGACCTGCTCGGGAGCCGACTCGGCCACAGAGATGATGGGGGTGGGGCCGCTCTGAGCGAATCGGCGCAGAGCCTCAGCGAAGGCGTCGACATCGTCGGCCTCACGCGACGGCGCCGATGCGTCCGCATCTGCTGCGGGGGCATCGGCGCGGGGTGCGGACTCTGCGGCGGTGTGCGCGTGAGCGACCGGTGACGTCGGCAACGCCAACGGAAGCTCGCGCGGCGGGCTCGCGACGATCTCGACGACCGTCGCAGCGGCGGGAGCCTGCTCGGCGGCCTCGGGCTCGACGGCGAGGAGTTCGACCACCTCGGCGCCGACGACCTCGCTCAGCGCCGGCAGTTCGAGCTCACGGCCGCGCGCAGCGCGGCGGGTGAGGGGAGCGACCACCGGCGCCGCCGCACGAACGGAGCGGCGGGTGAGCGGAGCGACGACAAGAGCGTCAGCGATGGCGACCGCATCGACGATGGATGCCGCGGGCTCGACGGTCGACGAAGTGACGGGCTCCTGAATCTCGGTCACCGACGGCACCGGCGTCGCAGTGCTCGCGGAATCGCGGCGGGAACGACGGGTCGGCAGGCTGTCGGATGCGGGTGTCTCAGAAGTCAAAGCACAAAAGTCTCACGTCTTGTCGCGCCAGCGACGGTCTTGCGTTCGGGTGGTGTTCGTGACTCGGCGGGTACCGGAAGATAACGAACTCATAAACAGTAACCCGATCGCCTGAGGATTGCCAGGGCATGTCGCGGCACGAAACCTAGCCGTTACGCAGGGCCTCGGCGAGCTTCTCGAACAGGGGAGCCGGGGCCGCGATCGAGAGCGGTCGAGCCGCGGCATCCGGACCGCCCTCGCGCCAGAACACGCCACCCGCTTCTTCGACCAGCAAGGCGCCGGCGGCGATGTCCCACGGCTTGAGTCCGCGCTCGTAGTAGCCGTCGAGCCGGCCGGCCGCGACAGCGGCGAGATCGAGGGATGCCGCGCCCATGCGCCGCAGGTCGCGCGCGAGGGGCAGCACCGCGCCCACGGCGGCGAGGTCGCCGGCGTGGGTGGCGGGGTCGTAGCCGAAGCCGGTTCCCAGCAGGGCGCCGGCCGGGCCGATCTCGGGAGATACGTGCAGGCGGTGATCGCCGATCCAGGCGCCTTCGCCGCGCGCGGCTCGGTAGAGCTCTCCGAGCGCCGGGGCGTAGACGACGCCCGCGAGCGATTCCCAGGCGGCCGGGTCGCTGCTGCCGGTCACGATGCCGATGCTGACGGCGTAGATCGGGAGGCCGTACGCGTAGTTGACCGTGCCGTCGATGGGGTCGACCACCCAGACGATGCCGGTGCGGGAATCGTCGCCGCCGGACTCCTCTCCGAGGAAGCCGTCATCGGGGCGGGCGGCGGCGAGGCGATCGCGGATCAGCGCCTCGACCTCGCGGTCGGCCTCGGTCACGATGTCGGCGAGCGCGGACTTCGTCGCCGCGATCGTCACACCCTCGGCCCGTCGGCGGGCGGCGAGCTCTCCCGCCTCCCGGGCGATCTCGACGGCGAGCGACTGCAGTTCGAGCGGGAGGGTCATACCGCCACGCTATCGCCCGGGCCGCGGCATCCGGCCCGTCGGTGACGCCGCAGGGCGGACCGCTAGCGTGAGGCCATGACCCCCACGCACGATGTCGTGATCATCGGCGGCGGCCACAATGCCCTCGTCGCGGCCGCCTACCTCGGCCGGGCTGGACGCTCGGTCGTCATCCTCGAGCGGCTCGCGCATCTCGGCGGCGCCGCCGTCTCAGAGCGCCCGTGGGCGGGCGTGGATGCCTCACTCTCGCGCTACTCGTACCTGGTGAGCCTGCTCCCCCGCCGCATCGTCGACGACCTGGGCCTGCGCGTCGAGCTGCGACGCCGGCGCTACTCGTCCTACACACCAGACCCGGCTGACCCGTCACGGGGCGTGCTGGTCGACACGCAGGATGCCGCGGCCACCGCCCGCTCGATGACCGCCACGACGGGCGACCCGGAGGAGGCCTCCCGCTATCGCGACCTGCTCACCAGGCTCGCGCCGCTCGCGACGGCGGTGTTCCCGACGATGACCGAGCCGCTGCCGACGGCGGCGACGGTGCGCGCGCGGCTCGGCGACGACGAACTGTGGGAGCAGGTGACCGAGCGACCTCTCGGCGAGCTCGTGCGCGCGAGTCTCCTGACCGATCTGATGCGCGGGGTCGCTCTCACCGACGGGCTCATCGGCACGTCGTCATGGTCGGACGACCCCTCTCTCGCCCAGAACCGGTGCTTCCTCTATCACGTGATCGGTGGCGGCACCGGCGACTGGGACGTGCCCGTCGGCGGCATGGGCCGGGTCAGCGCCGAGATGGAGCGGGCAGCCCGCGAGGCGGGTGCCGAGGTGCGCACGCGCGCGGAGGTGACGAGCGTGTCACCCGACGGCGAGGTGCGCTGCGCCGATGGGCGGGTGGTGCGCGGGAGGCTCGTGCTGTCGGGCGTGGGGGCCGCCGTTCTCGCCGATCTGGTGACGGCCGGTGGGGGCGAGGCATCCGCTGTCTCTCGTCCGGCCGGCGCGCAGGTGAAGGTCAACATGCTGCTGCGTCGACTGCCGCGGCTGCGCGACACATCCGTGGCCCCCGAGGCGGCGTTCGCGGGAACCTTCCACGTGAACGAGCGGATGAGCGATCTGGATGCCGCGTACGCCACGGCGCGCGCCGGTCGCGTGCCCGATCCGCTGCCGGCGGAGATCTACTGTCATTCGCTGACGGACCCGTCGATCCTCGGACCCGAGCTGCGCAGCGCCGGCGCCCAGACCCTGACGCTGTTCGGGCTGCAGGTGCCGCACGCGCTGGTGACCGGACGCGACGCCGCGGGCGCGCGCGACGAGGTGCAGTCCGCGGCGATCCGGTCGCTGAACGCGGTGCTAGACGAACCGATCGAGGACTGCCTGTGGATCGCGCCCGACGGGTCGCCGTGCATCGAGGCGCGCACGACCGACGATCTCGAACGCTCACTCGGCATGGTCGGCGGCGACATCTTCCACGGCCCGTTGTCGTGGCCGTGGCTCGATGACGCCCCGGATGCCGCACCCGCCCGCTGGGGCGTCGCGTCAGGCGTCGAGGGGGTGCTGCTGTGCGGATCGAGCGCGGTGCGAGGTGGCGCGGTCAGCGGCATCGGCGGTCACAACGCGGCGATGGCGGCGCGGGAGCTGCTCGAGGCCTGAACCCCAGGTTCAGTCGCGGGCCGCGGTTCCATCGGGTCGCGCGGCCCGTCGCCGAGTCGGGTCACGCGGGGAGGGCGCGATCTGACCGTGGGTGTGCGACCCGGCGGTCACTCCGTGGGCGTCTGCGGCGGCAGCGGAGGGCGCGGCGGAAGCGTCGGGTCACCGGTCGGCGCAGCGACGGGAGCCGTGGGCGCCGGTGCCGCAGCGGGGGCGGAGCCCGGAGCGGGATAGCTGGGCCGGCCCGTGTAGTACGCGTTCCAGTCCGGCGTGCCGTTCGGCAGGGGAGGCAGCGGCGTGACCCGGTCGGCGTAGGTCGGCCATCCGGGCGGGGGCCCCGCCACCAGGGGCTTGGGAGTCCGCGGCGCGAACAGCACGGTCACGAGCGGCACGAGGGCGGTGCCGACGGCGGCGAGGATGGCGACGGCGACCGTGAGGCGCCAGTAGATGTCGTGGAAGCGCAGGAACTCCTGCAGCACGAGCGGGAGCACCAGCAGCACGGCGAGGATGCCGACCAAGGCGATGGTCGCGAGAGACGTGACCGTGGTGAACGACGTGCGGAACCGCAGCCATGCCTTCACGTAGAGGCGCACGTGCAGCACGGCGAGCTGGAGGATCAGCACCACGAGAAAGAACGAGAAGGTGCGCTGCGCGCCGAGAAGCGGGTCGACACCGTCATACGAAGGGACGAGCGGGTTGGAGCCGCTGCCGTATGGATCGTCGTAGCCGCTTTGCGCGGAGCCTGCCGGCATCCAGATGAAGATCGCGCCGATGAGCAGCGTCACGACCCACACCGTCATGCTGACCAGCACGAACCACACCGGACGCCGCGATGACAGCCGCGCCTCGAGGATCGAGACCCCGGCGAATGCGGCGAGCAGGAAGATCGTGAGGAACGCCCGCCCGATGAGGCCGTTCTGGTTGCCCACGAGCACCCAGACGACGCTCACGATTGCTGCGGCGATGAGTGCGCCGATGGCGACCCAGATCGATGCACGCACCAGTGGGGACGAGGTCGACCCGTTGGCGGCGGGCGGGGTGGCGGGCGTCGGCTGCGTCATGAGAGGGATCCGTTCTGCGGGTCGGTCGCGCTGCCCCCATCGTGGCATGCGGCGTCCCCGCGGCCCAGGACGATGACGTCCCGCTGTGGATGATCGCCAGCGGGAAGCGTACGGGGAGGGCTACTGGGGGTGCGGACGCTCACCGCGCGCGAACTGCGCGACCAGCCGGTCGAGTCGCGCGGCGCGAGTCTCGGCCGTGGTGGCGGTCATGAGGCGGTGCAGCACTGCGTAGCGGTTGTTCGCGTTCGCCGTGGCGAAGGTCTCGACGGCGGTCGGGCCGGCCGCGGCGAGCGCGGCGACGAGGTCGTCGGGCACCTCCGCGGTCGCCGCCCCGGCGTATGCGCGATTCCAGCGACCGTCGGACTGTGCCGCATCGATCTCGATCTGGCCACGCGCGCGCATGCGCGCATCGGCGATGAGTCGTTCGACGATCTCGACGTTGCGGGCCGACCACATCGATCGCTTGCGGCGCGGGGTGAAGCGCTGCAGGAAGGTGGCCTCGTCGTTCGAGCGCTTCTGCCCGTCGATCCAGCCGCTGCACAGCGCCTCTTCGAGCGCCTCCTGGTAGACGAGGGAGGTCGGCTCGGTCACGCCCTTCTTGGCGAGCGCCAACCACACCCCGTCGGACTCGTCATCGTGAGCGACCAGCCATTCCCGCCACGCGGCGACGTCGACGACGACGAACACCTCGATGTCGGTCATTGGTCGAATCCGGATGCCGCGGTCACGCGCCCGAGCATACGGGCGGGGCGGGACATCCGCCCGGAAAAACGAGGAACGGGCCTCGACATGCGAGGCCCGTTCTGGGGTGGCAGGTGAGGGATTCGAACCCCCGAAGGCTGAGCCGGCTGAGTTACAATCAGATCCCTTTGGCCGCTTGGGTAACCTGCCATGGCGCACCCGCCCGGCTTTTTCAGTCGACCGGAGGCGCGATCTCCGATCTTACCCGCGATGCGGTCCGTGTCGAAATCGGCCCGGGTGTGCGCTCAGGTGCCGATGCGGTCGAGGTCGATGCCGCCCAGCGACTCGGGGAGCCGCAGCAGGGCGCCCTCGACGCGGCAGGTCGCGGCCGCGACATCCATCGCCCGCTGCAGCACCGCGCGCCACGCGTCGCCGCTCTCCGGACGCCCCTCGATGACGGATGCCGCGACCGACGCGAGCACCGCATCGCCGGCTCCCATCGTGTCGACGATGCGTCCCGGCAGGGCCGAGACGGGCAGCGACACATCGGCGCCCCCGGCGACGATGCGCGCGCCCGCAGAACCGCGGGTCGCGAGCACCGCCCCGACGCCGAGGCCGACGAGTCGGTCGGTGAGCGCATCGAGGGAGATGCCGTAGAGCAGCTCGGCGTCGTCGTCGCCCACCTTGACGAGGGTCGCCCCCGCAGCCGCGCGCTCGAACCCGCGCACGAACTCGTCGCGGTCGTGCAGCATGCCGGCGCGAGGATTCGGATCGATGGCGACGACGGATGCCGCGGCCACCGCGTCGATCAACTCGTCGGTCTGGGCGCGGTCGTCGAACGGCACGCAGCTGATCGCGACGAGCGGCGCGGCGGCGATGGCCGCACGCTCGGCGGCGCCGTAGACGACTCGCCGCTGTTGGGCGGCCGTGTTGAAGACGTAGGTCGGCTCGCCGCCGGCGCTGCGCGTGCTGACCGCGCGCGAGGTGCCGTGCGGCGACGCGGAGGCGATCAGCTCGACCCCGTAGTCGGCGAGAAACCCGCGGATGCGCTCCCCCGGCTCGTCGTCGCCGATCATCGCGATGAGGCTCGTCGGCACGCCGAGACGCGACAGTCCGACCGCGACGTTCAGGGCCGCACCGCCGACGAACTCGCGCACCCCGCTGTCGTCGCGCAGTTCGTCGATGAGCGCGTCGCCGATCACGACGACCCGGGATTCAGCGGCCATGGATGCTCCTTCGCAGTCGTGCCCACTCTGTCAGCGCGGAGCGCAGGGCGCCACCGCACGCGGGGCGTGTCAGACGCGCTCGGCGACGCGGGCGACGAACGACTCCGCCCGCTCCTTCGTGCCGTCGATGCGCACGTCGACGCTCGCCCGGATCTCGCCCGGCGCCAGCGGCGCCGCCAGCCGCACGTTCTCGTGGCAGCTGAGATCGGCGCAGATGTAGGTGCCGACGCTCGACCCCGAGGCATCCGGAAGTCGCGCCGAGAAGAGCGTCACCTGGTTGCCCGGCTGCATCGTGTGGCAGAGGTTGCACAGGCCCACATGTCCGCGTGACGACGAGGATGCCGCGCGCAGCACGACCCCGTGCGGAGAGCCGTCGCGTTCGGCGACGAGGTAGCCGCGGTCCCGGTTCTCGGGGTCGCGCCAGGCGAGGAAGTCGAGGTGGTCCCAGTCGAGGATCGGGAAGTCGTGCGGCAGGGCCAGCAGACGCAGGTCGTCGGTCGAGGCGTTCACGAACGCGGCGCGCAAATCGTTCTCGGTGAGCGCGTGCATGCCGACCAGTCTACGAACCGGGCAGCGCCCCGGCTCGGGACGCCGCCACATGCCGCGGATAGACTCGCGGGCATGGCAGACAGCTCCTTCGATATCGTCAGCAAAATCGATCGTCAGGAGGCCGACAACGCCCTCAACCAGGCGCACAAAGAGGTCGAGCAGCGCTACGACTTCAAGGGCACCGACGCGTCGATCGCGTGGAGCGGCGAGCAGATCCTCATCAAGGCGAACAGCGAGGAGCGCGCGAAGGCCGTGCTCGACGTGTTCCAGTCGAAGCTCATCAAGCGCGGCATCTCGCTGAAGTCGCTCGACTCCGGGGACCCCGTCGCCAGCGGCAAGGAGTACCGCATCACCTCGAGCCTCAAGGAAGGCATCTCGCAGGAGAACGCGAAGAAGATCGGCAAGATCATCCGCGACGAGGGCCCCAAGACCGTGAAGAGCCAGATCCAGGGCGACGAGCTGCGCGTGACCTCGAAGTCGCGCGACGACCTACAGGAAGTGCAGCGCCTCCTCAAGGCCGCCGACCTCGACGTCGACCTGCAGTTCGTCAACTATCGGTGATCGACCGGATGCCGCGGCATCCCGTCACAGCAATCGCATAGCGTTCTCTCCCCGCCCGCCCGGCTCAGACCTCGGGAGCGCATCAGTGCGACGCGCACGCTTCTTTCACAACGGAAGGAGCATCCGATGCGCAGAAGTGAGAAGGCGAAGCTGCGGGCGACCCTCGCGACCGCCGCGGTGATCTCAGCCGGAGCGGGCGTGCTGATCGCCGCCGCCCCCGCGGTCGCGACCGAGTGGAGCGGAACGAGCACGACCTCGACGTCGTCCTCGAGCACGGGGACCTCGAGCACGGGGACGTCGAGCACGGGCACATCCGGATCGAGCACGTCGTCGTCGGGCACCACTAACTCGGGCACGACGTCGTCCGGTTCGAGCTCGAGCTCGAGCAGCGGATCGACCAGCTCGAACTCCGGCTCGGTCTCGAGCGGATCCGGCACCACCTCGCACGGCACGACGTCGGGCTCACGATGACCGCCGCGCACGAGTGGGCGCTGTGGTCGACCGACGCCCGCCTCGTGGTCACCCGCGACGACGCCCTCCCGATGGCGATCGAGGTCGCGCAGCGCGAGCTCGCGATCATCGCCGCCGCGGTCGACCGGTTCGACGCGACATCCGAACTCAACCGCATCTCCGACCGGCTGCCGGACGGAGTGCGTGTGAGCGCCACGCTCGCCGACTTCGTGCGCGCCGCCCTCAAGGCCGCCGAGCTGACCGGCGGACTCGTCGACCCCACCGTGCGCACCGCGATGGACGCCCTCGGCTACGACCGCGACATCCGCCTGATCCTCGACGACGACCGGCCCATCCGCGTCGTCGTGCGTCACACCCCCGGGTGGCGCCGCATCACGCTCGACGGCGACCTGCTGACCGTGCCCGCGCACCTCTCCCTCGACCTCGGCGCGACCGCGAAGGCGCTCGCCGCCGATCGCGTGGCAGCCGCCGTCGCCGTCGCGTACGACTGCGGCGTGCTGCTCTCCCTCGGCGGCGACATCGCCTGCGCCGGCCCCGAGCCGGTCGGCGGCTGGCAGGTGACGGTGCAGGATGCCGCGGGCGAGCCGATCGACCAGGTCACCCTGCGCGCGGGCGCGGGCATCGCGACATCCAGTCTTCTTCATCGCCGGTGGCAGCGGGCGGGACGCGACATCCATCACATCGTCGACCCGCGCACCGGAGAGCCGGCGCCCGAGGTGTGGCGCACCGTGACGGTCGCGGCGCGCAGCTGCGTGGAGGCGAACGCCCTGTCGACGGCCGCGATCATCCGCGGCACCGAGGCGCCCGCGTGGCTCGCCGACGTCGCCCCCGCCCGCCTCGTGTCGGCCGTCGGCGACGTGGTCACGACCGGCGGCTGGCCGGCGCCGACCCGCCTCGCCGCGTAAGTCGAGCGCGCGCGGCCGACCGCCCGTGCGCGACGCCGGCTACGCCCGCGCGAGCACTCCGCCGACCCAGCGCGCGAGACGCGCGTACGCCTCCTCGCGGGCATCGTGGCGCGACAGGAAGACGTCGTGCAACGCACCCTCGATGCGCTCGACCGTCACCGACGAGCCGAGCTGCACCGCCGCACGGGCGATGTCGTCGACCACGAGCACGCTGTCGGCACGGGTGAGCTCCTCGCTCCACCGGGTGGGCACGGCGCTGCGCGCCGACAGCAGCACACACACTGGCGCGTCGATGCGCAGCCCCGCCTCGACGCGCGCGTGCCCCGCGAGAATCGCGTTCAGCCACCCGGTGTGCACCGCCATCGTCTGCTCAGGACGCCAGTCGAGATCGATCGACACCGGATCGGTCGGGTCGGCCACCTCGCGCTGCGCCCGTGTGTAGAAGCCGAGATCCACCTGCGGCACGGTCTCGTATGGACGCATCCGGGCCCCGATGCCGACGACCGGGGCGAGCGCACTGCGCCGACGCCCCGGCAGCTGGAACTCGAGCCACGGACTGTTCAGGATCACGGCTGCCGCCGCCCGCGGATGCCGGTCGGCCCACAGGCTCAGGGTCAGGCCTCCGGTCGAGTGCCCGAGCAGCACGAGCCGGCGATGCGGATGCCGCCCCTCGCCGTCGCGACCCATGGCGCCGAGGGCTGCGGCGATGTCCTCGTCGTAGGTCGTGAGGTCGGTCACGTACCCGGGGGTCTGCCCGGGCCGGAGGCTGCGTCCGTACTTGCGAAGATCCAGGGCGAAGAAGCGGGCACCGCGGGAGGTCCAGAATCGGGCGAGCCTCGTCTGGAAGAAGTAGTCCGACCACCCGTGCACGTAGAGCACATCGACGTCTCCGAGCGGCCTTGCGGCGAACCACGACGCCGGCCCCCGCTCAGGCACCGCACGCACCAGGGTGGCGACCACCGCACCCTCGGAGTCCTCCCCGAGGGGCAGGCTGAGCTGCATGAATCCGTCGCCGAGGATGTCGGCGCCCCACCCGACCGTCATGCCGCCAGCCTACGACCGCCCCGGACCGGCAAGATGATCCCCGTGACGATGAACACTCCCCCGCACGTCGCCGCAGGATCCGTGACCGCACGCATGCGCCGCATGCTCGGCCGGAACCCCCGCGAGCACGGCCGCGCAGCGACCCCACTCGAACTCCTCTTCGACCTGACGTTCGTCGTCGCGTTCGGCATCGCCGGATCCCAGATGGCGCACGAGATCGCGGAAGGACGTCTCGCCGTCGGACTCGGCGGATTCGCCTTCGGGATGTTCGCGATCATCTGGGCCTGGATCAACTTCTCGTGGTTCGCCTCGGCGTTCGACACCGACGACTGGGTGTACCGCCTCACGACGATGGTGCAGATGGCGGGCGTGCTGGTGCTCGCCCTCGGCCTCTCCGACGTGTTCCACTCGCTGGAGGACGGCCACGGCATCGACAACACGGTGGTCGTCGCCGGCTACGTGATCATGCGCGTCGCCATGCTCGCCCAATGGCTGCGCCTCGCAGCCCAGTCGCCCGCGCACCGCCGAACGGCGCTGATCTACGCGACGTTCATCGCGATCGCACAGATCGGGTGGGTAGCCACCGCCGTGCTGCATCTCGAACTCGGCCCCACCCTGGCGTTCGCGGCCGTGCTCTACCTCATCGAGCTCGGGGGTCCGCTGCTCGCCGAGCGGCGGCATCCGACCCCCTGGCATCCGCACCACATCGCGGAGCGCTACGGCCTGCTCGTGCTCATCGCCCTCGGCGAAGGCGTGCTCGGCACGGTGACCGCGGTGCAGCCGATCATCGCCGCGAGCGGCTGGTCGGGCGACGCGATCGTTCTCGTCGCGGCCGGCGTGATCCTCACCTTCGGCATGTGGTGGGCCTACTTCGCGGTGCCGTTCGGCCACCTGCTCGAGCATCGCCCCGGCGGCGGCTTCGTGTTCGGCTACCTGCACATGCTCGTCTTCGCTGCGGTCGCCGCGGCGGGGGCGGGACTCCATGTCGGCGCCTACGTGGTCGAGGGGCAGGCGCACGTCGACTTCGCGGTCGCCGTGCAGATCGTCGCGATCGCGGTCGCCGTGTTCCTCACGACCTATCTCGCGGTCGCCGCAACGCTCACACGCCGCGTGCGGCGCGCACACGCGGTCGCTCTGACGCTCGGTCTCGTCGTGCTCGCCGCCGCCGTCGTCCTGGCCGAGATCGGCACATCGTTCGCGCTCTCGATCCTGCTCGTCGCCGCGGCACCCTGGGTCGTGGTGGTCGGCGAGGAGCTCACCGCAGGGCGATCGGCCGCGGCATCCGGGCACTCCGAGCGCGGGACCGCCGCCGCGGGCGACTAGGCGGCCGGCAGCGGCCGCGGACGGGTGAGCAGCACGACGACCGCCGCCACCGCCGATGCGACGAGCGCGACGAGCGCCATCGGCACCGCCGTGTCCTCGCCCCACAGGCCGACGAGCGGGGAGGCGATCGCCCCGACGAGGAACTGGCTCGACCCGAGCAGGGCCGCTCCCGCGCCCCGCGCCGCAGCCGCGCGGGCGAGAGCGAGCGCACTCGCGTTCGACATGATGAGACCCGTCGCCGAGGTCAGCACGAACGCGCACAGGATGAACGTCGCAGGCTGCAGCGCCCCCGTGAGCGCGAGCACCGCCAGCGCGACCGAGGCGACGACGGAGAGCGCGACGCCGACCAGCAGCATCCGTCTCACGCCGACTCTCGGCGCGACCCGCGCGTTGACGAGGTTCGAGAGCACGATGCCCGCCGCTCCCGCCGCGAACCCGAACGCATACACGAGGGGCGGCATGCGCAGCACGGTCTGGCCGACGAACGGCGAGGCGGAGATGTAGGCCATCATCGCGGCGAAGCCGAACGCGAACACCGTCACATAGCCGCGCACGCCGCCGTCACGCAGCAGCGTGCCATACCGCGCGAACGCGCCCGCCACCCCTCCTGCGTGTCGCTTCTCGGGCGGCAGCGACTCCGGCACCACCGCCACGGCGAGCACGAACATCGCGACCGAGATCGCGGCGAGCACCCCGAGCACCCCGCGCCAGCCGGCGATCGCCGCGACCGCGCCGCCGATGGGGGGTGCGATGAGCGGCCCGAGCCCGACGAGCATCGCGATGAGGCTCAGCGCCCGCACCGCCGTCTCGCCCTCGCTGAGGTCCACGGCGATCGCGCGGGCGAGCATCATGCCCGCGGCTCCCGTCAGACCCTGCACCAGGCGCAACGCGATGAACACCTCGACGGTCGGCGTGAACGCCATCGCGACACCGGATGCCGCGAACACGGCCAGCGCGATGACCAGCACGGGGCGCCTGCCGAACCGGTCGGACAGGGGCCCGAGGATCAGCTGGCCCACCCCGATGCCGATGAGGAACGCGGTGAGGGTCAGCTGCACGCTCGAGGCGGGAGCGGCGAGATCGGTGCCGATCTGCGTGAACGACGGAAGGTACATGTCGACCGCGAACGGGCCGACCGCCGTGATGAACCCGAGTGCCGCGAGCAGCCCGGGGGTGAGTCGCCGTCCCGCGGTCATTCGCCGCGGGATATGCTGATCATCTCGTCGCGCGGAACGACCTTGATGCGTGCGCGCTCGTGCGGAGCCCCGAGGGCGATCTCGTGCTCGTCGAGGCGGTGCCAGCCCTCGAGGTCGGTCCAGCGCACACCGCGCTCGGCGAGGAGCGCGGGGATCGCCTCGTCGGACGGGTCCTCGGGCTGCCACCACGACGCCTGGTCGCCCACGAGGTGGCGCACGGTCTCCATCGCGTCGGACTTGGTGTGGCCGATGAGCCCCACCGGCCCGCGCTTGATCCACCCGGTCGCGTAGACGCCCGGAACGATCTCGTTCGAGTCGGGCTCGAGCACCTGACCCTCGTGGTTCGGGATGACCCCGTGCCGGTCGTCGAACGGCACCCCCGGCAGCGGCGAGCCGAAGTAGCCGACAGCGCGGTAGAGCTGCCCGATCGGCACCTCGCGCAGCTCGCCGGTCCCGACGACCCCGCCCTGCCCGTCGGGACGGGTGCGCTCGTAGACGAGGGACGCGACCCGGCCCGCGGCATCCGTCGTGACCTCGACAGGCTTCGCCCAGAAGTGCAGGTGCAGGCGGCGCGAGGCGGGCCCGGCAGCACCGTTCGCCGCTGGACGCGTGCGCCACTCCTGCAGCACGCGGTCGATGACCTTGACCTGCTTGTTGCTCGCGATCGCCGCGAGGGACGCCTCGTCGTAGTCGAAGTCCTCGTCGTAGACGACCATGTCGACGTCGCGCAGCTCACCGAGCTCGCGCAGCTCGAGCGGGGTGAACTTCACCTGCGCCGGGCCGCGGCGGCCGAACACGTGCACGTCGGTGACGGGGCTCGCCTCGAGGATCTCGTAGACGTTGCCCGGCACCTCGGTCGGCAGCAGGTCGATCGCGTGCTTCGCGAGAATGCGCGACACGTCGAGTGCGACGTTGCCGACGCCGACGACAGCGACGGATGCCGCCTCGAGCGGCCAGGTGCGCGGCACGTCGGGGTGCCCGTCGAACCAGCTCACGAAATCGGCCGCGCCGTACGAGCCCTGAGCGTCGATCCCGGGGATGTCGAGGTCGGCGTCACGGATCGCTCCGGTCGCGAAGATGACCGCGTTGTAGTGCTTCTTCAGGTCGTCGAGGGTGATGTCGACGCCGTAGCGCACGTTGCCGAAGATGCGGATGTCACCACGGTCGAGCACCTCGCGCAACGCCGTGATGACGCCCTTGATGCGCGGGTGGTCGGGGGCCACGCCGTAACGCACGAGTCCGTAGGGAGCCGGCAGGTGCTCGAACAGATCGATCGAGACGTCGAAGGGCCGCTGTTCCTTCAAGAGGATGTCGGCGGCGTAGATCCCTGCGGGACCGGCACCGACGATGGCCAGCCGGAGCTTGGTCATGGGGGTGTCCTTTCGTGGGGCGCGACGCAGTCGGATGCCGCGGCGCGGCCGGGCGTCGTGGGTCAGCTGCTGCGGTCGACGACCGCGTCGGCGAACCGCGTGAGGCCCTCGCGCACGGGCCCGGCGGGGAGCGGCGCCAGGGCGGCGACCGCGTCAGACGCCCACTGACGGGCGAGCTCGAGCGTGCGGCGGGTCGCGGGGTGCTCGCGCAGCCGGGTGAGCGGCTCGTCGAGGATCGCCGGGTCGGCGCCGTCGGCGATGCGGGCGACGCCCTCGTCGATGCGGGCGCGCAGGTCGACCGAGGCGGCGTCGGTGTCGGCGCCGAGCAGCAGGTAGGGCATGGTCGGAACGCCCGCGCGCAGGTCGGTGCCGGGCACCTTGCCGGTCTCGTCGGCGTCGGCCGAGAGGTCGATGACGTCATCGAGCAACTGGAACGCGACGCCCGCCTTGTCGCCGAAGACCTGCAGCGGCTCGGCGTACTCCTCGGGGCCGTTGCCGAACGTGATTCCGGCCTTCGCGGATGCCGCGATGAGCGAGCCGGTCTTGTCGGCGAGCACCTGCAGGTAGAACTCCACCGGGTCGTCGTCGTCGGACGCACCCACGGTCTCGTGCAACTGGCCGAGCACGAGTCGTTCGAACGTGTCGGCCTGCAGCTGGATGGCGGCATCGCCGTGGCGGGCCATGATCTGGCTGGCGCGGGAGAAGAGCAGGTCGCCGGTGAGGATGGCGATGCTGTTGCCCCACACGGCATGGGCGGCCGGAACGCCGCGGCGCACGTCCGCACCGTCCATGACGTCGTCGTGGTAGAGGGAGCCGAGGTGGGTGAGCTCGAGGGCGGCGGCACCCTCGATGACCGGCTGTGTCGCGCCGTCGCCGAGCTGCGCGGTGAGCAGCGTCAGCATCGGCCGCACTCGCTTGCCGCCGGCCTGGTAGAGGTAGCGACTGGTGACGTCGGCGAGCCGATCGGTGAACGCGATCTCGGTCGCCAGCTGGGCCTCGACCTGAGCGAGACTCGCTTCGACCGTCTTCCACAGGCGACGGGAGGCCGGCCCCGCGAACACCCGCTCCGTCACGCTGAGGTGACCTGCCAGGGGCAGACCGGGCGCGGACGAGGTCGGAGTCACGCAGACAGCCTACCGGCGCTCACTCCACCGGTGGCCGCCGATCCCGTCGGTCGAGAACGCCTCGTAGCCGATGCCCAGGTGCGCCGATCAGGCCTTCACCGCACGGTGCAGCGCGACGATGCCGAAGGTGAGGTCGCGGTAGGCGACATCGGTCCAGCCGGCCTCGCGCACCCATGCGGCGAGCGCGCGCTGGGCGGGCCAGGCCTTGATCGACTCGTTGAGGTAGTCGTACGCATCGGCGTTCGAACTCACCCAGCCGGCGACGGTGGGCAGCACGCGGTCGTTGTAGAAACGGTAGAGCGCCGCGAAAACCGGATTCTGCGGCTGGGAGAACTCGCAGATCACGAGGCGGCCGCCGGGCTTGGTGACCCGCAGCAGCTCGGCGAGGGCGACCTTGGGCTCGGCGACGTTGCGCAGCCCGAACGAGATGGTGACGGCGTCGAACGATGAGTCATCGAACGGCAGCGCCATGGCGTCGGCTTCGACGAAGGAGAGATTCGGGATGCCGCCGTGCCGCCGCGCGCCCTCGGCGATCATGCCGGGCGAGAAGTCCGCGGCGACGACCTCGGCGCCGCTGCGGGCGAGTGCGACGCTCGATGCTCCTGTGCCCGCCGCGAGGTCGAGCACCCGCTCCCCCGGCTGCGGCGCGACGGCGCGGGTCATCGCGATGCGCCAGAGGCGATCGTTGCCGAGGCTCAGCAGCGTGTTGGTGCGGTCGTAGGCCGCGGCCACCTGATCGAACATGCCGCTCACGCGGGCGGGATCCTTGCCCAGGTCGGCGCGGTTGGGCTCGTCGGCGGCGGTCACCCGTCGAGTCTAGGCGGGCCGGGCGAGGCCTAGGCTGGACGGGTGACCCTGCCCGCTCCCCCCCGACTGGTGGCGGTCACCCGGGAGACCATCGCGCACGAGGATCTGCTGGCTCTGGCGGACCCGCACACGCCGCTGGTGTGGTCGCGGCGCGGCGACGGATTCGTCGGGATCGGTCGCCCGCTGATCGCCCTCGAGGCATCCGCGGACGCCGCGACCCGGCTCGCGTCGACGTGGCGCGCGATCGCGGATGCCGCGTCCGTCGACGACGAGGTGCACGCCCCCGGCACGGGCCTCCTCGCCTTCGGCTCTCTCGCGTTCGACGAGCACGCCGAGGCGCGCTCCCGTTCGGGTGCGACGTCGCGACTGGTGGTTCCGCCCGTCGTCGTCGGCCGCACCGGCGGGAAGACCTGGATCACGCGCATCACGAGGGAGGAGGCATCCGATCAGGGCGAGGATGTCGCCCCGATCCCGTACGGCCCGTACTGGTCGGCCACGCTCGGACCCGGCGCGCAGAGCCCCGACGACTACACCCGCGCCGTCGCCGAGGCGGTGGCCCGCATCGGCGACGGCGAGCTCGAGAAGGTGGTGCTGGCCCGCGACCTCGTGGGGTCGGTGCCGGCGGGCGCCGACCTGCGCCGGCTCGTGCGCGCCCTGCAGAGCGGCTACCCCGACACGTGGACCTTCGCCGTCGGCGGCCTCATCGGCGCGAGCCCCGAGACCCTCGTCACCGTGCACGACGGCACCCTCACCGCCCGGGTGCTCGCCGGCACCGCCGCGCGCGGCGCCGATGCCGATCGGGATGCCGCGGCCGCCGTCGCTCTCGCGACCAGCCAGAAGGATCTCGACGAGCACCGCTTCGCCGTGCAGAGCGTGCTCGGCGCCCTCGCGGGCCACACCCGCGCAGTGACCGCCGCCGAGACGCCCTTCACCCTGAAGCTGCCCAACGTGTGGCATCTCGCGACCGACGTCGAGGGCGACCTGGGGCACGAGGCATCCGCTCTGGATCTCGTCGCGGTGCTGCACCCCACCGCCGCGGTCGCCGGTACCCCGACGGCGTCGGCCCTCGCGACGATCCGCGAGCTCGAGCCGTTCGACCGCGGACGCTACGCCGGTCCGGTCGGCTGGATCGACGGCGACGGCGACGGCGAGTGGGCGATCGCGCTGCGCTGCGCGCAGTTCGGCGCAGAGTCGTCGTCTCCCACGGCCGAGGATCGCGACGACATCCCGGTGACGGCGTTCGCGGGCGCCGGCATCGTCGCCTCGAGCGACCCCGAGGCGGAGCTGCTCGAGACCCGGGTGAAGTTCCGCCCGATCGTCGACGCGCTCGCCTGAGCGGATGCCGCGGCGCGCTCAGCGCTCGAGAGGCACCTCGATGAGCTGACGTCCGCCCGACGGCGACGTAAGCACCTGATCGAGCGCGGACCGTGTCGTGACGCGGTGGTACTCCCAGCCGTAGGCGAGGGCGAGCTGTTCGAGGCGCACGGTCTGCGGCGTGTACTGCACGCGATCCATCGCCTCGGGGCCCGCGATCTGGGCCACCTCGAGCCCGTCGAAGATCGTGCCGCCGCCGTCGTTGCCGACGATCACCTGGATGCGCGGTTCCGGCTCGCCGGGCGCGGCCAGCAGCGCGCCGACGTCGTGCAGCAGCGCGAGGTCGCCGAGGAGCACCCGGGTGACGCCCGGTCGCCCGTCCGCCTGCGAGGCGGCGGCGACGCCGAGGGCGGTGGCGATCGTGCCGTCGATACCCGCGAGCCCACGGTTGGCGTGCACCCGCACCTTCTTGCCGCCGAGCACCTGGTCGGCGACCCGAACGAGCCGCGATGATCCGAACACGAGTCGGTCGTGCGGCCAGGTCGCGCGCCAGACGGCGTCGACGAGCAGCGTGCGGTCGACCCGCTCCCGCGCGACCGCGAGCTCGGCGTCGATCGCACCGAGGCGGCGCTGTGGCTCGGCGGACGCGAGCGCATCGGCGTCGGGCGCGGGCGGGGTGAGATCGACGGATGCCTCGCGCGACGCCCGCAGCCATGCACCGAGCCACTCGCGGTCGGTGTCGCCGGGTTCGACGGCGAGCGCATCGACGGCGAGGCTCTCACCGTTGAGGTTGAGCGGCTCGCCGGGGCCGCGCAGCGCGACCACCTCGACGTCGGCACGCGAGAGCAGGGCGGTGACCTCGCGGCTGAGAGTCGGATGCCCCAGCACCACCGCCCGCTCGACGGCTCCGCCGAGCGCGGGATCGCGGAGCAGTTCGCGATAGCCGTGCACGAGCTGCCGGCCGAACCGGGCGCCGGAGACGACCTCGGCGACGAGCGGCCAGCCGCCCAGGTGGGCGAGCTGCTCGGCGTCGGGCCCGGCGTCGGATCCGGCGATCACCACGGTGCGCGGACCCCGCACGAGCAGGTGCGGCAGGGGCTCGGGGTCGGTCGCGACATCCGCCTCGCCGATGCCGCCGCCGCCCTGGTAGAGCGCGCCGAACGACTCCTCTTCGCCCTCCTCGGCGGGGGCGGCGGGAACGGGAACGGCCGCAGCCTCGGCCGCGAACCAGGCCGGGAGGGGCCCGGCGAGCGGCTCGCGGTACGGCAGGTTCAGGTGCACCGGGCCGGCGGCGCGGGTGCCGGCACCGATGGCCTCCTCGACGGCCTGGGCGGCCACGGCGCGCAGCATCGCGGTCTGCTCGGCGGTGCCGTCGGGGTCGGTCTCCTCGGGCACCGGAAGATCGGTCTCGTGGCGCGCGGCGAGCGCGAAGAGTCCCGGCTGGCGGGTGGTCTGGTTCGCGCCCACGCCGCGCAGCTCGGGCGGGCGATCTGCGGTGAGCAGCAGCAGCGGCACGCCGGCGTGGTGCGCTTCGAGGGCGGCAGGCAGCAGGTTCGCGACCGCGGTGCCCGAGGTGCAGATGACGGCGGCGGGCATACCGGACTCGCGGCCGATGCCGAGCGCCGTGAAGCCCGCGACGCGCTCATCGATGCGCACGTGCAGCTGGGCGAGTCCGCGGCGGTCGAGCTCCGCGGCGGCGAGGGCGAGGGCCTGGGAGCGCGAGCCGGGGCTGACGACGAGATGCCGCACCCCCTGCGCGACGAGCGCGCCCAGCAGGGCCGCGGCGGCATCCGTCGCCGGAGATCGATCGGTCACGCGGTCAGCCCTTGCGCTTCTCGTCGTCGTCGGTCGTACGGGGAGGGAGGTCGGGGTCGGCGTCCTCCGCGTCGAGGCGTGCCAACTCCTCCTCCAGCCGGCGGATGCGCTCATCCTGGTCGGAGAGATCCGCGAGCGACCCGAGGAACGCGGGGTCGTCGTCGGGGGCGGGCCGTCCGGCGGAACGAAGCCGCGAGCGGCCGATGGTGAACCAGAGCACCCCGCCGATGACCGGCAGGAGCAGCAGGATGAGGATCCACACGGGCTTGGACACGCCGCGGTGCCGGTCGGCCGGTTGCACAGCGCCGTCGATGACGCTGTAGATCCAGAACACGACCGCGAGCACTGCAACGATCAGCACGAGCCGCATGCCCTCATCCTAGGCGCGCCCGCCGGGGAGAGGCCTGGGGAGGACGGCGGGATGACGCATCGGCTCGTTCAGGCGACACCTCACCGGCCGACCTACGATGGAGGGATGTCCGCCCATCCCGTGCGCTCGGCCGTGCTCTACTCGGTGCTGCGTCTGCTCGCATTCGCCGTGCCGTTCGGCCTCATGATGCTGCTGCCGATCTTCCAGCAGTTCGTCTGGCTCGCCGCGATCTTCGCCGCACTGATCGGACTGAGCATCTCGGTGATCTTCCTGCGACGCCCCCTCGACGAGGTCACCACGACCCTCGCCGACAACCGCGAGCGTCGGCGCGCCGCGCGCAGCGGCGACCGCGTGCGCCGCAACGAGTTCGACGAGGACGAGGCGGCAGACGCCTACTTCGGCGACGACGACGCGCGCTGAGCGTCACCCACCGGCCGGAGCGGATGCCGCGGTTCAGGCCGAGAACGCCCAGAACAGCAGTGCGCCGTATGCGAGGGCTCCGAGCGACGTGAGGCTGAGGGCGATCACGAGCTCCTGCGGCTTGCCGTACATCCACACGATGAGCAGCGCCGGACCGAGCAGCAGCAGCGACATCAGCGCGAGCCACGCGATCGGGTAGAAGAACCCGAGGAAGCAGGCGATCAGCAGCGCCACGACGACGAACACCGTGTACAGCACCTGTGTGCCGCGCGCACCGATCAGCACGCTCAGGGTGCGCTTGCCGGCCTCACGATCCTGGGGGATGTCGCGCAGGTTGTTCGCGAGCAGCACGGCACAGGCGAGCAGACCCGCTGCGACCCCGCCGAACCAGGCTTCCTGCGGCACGACGCCGACCTGGATGAAGGTCGTTCCGGCCGTGGCGACCAGCCCGAAGAAGACGAAGACGAACACCTCGCCGAGGGCGTTGTAGCCGTAGGGACGCTTGCCGCCGGTGTAGAACCACGCCGCCGCGACGCACACCGCGCCGACGATCAGCAGCCACCAGTGCTGGGTGCGCACCGTGAGCACGACTCCGACGATGCCCGCGAGCGCGAAGAACGCCAGGGCGACAGCGAGGACCGCCTTCGGGGCGGCCTTGCGGGAGCCGGTGAGCCGGCCCGGGCCCACCCGGTAGTCGTCGGTGCCGCGGATGCCGTCGCTGTAGTCGTTCGCGTAGTTCACGCCGATCTGCAGGAAGACCGCGACCGCGAGGCATCCGAGTGCCAGCACCCAGTGAAGGTTCGGGTCGATCACGTGCGCGGCGCCGGTGCCGATGAGCACGGGGGCGATCGCGAGCGGCAGGGTGCGCAGACGCGCCGCGGCGATCCAGTCGCGCACACCCGCGCGACGCGGCGCGGTCACGGGCGAGCCGGAGCGCTGCGGATTGCCTCGGGGGTGCGTCTTGCGCGCGGGCGCCGAGCGCCGCTTCTTGGTGTTGCCTGCCACGGGGAGCAATCCTAGGGGCGCGCGCTCATGTGCCCGCCGAGAGGGCGGCGCGTGCGTGCGCGGCGAGCGCACGCCGGTCGGGCTTCCCCGAGGCCAGCAGGGGCATCTCGTCGACGGTCACCAGATGCGCCGGGCGGGCTACGCCGCCGACCTCGGCCTCGACGCGCGCGCGGGCCGCGGCGAGCGCGGCGGCCCGGTCGACGTCCCCCGCGACGACGATGGCGGATGCCTCCCCCCACCGCGCGTCCGGCACCCCGACGACGACCGCGGCCACGAGCGCGGGCACCGTGCGCACCGCCCGCTCGACCCGGTCGAGCGAGACGTTCACCCCGCCCGAGACGATCACGTTGTCGATACGGCCGGTGATGCGCAGCATCCCGTCGTCGACGCTGCCGGCGTCGCCCGTGCGATACCAGCGCACCCCGTAGGCGTCGACCGGGAACACCGCCGCGGTGAGTGCCGGATCACCCAGGTAGCCGTCGGCGAGCGTCGGCCCCGCCACCTGCACCTCGCCCGCTTCGACGCGCAGCCGCACGCCGTCGAGCGGCGCTCCGTCGTAGACGCATCCGCCGGCGGTCTCGCTCGACCCGTAGGTGCGCACGATGCGTACCCCCGCCGCCGCGGCCCGTTCGGCGAGCGCGGGGGCGAGCGCTTGACCGCCGATCAGCACGGCGTCGAAGCTCGCGAGCGCTCGGGCGGCGGCGGCATCCGCGTCGAGCAGGTCGCTCAACTGGGTCGGCACCAGGGCCGTGTACCGGGGCCCCGGGCCGAGGGCGTCGGTGGCCTCGATGACATCGGATGCCGCGAACCGTCCGCCGTGCGCAATCGATGGCAGCACGACCGGCTCGGTGCCGCTGACGACCGAGCGCACCAGCACCTGCAAGCCGGCGACGTAGGTGGGGGTCAGCGCGAGCAGCCAGCGCCCGGCGCCGAGCAGCCCCACGGTTGCGCGCGCCGACGCGAGCAGGGCATCGGCCGACAGCACGACCGACTTCGGATGCCCCGTCGACCCCGACGTCGTGATGACCGCCGCCGCGCCCGGCAACAGGTCGTCGCGCGAGGACAGGGAGCCTTCGCGGGCAACGTCCTGTTCTCGCGCGTTCTCCTGCGGGCGCGCGGCCGCCGCAGCCACCGGCTCGCCGCCGAGACGCAGTGCGGGCCCCGACCCGTCGAGCGCGGCGCGCAGCGCACGGGTCAGGGCCGCGACATCCGTCATCTCAGAAGTGCCAGGGATACGGCGACCAGTCGGGGTCGCGCTTCTCGAGGAATGCGTCGCGGCCCTCGACGGCCTCGTCGGTGCCGTAGGCGAGACGCGTCGCCTCGCCCGCGAACAGCTGCTGGCCGACGAGCCCGTCGTCGACCGCGTTGAACGCGTACTTCAGCATGCGGATCGCCGTGGGCGACTTGCCGAGGATCGTGCGTGCCATCGCCACCGCCTCGCGCTCGAGGTCCTCGTGCGCGACGACACGGTTGATCGCCCCGATCTCGTACGCCCGCTCTGCGGAGTATTCCTCCGCCAGGAAGAAGATCTCCCGCGCCACCTTCTGACCCACCTGGCGCGCGAAGTACGCCGAGCCGTACCCCGCGTCGAACGAGCCCACGTCGGCGTCGGTCTGCTTGAACCGGGCGTGCTCCCGCGAGGCGATCGCCAGATCGCACACGACGTAGAGCGAGTGCCCGCCGCCGGCCGCCCATCCGGGGACGACCGCGATCACGGGCTTCGGCATGAAGCGGATGAGCCGCTGCACCTCGAGGATGTGCAGCCGCCCGGCGCGGGCCGGGTCGTGCACCGCGGTCGCGTCCTCGCTGTATTTGTAGCCGTCGCGACCGCGGATGCGCTGGTCGCCGCCCGAGCAGAACGCCCACCCGCCGTCCTTCGGGCTCGGCCCGTTGCCGGTCAGCAGCACCACGCCGATGCGCGGGTCCTGACGCGCGATGTCCAGCGCCCGGTAGAGCTCGTCGACCGTGTGCGGACGGAACGCGTTGCGCACCTCGGGTCGGTCGAACGCGATGCGGGCGATGCGCCCGTCACGGCTGACGTGGGCGGTGATGTCGGTGTACGACGCCGCCCCCGGGGCATCCGCCCACTCGGACTCATCGAACAGCGGCGAGATCATGCGCGGCTCAGTTCTTGCCGTCGCGCCACTGCAGCCAGCGGCGCACGACGTCGAAGTCCCAGTCGGGTCCGTCGAAGCCGAGCGTGAACAGGCGCACGCCGGCGTCATAGAGCGCGTCGGCGTCTTCGGTCGTGCGGCGCTGCAGCTCGTTCGAGACGACCAGGTTCGACACGTCCGTGCCGTCCTTCGCCGCCCACTCGTCGATGACCGAGACCTTGTGCGCGAGCTCCTCGGGGGTGACGAAGCTGTGCCAGATGTCGGCGTGACGGGCGACGATGCGCAGTGTCTTCTGCTCACCCTTGCCGCCGATGAGCACCGGGATCTTTCGGGTCGGCACCGGCACCAGCTTCTCCCAGCGCGCCTCGATGCGCGGCAGCGCCTCGGCGAGCGCGGTAAGGCGGGTGCCGGGGGTGCCGAACTCGTAGCCGTACTCGTCGTAGTCGCGCTCGAACCAGCCCGAGCCCGTGCCGAAGATGAAGCGCCCCTCGCCGCCCTTGGCCGAGATGTGGTCGACCGTGCGGGCCATGTCGGCCTGCAGGTCGGCGTTGCGGTAGCTGTTGCAGTTCACGAGGGCGCCGAACTCGACCTTCTCGGTCTGCTCGGCCCACGCCGCGAGCATCGTCCACGACTCGAAGTGGCGGCCCTCGGGGTCGCCCGAGAGCGGGTAGAAGTGGTCCCAGTTGAAGAGGATGTCGACGCCGAGGTCTTCAAGGGTGAGGACCGCACGACGGATGTCTTCGTACGAGACGTGCTGGGGACGGATCTGGATGCCGAGACGGACCGGGGTGTCGAGGAGCATGGCATCCAGCCTATTCCTGCCCCGCCCGACGCCGCCGCCCTCGCGGCCGGCCTGGGCGGCGGCGGGCGGTGCTCAGCCGAAGAAGCCGAAGCGGATGATGCTGGCGACCCCGACCACGACGCAGTAGATCACGAACGGGTACAGCGTGCGCGTGTGGAAGTAGCGCGACAGGAACGCCACCGCGGCGAAGGCCGCGACGAATGCGCAGATCGAGCCGACGATGACCTGGCCCATGATGCCGCGGGCGTCGGGCTGCAGCAGGTCGGGGACCTTCAGAACCCCGGCGGCGAGGATGACGGGCGTGGCGAGCATGAACGCGAACCGTGCGGCGCTCTCGTGGTCGAGGCGGCGCAGGAGTCCGGCCGAGATCGTCACACCCGAGCGGGAGATGCCGGGCAGCAGGGCGAGCGCCTGGGTGGTGCCGATCAGGGCTCCCTCGCCGAGGGACAGGTCGTCGATGCGGCGGGCGGCGACGCCGCGGGCCTCCGCACGAGACCCGGCGGCACGGGCGGCCCGCCCGGCGAGGATCGTCTGACGGCGACGCAGCAGCTCGGCCGTCAGCAGCACGAGGCCGTTCAGGGTCAGGAAGACGGCGGCCACGAGCGGGGTCGAGAAGAGCACACGCAGCGGCTTCTCGAGCAGCAGGCCGATGACGCCCACCGGGATCGTTCCGATGATGAGCAGCCACGCCAGACGCGCCTCGCTGCGGCCGAGACTGCGGTGGCTCAGCGACCAGAAGAACCCGCGGATCACCGCGACCCAGTCCCGCCAGTAGAAGACGATGAGCGCGAGCGCCGTCGCAACGTGCAACGCCACGACGAACGCGAGGAACGGGGTGTGCCCCGACGAGTCGCCCTGGGTGACGAGGGACTGCCACTCGCCGCCGATCCACGCGGGGACGAGAATGGAATGCCCGAGGCTGGAGATCGGGAAGAGTTCGGTCACTCCCTGGAGGAGTCCGATGACGACGGCCTGCAAGTAGGTCAGATCCACGCGGGCATAATCGCACACCCGCTCATGGATGACGCTAAGGAAACGGAACGACCGATGCCAGACACCCCGTCGCTCGCCGACATCGCCGCCACGGCGCGGGTCGTCTCATTGCCGATGGCGACCCGCTTCCGGGGCGTGACCGTGCGCGAGGCGCTGCTGTTCGAGGGGCCGCAGGGCTGGTCGGAGTTCTCCCCCTTCGCCGAGTACGACGACGACGAGGCATCCGTCTGGCTGCGTGCGGCGATCGATTTCGCCTGGATGCCGCAGCCCGCCGCCCGCCGCGACGAGATCCCGGTGAACGCGACCGTGCCGGCGGTCGCGGCGGACGAGGTGCCCGTCGTGCTGGCCCGCTTCGACGGCTGCCGCACCGCGAAGGTGAAGGTCGCCGAGCGCGGGCAGTCTCTCGCCGACGACGTCACCCGCGTCGCGGCGGTGCGACGGGCGCTCGGCCCGGAGGGACGCGTGCGCCTCGACGCGAACGGCGGATGGAACGTCGACGAGGCCGAGCACGCCATCCGCGCGCTGGAGCCGTACGACCTCGAATACGTCGAGCAGCCGTGCGCGCGGGTCGACGAGCTCGCCGACATCCGCGCCCGCATGCACGACCTCGACGTGCCGATCGCCGCCGACGAGAGCGTGCGCAAGGCCGAGGATCCTCTCGCCGTGGCCCGGGCGGGGGCGGCCGACATCCTCGTCGTCAAGGCGGCGCCGCTCGGCGGTCTCTCCCGGGCACTGGAGGTCGTGGCCGCGGCGGGGCTGCCGGCGGTGGTCTCGAGCGCGCTCGACACCTCGGTCGGGCTCGGCATGGGACTCGCCCTCGCTGCCGCGCTCCCCGAGCTCGACTACGACTGCGGGCTCGGCACCTCGTCGCTGTTCCTCGCCGACGTCACAGCGCAGCCGCTGCGCCCCGAAGGCGGTGTCATCGCCGTGCGCCGCGTGCAGCCCGACGCGGCGCTGCTGGCGCGGCACGAGGCATCCGACGACCGACGCGACTGGTGGATGTCACGCCTCGCCCGCTGCCATGCGCTGATCGCCGGCTGAGCGAGGCGCGGCTCAGAGCAGCGACTGCAGCAGACCGAGCTGCAGCTGGGCGGTGCCGAAGATGGCGAGGTACACGAGGATCGTGAGAAGCGGGATCCACGGGGTCAGCACGCGGCCGACCTTCGCGAGCGCCGTGCCCGCATAGCCCTCGCGGAACACATGCAGCACGGTGGCGAACCACATGGGGGTCACCGCGAGGTAGACCAGGGCGCACCACGGGCACAGCGTGTGCAGCGAGAAGATGCTCTCGGACGCGAGCCAGAGCACGAAGCCCATCGCGAAGGTCATGCCGGCCAGGAACAGCCACCAGAACCAGGCGGCGAAGCGCGCCCGGGCCAGAAGCCCCACCCCGACCGCGATCGGTGCGGGGAACATCATGAGACCGAGGATCGGGTTCGGGAACCCGAACACGTTGCCCTGCGGCGACTGGATGTTCTTGCCGCACTGGATGAACGCGTTGACCGAGCACGAGAGCGCCGCGTCGGGGTTCTTCAGCAGCGCCAGATCGTCGAGCGTCAGGTTGAACGCCGCGATGAGACCCGCCAGGCCCCCGACGATCAACAGGATCGGGAGGGCGAGCGGGATGCGGGATGCGGGGGCGGCGGCGGCGGTCGGCGTCGGCGAGGTCACCTCGCGAGGCTATCGCGACCGGCGCACGACGGGGTCGCACCGGCGCGGATCCACAGGGTTCCGACGGCTCGACACGGCGGCGGCTCAGCCTGCGGGCGACTCGACCAGCAACGACGCCAGAGCCGCGATGCGCTCGGCGCACTGCTGCTCGGCCCGCTTCGGCGACAGGCGCGCGATCGCCGCGTGCACCGCGGCATCCTCCCACGTGTTCACGAGCATCCGGGCGGCCTCGTCGTCGGGGACGCGCAGCGCGAGACGCGACGTGCGCCGGATCTCGGCGATGATCTGCGCGACCCGGGCGGCCATCGCGCCGTCCCAGGCGAGATAGGCACGGGCCAGGCGCTCGTCGCGCATCGCGTTCGTGCGGATCTCACTCATGAGCAGCACGCCGAGACGGTCGTCGGTGGCGATGTCGAGCACGAAGCGCACGATCTCCGCGGTGCTGCGGGGCACCTCGACGGCGGCCATCTCGGACACGCGGTCCGCGACGCGGGCGAGCTTGGTGTCGGAGACCTGACGGGCGAGTTCGAAGAAGAGATCCTCCTTCGACTCGAAGTTGGAGTAGAAGGCTCCGCGGGTGAAACCGGCGCGCTCGCAGATCGCCTCGACGGATGCCCCGTCGAAGCCGACTTCTGCGAACACCTCGGAGGCCGCCTCGACCAGGCGGGCTCGGGTGTTCTCGCGACTGCGCGTCGTCGGCATCAGCGACGCACCACCTCTCCGTGCGCTCATCCGCCGTTCAGGTTGCGGGGGATGGCGGACTCTACGATACACACCTGTATCGGATACAGTCATGTATCGAACCCCGAACCTCGATTTCGCGGAGGCGTCGTGTCCACACTGCTCTACTCGCTCGGCCGTTGGTCGTTCCGCCACCCGTGGCGGGTGCTGCTGACCTGGGTGCTGCTGCTGGTCATCGCCGGCGGCGCCGCCGCGGTGTTCGGCAAGGGCACCGACAACGCGTTCTCGATCCCGGGCACGGAGTCCCAGGCCGGCCTCGAGCAGCTCAGCCGCACCTTCCCGCAGGCGGCCGGCACGAGCGCGCAGATCATCGTGGTCGCCGCCCCCGGGCAGACGGTCGACGAGAGCGCCTACACGAGCGAGATCGCGAACACCGTCACCGAGATCGGAGCGCTCGACGGCGTGCTGGGAGCGACCGATCCGTTCGGGAAGACCGTCAACGGCCTCGTCTCCGACGACAAGAGCGCCGCCATCATCAGCATGCAGTTCAACGGCCAGGTCACGGACGTTCCGGCGAGCACGAAGACCGACCTGCAGTCGATCACGACCTCGCTGCAGCACGCCCTCCCCCAGGGCGCCACCGCCCAGCTCGGCGGCGACCTGTTCGCCGTCTCGGTGCCGGGCATCAGCATCACCGAAGCGGTCGGGCTCGTGATCGCCCTGCTGGTGCTGCTCGTCACCTTCCGGTCGTTCCTCATGGCCGGCATGCCCCTCGGCAGCGCCCTCATCGGCGTCGCGATCTCCATGTCGCTCATCCTCGGGGCGACGGCGTTCGCCTCGGTGTCCTCCACGACCCCTCTGCTCGCGCTGATGCTCGGGCTCGCCGTCGGCATCGACTACGCGCTGTTCATCGCCGCGCGACATCAGGACCAAGTGCGCGCCGGCGTCCCTCCGGAAGAGTCCGCCGCCCGCGCGACCGGCACCGCCGGCTCCGCCGTCGTCTTCGCCGGCATCACCGTGCTCATCGCGCTCATCGGCCTCGGCTTCGCGAACATCCCGTTCCTGACGACGATGGGCATCGCGGCCGCGCTCGCCGTCGCGATCGCGGTGATCGTCGCGATCACCCTCACCCCGGCCTTCCTCGGCTTCGCGAAGGGCCGGGTCGTCGGCTGGTCGCGCCGCCCGAAGGCCGCTGCGAAGAAATCGGATGCCGCACCCCGCCGGTCGTTCTCCACCCGCTGGGCGGGCGTGGTGACGAAGCATCCGCTCGTCACGACCATCGCGGTCATCGTGACGCTCGGCGTGCTGGCCATCCCGGCGGCGAGCCTGCAACTGGCCCTTCCGAACGCGGGCGTACTGCCGAAGGACAACGAGGCGCGCAAGACCTACGACCTGATCTCCGAGCACTTCGGACCCGGCTTCAACGGCCCGCTCATCATGACCGGCACGATCGTCACCTCGACCGATCCGCTGAACCTCATGAAGAAGATCGGCGACGACGTCGCCACCCTGCCGGGGGTCAAGACCGTCGCCCTCGCGACCCCGAACGAGACCGCCGACACGGGCATCGTGCAGATCATCCCCACGACGGCGCCCGACTCACCCGAGACGGCCGCACTCGTGCGGGAGCTGCGCGCGCAGCACGACCACATCCTCGACACCTACGGCGTCGACATGAAGGTCACCGGCTTCACCGCGGTCGGCATCGACATCTCCGATCGCCTCGGCGGCGCGCTGCTGCCGTTCGGCATCTTCGTCGTCGGGCTCTCGCTCGTGCTGCTCATGGTCGTGTTCCGCTCGATCTGGGTGCCGATCAAGGCTGCGCTGGGCTACCTGCTGTCGGTGGGGGCCGCGTTCGGCGTCGTGTCGGCCGTGTTCGTGTGGGGCTGGGGCGCCGACCTCATCCACGTCGCGAAGGTCGGCCCCATCATCAGCTTCATGCCGATCGTGCTCATGGGCGTGCTGTTCGGCCTGGCGATGGACTACCAGGTCTTCCTCGTCTCGCGCATGCGCGAGGACTTCGTGCACGCGAAGGCCGACGGCCGCACCCGCCGCGAGGTCGCGATCGACGCCGTGCGCAGCGGCTACACCGGCTCCGCCCGCGTCGTCACGGCGGCGGCGACCATCATGTTCGCCGTGTTCGCCGCGTTCATCCCCGAGGGGGACTCGAGCCTCAAGCCCATCGCACTGGGGCTCGCCAGCGGCATCCTGTTCGACGCGTTCCTGGTGCGCATGACGCTCGTGCCGGCCGTGATGGCCCTGCTCGGCGCGCACGCATGGTGGATGCCGCGCTGGCTCGGCAAGCGCCTGCCCCACTTCGACATCGAGGGCGAGGCGGTCGAGCGCGAGATCGCGCTGGCCGACTGGCCCGACGACGCCGACCGCTACGCCGTGGCCGCCGACGCGCTCGAGCTCGACGACGAACGGCGTCGCGTCTACACCGGCGTCGACGTGAGGCTCGCGACCGGCGACGGCCTGCTGGTCACCGCGGAGGACCCGCGGGCGACCCGCGCCCTGCTGCTCACGATCGCCGGACGCCTCGAGTCGACCGGCGGGCGCCTGCGCGTAGCGGGCCACCTTCTCCCCGGACGCAACGCCTGGGCCCGTCGACACAGCGCGTTCGTCTCGCTCGGCACCAGCGAGGCGCCGCTCACCGACCTGCGCCGTGGCCTGCGCCGCGCCAGCATCGTCGTGATCGACGGCATCGACCGGCTCGAACGCCTCACCCCCGCCGACCGCGACCAGGCCCTCGCCCTGCTGCGCGAGGGCGCCGGCGACGGCCGCGTGACCCTCGTCGCGTCGGCGCCACCGACCTCCGTCGACGATCTCGGCGCCCTGCTGCGGGGCGCTCGCATCTCCATCGCGCCCGCACTGCGCATCCGCACGACGCTCTCCGCGTCCGACGTCGCCGAGGTGACCGCATGACTCTGCTCGAACGCTCCCGCACCCTGCGCCCGGTGACATGGCTCGCCGTCATCGGCGTGATCCTGCTGCCCGTGCTCGTCGGCGCCGTGCTGGTCGTGTCGCTCTACAACCCGACCGACCGGCTCGGCAACATGACCGCGGCCATCGTCAACAACGACAAGCCGGTCACCCTCAACGGCCAGACGGTGCCGCTCGGACGTCAGTTGACCGCCGGCCTCGTCGAGGGTTCGAAGGACCTGCCCTCGAACCTCAACTGGGTGATCTCCAACACGGATGACGCGGCCTCCGGTCTCGCCGACGGCACGTACGCCGCGGTCATCACCATCCCCGACAACTTCTCCGCCGCCGCCACCTCCACCGCCCCGGGCGGCACACCCGAGAAGGCGACGATCTCGATCGCGACGGCCAACGACGCGAAGGTCGTCGACTCGGCGATCACCGCGCAGATCGCGCAGACCGCGACATCCGTCATGGGACAGCAGCTGTCGCAGAACTACGTCAAGAACGTGCTGCTCGGCTTCACGACGCTCAACACGCAGCTCGGACAGGCCTCGAGCGGTGCCGAGCAGCTCGCCACGGGCGCCGCCACCGCCGCGAGCGGTGCGGCCGCCCTCCCCTCCGGCATCGGCCAACTCGCCTCCGGGGCGAACCAGCTGACCTCCGGCGCGAACCAGCTGTCATCGGGCGCCGGCCAGCTCGCGAGCGGACTGGAGACCGCTGCCGCGCAGGTCGCGAGCCCGTCGTTGAACTCGGCCGCCGCCACCACGTCCCAGTACGCGGCCAGCGCGGCCAGCCAGACGACAGCGGTCGCGACGACCCTCGGCGCCCTCGCCCAGGAGTGCGCGCAGCTGCTGCCGCCGCACGCGCTGCCGAACACGAACACGGCCGCCATCGCGACGCTGTGCGAGAAGCTCGGCACACTCGTCGGCTCCCCGACCGACCCCGCGAACGACACGGCGATCGGGGCGGCGACGGCCGCCGGCTACGCGGCGGGCTACGCGTCCGGCACCCAGACCGGCGTGTCCCAGCTGACGTCGCAGACCTCGGCCGGTCTCACCCAGTCGGCCGCCGCGGCGCACCAGCTGCAGTCCGGAGCATCCGGCATCGCCGCCGGCTCGGCCGCGCTCGCGTCGGGCGCCACCCAGGCGTCGTCCGGGGCGACCCAGCTCGTCGCCGGCGTGGACCAGCTCGCCACCGGCGCCTCGTCGCTCTCCGACGGCCTGAAGACGGCCGTCTCATCGATCCCCACCTACAGCGACACGCAGGCGGCGACCCTCGCCGACGTCGTCGCGAACCCGGTGACCGCCAGCGGGGTCTCCACGAACCTGTTCGGCGGCTCCGCCATCCCGCTGCTGTCGACCCTCGTGCTCTGGTTCGGGTCGCTGGCGACCTTCGTGGTGCTGCAGGCGGTCTCGCGTCGTGCGCTCGCGAGCCGTCTGCCCTCGGTCGTGCTGGCGCTGCGCTCCTTCGCCCCCGCCGCCGTCATCGGTGCCCTGCAGGGCGTGCTCGTCGCCATCGTCGTGCAGATCGCGGCGAACTACGACACCGGATCGTGGCTCGCGTACGCCGGGCTGAGCATCGTCGCCGGCATCGCGTTCGCCGCGGTCAACCAGGCGCTCGTCGCGCTCTTCCGCGGCACCGGCCGCCTCATCGCCGCGATCGCCGGAACACTCGCCATCGCCACGTCGGTCGTCTCGACGACGCCGTCGGGGCTGACCTGGCTCGCCGGTCTCATGCCGACCGCGCCGGCCTACAACGCCGCCCTCGGGGTGCTCGCGAGTGCCGGTGGCGTCGGATCCGCCGTCGTCGGCATGGTCGTGTGGACGGTGCTGGGTCTGCTCGCCACCACCTTCGCGGTATGGCGCCACCGCACGTCCTCGGTGCGGGCGGTGGTCGCCGGCACGACGGCCTGACCCGCGTCCGCGCGACATGACGAGGGGGTGGATGCCGCGGCATCCACCCCCTCGTCATGTGCCGGTCGGCTCAGCTGCCGCCGGTGGTGAGCCCGCTGTAGGCGTGCAGACCCTTGAAGAACATGTTGACGATCGTGAAGTTGAACATCACCGCGGCGAAGCCGACGATCGACAGCCACGCCGACCGCGTGCCGCGCCAACCGCGCGTCGCACGCGCGTGGATGTAGCCCGCGTACAGGACCCAGATGACGAAGGTCCAGACTTCCTTCGTGTCGAAGCCCCAGTAGCGTCCCCAGGCGTCGTTCGCCCAGATGGAGCCTGCGATGAGGGTGAACGTCCAGAAGATGAAGCCGATGATCGCGAATCGGTAGGCGAGCGACTCGAGGTTCTCGGCCGACGGCAGCAGCCGCAGGAATCCGGGACCGGTCTTCGCACCGGCGGTGCCCGCCTCGGCGGCGGCGAGCGCGCGGCGCTCGCGGCGGATCTGCATGAGCTGCAGCACCGAGAGCGCGAACGCGAGGGCGAACAGCGCCGTCGCGAGAGAGGCGACGAACACGTGCACCACGAGCCACACGCTCTTCAGCGGATCGGCGAGGGGCGTGATCTCGCGGTAGAACGCGACTGCCGAGCCACCCATGAGCAGCACGATGAGGCCCGTGATGAAGGAGCCGAGGAAGCGAAGGTCGTAACGGAACAGCACCGCGAGGTACACCGCGACGATCAGCAGGGTTCCGGTGAGGGCGAACTCGTACATGTTCGACCAGGGCACCCGGCCCGAGGCGATTCCGCGCGTGACGTCGGCCGCGAGGTGGAAGAGGAAGCCGAGCCAGGTCAGCGTCGTGCCGATGCGCGCCCACACGGGGCGGTCGCGACGCGATCCGCGGGCCGTCAGCGCCTCGGCGGCGCGCTCCTGTCGCGCACGCACCTGATCGATGGTCTCGACCGAGCCGCGGGAAGAGGCCGACGACGAGGCCGTCGCCGCCCCCACGCCGACGAGCTCGCGCACATCCTCGGTGGCGGCATTCTTCGCGTCGATGGCGGCCACCGAGCGTCGGGAGAGGTCGATCGTGTAGGCGATGAACGCGAGCGCGTAGATGGCGATCGCCGTCCACACGAGCAGGACCGAGGCGGAGTCGAGCGAGAAACCGGTGGAGGGCATGGCGGTGATTCTACGCGCGGCCGTTGTGGGCTTCGCCGGGAGTCGCGTCGTCGCCCGCGGGGGCATCGGAGGCGTCCGTCGACGCCTGCGGCGCCGTCTTCGCCGCCTTTGCGACCGACGTCGCATGGCGCTCGGCGAGCTGGGTCACCGCGACGGCGATCGCCGGGTCCTCGCCGCGCGCGAGCCCCGCGTACTCCAGGCGCAGCGCGCCGTCCTTCGGAGTGACCCGCACCCACATGCGGCGGCGCGGAATGAACAGCGCGGCCAGAAGCCCGGCCACGGCGAGCCCGGCGAACACCAGCACCCACACCGACGAGGCGTCGTGGTGGATCGACAGCGACACGAAGCGCTTCACCGACGCGGAGTAGTCGGTGCCGACCGCCTGCATCGTCTTCGAGGCGTCCAGGCTCCCGGTCACCAGAGTGGATGCCGACGGGTCGGCCTCGTTCACGAAGGTCACCGTGCCCCAGTCGTTCGGGAGCTTCGCGGTCTGCCCCGGCATGAGCTCGAGCGAGTTCACCCCGGTGGTGCCGCCGGTGAGCTGGGTCATGCCGGTCGGGTCGAGGGTGTACACCGAACGCGGTGTTCCGTCGTTGATGCCGAGGTCGCCGGCGTAGACGTTGAGGGTCAGCACCGGGTAGATCAGGTCGGGGTAGACCGAGCTGAACGCTCCCGTGGTCAGCGGCTGCATCGTCGGGTAGAAGAATCCGACGAGACCGAGCTGCTGCGGCAGCCCGTCGGGGATCTTCACGACGCCCAGCGAGGTCATGTTGTTGTCCTGCGGCAGGAACGGCACCGACTCGTTGTAGATCACCTTGCCGGCGGAGTCGCGCACGATGATCGTCGGCGCGTACCCGTTGCCCATCAGATAGACGCGGTCCCCGGCGACCTCGAGCGGATGGTTCACCCGCACCTCGTCCTGCTGGGCGGACCCGCCCTCCGTCTTGGTGGTCAGGTGGGCGACGAAGTCGCCGGCCTGGCCCGCGCCCGTGTCGCTGGCGGGCGTATAGGTCACGTCGAACTTGTCGAGGGTGAGCGAGAACGGGTCGAGCGCGTTGCCGTCGACGAAGCGTCCCGGATTGAACGACGAGTAGTCCTGCAGCTGGTTGACGAAGGTCGTGCCCTGCACGATGACCCGCTGCCCGGTGTAGGTGAACGCCCCGCCGACGCCGACCGCGATCAGCACTCCCACCAACGCGATGTGGAAGAGGAGGTTGCCCGTCTCGCGCAGATAGCCGCGCTCGGCCGACACGGAGTACGAGCCGCGGCCGTCGTAGCGGTGCACCCGGTAGCGGGCGCCACGCAGCATCCGCTCTGCGGCGTCGATCGCGTCCGCCGCGGCGGTCGTCGCATCGACGCCGTCGGCGAGCGTGAGGGTGGCGGCGCGGTGGTCGTCGAGGCGGGAGAGCCGAGCCGGCGTGCGCGGGGGGAGCGCCCGCATGGCCTTCCAGTGGTGCTTCAGACGCGGGATCACGCAGCCGATCAGCGAGATGAACAGCAGCAGGTAGATCGCCGAGAACCACGCCGACGAGTAGACGTCGAACAGCTGCAGCTTGTCGAGGATCGGGAACAGATCGGGGTGGTCGGTCTGGTACTGCGTGACGCCGTTCGGGTCCGCCGTGCGCTGCGGCACGATCGATCCGGGCACCGCGGCGATCGCCAGCAGCAGCAGCAGGATCAGGGCCGTGCGCATGCTCGTGAGCTGACGCCACGCCCACCGCGCCCAGCCGAGCGGACCGAGTCGCGGCGAAGTGACGGCGGATGCGGCATCCTTCTCGTCGACGGAGCCGACGGCGTCGGCCTCGTCGGCGCCGTCGATGTGGTCGGACGGGCGCAACGGGTCGGCGTCGCGACCGGACTCAGAGCGGGAGCGGGACACTCGAGAACACCCCCTGGAGGTGGGACATGAGGTCGGTCCACAGACCCGTGACCATGGCGAGGCCGACGAGGATGAGGAGCACGCCTCCGATGATGTTGACGACACGGATGTGGCGGCGGATGAACGCGACGGCGCCGGCCGCCCAGCCGAAGCCGAGGGCGATGAGCAGGAACGGGATGCCGAGCCCGAGCGAGTAGGCGAGGCCGAGCACGGCCCCCCGCCCCGCGGAGGCCTGCGTGAACGACATGCCGAGGATGATCGCGAGGGTCGGGCCGATGCAGGGCGCCCAGCCGATGCCGAGGGCCAGCCCCAGCAGCGGCGCCCCGATGAGGCCGAGGTTGCCGCGCACCACCGGCTTCAACGTGCGCTGCGCGAACCCGAACAGCCCGATGAACACGAGGCCGAGCAGGATGATCGCGACTCCCAGCACCCGCGTGATGATCGCGTTGTACGAGATGAGGAACGCGCCGAACGTGCCGCCGAGGATGTTCATCGCCATGAAGATCACGGTGAACCCGGCGATGAAGAGCACGACACCCAGCACGAGGCGTCCGCGCGTGGCCTGCCCGCCACCGCGGCGCGGAGCGACGGCGCCGCCGATGAATCCGAGATAGCCCGGCACCAGCGGCAGCACGCACGGCGAGAGGAAGGAGACGAGCCCTGCCAGCATCGCGATCGGGATCGCGAGCCAGAGGGCGCCGCCGGCGACGATGTCGCTCATGCGTGCCCCCGGGTCCGGCGGGCGCGGGTCACGACGTCTGCCCCGCCGTGGTGATCAACGAGGTGAGGATCGATGCGTCCGAGAGCTGACTCACGATGCGCGAGGACACGCGACCCTGCTTGTCGAGAACGACGGTGACCGGCACGGCGCTCAGCGGCACGTACTTCGCGAACGACATCTTGATGTCGCCGTTGTTGATCGCGATCACGCTCGGGTAGCTCACCCCGTAGGTCTGCGCGAACGAGCGCGACGTCTCGGCCTGGTCGTAGATGTTGACGCCGAGGAACTCGACGTCCTGCCCCTTCACGTCGGTGAACGCCTTCTCGAGCACGGGCGCCTCGGCGCGGCACGGGCCGCACGCGGCGTACCAGAAGTTCACGACGACGACCTTGCCGAGGTACTGGCTGCTCGTGACGTCGGTGCCCTGATCGGTCGTTCCCGAGAAGGTCACCGCGTCGCCGCGCTGGTCGGCGGGGATCTCCTGCACCTGGAAGTCGCCCGAGATGAAGCCCTTGTTGTCGCCGGCGCGGTACTGCGCGGCGAGCGAATCGTTGCTGCAGCCGGCCAGCACGAGGGCTGCGGCCGCGACGACGGCGGCGGCGATGACGCGGATGCCGCGGCGGTTGGGTCTGGTCATCGTCACACTGCTCCCACATCCACGGCGCCCGACAGCGACGCCGGCTCGACGTAATCGATCTCGACCCAGCGCTCGCCCCGTCGCTCGAAGCTGGTCACGCTGGAGAGCCCGCAGCGGCGCGACCGGGGGTCGTGCCGGAACGGGAGGCCCGCGACGGCGAGGTGCGTCACCCAGATCGGAAGCTGGTGCGAGACGACGACCACGTCGCCGGCGGCGGTCAGGTTCCACGCCTCGGTCATCGCGTCATCCATGCGCGCGGCGACCTGGGCGTAGGGCTCGCCCCAGCTCGGCACCGAGGGTCGCACGAGATGGCGCCAGTTCAGCGGGTTGCGCAGGGCGCGCGACATCCGCCGGCCCTCGAACACGTTCGTCGGCTCGATCACGCGCTCATCGACGCGCGGCTCGATGCCGAACAGCTCGGTAAACGGCTCGGCCGACTCCCGGGTGCGCTGCAGCGGCGAGCACACGAGCGCCCCGACCGGGCGCCCCAGCCCGTGCACGTATTCGGCGGCGCGGCGGGCCATGACCCGACCGTCGGCGCTCAGCCGGAAGTTCGGCAGACGTCCGTACAGGACGTGATCGGGGTTATGGACCTCACCGTGACGCACGAGATGCAGTCGGTCGGCGGACACCCGCACAGTTTACGGGCGCTGCTTCTGTGTCTGGCCTGAGCGGCGGGCGCTCAGGCCTCGTCGACCGACCCGCGTCGGGTGCGCAGCAGCTGGCGCACCCGCACCCACCCGAACCAGGCGACCCCGATCACGACGGCGGCGATCACGACGTATTGCAGGATGTCGGCGTACTGCTCGATGACCGGCCACGACTCGCCGAGGAAGAATCCGGCGAGAACGGACGCGGTGTTCCAGATCGCGCTGCCCGCGGTCGTGAGCAGCGTGAACCGCCACAACGGCATGCGGGTGACACCGGCCGGGATGGAGATGAGGCTGCGGAAGATCGGGATCATCCGCCCGAAGAACACCGCCTTCGCCCCGTGTCGGCCGAACCACTCCACGGTGCGGTCGACGTCCTCGACGTGCAGCAGTGGCACCTTCGCCGCGACGCGGCGGAGCCGATCCAGCCCGAGCCATGCTCCGATGCCGTAGAGGATGAGCGCGCCGACGACCGAACCGAGCGTCGTCCAGACGAGTGCCTCGGCGAGCGTGAACATGCCGCGGTTGGCGGCGAACCCCGCGAGCGGAAGGATCGCCTCGCTCGGCAGTGGCGGGAAGAGGTTCTCGAGCGCGATCGCGATGCCCGCACCGACCGGGCCGATGACGTCCATGAGTGAGACGACCCACTCGACGAGGGCGCCGAGCCACGAGTCATCCGGTTCATCGGATGCCGCGGCCCGCAGTGTCGCGGCGGGACGGAAGGGGGGAGCGGCCAGGGCGGCGTCGGTCATCGGACATCCTCGGGGTCGGCAGTGTCGGCCATGCGGAACGGTGATCGGCGCGCCGCGAGGCGCACTCGTCCGACCCTATGAAGCCGACATCCCAAAGGGCTGGGAGCCCCTGCGGCGCGGTCAGCGCAGGTTCGCCGACCCGAACACGATCGCCGCGCCGCCACACCACGCGAGCGCCATCAGCACGAGCGCGACGAGCGGAACCCAGAACGCCAGCCGCCGCCGCACGAGCAGCACGATCGCGACCACGGCCGCCACGACCAGCACGGCCCACGGTGCGATCATCGCGACGAAGAAACCGGCGGTGCCGAGGCCGTCATTGCAGGTGTCGCTCGAGCACGCGTCGAACGCGAACACGAGGAACACCGCCATGTACGAGGCGATGAGCGCCGGCACGATCAGCAAGACCAGCAGCACGATCGTCAGCACCAGGTCCCAGGTGCGGCGCACCCCCGGCGCGGTCACCGCGACCGGCGCGGGCGGCAGCGGCGACCCGACGGGCGGTTGCGGAGGCCCCGCGGGCGGCACCGGCGGCTGGCTCATGCCGTCATGCTAGAGGCGGGCCGCACGTAGACTGAAGGTTTGTGAGCGAACGCGTCCTCGTCAAGCAGCTGAAGTCCCTCCCCGAAGGACCGGTCCGGGTGTCCGGCTGGGTCGAGACGGTGCGCGATCAGAAGAAGGTGCAGTTCGTCATCCTGCGCGATGAGACCGGCGCCGTGCAGCTGGTGAACCCCGCAACCCGCGAGGCGACCGACGATGCGGATGCCGCGGCATCCGTCGCCCTCGCCCTCACCGAGGAGATCTCGGCGCTCGCGAGCGGCACGTTCCTCACGGTCACGGGAGAGCTGAAGCACGACGAGCGGGTGAAGCTCGGCGGCGTCGAGATCAAGATCGCGACGCTCGAGGTCGCGGCGGCGGCCAACCCCGAGACCCCGATCGCCGCCGACAGCGGTCTCGACAAGCGCATGGACTGGCGCTTCCTCGACCTGCGCCAGGCCCGCAACAACCTCATCTTCCGCGTGCAGACGACCTTCGAGCACGCGCTGCGCACCTACTGGGTGGAGCGCGACTACATCGAGATCCACTCCCCCAAGCTCATGGCTAGCCCGTCGGAGTCGAACGCGGAGCTGTTCTCCCTCGACTACTTCGAGGACAAGACCGCCTACCTCGCCCAGAGCCCGCAGTTCTTCAAGCAGATGGCGCAGTCGGCCGGCTTCGGCAAGATCTTCGAGATCGCGCCGGCCTTCCGCGCCGACCCCAGCTTCACCAGCCGCCACGCCACCGAGTTCACCTCGGTCGACGCGGAGATCAGCTGGATCGACTCCCACGAGGACGTCGCCCACATGCAGGAGGAGCTGCTGCAGACCGCGTTCCAGGCGGTCAAGGACACGCACGGCGCCGAGATCGAAGAGCTGTTCGGCATCGAGGTGCAGGTGCCCGCGGTGCCGTTCCCGCGCATCCCCCTCGCCGAGGCCCGGCAGATCGTCGCCGACCGGGGCTACGAGATCCCCCGCACCGACGGCGACCTCGACCCAGAGGGCGAGCGCCAGATCTCCGCCTACGTGCAGGAGACCTACGGCCACCAGTTCGTCTTCATCACCGACTACCACCCCGAGATCCGTGCGTTCTACCACATGCGCGACGCCGAGACGGGACTCACCAAGTCGTACGACCTGCTGTTCAAGGGCGTCGAGATCACGACCGGCGCGCAGCGCGAGCACCGCGTCGACGTGCTCATCGAGCAGGCGAAGGAGAAGGGGCTCGACCCCGCCCACCTCGACTTCTACCTCGACTTCTTCCGCTACGGCGCCCCGCCGCACGGCGGCTTCGGCATGGGCCTCGCCCGCGTGCTCATGCTGCTGCTGGGCGAGGCGTCGATCCGCGAGGTCACCTACCTCTTCCGCGGTCCCACGCGCCTCGCGCCGTGATCACGGCGCGGTGAGCGCCGACACCGGATGCCGCGGCATCCGGTGTCACCGACCCGTCACCTGACGGACACCTGACGCTCTCACCGGCGCCACTCGCCGCACGTACGTTCCTCTCGTCCCGGTGCGGGGTTCCCGAACCCCCGCCACACCATCCGAGAGGAACTGACATGACCCACACGCGCGCACTCCTGCGCCGTGCCGGCGCCGGCATCGCCGTCGCCGCAGCCGCTTCCGTCGTGCTCGCCGGCTGCGCCGGCGGCAGCTCGTCGACGAGCTCTTCGGGCGGCGTCGACGCGAAGACGGCGACCAGCATCTCCGACTTCGGTTCGCTCACCGCCCTCGAGGCCGCAGCCAAGGCCGAGGGCCAGCTCAACGTCATCGCACTCCCCCACGACTGGGCCAACTACGGCGCCGTCATCGACGCGTTCAAGAAGAAGTACCCCGAGATCACCGTCAACGAGGCCTCGCCCGACGCGTCGAGCGCCGAGGAGATCCAGGCCGCGACCTCGAACCAGGGCCTGGACACCGCGCCCGACGTGTTCGACCTCGGCCTCACTGTCACGCTGCAGAACACGGACAAGTTCGCCCCCTACAAGGTGCAGACCTGGGCAGACATCCCCGACACCCTCAAGGAGTCGTCGGGTCTCTACTACGGCGACTACGGCGGGTACATGGCCATCGGCTACGACTCGTCGAAGTACCCCGCCCCGACCTCGCTGAACGACCTGCTCGGCTCGGCGTACAAGGGCGCGGTCGCCCTCAACGGCGACCCGACCCAGGCGGGCGCGGCCTTCGCCGCGGTGGGTCTTGCCACCGTGCAGTCGGGCGGCACGCTGGATGACTACCAGGCGGGCATCGACTTCTTCCAGAAGCTCAACAAGGCCGGCAACCTGCTCAAGGTCGACGTGACCAGCTCCACGGTCGCCAGCGGCGAGACCCCCGTCGTCTTCGACTGGGACTACCTGAACCTCGCCCACAAGAAGGACAACGCGAACTGGAAGGTCGCGATCCTTCCCGGCACCGGCTACGCCGGCTACTACAACCAGGCGATCAACAAGGATGCCCCGCACCCGGCGGCTGCGCGCCTGTGGGAGGAGTTCCTCTACAGCGACGAGGCGCAGAACCTTTGGCTCGCCGGCGGCGCCCGCCCGGCCCGCATGGCGGCCATGACCACGGCCGGCACGATCGACGCGACCCTCGCGGCGGAGCTGCCGACCGCGCCCACCCAGAGCGTCGTGCCGACCGCGGCCCAGAGCACGGCTGCGGGCACCCTGCTCGGCGCCAAGTGGGCGGCGGCCGTTCAGTGACGTCAGTCGCTTCGGCGACACGGACCGCCGGGCCCGGCGCACTCGCGCCGGCCCGGCGGCCCCGTCGGGACTGGGCCTGGATCGGCCTGGTCCCGTTCGCCGCATATGTGCTGATCTTCCTCGCGCTGCCGACGGTGCTCGCCATCGGCTCCGGCTTCTTCACGAAGAAGGGCGCGTTCACCCTCGACAACATCGCCGCACTCGGCGACCCGGTCATCCTCGCGACGTTCTGGAACTCCACGTGGGTCTCGGTGCTCACCGCGCTGGTCGGAGCGATCGTCGGCGCACTCGCCTGCTACGCGATGCTCGGCCTGTCGGAGTCGGGTGTGGTCCGCACCTCCGTGAACGCGGTGTCGGGCACGTTCGCACAGTTCGGCGGCGTCACGCTCGCGTTCGCGATGATCGCGACGATCGGTCTGCAGGGAGTCGTCACGAAGTTCCTCGCGACGACCTTCGGCATCGATCTCTACGCCGGCGGCGCCTGGATCTACGGCCTGCCCGGCCTCATCCCCGCCTACCTCTACTTCCAGATCCCGCTCATGGTCATCACGTTCATGCCCGCCCTGTCGGCACTGCGGCCGCAGTGGGTCGAGGCGAACCTCACCCTCGGGGGCACCCGTGCCGGTTTCTGGCTGCACGTGGGCTTCCCGGTGCTGGCCCCGAGCTTCCTCGCCAGCCTCCTGCTCCTGTTCGCGAACGCGTTCTCGTCGTATGCGACGGCCGCGGCCCTCGCCAGCCAGGGCTCGCAGATCGTGCCGCTGCAGATCCGCGCGGCGCTCACGAGCGAGACCGTGCTCGGCCGCGAGAACCTCGCGGGTGCGCTCGCGCTCGGCATGATCGTCGTCGTGGGCGTCGCGATGGCCGTCTACAACGCGGTGCAGCGGCGGGCAGCGAGGTGGCAGCGATGAAGGGCCTCGCTCCGCACCCCGTCACCCGCTGGGTCATCGGCATCCTCGTGGGGCTGTTCTTCGCCATCCCCATGGTCGCGACTCTGCTCTACACGCTGCGCGACGGCGACGGCTATTCACTCGTGCACTGGGCGACCCTCTTCGATCCCGCGAGCGCATACCTGCTGCGCCCGTTGTGGCTCGCGATCGGCAACTCGCTCATCATCGCGGTCGTCACGGTGGTGATCGTGCTCGTGTTGCTCGCACCCACGATCGTGCTCGTGAACCTGAAGTTCCCCCGCCTGCGCCGAGTGTTCGAGTTCGTCGCGCTGCTGCCGATCTCGATCCCCGCGATCGTGCTCGTGGTGGGGCTCGTGCCGGTCTACCTGCAGATCGGACGCACCATCGGCACGGCCCCGTGGACGCTCGCGTTCGCCTACGGCATCACGGCGCTGCCGTTCGCGTTCCGCTCGATCCAGGCGTCGGTCGACGCGATCGACCTGCGCACCCTGACCGAGGCCGCGCGCACGCTCGGGTCGGGGTGGCTCACCGTGCTCCTTCGCGTGCTCGCGCCGAACCTGCGTCCGGGGCTGCTCGCGGCATCCCTTCTCACCGTCGCCGTCGTGCTGGGCGAGTTCACGATCGCGTCGATCCTGAACCGCCAGGTGCTCCAGACCGCGCTCCTCGTGGTCGGAAAGACCGACGCCTATCTGCCGGCGATCTTCACCCTGCTCTCGCTCGCAGCCGTGTTCGTGCTGCTGCTCGTCATCGGCCGCGTCGGACGCGACCGTTCCGAAAGGACCCGCTCATGACCTCCGATCTGCGAGCACTGCCGCGCACCGGCGACAATCTGCTCCTCGCCGCTCAGGGCGATGGCACCCGCGTCGAGTTCCGCGGCGTCACGAAGGACTACGGCACGACGCGCGTACTGCACGGGGTCGACCTCGACATCGCGCCGGGCGAGTTCGTCTCCCTGCTGGGTCCCTCGGGATGCGGCAAGACGACGGCCCTGCGGGTGCTCGCCGGCCTCGAGCGTGAGACCTCGGGGGCGGTTCTGCTGGGCGAGAAGGATGTCTCGTCGGTGCCGACCAACAAGCGCGACATCGGCATGGTGTTCCAGGCCTACAGTCTCTTCCCGCACCTGCGGGTCGTCGAGAACACGGCCTTCGGCCTGCGCCGCCGCGGCGTGGGCAAGGCCGAGGCGACGCGACGCGCGACCGACGCGCTCGCGCTCGTCGGGCTCGACCACCTCGCCGATCGCTTCCCGCACCAGCTGTCGGGCGGTCAGCAGCAGCGCGTCGCGCTCGCCCGCGCGCTGGTCACCGAGCCGCGCGTGCTCCTGCTCGACGAGCCGCTGTCGGCGCTCGATGCGAAGGTGCGCGTGCAGCTGCGCGACGAGATCCGCCGCATCCAGTTGCGCCTGGGCATCACGACGCTGTTCGTGACGCACGATCAGGAGGAGGCGCTCGCCGTCTCCGATCGCATCGCCGTGATGAACGCGGGTCGCATCGAGCAGGTGGGCACGCCTGAGGAGCTCTATCTGCGCCCGGCGAGCGCGTATGTCGCCGGCTTCGTCGGCCTGTCGAGCGCCGTTCCGGGCCGCGCGACCGGCACGAGCGTCGATGTGTGGGGCATACAGCTTCCGGTACAGGGCGAGCCCGTCGTCGGCGAGGTCGACGTGTTCGTGCGCCCCGAGAACGTGCGGCTCGTCGCCCCCGGCGACCATGCGGTGCCGGCGATCGTGCAGGAGAGCACGTTCCTCGGGAGCTTCCGCCGCACCCTCGTGCGCACGGCCGACGGCTCCCTCGTGCGCCTGCAGCATTCCGCCGGCGACCGCGTGGAGTTCGACGAAGCGGTGCATCTGACGATCGACGCCGTCCCGGTGTCGGTGCGTCCGGCGGCCCCCGACGCGTGAGACGCCGTCCGTCGCCGCGTCGGGTGCACGGCGCGGCGGCGGGCGCGGTACGCGCGGGTCAGACCTCGAAGTCGACCGAGAGCCGGGAGGCCACGACGCTGCGGATGTAGCCCGCGGCCTCCTGGTGGGCGGGGTGCGTCTGATACGCCTCGAGTCCGGCGAGATCGTCGACGTCGATGACGACGGCGACATCGGCGTTCACATCGGCGTAGGCCACGTTCGGTCCGGCAGAGATCGCCCGGATCGAGGGAACCACCCCGTCGAGGGCGAGCAGGCGACGCGCGACCTCGGCGGCCTGCTCCGCACGCTCGGCGGGATCTGTCGCCGCGAGCGTCCAGGCGACGACATGCCGCAGCGTCACGAGGCGCTCACCGCGTGGAGCGACTCGGTCACCGCGTCGCGCAGCCGCTCCGGCGCGACCCGCCAATGGGCGTGCACGCGGCCGTCGATCAGCACGACCGGGATCTTCTCCCACCAGAGGTCGAACAGCTCGGGATTCTCGAGAATGGATGCCTCGGCCACCACGACACGGTCGGCGTCGGCGTCGGGCAAGTCGGCGACGACCTGCTCGATGACGCCGCGAGCGACGTCGCAGAGGTGGCATCCGTCTTTGCCGATGAGGGTGATCTCGGTCACGGGGTCATCCTAGGAAGAGGGGCGGACAGTGCCCGGTCACTGCTCCACGGCGAAGCCGGCCGAGACCCACTCGCCCGTGCCGCCCTCGACGTTGGTGGCATCGTAGCCGCGTGCCTCGAGCGCCTGCACCGCGCGGGCGGATCGGCCGCCGAGCTGGCAGATGACGTTGAACGCACCGTCGGGCAGCGCGTCGAGGTTGTCGCCGAGCGTGGACAGGGGGATGTTCACGGCGCCGGGCACGTGGCCGGCGGTGAACTCGTCGACCTCACGCACGTCGACGAGGGGCACGTCGGACTGCTCGTGGAGCTGCTGCACGGTGATGGACTTCATGCTCTGAAGCGTACTGGGCGTGTGCGCCCGGGAAGGCCGCCCGGAGCAAACACGAAGCGCCCATCCTCACGGACAGGCGCTTGTGTCAGTACCGCTGGTGCGGCGGCCGCTCACTTCTTGTTGCGGCGCTGGTGGCGAGTCTTGCGAAGCAGCTTGCGGTGCTTCTTCTTCGCCATGCGCTTGCGGCGCTTCTTGATGACAGAACCCACGGAAAACCTCACTGGTCGGCGGTTTGGGTGCGCCCGATGCGCACCCGGGAACGGGCAATCGAAAAAATGCCTCGGATCAGTCTAGCCGACGTCGGCCGCGGGACGCGTCACGACCTCGTCGACGGCGCTCGCGGGCACGCGGAAGCTGCGCCCGAAGCGCACCGCGGGAAGCTCCCCGGAGTGCACGAGGCGATAGACCGTCATCTTCGAGACCCGCATCACGTCGGCGACCTCGGCGACCGTCAAGAACTGCACGTCGGGCAGCCCCGTCATGGTTTTCCCTTCCCCCCAGCAACACGCGTCACACGCGTAACGCACATCGTAGGGGTCGCGCGACTTCCGTGTAAACACGGGAGACGGCGGATCCCCAGCGACTTCATCGACGCATGATGAGCGGCATCCACCTCCGGCGCGCATCATGCCGCCATGTCCGACTCGACGACCCCCGATCAGCCCACCGTGCCGCTGCCCGCGAACCACCACGCCGGCGGTGCCGCCGGCGAGCTCACCCCCTCGTATGCAGCGGATGCCGCGGCATCCGCACCGCCCGCACCGCCCGCGGCGACGGGTTCGGCGGCCACGCCGCCACCCGCCCGCAGCCGCCGCGGGTGGATCATCGGAGGCTCGATCGCGGGCGGCCTGATCCTGCTCGCCCTGACCTTCGGCGGCGGCGTCGCGGTCGGATGGGTCGGAGCACACATCCAGGTCGCCGTGTCGAACTCGATGCACACGCGCGGCGGTCAAGGCGGGATGATGCCCGGCTACGGCAACGGGAGCGGCGGCCAGGGCGGCTACGGCCCGTTCGGCCACCAGCGCGGCAACGGGTCCAACTCAAGCAACGGCAACGGCTCGAGCAACGGCTGAGCCGAGCGGCTCAGCGGCCGGGGAGCTTCTTCAGCGCCGTGGTCACGACGTGACCGACGGATGCCGCGGCGCGCCCCACGACCTCCGCCGCGTGCGCGGCGGGCTCGGGCAGCACGGCGCTCAACGCCTCACCCTCGGGCAGATCGAAGAACGGCAGCAGCCAGTCGTCGACCTCGTCGAGGGGTGACGCCGACAGGCTGTAGTAGCGGTGCTGGCCGTCTTCACGCACCGAGACGAGCTCGGCCTCGCGCAACACCTTCAGGTGCTTGGACACCGTCGGCTGGCTCACCCCGAGCTCCTGCACGATCAGCGAGACACTCGTTCCGGTCTCGGCGGTGCGCGACCGCTCGAGAAGGAACGAGAGGATGTCGCGCCGGGTCGCGTCCGCGATCACGCCGAAGATGTCCGCCATGTGCCTAGGTTAGCCGGGGCTCGTGGCCGCTACCATGACAGGCGCGGCGACGAGAGGGGCAGCGGTGGCAGGCGAGGTGTCCACACCCGGCCCCGCACGCGCCCTCGGCACCTGGATCGCCCGGTTCGCCCGCGACATCCGCGATCTGTCGACCGCCTCTCCCGCCCGTTTCGCGGTGCTGGTGTTCACCGCCCTGATCCTCGTGTTCACGGGTCTGCTGTCGCTCCCGGCCGCAGCGGCCGACGGACGCGCGACCCCGTTCGTCGACGCGCTGTTCACCGCCGTCTCGACAGTGTGCGTCACGGGGCTCGCCACCGTCGACATGGCCGCGCACTGGTCGGCGTTCGGCCACGTCATCATCTACGTCGGCGTCAACGTCGGCGGGATGGGTGTGCTGACTCTCGCCTCGATCATGGGGCTCGTGATCTCGAAGCGCCTGGGTCTGCGAGCCAAGCTCATCGCCGCGAGCGACACCAATCCGCTCCGAGCCCACGCCGGCCCCGTCAACGAGGGCCAGACCGTGCGGCTGGGCGAGGTGGGCCAGCTGCTGCGCACCGTCGCACTGTCGACGCTGGTGATCGAGGCGGTCATCTCGGTGCTGCTCTACCCGTCGATCCTGCTCGCGGGCATCGACCCGCTCACCGCGTTGTGGCAGGCGCCCTACTACGCGGCCATGTCGTTCACGAACACCGGCTTCACCCCGAACCCGGGCGGACTCGCCCCGTTCGCACACGACTACGTCTTCCTCACGACCCTCATGGTGAGCGTGTTCCTCGGCAGCATCGGCTTCCCCGTGATCTACACGCTGGCCCGGCACCGCTGGCACGTGCGCCGATGGTCGCTCCACGCGAAGCTCACCCTCATCACGACCGTGGTGCTCTTCCTCGCCGGCGCGGTGGTCTTCCTCACGCTCGAGTACGCCAACCCGAAGACGTTCGGCAGCATGGACGCCTTCGACACCACCTTCCAGTCGTTCTTCCTCTCCGCCATGACCCGCTCCGGCGGCTTCTCCGTGGTGAACATCGGGGATCTCAACGGGTCGTCGCTCGTGGTCGGGTCGATGCTGATGTTCGTGGGCGGCGGCTCGGCCTCGACCGCCGGCGGCATCAAGGTCACGACGCTCGCCGTGCTCGCCCTCGCGGTGTGGTCGGAGGCACGCGGACGCCCGTCAGTGAACGCGTTCGGCCGCCGTATCCCGAGCGACGTGCAGCGGGTCGCGCTCTCGGTCGTCGCCTGGGGCGCGACGATCGTCGCCGCCTCGACGATCACGATCGCGCAGATCACGCAGGCCCCGATCGCCGATGTGCTCTTCGACGTGATCTCCGCATTCGGCACCGTGGGGCTCTCGACGGGGCTCACTGCCGAGCTCCCCGACCCGGCCGCCTACGTGATGGCGGTCACGATCTTCATGGGCCGCATTGGTACAGTCACACTGGCCGCGGCCGTGGCGGCGTCGTCGCGCTCGCAGCTCTACACGTTCCCCACCGAGAGGCCGATCGTTGGTTGAAAAGGTGCGCAGCGATGCCCCGGTGCTCGTCATCGGGCTGGGCCGGTTCGGGGCCGCATGCGCGGGTGAGCTCGACCGTCTCGACCGCGAGGTGCTCGCGATCGACGACAGCGCGGAACTCGTGCAGAAGTGGTCGGACCGGGTCACCCACACCGTGCAGGCCGACGCCCGCAACATCGACGCCCTGCGGCAGATCGGGGCGCAGGACTTCCAGGTGGCCGTCGTCGCCGTCGGTTCTCTCATCGAGGCGTCCGTGCTCATCACCGCGAACCTGGTCGATCTGAAGGTGCCGCAGATCTGGGCGAAGGCGGTGAGCCAGTCCCACGGCAAGATCCTCGCCCGCGTCGGGGCGAACCACGTCATCTACCCCGAGCGAGAGGCCGGCGAGCGCGTCGCGCACCTCGTCAGCGGCCGCATGCTCGACTTCATCCGCTTCGACGACGACTTCGTGCTCGCCAAGCTCTACCCGCCGAAGTTCCTGCGGGGAGTCGCCCTGAGCGCCTCGGGCGTGCGCACGAAGTTCAACGTCACCGTCGTGGGCGTGAAGTCGCCCGGCAAGCCGTTCCGCTACGCCGAGGCCGACACCGTCGTCACCGCGCACGACCTGGTGATCGTGTCGGGCACGAACGGCGACGTCGAGAGGTTCGCGGCGCTCGAGCGTTGACGGATGCCGCGGCATCCGCTCTCTCAGGCGCCGGCGGCGAGCTCCCGAGCACGGGCGAGGGCCGCATCGGTCGCGCGACCGAGCAGCTCGTCGAGATGGGCGTCCTGCAGCACCGCGATCGCCCGCTCGGTCGTGCCCTTCGGGCTCGTCACCTGGCGGCGCAGCTCGGCCGGATCCTCGCCGGTCGCCGCGAGCAGCGCCGCAGCACCGATCACCGTCTGCTCGGCCATGAGCCGCGCATCCGCGGGCGAGAATCCCTTGGCGAGCGCGGCCTTGGTGAGCTCCTCGACGAAGAGGAAGAGGTAGGCGGGCCCGGAGCCCGAGATCGTCGACAGTGCGTCGATCTTGTCCTCGGGCACCTCGACGACGGCCCCCACGGTCTCGAAGAGCCGTCGCACGAGCGCGACGTGCGCGGCATCCGCCGTCGTGCCCGCGGCGAGTCCGGTCACCGCCCGCCCGACGGTCGCCGGGGTGTTCGGCATCGAGCGCAGCACCACGACGCCGTCACCGAGGATGCGCTCGAACGTGGCCACAGTCACGCCCGCCGCGAGGCTCACGACGATCGTGCCGGGGCGCAGCACGGGGGCGACGGCCTCGAGCAGGTCTGGCACCATCGCGGGCTTCACGCCGATCAGCACGATGTCGGCGCCGGCGGCCGCGGTGAGGTTGGCGTCGGGATGCGCCTCGAGGGCGATCGATGCGAGCCCCGCGATGCCGTCGAGCGTCGCGGCCTTCGCCGCCGAGCGGTTCGTGACGACGATGCCACGGGAGGATCCGGATGCCGCGACTCCGCGGGCGATCGCACCCCCCATCGAGCCTGCTCCGAGGATGGCGATGGGGGGAAGCTGCGCGTCGACCATGTCGCCATCCTAAAGTTCACGCGGCAGGACCGATGATCGACCTGAAAGTTCATTCACATGGCGGCACGGCGCGACTATCATCGGCAGTGTCGGGGCGGTGCCGCCTCGGCTGAGCCGCGGAGGGACGCCCGATGACCACCCAGCCCGATCTGTTCGACGGAATCGTCGCCCGCACCGTCGCGACCGACCGCCTCGCGGTCAACGTGCTCCTGCGCGAGGACGACGACCCGACCACTCCCGCCGATCGCACCGTCGTGCTGGTGCACGGCAACGTGTCGTCCGCGCTGTTCTGGCAGGAGATCATGCAGGACCTCCCCGGGGACGTGCGGGTGATCGCCGTCGACCTGCGCGGGTTCGGCGGGAGCGAGAGCCTGCCCATCGACGCGACCCGCGGGGTGCGCGACTTCAGCGACGACGTGCATGCGACGCTCGAGGCCCTCGGGGTCGCCGCGCCCCACCTCGTCGGCTGGTCGATGGGAGGCGGCGTCGTGATGCAGTACGCGATCGACCACCCCGTGGCATCCCTCACTCTGCAGGCACCGGTCTCTCCCTACGGCTTCGGCGGCACCCGCCGCGACGGCAGCCGCCTGACCGACGACGACGCCGGCACCGGCGGCGGCGGAGCGAACCCGGACTTCGTGCAGCGCCTCACCGACCACGACACCAGCGCCGACGCCCAGACGTCGCCGCGCAGCGTCTTCCGATCCGGATACGTCGCCCCGGGCTTCGAGAGCGAGCACGAGGACGCCTGGGTCGCCTCGATGCTCACGACCTCCACCGCCACGGGCAACTACCCCGGCGATGCCGTGGCGAGCGAGAACTGGCCCGGATTCGGGGCCGGCCGCATCGGCGTGCTGAACACCATGGCGCCGGGCTACTTCAACACGTCCGGCATCGTCGGTCTCGCCGTCAAGCCCCCGGTGCTGTGGGTGCACGGCGACGCCGACGCCATCGTGTCCGACGCGTCGTTCTTCGACCTCAACCACCTCGGGGCGCTCGGCATCATCCCCGGCTGGCCCGGGGCGGACGCCGCGCCCGCCCAGGAGATGGTCTCCCAGACCCGTGACGTGCTCGAGGCCTACGCCGCCGGCGGCGGCGAGGTCACCGAGCTGCTGCTGCCCGGCGTCGGCCACTCGCCGCACCTCGAGCGCCCCGCCGAGGTGCGGCGCGCACTCCTCAGTCACATCGGCTACGTGGGCCGACCCGTCGACCCTGCGCCGCCCACCGAGACGATCGTGCTGCGCTCGGCCGACTGACCGGGCCCGGGGCGCCCGGAACGGCGAGGGATGCCTCCGGCCCGGGACGGGGCATCCCTAGACTGACGCCATGAGCGCATCCGGCGGCAACAGGGCGGTCATCGCGGCACTTCTCGCGAACCTCGGCATCGCCCTCACCAAGTTCCTCGCGTGGGCCTTCTCGGGGTCGGCGTCGATGCTCGCCGAGGCGATCCACTCGCTCGCCGACTCGGGAAATCAGCTGCTGCTGCTCTTCGGCGGCCGCCAGGCCCGGCGCCGCGCCGACGCTGAGCATCCGTTCGGCTACGGCCGTGAACGGTACGTCTACGCGTTCGTCGTCGCGATCATCCTGTTCTCGATCGGCGGGGTGTTCTCGGTCATCGAGGGCATCGACAAGTTGCAGCATCCGCACGAGCTCGAGAACCTGTGGCTGCCGCTCGTCGTGCTGCTGCTCGCCATCGGTCTGGAGTCCTTCTCGCTGCGCACCGCCATCCGCGAGTCGAACCACCACCGCGCCGCCGGGGAATCGTGGTTCGGGTTCATCCGGCACGCGAAGGCGCCCGAGCTGCCCGTCGTGCTGCTCGAGGATGTCGCGGCCCTCACCGGTCTCGTGTTCGCCCTGTTCGGCGTCGGGCTGTCGGGACTCACCGGCAACCCGGTGTTCGACGCCCTCGGCACCCTGTTGATCGGCCTGCTGCTGATCGCGGTCGCGATCGTGCTCGGCATCGAGACGAAGAGCCTGCTCGTCGGCGAGGGCGCGCGCCCCGCCGACCAGCGGGCGATCGAAGCGGCGATCACCGGCGGCGGCGAGATCTCGCACCTCATCCACATCAAGACCCTCTATCTCGGACCCGACGAGCTGCTGGTTGCGGCGAAACTCGGCTTCGCCGCTGACCTGCCGCTCGCCCGCGTCGCCAGCGACATCGACGCGATCGAGGCGCGCATCCGCGCCGCCGTGCCGATCGCGCGGGTCATCTACCTCGAGCCCGACCTCTACCGGGCGCACGGCGAGCCCGAGGCATCCGCTCGACGGCAGATCACCCCGCCACCGCCGACCGCCGAGGTCATCGTCGCCTCGTCCGACTGACCGCTCTCGCCCACCGCGGGCCGGAGCGGCAGACTGGGGACATGGAGTACTGCCTGTTCACCGAGCCCCAGCAGGGGGCGTCGTACGCCGACCAGCTCGAATTCGCCCAGGCCGGTGAGCGGCTCGGGTTCGACGGGTTCTTCCGCTCGGACCACTACCTGCGCATGGGCGAGGGCGACCCGCTGCCCGGTCCGACCGACGCGTGGACGACCCTCGCCGGCCTCGCCCGCGAGACCTCGCGCATCCGGCTCGGCACCCTGGTCTCCTCGGTGACCTACCGGGTTCCCGCGATCCTCGCCATGCAGGTCGCGCAGGTCGACGCGATGAGCGGCGGCCGGGTCGAGCTCGGGCTCGGCACGGGCTGGTTCGAGGCCGAGCACACCGCCTACGGCATCCCGTTCCCGCCCCGCCGCTTCGACCTGCTCGAGGAGCAGCTCGCCGTGATCACTGGGCTGTGGGAGGCATCCGAATCGTTCTCGTTCGACGGCGCCCACTACCGCCTCGAGAACGCACCCGCCCTGCCGAAGCCCGTGCAAGGCCGAGTGCCGGTGATCGTCGGCGGCGGCGGACCTCAGCGTACCCCCGCGATCGCGGCGCGGTTCGCGACCGAGTTCAACATCGGGTTCCAGCCCGAACAGGTCATCGCCGAGAAGTTCGCGGGCGTGCGCGCCGCGTGCGCCGAGATCGGCCGCGACCCGAGCACGCTCAAGCTGTCGGTGGCACTCCCGACACTCGCCGCCCCCACCGAGGCGCAGCTCGAGCGCCGTGCGGCGGCCATCGGCCGCGACCTCGACAGCGTGCGCGGCGACACCAACATCGTCGGTGGGCCGGATGAGATCGTGGCGAAGGTCGAGCGCCTGCAGGCCCTCGGCGCCACGCGCGTGTATTTCCAGCTCATGGACCTGCGCGACATCGAGCAGGTCGAGTACCTCGGCTCGACGGTGCTCCCCCGCCTGCCCCGCTGAGGCTCTCGTCGCGGCGGCGGGCGCTGCGGCCCGGCGTCCGGGCGGCGCGCCCGCCGCCGGCCCGCCCGCCGCGCAACGTCGGAACCCTTTCCCGACACGCCGTGTCAGAGGGCGTCGGGTCGGCGCGCCTCGAAGAAGTTCCGAAGCTGCGCCTGCGCCTCGGCGGCGAGCACCCCGCCCACGACCTCTGCGCGGTAGGGCAGACGGCGGTCGCGCACCACGTCGTACATCGACCCCGCTGCACCCGCCTTGTCGTCCCACGCGCCGAACACGACCCGCGACACACGCGCTTGCAGCAGCGCCCCCGCGCACATCAGGCAGGGCTCCAGGGTGACGACGAGCGTGCACCCCTCGAGATTCCACGACCCGATGGATGCCGCGGCCTGCCGCAGGGCGACGACCTCGGCGTGCGCCGTGGGATCCCCCGTCGCCTCGCGCAGATTGCGCCCTTCGCCGATCGGGGTGCCCGCGGCATCCACCACGACCGCACCCACGGGAACATCGCCCTCCGTGCCCGCCACCTCGGCGAGCGCAAGCGCCCGGCGCATGGCGGCGAGGTCGGCGGGGGTCGTCACGGTGACAGCGTAGGCGGTGCTCTAGCCTGTGATCATGCGCTTGCACGTCGCCGACCACCCGCTCGTCACCCACAAGCTCACGGTTCTGCGCGACCAGCGCACGCCGTCGCCGATCTTCCGCCAGCTCACCTCCGAGCTCGTGACGCTGCTCGCCTACGAGGCGACCCGCAACGTGCGGGTGAAGGACATCGAGATCTCCACGCCCGTGACCACCACGACCGGCGTCGCGATCAGCGACCCGCGCCCGCTCGTGGTGCCGATCCTGCGCGCCGGTCTCGGCATGCTCGAGGGCATGGTGACGCTGCTGCCGACCGCCGAGGTGGGATTCCTCGGAATGGTGCGCAACGAGGAGACGCTGGAGCCGTCGACGTACGCCGAGCGCCTCCCCGACGATCTGAGCGACCGTCAGTGCTTCGTGCTCGACCCGATGCTCGCCACCGGCGGGTCACTGGGTGCCGCGATCGAGTTCCTCTTCACGCGGGGCGCGCAGGATGTCACGGCGATCTGCCTGCTCGGCGCCCCGGAAGGCGTCGCGGCGATCGAGAAGCAGGTCGCGGGACGCGACGTGACCCTGGTGCTGGGCGCGCTCGATGAGCGGCTCAACGAGCACGGCTACATCGTGCCCGGGCTCGGAGACGCGGGCGACCGCCTCTACGGCACCGTCTGACCGCGGTCGCTCGGGCCGGCGGCGACCCCCATGTGTGGGCCCGGCACGCGCGGCCTCCGTCGCCCCGCGATGCGTCGACGGACCGCGCTCACAGCCAGTGCTTGCGCTTGAAGATGAAGTAGAGCGTCGTGGGGAACGCGAGCATCACGCCGATCGCCAGCGGGTAGCCGTACTGCCAGTGCAGCTCGGGCATGTCCTCGAAGTTCATGCCGTAGATCGTTCCGATGAGTGTCGGCGCGAAGATGATCGCCGCCCAGGATGAGATCTTCTTGATCTCGTCGTTCTGAGCCAGGTTCGCCTCGGTCTGTCGCCGCGCGACGAGCGCGGAGTGCACCGTGAGCGCCTTGTCGAGCAGCGTACGGTAGCCGTCGACCTGGGCGTCGATCTTCTCGACGTGGTCGAGCACGTCGCGCAGGCTGCGGCGCAGCTCGAGGTCGACGTCGTACTTCTCGAAACCGCGCTGGAGCTTGTCGATCATGGCCGCGAGGGGGTGCACGGCCCGACCGATGCTGAGCACCTCGCCGTACAGCTCGTAGATACGTCGCGACAGGGCGTCGTCGTCGCTGTCACCGAAGAGCTGATCCTCGATCTCGTCGAGATCGTTCTCGATTCCGGCGACGACGGGCTCGTACTCGTCGACCACCCGGTCGAGGATCGCGTAGAGGATCGCCTCCGGACCCAGCGCGAGCAGGTCGGGCTGGTGCTCGAGTCGCGAGCGCACCGCCGCGAGGTTCGGGGATTCCGCGTGACGGATCGTGATGACGAAGTCGGGGCCGACGAACACGTGCACTTCGCCGAGCTCGACCTCCTCGCGCTCGTCGTCGTAACGGGCGGGTCGCAGCACGACGAACAGGACGTCGCCGTAGCGTTCGATCTTCGAGCGCTGGTGCCCGGTGAGTGCGTCCTCAACGGCGAGCGGGTGCAGGTCGAACTCGGCGGCGACCGAGGCGACCTCTTCGGCGCTCGGACGGTAGAGCCCGATCCAGGCGAGCCCTCCGCGATCGTCGTGCAGCCGGTAGGTCTCATCGAGCGTGCCGGGTGTCTCGGCGCGGCGACCGTCGACGTAGATGGCGTTGTCGACCAAGGGCATGGGCGGGCTCCTCTCTCGGGGCGGTCGCGCCGCTCCGACTCGGGACAGCGGGTGGAGCGCGGCGAAGCCGCTCGATGGTAGCCGACCGACATGACCTGTTCGGGGCATCCTGACGAGATCCTCACGGCGGCACGTCGCTCGGCGTCGCGGCACCTGCCCGTGGGCGTGCGCGAGGGGTGCCGCGACGCGGCCGGCGTCGTCGAGCGCGCCGCGGGCCTGGGGTCAGGCGACGCCGACGAGCCGAGCGAACGCGCTCAGGCGCGCGACGCCGGCCGGGGTGTACGGCAGGTCGTCGAGCAGAGCGGGCGAATAGATCACGTAGGCTGCGACCTTCGCCCGCGAGACCGCGACGTTGAGCCGGTTCTGCAGCAGCAGGAACTCGAGTCCGCGCGGCGCCGCCCGCCCGGACGACGCGGCGAGGCTCACGATCGCGACCGCCGCCTCCTGCCCCTGAAAGCGGTCCACCGTGCCCACCCGCACGTCGGCGAGACCGGCGCCGGCGAGCGCCTCCTCGACGAGCACCTGCTGCGCGTTGTACGGGGTGACCACGATCAGATCGGATGCCGCGAGCGCCCGTCCGCCCGCGGCGTCGGGATCGCCCGGGTCGGTGTACGTGCGACCCACCAGGTCGCGGGCGAGTCGCACGACCTCGGCGGCCTCTTCGGGCGACTGCACGGCGTTACCCTCGTGGGCGAGGGGCAGCGGATGCAGGCCCGGCTCGATGCCGGCGAGCGAGCGGAGCCCGGCGTCGGGGGCGGAGGCGAGCGCACCGTCGTAGGACAGGGTCGAGACCGGGGCGGCGACACGCGGATGCATGCGCCAGGTGCGCGAGAGGAAGTAGCCGTGGGTCGGCGGGAGCACCGCGGCATCCGCCATCACCCACCCGAGCGCGGACGTGTCGACCGGCTCGGGATGCGTTCCCTGACTGACCTGCGGCAGCTGCTGCGGGTCGCCGAGCAGCAGCAGACGCGGGGCGGCGAGCGAGACGGCGATGGTCGAGGCGAGGGAGAACTGCCCCGCCTCGTCGATCACGAGCAGGTCGAGCCCGCCGCGCGCAACGCGGTTGGTGTTCGCGAAGTCCCAGGCGGTGCCGCCGACGACGAACCCGCCCGACTGGTCGGCGATGAACCCGGCCATCCCGTTCTTGCGGATCGCCGTGAACGCGTGACCGGTCGATGCCGGATCCTTCGGCGCCTTCGCCACCTGCACGGCGGGCACCCCGGCGGCGATGACCCCTTCGAGCATGTGCTCGACGACGGCATGGGACTGCGCGACCACACCGACCCGGAACCCGCGGTCGCGCACGAGGCTCGCGATCACCCGGGCACCGATGTAGGTCTTGCCGGTGCCCGGAGGACCCTGCACGGCCAGGTAGCTGCGGTCGAGGTCGGCGACGGATGCCGCGATCGTCGCCGCCAGCTCGCCCGCCGCGCGCCCGTGCGGGCTCGAGGTGAGCTGACGCCCGCGCAGACGCGGCGGACGGCGGCGCAGCAGATCGGTCGCGGGGTCGTCGGGGAACCCGGGGGCGGCGTCGAGCAGCCCCTCGGCCCATGCGTCGATCGCGGTCTGCTGCCCGGCGGCCTGCGGGGGCCGCGGCGGAGTCAGCGCGATCGGCAGCGTGTCCCACGTCTCGCCGTCGACGGCGAACTCGGCGATCACCGCGCCGTCGTCGAGCACCTCGAGCACCTGAACGGTGCGGCCGGCGTGGATCCACCGCGGCGACGGCTGGGCGATCGGGTAGGGCGCAGGCATGGGGTAGAGCGCGAACGGATCGGAGCCCTCGCTCAGCCGGGTGCCGGGCGCGACGTCGCCGTGCAGCTCGATGATGCGGCGGTCGACCCGCTGCCCGTCGCCGCGGTGCCAGTCGGTCACGACCCGACTGCGGGCCGCGTCGACGACCACCACGTCACGGGTCTGCTCCCAGAGCGACACCGGCTCGCGCAGCCGCAGGAAGTGACCCGCCCAGAACGTCTTCGCCTCGCGCGGGTAGTAGTCGATGGCGGCCGCGGCGAGCGCCAGCGCACGCACGTCGGGGTCGTCGGGCGACGTGAGGGCCGCGGCATCCGTCGCCCGTCGGCTGAGGGCGACCGATGTCGGCGACGGCTCGTAGGGCGTCTCCTCGGGGGTGACATCGCGGGCGGGATAGAGCCCGGCGTCGCGCGCGCGGGCGACCAGCCAGTCGCGCAGCCGCAGAGTGGAGACGCAGTCGTCGCGGTTGTACTCGGCCAGGTCGTCGAGGATCGCCGCCGCGGCCGCGTCGTCGCCGTCGTCTGCGGCCGCCCGCGCCTCGACGTAGCGCACGATCGAGTCGTCGCCGCGCTGCACGTCGCTCGTGCGCAGGTCGTCGCCCATGTAGAGCGGCTCGAGCTTCTTGATCGAGTAGGAGCGGGACCCCACCCGCAGCGCCCGCCGCACGATCGGGTAGAGATCGACGAACACACCCTCGCGCAGCAGCCGATCAACCTCGGCCTCGCGGGTGCCGTGCCGCGCGGCCATCTGCAGCAGATGCGTCGGCTCGTACGGCGCGTAGTGGTAGATGTGCAGGCCCGAATGGGTGCGCCGGCGCAGCTCGATCAGATCGACGAACTGCTCGAGCGCGCGCTTCTCGTCGGCGAAGGTGTGCGCCCACAGGGCGCTGTACTGCTCGCGGGTGTCGACCCACCCGAACAGGTAGTCGATGCCCCACACGTTCGCACCGCCGGCGTGCTCGGTGTAGAGCGGGTCGCCCTCGAAGTCGAAGAACAGGTCGCCGTGATCGGGCCGCGGCAGCGCACCGAGCGCGGCCGCCGACACCACCTCGTAGGCGGGCGCGGGCGGGCGGGACGCGCCATCCGTCTGCTGCTGCTCGCTCGCCAGCTGCAGCCGCGCCTGCGTGCGCAGCGATTCCCACACCTCGGCGCCGAGCCCCTCGGGCGGGGCGGATGCCGCGGCCAGCGCGTCGATCGTGTCGACACCCCCGGCGCGCATCCGCTCGCGCTGCACCGGGCGCATGCCGGCGACGAGCAGCAGGTCGCGTTGGCCGACCACCTCGAGGTCGCACGTCGCGCACCGGCCGCACGCCACGACGTGCAGGGCGCCGCGGTCGTCTCCCCAGGCGATCGGCGTGCCGGACGCCCCGGCGGCGAGGTCACGGTCGGCGATCAGGGCGCGCAGGCGCTCCCGCCGCAGCGTGAACACGGGCATCAGGTCGGCGACCCGGTGCACACTCGTCGTGCCGTCGCCGAGCAGCAGCTCGACCTCGTCGGCGCGGGCGATGCCCAGCCGGTCGAGCTGGTCGACGTAGGCGGCGAGCTGCATGAGCGCGGTGACACGGGCGTGGCGGGCGAGCTTGGTGTCCTGCACGATCCAGCGCCCGTCGTCGCCGCGCAGCAGGAAGTCGGCGAACCCGACGAACTCGCCGGTCGCGAACGCGGCCTGGTAGACGACGGATGCCGCCGGGTCGCCGAGCGCCCGCACGGTCGCGGTGACCGCGGCATCCATCGCCGTCGCATCGGCCGAGCGCGTCTCGGGGATCTCGACGACGGTTCCCGGATGCGTCTCGCGGTAGCGCTCGAGCACGCGCAGCTCGTGCTGCGTGCCGAGGCGGCCGGCGCGCTCGAGGGTGGGGTCGTCGGGCTCGTCGACCGCGGGCACGCGGCCGAGCTTCGCGTCGATGGCGCGCAGCCAGGCGAATTCGCACTCGGCGGCGGCCTTGAGGTCGCTCGCGCTCCACACGATGCGGGCGGGCTGTGGGCCTGCGGCCTCGATGTAGCGCATGGGACGTCCTCTCCCGCTCGACCCTAACGGCCGCCGCCGACACCGCCGCTGCGCCGCCGTGGCCGCCGTGCCCCGTCGCCGGCGCGCGGGCCGACGGCCCGCAGTGCCAGACTGGACGCGTGACCACCGCCCTGCCGTTCGCGAGCGCCTATCGCCACGGGTTCGCCCGTGTCGCCGCGGTGACCCTTCCGCTCGCGATCGCCGACCCCGCGCGCAACGCCGCGGCGACGATCGCGGAGGCCCGTCGGCTGCACGACGACGCCGTCGCCGTCGCCGTCTTCCCCGAGCTCGGTCTCAGCGGATACGCGATCGACGACCTCGTGCTGCAGGACCCGCTGCTCGACGCCGTGATCGATGCGATCGACGCGGTGGCCGCGGCATCCGCCGATCTGCTGCCGCTGCTGTTCGTCGGCGCGCCGCTGCGGATCGGCAGCCGCCTCTACAACTGCGCGGTCGCCATCCACCGCGGGCGTGTGCTCGGCGTCGTGCCGAAGACCTCGCTGCCGACCTACCGGGAGTTCTACGAGCGGCGCTGGTACGCCTCCGGAGCCGACGCCGACACGGATGTCGCCGACCTCGGGCCGCTCGGAACGGTGCCGTTCGGCACGCAGCTGCACTTCGCGGCATCCGATGTGCCCGGCCTCGTCGTGCACGCCGAGATCTGCGAGGACCTGTGGGTGCCCGTGCCCCCGTCGTCGACGGCCGCCCTGCAGGGCGCGACCGTGCTGCTGAACCTGTCGGGCAGCCCCATCACCATCGCGCGCGCCGACGACCGCGAGCTGCTCGTGCGCTCGCAGTCGCTCCGCGGCCTGGCGGCGTACGCATATGCCGCCGCCGGCATGGGCGAATCGACCAACGACGTCGCGTGGGACGGGCAGACCCTCATCGCCGAGCTCGGCACCGTGCTGGCGCGCACCGAGCGCTTCCCCGAGGGGGCGCGCGCGAGCATCGTCGACGTCGACCTCGACCGCATCCGCCAGGACCGCCAGCGACAGGGAACGTTCGACGACAACCGCGCCGCACTCGTGCCCGGCGCCCCGGTGGTCGTGCCGTGGCGGCTCGACCCGCCCCTGAGCGATGTGGGCCTGCGACGGGATGTCGCGCGGTTCCCGTTCGTGCCCGCGGATCCGGCCCGTCTCGCGCAGGACTGCTACGAGGCCTTCCACATCCAGGTCGCCGGTCTCGAGCAGCGCCTCGCCGCCATCGGCCACCCGAAGCCGGTGATCGGTGTCTCCGGCGGCCTCGACTCGACGCATGCACTGCTCGTCGTCGCACGGGCCATGGACCGCGCCGGGCGGCCGCGCAGCGACATCCTCGCCTACACGCTGCCGGGGTTCGCGACCAGCGACCACACCCGCTCGAACGCCGTCGCGCTCGCCAAGGCGATCGGTGCGACGGTCGAGACGATCGACATCACCCCGGTCGCCCACGACCTCCTCGGCGCGATCGGGCACCCCTACGCGAGCGGCGAGCCCGTCTACGACGTGACGTTCGAGAACGTGCAGGCGGGCGCCCGCACCGACGTGCTCTTCCGCCTCGCGAACCGTCACGGCGGCATCGTCATCGGCACCTCCGACCTGTCCGAGCTCGGCCTCGGCTGGGCGACGTACGGCGTCGGCGACCAGATGAGCCACTACGCCGTCAACGCCGGCGTGCCGAAGACGCTCATCCAGCACCTCATCCGCTGGGTCATCGCCGAGGGCGAAGGGGTGGATGCCGCGACCGCCGCTGTGCTGCAGTCGGTGCTCGACACCGAGATCAGCCCCGAGCTCGTGCCGGCCGATGCCGACGGCAACGTGCAGTCCACCGAGGACACCATCGGGCCGTACGCCCTGCACGACTTCGCCCTGTTCCACGTGCTGCGCCACGGGCTGCGGCCCTCGAAGATCGCGTTCCTCGCCGAGCGCGCCTGGGCGGATGCCGCAGCCGGCTCCTGGCCCGCCGGGTTCCCCGAGGGCGAGCGGCCGAGCTACGACCGGGCCGAGATCGTCCGGTGGCTGCGCGTGTTCCTGTCGCGCTACTTCGGGTTCGCGCAGTTCAAGCGCACGGCCATCCCCAACGGCCCGAAGGTGTCGCCCGCCGGATCACTGTCGCCGCGCGGCGACTGGCGGGCGCCGAGCGACGGCAACGCCCGCGCCTGGATCGCCGAACTCGATGCCGCCCTCGACACCACCGCCCCGGGAGACAACTGACATGCGCCTGCTGGTCGCCGCCCTGAACTCCGAGCTCGTCGGGTTCCCGCTGGAGCTGCCCGGCTTCTCGCGCCTGGTCACCGGACCCGGCAAGCTCAAGGCCGCGGTCGAGTTGACCCGGGCCCTCGAGCGCGGCGAGGTCGACGAGATCGTCGTCGTCGGCACCGCGGGGCAGCTCGACGCCGGCCTCGCCGCCGGTGTGCACGAGATCTCCGCCGCGCTGCAGCACGACGTGACCGACCTCGACGGCATCGTGGGGCAGCACGTCTCGCTTCCGTCGACCGTCGAGACGGGGCATCCGGGTGTCGTCATCGCCACCGGCGACCGGTTCATCGACGACGCCGACGCCGTGGTCGCGATCCGCGAGCTCGGCGCGCAGCTGGTCGACATGGAGACGTTCGCCTACATCTGGGTCGCGCACGAGTACGCGGTGCCGATCCGCGTGTTCAAGGCGATCTCCGACAGCGCGCAGGACGGCGCCACCCAGCTGTGGGACGAGACCGTCGCCCACTGCAGCGCCCAGCTCTACACCCACCTCGCCGGGCTCTACGGGGCCTGAGGGCGGGCCCCGCCGGGCCGTGTGCCGAGGCTTGCGCGGGCCGCGTACCGCCACGGGGTCGCGCGAAGCGGGCTGCGGGGTCGGGGCTCCGGTGCGGGGTCGCGCCGGGCACCGCCGCGGGGTCGTGCCAAGCAGGTGCCGAGCGCAGGAGACCTGGCGGACGCAGGACGAATCGCGAGGATGTCGCCTGTCCTCGCGCGTTCGCCTGTTTCCGCGCGGGCGGGAGCGCACGGCGGGCACCGGCACCGGGCCGTGCCGGGCAGGTACGGAAAACAGGAACACACGCGGACGCAGGACCAATCGCGAGGATGTCGCCTGTTCTCGCGCGTTCGCCTGTTTCCGCGCGATCGGCGGCAGGCCTGCACAGCCGCATGGGCGGCATCGGGCTGCGCGAGCGCCGTGGGTCGGCACAGCCGCATGGCCGGGGCGCCGCGCGCCCGCGTCGGGCTGAGCGGTGCCCTGCGGAGCCGGCACTCACCCGGCCCCGCCGGCTGATCAGTCCGACTGCCGGATGATGCTGGGCCCCCGGCCGGTCGCCTCGACGACGAGCTGGGCGGGGATCTGCTCCTTCATCGCCTCGACGTGGCTGATGACGCCGACCGTGCGTCCGCCGCTGCGCAGCTCGTCGAGGGTGCGCATCGCGAGGTCGAGGGTCTCGGCATCGAGCGAGCCGAATCCTTCGTCGATGAAGAGCGTGTCGAGACGGATGCCGCCGGCCCGCGCCGTCACGACCTCGGCGAGCCCGAGCGCGAGGGCGAGCGAGGCCAGAAAGGTCTCCCCGCCGGACAGCGAGTGCGCGGGGCGCGCGACCGCGGTGAACGCGTCGACGATCTCGAGCCCGAGACCGCTCTGCGCCCCGCGTGAGGCACGCGCATCGGTGTGCTGCAGGCGGTACCGCCCGCTCGACATCTCGTCGAGCCGCACGTTGGCGGCAGTCACGATCTCCTCGAGCTCGGCGGCGAGTACGTAGGTCTCGAGCGGCATGCGGTAGTCGTTCGGGGCACGACCCGCGAGGGTGTCGGCGAGGCGGGCGACAATCTGATGCGTCCGCTCGAGCTCGGCGCGGCCCTCGTCGACGGCGGCGGCCCGGTCGCGCAGGTCACTGAGGGCGGCAGCGGCCTGATCGTGCCGGGAGAGGGCGTCGGTCGCGGACCGCACGGCATCGCGCGCGACCCGCAGTGCCTCCTGCGCGGCCGCGACGTCGACCGGCTCCTCGGGGAGCCCGAGCGCCTCGAGTTCCGCCCGACGCGCGGTGACGGTGGCGACGGATGCCTCGTGCCCCCGCACCCGCGCATCGAGGCGGTCGCGCTGGACCGCGTCGCGGACCGCCGCACGCACGGCGTCGGCGTCGGCGAACGGGGAACCGCCGAGCGCGTCGGCGCAGCGCTCGGACGCCTCCCGCGCGGCCACGTCGGACGCCGTCTGCGCGGCCACCGCGGCGACGACCGCCGCGGCGACGGCGAGCTCGGCCTCATCTGCGG